>CAVZMC010000047.1:0-48859 GCA_963776125.1 uncultured Acidobacteriaceae bacterium | reverse complement strand
TCGACGAGATTCAGTGCGGCCTCGGCCGCACCGGAACGCCACTTCGCCTACCAGCACTACGGTGTGCTGCCCGATGGGGTCACCGGTGCCAGAGCCGCCTGGCTTGCGGCTTGCCGCTCGGCGCCATCCTCACCACCGAACGGGTTGCGAGTTGCATGCATCCCGGACTGCACGGGACCACGTTTGGCGGAGGCCCGCTGGCCTGCGCTGTTGCCATCGAGTTCCTGCGCACTGAACGCCAATTACTGAGGCACGTGCGCGCGCTGGGCGAATACTTTCACGCGGCGCTAGAGGCACTGGACAAAAAGCACAAATCGATTCAGGAAGTCCGCGGAGCAGGCCTGATGCAGGCCGTGGTTTCGTAGTCTCGCTCTTGTCTTCCGCTTGAGGACGGAGCGCGAAGAGAAATGGCCGCCCCCGCTTGGTCGTGTAGATGGGCCAAAACACCGGCCAATCAACGCTCGCCACGGTCGCCTGCACTCGACCGCCGGCGAGCACCCGCTCAAATGCATCGAGCGCAAGTGGCGCAGGCATCAGTTTGAGTCCGATCTTGCCCGAGAACTCGTCGATCTGCCGAGAACTGCCACCACCTTCCCACCATCCCCAGTTGATTGCAAGCGCGGGAAGGCCCTGAGCCCGCCGAAACCGAGCAAGCGCATCCAGAAACATGTTCGCGGCCGCGTACGCTCCCACGCCGTGGAATCCGATCGAGGACGCGGTTGAGGAGAACAGCGCAAAGAAATCGAGATCGAGCCCACGAGTCAGCTCATGCAGGATCCATGCGCCGCCAACTTTCGAGGGGAAAACGCAGTCGAATGCGAGTGCATCAATTTTGCGAATAGGAGCAGTCTCCATGACCCCGGCCGCATGGATAACGCCCTTGAGCGGCGGCAAATCGCTGCCAAATCGGGAGAACAATTTGGTCATAGCATCCCGATCCGCCACGCTGGCCGTGCAGACATGAACACGAGCGCCATTGCGCTCCAACGACTCGATGGTGCGAATCTTGTCGTGGTCGTTGGAACTATCTAACGAAGATAGGGCCGGCCAGGCCGAACGATCCGGCAAAGGCGTGCGGCCGACCAGAACCAGCGACGTTGCTCCATGATCCACGAGCCACTGCGCTGTTTTGAGCCCGATCTTGCCCAATCCTCCAGTGATCAAATAGCTCGCATCCGCCCTGAAAGACGCGGGTCGCGAACCGGGAGGCACAAAAGGAGCGAGACGCGCAACCAACCGGTTTTTCGCGCGGAAAGCGACTTGGTCCTCGCTGTCCGCCTGGCGAATTTCGCGAGCCAACAGGCTAGCCGCCGTTTCAGGCTCGTCGTCCGGCGCGAGGTCAACCAGGCCGCCCCAAATGTCGGGATGTTCCAGCGCCATGACCTTGCCCACGCCCCACAGGGGAGCTTGCACCAGGTTGGGCGAGGCGCCGGAGGCCTCGACCGGTTGCCCTCCGCGGGTCACCAGCCAAAGTTTCGGAGGCTCGCGCCACTCGCGTGCGAGGATCGCTTGCGCCAACTTCACCGCGCTTTCGCAACCCATTTGATGGGTGCTCTCGAGCGCTTGGTGCCCCAACGAATCGTTTGCGGGTGCGTCGAGGCTCTCCAAGTGGATAATGCCGCGCAGCGGCGGCTGCGATTCGTCTCGCGCCCGATCCAACACATCGCCCAATTCGATTCCACGGGAATTCGTTCCGAATATTTCTGGCGCGCTGGTCTTCGTGGTTTGATCGCCCAAGGTTTGCAGTTGCCGTTCGAGCGCCGCCGCAACGCCACTTTTGTCGGCAACGATCAACCAGTGGCCGGATCGGCTTGTCCGGGCTAACTCCGAGGATATGGGCTCGCACGTGGCAGCGCTCGACGGCGCGCGCATGGCAAACAGGTTCTGATCGAACACCAGCGTTGAACCATTGCCGGCTCCTATCGCTTCCACCTCGCGGAATTCTTCCGCGGCCAAGACTTGCAGCCATTTTCCCCGGCTGAGCAAGGGGTGCGCGGGTCGAATCTCCGCATCCGCGAAGTTCCACCATCCCGCCGTCAAACCAAACGTCAGGTCGACCCACTTCCGGGCACTGGTCGCCTCGAGTAGCAGGAACATCCCTCGCGGAGCGAGCATCTGGCGAATGTGGCCGAGCGTGCGGCGGAGATCGTGCGTGGCGTGAATCACGTTGGCCGCGAGCACAATGTCAAACTGTCCGGGAGCGAATCCCTGCGCGCGCGGATCGTTTTCGATGTCCAGTAATTCGTAGCGAACAAAAGCGCGGCGCCGGAAGCGTTCTACCGATTCCTCCAACAGCGTTTTGGAGACGTCGGTAAAAACATACTCGGTGCGTTCGGCTGGCAGACGGTCGAAGAGAAACGAAGCGGTTCCTCCCGTTCCCGCGCCCACTTCCAGAATCCGCAAGATGCGCCCATCCGGCAACTGCCGGGCAGCTTCGCTGACCGCGTCCGCGATCAACGTGTTGTAGAGGCGCGCGTAGGGCGCGTCGCGGTAGAGTTGTTCGGCGCCCAGCGCCGAACCCGCGGGGAACAACAGTGGCAACGGGTCTTCTTCGCCGCGCAGAACCGCCGCTAAACTAGCTCCGCAACGGTTGAGCAAGGCGAATTCGATTTCGCTCGATGAGAACTTGCCATTCGCTCCATTGGCCGGCTCGAGACGACCGGTGGTGGTATTCCGAGCGGCCAGCAATCCTCCGCCGCTGTGTTGGACGGCTCCATTTTCTACTAGCATCGCGATCATGCAACCAAACAGGCGCCGGTGGCGCGGTGCGATGCCCAGGCGGTCGGCAAGGCGCGATTCCTCGATCGGTTCCGCCGCCGCGTCGGCCAATCCAAGTTGCCGCAACGCAGTGGTGGCGTATCGCAGCGCGGCCGCTTCGATCTCTTCCAGCGCGCGTCCGCTTCCATCGGCGCCGGACGAGCGGGCCAAAGCTGTCGCGCGCGGGCGCAGCTGTTCCGCAAGTTGCGCGGTTGCGGGCAGAAAGTCCGCAGCTGGCCGCGGACTTTCGTCGGTCAATCGTGACCGAGGAATCCATTGCGTTTCATAGAACCAGTCCGCCGGCGCCTCAGAGGGAGTGGTCCGGCTTGGTTTCGCACTGGGCGCGTTCAAGGCGACCCAATGGCGTTTCCGTTGCCAGGGATACGTGGGCAAATGGACGCGGCGCCGTTTGTGTTCGGCATCGAATCGCGGCCAATCGATTTCGGCTCCCTTTTGGTAGAGCGCGCCGAGACTCGCGAGCATACCTTCCGAGTCGGAAACGCCACGCGCCAGCGTGCGCAGCCACTGCACTGATTCGGATTCGGAGCCCTCCAGGCAGACCGGGCCCATCGTCGATAAAACGGGATGCGGCCCAATTTCCAGCATCACGTTGACGCCGTTCTGTGCCAGCGTGCGAATGCCTTTGGCGAATTGCACCGGCTGGCGAATATGGCGTACCCAATAGTCCGCCGTGGCGACCTCCTCGTGAGCAAGATCGCCGGTCAGATTCGATGCAAACGCGAGCTTGGGCGGTGTGAAGCGGACCCAGCGCGCCACCTCCTTGAAAGTGGGCAGGATCGGTTCCATCAAGTCGGAGTGGAATGCATGCGAGACATAAAGGGGAACAACGCGCGCGCCTTCTTGCTCCAGGCGTTTGCCGAGCGCTTCCACCTCCGATCGCCGGCCCGAAATGACCGTGTTCGCGGGGCCGTTGAACGCGGCAACGGAAACCGCGCCGCCGGTGGCCCTCACCGCTTCTAAAACGGAATCGGCGCGCCCCAGGATCGCCAGCATCGCACCCTCACGCGGCAAGGATTGCATCAATCGGCCGCGCGCGGCGATGAGTTTCAATCCATCTTGCAAACTGAATACGCCCGCGACGCAGGCGGCGACATATTCTCCGACGCTATGACCCAGCACCACGCTGGGCTGGATGCCCCAGGTCTGCAGCGTGCGCGCGAGCGCATATTCCACCGCGAACAGGGCCGGCTGAGTGTTCGCCGTTTCGTCGATCCGCGATGCCTCGCTGGAATCGGGATACAGAATGTCTTGTAGCGGCTCTGATAGCTCGGAGGCCAGAATCTCTTGGCATTCGCTCAGCGTATTTCGGAACGTCGGTTCGGTCAGAGAAAGCTCGCGTGCCATCCCTGCGTACTGCGATCCCTGCCCGGTAAAGAGAAATGCGATCTTGGGGGCGCCTTTGATGCGGATCGCGGTGGCTGCACGATCCACGCCTTCACGTAAAGCGCGCGCAAGTTCGTCATGCGTAGAGCCGGTGCAGGCGATGCGAAAATCGTGGTGCGCGCGCCCCGCGTTTGCCGTAGCGCAGATGTCGCCGAGATCCAGATCCTTGTGATTGGGAAGCCATTCCGCATAGCGCGCGACCAACGCTTGCAGGGCCGGCGCGCTCTTCGCCGAAACCGCCAGCAAGTGATTGGGCCGATCGACGGCGGGTTCCGGCGCGGGACGCTCCGGCGCCTGCTCGACGATGACATGCGAGTTTGTGCCGCTGAACCCAAACGAGCTGACGCCCGCCCGCAAGGGCCGCCCCTCGCGCTGCCACGGCTCCGAGCGAACCGGAATTCGCGCCGGAACACTCTCCAGATCGATCTGCGGGTTCGGTTTCTTGAAATGCAAGTGAGCGGGCAGCCGCTGATGCTGGAAGGCAAGCACAATTTTCATCAGCCCCGCGATTCCAGCGGCCGCCTCGGCGTGGCCGATGTTGGTCTTCACCGAACCGAGTGCGAGCGACTCGGTACGATGGGGGTCCGCGTGAAACACATCTCGCAGCGCTTCAAATTCGACGGGATCGCCCAGCTGTGTGCCGGTTCCATGCGCTTCGATGTAATCGACGTCCGCTGGCCGCAGCTTGGCGTCCGCCAGGGCGCTGCGAATCAATGCCGCCTGGGCCGGCACGCTCGGCGCGGTCAATCCGTTGCTCGCGCCGTCTTGATTGATCGCCGAACCGCGGATCACGGCGAGAATCGCATCGCCGTCGCGTTCGGCATCCTCCAAACGCTTCAGCACCACCACGCCACAACCCTCGCTGCGTACGTAGCCATCGGCTGCCGCATCAAACGTGCTGCAGCGGCCGCGGGGCGACAGCATGCCGGCTTTCGAATACGCGATGCTAAGGCGCGGCGACAAAATCAGGTTCGCGCCCGAAGCCATGGCGAGATTGCACTCGCCGGAGCGCAAGCTACGAACCGCCTGATGCACGGCCACCAGCGACGAAGAGCATGCGGTGTCGAGCGTAATCGCTGGCCCGCGCGTGCCCAGAAAATAGGCAAGGCGCCCCGATGCGATCGAGGACGAGTTGCCCGTCGCATAGTGCGCGCCCAGATCGCTCTCGTTCCCGCCCGCGATTTGCAACCCCTCGTAATCGTGCGAAGACAAGCCGACGAAAACTCCGCAAGCGGTTTCGCGCAGCCGGTTTGCGTCAATCCCGGCATGTTCGAGCGCCTCCCAATGCGTCTCCAGCAAAAGCCGCTGCTGGGGATCCATGAGTTCAGCTTCGCGCGGAGACACATTAAAAAACGAAGCGTCGAATTCGCCCACGTTGCGGAGAAACCCGCCGTTGCGGGAAATGATCTTACCGGGCGCCTCGGGATCGGCGCTGTAGAACTCGTCCACATTCCAGCGCTCGGCGGGAACCTCCGCAATCGCATCCCGCCCATTCGCCAGTAATTCCCAGAAACTCTCCAGATCGGCGCATCCCGGAAACCTTCCGGCCATGCCGATGACCGCGATCATCCGGGAATCGTCATCGCTTTGACCGAACGTCCTGCGCGTGCGTTCTTGCGGCTCAGCCATCGCGCGGGCGCCCCTCCCCAAGTTCACGCGCTCGTTCGCCGCTGCGCTCGCCGAACTTTCCGCTGCCCGTGACGATTCGTCCAGATGCCGTTCGATATCGTGAAGGGTAGGGTGCGAAAAGAAGAAGGTGGTGGAAAATGGCCGGTCGAATGTCTGCCGCAGCAGGGCGCGAAACTCCAACAGGTTGAGCGAATCGAGGCCCATTTCTCGAAACGGGCGGTTCCACGAAAAGGCTGCCTGGCGCGACGGCCCAAGCAAGTTGCGCAGACAGAATTCGAGCTGAGACTTTGTATCGCCCGCAGCTTTCGCCTCCGCGCCGGCCCTGATCGATTTTCCTTGGGACAGCAACGTGTCTAAATCGTAACTTAGCAGCACGCCCGCGCCCAGGTTGTCGGCGTCTTCGGGGCGGTAGTCCTCGGCGACCCCCAAGAAATTAGCGCCGTGGCTGTGGTGAAACTGCAGGATGGGATCAACCGGCCGACCGCGGTCGTCGCGTTGGGCGATGTACTCCGCCAATTCTGCGAGTGATTGGCCGCGAAAATTCTTGCACCGCGTGATGCCCGCCACCTGGCGCACCCCGCCCTGCAGCGCGCTGCGCATTAGCATCAGGTCTAAGAGTTGGTCGCCGAGCCCAAGGTGTTGTTTTTCGGGCAATACGTTCAATCCCAGCAACTGGATGACAGGTCCGTTTTGGCCAGCGAGCTTCCCGACATCGCCCAGTTTGCACGCCCGCAATTGCTCCACATCCGCGATGCGCTGCGAATAGACGGCGCCAACCACTTCGCCATCCATCTCGAGCACCCATTGGCCGAGCGCATCGGCGTCGATTCGCCGATGCAATTCCTCGCCGGCGGCGCGCATTTCTTTGGGCCAGCAAGCCTCTTCCAGGCGCACGAGCGCCGCAAGATCGGAACCCCGAGCCAGGCGCACTCGATAGGGACGGCGCTCGAAATGATTCAGCGTGATCCGGCAATAAGGCAGAAACGCGGGATATTTGCGGAGGCAGTCGCGCCTGGGAAAGAGCCCCGCTTCGGCGGCGGCCATCAGCGCCACATCCGCCTCGACCAACAACTGCCGCGAAAAACCCTCGATGGCGTCGAAATAGAGACTTTCGCTCTGATCGATGTGCGCGCGAACCACTACCGGATCCTGGCAATGCACTTCCAATAGGATCAAACCGTGCTCGGTGACAACCTCTGCCCAGCGCCGCAAATGCTCGACCAGACTCTGCACCACGGCTGCAGGTGAAATATCTTTGCCTTGGCGGTCTGCATACGCGCCCAGGTAATGTGCGCTGGCGCGCGCCGCCAGCGCCGCCTGGTCTGCCGGAGGAATGTAAGGCCGGTCATGGTCGAGAAACGAGCGAATGTGCAACACGCGCGCCAAATCGACGCCCAGCGTTTTTAAGTCTTCGGCAATTTGTTTGGGATTGCCAATATCTCCAATCACCAGCACGGGATCGGTTTCCGACAAAGTCCGCCTGGTCTCATCGAGCGACGCTTGATTGAGATCGATTCCAATCAACCCCAGCGGAAATTCCGCAAGCCGCTTGCCGCGGGGCGTTTTGTCGCGGACCGTCTCGTAGACGCGCTTCAGAAAGGTTCCGTCGCCGCAGCCCATGTCCGCCACATAGCGGGGCTGCGCGGAAAACGGTTCGCGGCTGAAAGTCGAAATCAAGGTTTGCTCGACTTCCGCGAAATAGCGGTCATGCTGAAAGCCGCTCGAAATCACGTTCATGGAGCGGCCCACATGCGCTTCGTGTCCCGCAGGGTCGTGCGAGAACACGCTTTGCGCGTCCCCAAACAGTAACGTATCCATGACGGAGAGCATGGGCCGGTACGATTCGGCCACGCCGAGATTCATGGCCCGTTCGAACATGAATTCGCCGGGCGCGGTGAGCCGATAGCGTCCGGCTGAACCCTCGATCCAACCGAGGGTCTCGAGCAGCGAAATCACTTCCGCGCGAACGCCCTCCGGCAAATCCGCGAAATCCCGCTTCGGCAAATCCTTGAGCACGCCGCGCTTGGTCAGGAGCGCCAGAACCGGCACCACCAATAGGCCGTCGAAGAAATCGGCAAGCAGTTCGTCGTCAACCTTCCAGCGCGTGCGGACCTTGCCGATCCAAGGCGCGAGCAATCCGCCCGAACCCTCGCGCAAGTACCGGTCCATGTCCGCCTGCAACAGCCCTAGCAGTTCTTCCGGCACCAGACGCTGTTTCGCCAGCGAGGAACTCGCCTCATAACGCCCGCCGGCACGACGATCGATCCATCCCAGCGATTCGAGCAAGCGCAACGCCACTCGCAAATGGCCGCCGTTGGCGTGCAATTCCTTCCTGAGTTCCTCCGCTGTGCGTGGGCCCGTTTCGAGGGCGGCGAAAACACCGCCCCTCCGGCATGCCAGGACAACTGGCACCACGACGAAACCATGCGCATATCGGTTTAATACTTCCAGCATTCGATGGGGCGTCTTTCCGCAGTGCTCGCGTGTCTCAGGAGCCCAAATGGCCCAACCACCTCGGGCTTGGGAGCCTCATTATGGCGCGCACCAATCTCGAGGAGCAAAGCAATTTAACCACCAATCGTGACCTTGGTATTCTAATTATCTCTTTACATATAAATGACTTACATAAATATCAAGACCTAACCGGCTTTTCAGTGACAAATTGAATTCCCACTCTCTCCAATTTCGTTCCACAGGTGGGGATGCTTCCGCACTTCGAGGTGCGCAATCGGGCTTCGCCCGGCTTACCGGGTGTTTCCGGTCCAATCGGAGGAGTGGACGCGCCAGTCCTTTCCCTGCGCCACCAATGCACCCCGATAGCCGGATGCTGGATATAGGTCAGCCATGTCCCAGCGCACCGTCTCGGCTGGATCGTTGCGAACCTCGAGCAGCGCCGCCGGTTTGCCTGGCGCGAGCGATACCTCAAAGCTGTCGAGCGGAATTGACAAACCGCCACCGCGCGCTTTGATGTATGCCTCCTTACGCGTCCAACACGCAAAGAACGCGTCCTCGGCAAGATGAGCTGGGAGCGCGCGAAGCGCGGCTGCTTCACGCCGCGAAAAAAAGCGTTCGGGAATCTGCTCCGCAAAATTGAGGGAGCGCACAAGCTCAACATCGATGCCCAGTTCGCGCTCCAGCGAAACCGCAATGAGTGCCAACTCGCCGGAGTGGGCTACGTTAAATCTGATCCCTGACGCTGCGGAGGCGAGAAATGGTTTTCCTTGAGGGCCGTAGTCCAACAGGATCGACTGCGGATCCATCTTCAAATATCCGCTTAGGATGGCGCGCAAAGCGCTCCGGGCCGCCGTAAAACGCCGGCGGTCCCGCTCAAAATAAAAGCGGCTCGCGCGATCACTTTCGTCAGGGGTTAGAAGTTGGTGCAACCCGTCGGCACTGCGGGAAACGGGATCCAACAAGACTCGCCAAACCTCGATGGTCCCCATGGAAAGCTCGTAAGAAGGCGTAGAGGTATCTAGATCCGTCGTGGCGAAAATCATAAAGACGCCTTCGATCCCGCGGGCGCGCGCGTTCTTTCACGCAGCCGTCGCGCGATGGATTGCACGAGAAGGGGGCGCGCGGTTTCGAGAAAAAAATGATCGCCCGGCACCATCACAAGATCGAAGCTTCCCACCGTCTGCGCACGCCAGCGTTCCATGCCTTCTTCGCTGGTGCGTGGATCCTCTAATCCGGCATACGCCGTTATGGGACAAGCCAGCGGAGCTTGCGGCTCATACTTGTAGGTCTCAAGCAGAGTGAAGTCCGACCGCACAACTGGCAGCATGAGGTCTAGCAACTCTTTCGAATCGAGCACGGCTTGCGGCATGCCATGCAGGTTCCGTAGCTCGGAAAGGAAAGCGTCATCCGGGAGCTGATGGATCAAGGGCGCGGGACAGGGCAGGTCGGGAGCAATGTTTCCCGAAACAAACAGATGCGCCGGGGCAAACCCGCGGCGGCGCAGACTGCGAGTCACTTCAAAAGCCAGGATGGCGCCCAGGCTGTGGCCAAAAAATGCGAACGGCTGGTCCAAGAGGGGACACAACACCTCGGCCATGGTTTCGATGAGAGGCGGCGTGCGTTCGAAGCGTGCTTCGCGCAAACGGGACGCGCGGCCCGGCAGCTGCGCAACGCGCATTTCAATCGTATCCGGGAGCCCATCCAACCAAGCGCGGAACACCGCAACCCCTGCGCCTGCGTAAGGAAAGCAAATAAGCCGCAGCGAAGGATCCAGACCAGGCCGGGGAGCGGGAAACCACCGCGAGAGCTCGCTGGAATCACCCCGCACGCCATGCCGGCCATGCTTAGCGCCTTGCATTGGCATCGAGTTGCAGGTTGACAAGCGCGCCCTCCTGGTTCCGCGTTTCGTTTTGCGGGTGAGCAGGCTGAGGAACGATCTCAGCCTGCGCCCGCTCGATACACTCTTGCAGCTGCTTGGCAAATTCCTTGCTGTGAACGGTATAGCGCGACCAATGGTCCCCTCGCGTGGAATGCACTTCCAGGCCGCCCGAGGCCAAGCTGTCCCACCCAAGCGTCTTGTCGAATTTAGGTTGCCGTTCGTTCACCATCAACGTGATCCGGCCCGGATATGGCTTGACCCGATGGCGATAGATCATTCGCCGATAGGCCATTCGCAAACGGTAGAGGGTATCGGGCGCCGGCGCCTGGTGCTGTGCCTCTTGTTGTACCGCTTGTTGTGCCTGCGGTTGTGCGCTGCGGCGTTTGCGGCGGACAACATCCTGAATGATCTCAATCCGGGAGCCGTTCTTACCGACAATGATGTCGCGGATGACACCGGCTATATGCGCGCCTCGGGCCTTGGCTACGTCGAGGTCGGCAAGAAAGGCGCGAAGCGCGGTCGGTCGTTGCGTATCGAACATAACCAATAACCCGACCCGCTCGCCCTGCCGCAAGATTTCTCGGGCCATCTCCAAAGCAACCACGCCCCCTACACAATCGCCTCCCAGCAGATAGGGCCCTTCGGGCTGGAAGGCTCGAAGTTCGTCGACGAATTCCCGCGCCACTTCCTCGATCGTGGAATATGGCTGCGCATGGCCGTCCACCCAACGCGGCTGAAAGCCGAATACCGGTTGTTGCAGGCCGAGGTGCGGAAAGATTCTCGAGAGCACGCGCAAAGTATCGTCCGCATCCATGAATCCGGCCACCAGATACAGCGGATTTCGTGAGCCCATGGGCTGTGCCGCCACTAACCGCTTCCCGTGATTGGGGATTTCAGCGACATACTGATAGGTTTGATTCAGATCGTCATACAGAATGTGATTGGATAATTCGGCAATCGTCGGCGCGATGAAAACACTGCGCAGGGGAATGTCAGTTTGGAAGGCCGCCTTGAGGCGCGCGATCGTGAGCGTAGCCGAAAGCGAATGGCCCCCCAACTCAAAGAAATTTTCGAAAATCCCAACTCTTTCGACCCCCAGAACCTCCGCCCAAACCTCGGAGATGATGCGCTCAATCTGGTTGCGCGGAGCCGTGTGGCCAGCCGCCAGGCTCGATAGCTGGTCCTCGGGCGCGGGCAACGCCTTGCGATCCACTTTGCCGCTGGGGTTTAGCGGCAGACGTTCCATCTGCACGAAGGCCGAAGGCACCATGTAATCGGGCAGGGACGCGCGCAGCACGGCTCGCAAGTCTTTCGCGGAGGGCTTGGCGTCGCCGCTGGCGGAGAAGTAGGCCACCAGCCGCTGATCCCCGGGAACATCCTCCCGCACCACGACCACCGCCTCGCGAATCTTGGGGTTCGCGCTGAGCGCAGCTTCAATCTCGCCGAGTTCGATGCGAAATCCGCGGATCTTTACCTGGTGATCCAGCCGGCCGAGGTATTCGATGTTGCCATCGCGGCGGTACCGGCACGAATCCCCCGTCTTGTACAGCCGGCCCCCAGCTTGCTTGCCGAACGGGTCGCGAATGAACCTTTCGGCCGTCAACTCGGGCCGGTTGTGATATCCCCGCCCCACTTGAATTCCGCCAAGATGCAATTCGCCCGGCACGCCCACCGGTACCGGCTGCAAATCCCGGTCCAGGATGTAGCACTGGGTGTTGGCAATGGGCCGGCCGATGGGAACCACTGAACTGTCATTCTCACGCGGACAGGTCCAGCGTGTTACTTCCACGGCCGTTTCCGTTGGGCCGTACAGGTTGTGCAGGGTCGCGGCGGAACGCGCGTAAAAGCGCGTCACCAGATCCGCAGGCAAAGCCTCGCCGCTGCAGATCACGTCGCGCAGCGAGGTACAGCGCTCCACGCCCTCGGCGGCAAGGAAAATCCTTAACATGGAGGGGACAAAGTGCATGATCGTGACGCTCTCGCGGGTAACCAAATCGATCAAGTAGCTCGGATCCTTGTGCCCCTCGGGCCGGGCCACTACCAGACGGGCCCCCGCCAGCAGAGGAGCAAAAAACTCCCACACCGACACGTCGAAGCTGAACGGCGTCTTCTGCACCACGGCGTCGGTGGAAGTCAGCCGGAATTCCTCCTGCATCCACAGTAACCGATTCACGATGCCTCGGTGCTCATTCATCGCGCCCTTAGGGCGGCCGGTGGACCCGGAGGTATAGATCATGTAAGCGAGGTTTTCCGCGTTGGCGTGGTGTTCAGGCCGGGCGCGACTCTCATCGGCAATCAGACTCCAGTCGGCGTCGAGGCAGACAATTTCTGTTTTGGCGGACTTCAGTGCCGGCATCAGATGCTTCTGCGCAAGCAGGACTTTCACGCCGGCGTCCTCCAGCATGAAGGCGAGGCGCGCTTCTGGATAGGACGGATCCATCGGCACGTAGGCCCCGCCCGCCTTGAGGATGCCGAGGAGACCGATCACCATTTCGAGCGAGCGCTCCACACTGATTCCCACGCGGGTTTCCGCGGTAACGCCACGCTTTTGCAGGTAACGGGCCAGTTGATTGGCGCGCTCATCCAGTTCCCGGTAGGTGATCTGCTGCCCCTCGAAGACCACGGCAACCGCGTCGGGTGTGCGGTCAACTTGCGCCGCAATCAAGTCGTGAAGGCATACTTTCCGCGAGTAATCCCGCGCGGTGTCGTTCCATTCCTCCAGAATTTGATGCTGCTCGGCTGCCGACAACAAGGGCAATTCAGACACTCTCTTGTCCGGCGAACCGACCAAGGCGCGCAAAAGCCCAGCGTAGTGATCCGCGAACGCGGTCACCATCGCGGGGGAAAAAAGATCGGCATTGTACTTGACGTATCCCTTGTAGACGCCGCCGAAATCCACCAACTCCAGCGCGACATCGAATTGACCTTCATTATGCGGGACGGCGAACGATTCCACCTCCAGCCCGCCGAAATCGATGCGCGCCTCACCCGACTGACGCGCAAAAATGTCTTTGAGTCCAGCGACCTGCTTGTGCCGGTTCAGAATGAAGAGCGTCTGAAAGATTGGGGTGCGCGACGCATCCCGGACTGGGTGCAGCTTCTCCACCAGCAAGGCGAAAGGGTAGTCCTGGTCCTCGAGCCCTTCGAGCACGCGTTTGCGCATCTGGTTGACCAGTTCTTGAAAGCTTGGATCCCCGCTGAAATCCGCCTTGAGGGGTATGGTATTCACGAAATCGCCGATCACGTCGGCAAATTCCACGTGATCGCGTCCGTAGCTGGGCGATCCTACGATGGTTTGCCCGCTCCCGGTGTAGCGGTGAAGCAGTCCCTGATAGGCAGCCAGCAAGACCACGAATGGGGTGGTGCCGGCCGTTACTGCCAGGGCGCGCACCGCCGCGCTGACCTCCGCACCCAGATCAATCGGCAACGACGCGCCGCAAACGTCCCCAGCCGCGGACCGCGGCCAGTCCGTGGGCAGTTCAAGCACGGGGAGTTCCCCCGCGAGCATTTCAGTCCAGTAGCGCTCATGTGCCATTCCTTCCGCGCCGGCAAGCATCTGCTCCTGCCAGCGCGCAAAGGCGGGCACATCATTTTCAGGCCGCGGTGGCGGGGCCGCTCCTTCGCGGGTTTCAGCGATGTAGTTCAGGCGGAGATCTTCCATCAGCAAAACGCCGGACCAACCATCGACCGCAACATGATGCACCGCCACCAGAAGGACGTAGTCCGCCTCCGCGCGCCGGAACAGATCCATGCGGATCAGAGGCCCAGCCTCCAAACTGAACGGGATATGTGATTTCTCGATGACCTCTTCGCGCAGCGTGGCCACATCGACCCTGGCGCGATCGTGGAACTGGAAGGAAACCGGCACGTACTCGCGCACCTGTTGCACCAGGCGGGTGCCGTCCATGGCGTAAGTCGTACGCAGCGATGGGTGGCGATCCACTACGGCCTGGCACGCCCTTTCCATCGCGGCCACGTCGAGTGGGGAGAAGATGCGAAACGGTATGGCGACGTTGTAGGCCGGGCTCTCGGGCCGTTCCTGATACAGGAACCAGAGAGCGCGTTGCGCGTGGGTGGTAGGGTGGCTCGTTACTTCGCTCGCCGCACGTTCGCGCCAAGCCGCTAGCACCTCGCTCTTGTTCGCCGCGAGGCGCTGCTTCAGTTCGTCGGGAAGTGCGCCCTTGGCGGCACGAAATCGAATGCGGCTGCCTTCGGCCCAAATGCTCACGCCGCAACGCGCGAGGGAGTCTAGTATGTCGAGCGCTTCGCTCACGAGATCTCCTCGGTTTGGCGTTGATCGCATTTCACGCGGTTTTGCGAGGGCCCGCTCACAGTTCGCCCTCTACCATGTCCTGCGCAACTGCCGCCCGCGTCGCCGCGCCGACGAGGCGCGACTCATCCGAAGCGGCACGCAATGGCCCTTCGTCTGTAGCCAGGATATCGTTCGATATGTACTGCGTGAGCGCGTCTATCGAGGGGTAGGTGAATAGCACCGTGGCCGGGAGCGTCCGCTTCACGCCGTCCGCAAGTACGTTGCGCAGCTCCAGCGCCATCAGCGAATCAAGACCCAGGTCACTCAAGGGTTGGCCGGTATCAATCGGCCGCGAGCCGTCAAGTGCGAGTACGCGAACCGCTTGCTCGCGGATGAAAGCCTGCAAGAGCCGCCTCCGATCCGCCGGCGCCGCAGCGCGCAGTCGCGCGGCAAATTCAACCTCTTGCTCCAGGCCTGGAACCGGGTCGACCGTGGCGCTCGCGGGAAGGAAGACCTTCCGCTCGTCGTCGGGCAATGGCGGATTCGCCTTCGTCGCCGCATCGCTGACTGCCGGAGGTTCCGCGGCTTGCAACTGTCTGCGCCGCAGATCCAACCAATGTCTTTGCCGCTGAAAAGGGTAGGTTGGCAGCGCAAGGCGGTGGCGGAGGCGCGTACCTTCAACGGCGCGCCAATCCGGGTTAAGCCCGAGCGCGTAAAGCGCGGCCAGGCTGCAAAGCATCTCCGCGGAAGCTTCCCGGCCTTTGCGCAGGGAAGCAAGCCACGTCAGTTCGGACTCGCCCGTGCATTGCTGAGCCATGCCGGTGAGCACGGGAGCCGGGCCGATTTCCAGAAAGACGCGCATTCCGCGCCCGCGCAAGGTGGCGATAGATTCCGCAAAGCGAACTGTGCCGCGAGCGTGCCCGCGCCAGTAAGCCGCATCGAGCGGCGACCGATCGTCCAGCAGCCGTCCCGTCCCGTTTAGCACCAAATCCAGGCGGGGCGCTCTGTGCGGGACCTGGCGCGCGCATTCCTCGAACTCGTCGAGCATTGGCTCGATCAGCGACGAATGGAAGGCATGCGAAACCGCGAGCCGCTGCCCTTCAACACCCTCCCTTTGCAATTGATCGAGAATCGCCTGAACATCGGCCGCGTTGCCGGAGATGACTGTGTTCTGAGGCGAATTGGCCGCAGCTATGGAAACGGAACCGGCGTGAGGCGCAACCGCTGTGCGCACCCGCTCTTCGCCTGCAAACACCGCAGCCATCGCGCCATTTCGCGGCAGGGCTTGCATCAGTCGAGCTCGATTGGCGATCAAGCGCAATCCATCCTCCAGGCTGAAAACGCCCGCGACACAAGCCGCCACGTACTCGCCCACGCTATGGCCAAGAACGGCGGCGGGTTCGATGCCCCACGAGCGCCATAACGCAGCCAGCGCGTACTCCAGCGCAAACAGAGCGGGCTGGGTGTACTGCGTTTCGTCGAGCACTTGGGACGAATTCTTGTCCGCGCTCGCGCTGCCAAACAGCACATCGAGCAGAGGCTTTTCCAAGTGCGAGTCGAGAATTCTAGCGCAATGGTCGAGCTCCCTGCGGAAAACCGCTTGCGTCTCATAGAGCTCGAGACCCATGCCGGAGTATTGCGATCCTTGCCCCGTAAACATGAACACCACGCCGGGCGCGCCCGCGCTGGTGGTGCGTCCGCTGCGAACCGCGCCGCCTATTTCGCCTCGGCCGAACTCTGCGAGCCGCTCCTTCGCCTCCCGCAGGCTCGATGCCACGACCGCAAGCCGATGTTCAAAGTGTGAGCGTCCGGTGCCGGCGGTATAAGCTACATCGGCGAGATTAAGATCGGGCTCCCGCGTGAACCGGTTCTCGTAGTTTTGGGCGACCACCCGCAGTGCCTCATCCGTTCGTGCCGACAGGGGAAGCAGATGGAATCGTGATTCGGCGCGATCATTCCCGGCAATCTGCGGGGTCAGTTCCTCGTCGGGCAAATCGGAAACCAATACGTGCGCGTTAGTGCCGCTAAAGCCAAACGAGCTCACTCCCGCAATCCGTTGCCCCTTCGGTCGATTCCATTTCGATTCCCCGGCCGTCACGCGGATCGCCGCGCCGTCCCAGTCGATGGCCGGGTTCAACTTGTGGAAATGGAGGCTCGGTGGGATTCGCTCGTGCTGCAATGCCAGGACCACTTTCATCAATCCGGCGATCCCGGCCGCCGATTCCGCATGACCAATGTTGGTTTTTACCGACCCGACGAGCAGTGGTGCTTCCGCAGGGCGCCCCGGCAAAAAGACATCGGCTAAGGCACGCGCTTCCACGGGATCCCCAAGGGAGGTCCCCGTGCCGTGCGCTTCGATAAAATCGATATCCGCGGGTTGAAGCCCAGCGTTCGCCAACGCGTCCTGGATCAGTGCCACTTGCGATGGCCCATTCGGCGCGGTCAGTCCACTGCTCCTGCCATCCTGGTTGGACGCAGTGCCGCGAATCACGGCTAGGATCCGGTCTCCATCCCGCCGCGCGTCCGACAGGCGTTTCAGGATGACCAGCCCGCACCCTTCGGCCCGGACAAAGCCATCGGCCGCGGCGTCAAACGTTTTGCAGCGGCCGTCGGGCGACATCATGTGCGATCGCGAAAGCGTTACCGTGACGTCGGGTTGGAGAATCAGATTGACCCCGCCAGCCAGCGCCATCCTACTTTCGCCTAACCGCAAACTCTGGCACGCCAGATGTACCGCCACCAGCGAAGCGGAGCAAGACGTGTCGATGGCCACGCTTGGGCCGAGCAAACCCAAAACGTACGAAATCCTACCCGAGGCCACGCTGTGCGCATTGCCTGTCGCCGCGTAGGCGTCCAACGAATCCGCGCCGGCTTCGCAACGCAGCATGTAGTAGTCGCTGTTGCACACGCCGACGAATACGCCCGTGCGCGTCCCCGCCAGTTGCTCCGGGCTTTGCCCCGCGTGCTCGAGCGCTTCCCAGGCCACTTCCAGCAGCAACCGCTGCTGCGGATCCATGCCCGCGGCTTCGCGCGGTGAAATTCCAAAAAATTCGGGATCGAACCGGTCTACGTCTCTGAGAAAACCGCCCCGGCGTGTGGACATTTTGCCGGGAGCATCGGGATTCGGATCGTAGAAGGATTCGATATCCCACCGGTCCGGAGGCACTTCGCCAATGCCCTCGCGCCCTTCGGCCAGCAGTCTCCAAAACGATTCCGCATCGTTCGCGCCCCCGGGCAAGCGGCATCCCATCCCGATGATGGCAATCGGCTCAGCGGATTGGCGTTTGAGCCGCTCGAGATTCGAGTTCAATTCGGCCGCTAGCAGAGCCAGTCTCTTCGGCGACAGTTTGGAGATGCGCTCTAGAAAGTCACTCACAGATTCCCCGCCCCCTGTTTATTCCACACCTGATCTGGGTGTATTTCAACCCGAGCAAGTTTCCTGATTCACTGCGCGTCTGGTTGGCGCATGTGGGGCCGTTTTGACAATTCTGAGGAGCCAGAACGAACCGGAACCCATGCTTTCGTTTGGAGCCCCCCCACTGTGGGCGTAAGATTACCACCTCACGCAAATACATGAAGAGTACGCAAGTGCCACACCAAAAGGCCTCAAATGGTGGTTTTGCAGGAATTATTGTAAAGTTTTGTATCTTATTGTTTCTAAATGACATACTGTAGATACGACAGCCTTTGCCGAGTTTTCCAAAGGGTCTTTCTCTGTTGCCGGGCCAAAATATGCGAACGACCTTGCTACAAAAAGGCAATCGAATGTCCCAACTAAGATAAACGAATGCGCGCACACTCCGCCGACTGAAAACAAAGACCCTCCAGGAGGTTTCCTCTTCACGGGACCTCCACACCCAACGCGCTGCCTCGGGGAAGTGCTACAGACCAGTGGCGGCGAGCCGCCGGTGATCGTGCAAAGGGCAGCGTTGCCTGGTTGGGTCAAAAACGCATATGGGAGCTCCACGCGACCATGCCGTGTCCCCAAACATCTCGCGGGGCGTGTGAAAGTTTGCTAAACAGACTAAGCTCAATTTCAAAGCCTCATCCTCTTGCGTTCCGAGCCAAGGGCGTGATCTCGAAGCCGTTCTCTGAGAAGTCGTTGTGGTTCGAGACCTGCGTAGTAATGAGGAAAGACGACGATTCGAGATTGACGAACCAGTTTGTGAGATCGTTTCTGCGCAAGTTCTAGCTGCCCCCACAACCCGGCGGTCAAATGGAACTCTCTCTCTCGGCGTGACAGCCTTTAGTGAGTATCTCCAGACTGGCCTAATGCCATACCGTTCACCAGGCTTATCAAGCCTGCAGCTCGATCGACGGAGTTGCCTTGGGTGAATTGGAGAAGCCGGCGAACATCCCAAGCGACCAGGCTGAAGATCGCCGGCACCCACGTGAAGGACGCCCAGGTACAAATGCGGCACACACGTTCCAGCACCACGCTGGACATCTGCCAGCAGTTCGTGCCCGAAAGCCAACAGCGCGCTGTAGATCGTCTCAGCCGTCTAGTGAACTGAATTGTGACCGAGTGTGACCAAGTGACCAGCAGCGAGGCTTCTAAGTGCTTGAAAATGTGGTGGCCAGGGACGGAGTTGAACCGCCGACGCCAGCCTTTTCAGGGCTGCGCTCTACCACCTGAGCTACCTGGCCACGGCAAAACACAGCTTGCCGGCTCAAGTCGTCTGTCGACGATTGGACTGGGCGGAGTTTACCGGCAAACGCGGGCAGTCAAAACGCTGTTACGGGTGGAGCGAGCCAATTATAGCAATCGCGCTGGATTCGCTCAATGCCCGCGGCAAAGCACGGCAGAACGCTGGCGAGAGTGCCCCGATTGACGGTCGCTCACTCCCGTCGCGCCTGCGTTGCGTGGCATCCAAGGCACACAGCCGACCAGCATAAACTTTCTCCTCACGCTATCAACCGAGGGAGACTCGGTTCATCCACGAGTCACAGAGCATTTCTGCGGGGTTCAACGTCGCCCGAACGGCGCTCAGACCTATTCATTGGCGTTCGGCTCGCCCAAAATGCCATTCAGGATGGTCAGCCGGCAGCGGTTTGAAGCTGTCCAATACGCAATCTCGCGATAGTCATTGACATTGAAAACCGCAAGATCGGCGTCTTTCCCCGTTTCGACCGAGCCTTTGCGGTGGGCGAGCCGCAAAGCCCATGCGCCGTTGATCGTAGCCGCCGCGACCGCCTCGCCGGGCGACATCATCATGTGGGTACACGCCAGCGACAGCACGAACGGCATGCTGCAGGTGGGAGATGATCCCGGGTTGTAATCGGTGGCCAGGG
This sequence comes from uncultured Acidobacteriaceae bacterium, assembly GCA_963776125.1. GTDB lineage: Bacteria > Acidobacteriota > Terriglobia > Terriglobales > Acidobacteriaceae > PALSA-270. The sequence continues at coordinate 29,192 of CAVZMC010000047.1, read as the reverse complement.
CGACCGGCACACCGGCATCAATCAGTTTGCGCGCCGGCGGGTATTCTGCGAGACCAAGAAAATAATTTGCACCCGGGACCAGCGTTGCCACAGTCTCATGCCTCGCGAGAAGTGGAATGTCGCTATCGTTCACGTGGTCCAAGTGGTCGAGCGACGCGGGGCTGAATCGCAGCAACGACGCCAATCGGGTCTCACTCAGTTGGCCCACATGGGCGCGCACCCGCAGGCCATGCTTCTCCGCGCAAGCAAAAATCTCTTCGGTTTCGGCTGCGGAAAATGCGCCGTGGTCGCAAAACACGTCGACGAACCGGGCCAGCTTGCGTTTCGCCGCCTGCGGAATCATTTCCTTACAGACGAGTTCGACATATTTTTGTGAGCGGCCCGCGAACTCCGGCGGCACGGCATGCGCGCCCAACAGCGTCGCCACCAGCGTCCCCGGCCAGCGCGCCGCGGCGTCGCGAATGGCAAGCAGCGACTTCAACTCCGCCGCAAGGCTCAGCCCGTAGCCCGATTTGGCCTCAACCGTGGTGGTTCCGTGGGCGGCCATTTCGCGTAGCGTGCCCAGCAATGTCTCCGCTAGCAGCCCCTTTGCCGCTTTGCGCACGCTCGCCACACTTGACCGAATCCCTCCCCCGGTCCCCTCGATCTGTTCATACGATGCGCCTGCAATGCGCCGCTCAAAATCGTTCAGCCGGGGGCCAAGAAAAACTGGATGGGTGTGGGAGTCCACGAAGCCCGGCAGGACGACTTTGCCGCCGCAGTCGATCTCAATAATCTTTTTACGATTCTTCCTCAGCCAGGAATCGCGCAGCGCATCTTTCGTCTTGCCGACCGAGACAATGATCCCGCCCACGCAAAGCACCGCGCCATCCGTAACGATGCCGAGTTCTTGCAGTTCCACGCCGCGCCGTGCGCCCGAGGCCGAAGACCGTAAAGTGAGAAGTTGACCGATGTTGGCCAACAGCAAGGGCCGCTGCATGCGCCGATTCGGCTCTCTCGTGGGGGGCACGGTTAGAAGCAGTCTAACAGGAAGAAATGTCTCAAGAGCCCATGGGAACCTTCATGCCCCGTGCGCTGGCGAACTCCTTCGCCTTCCCGTACCCTGCATCGGCGTGGCGCACGATACCCATGCCCGGATCGGTTGTCAGCACGCGCTCAATGCGTTTGGCCATTGCCTCGGTACCATCGGCTACCGTGACTTGCCCCGCGTGCAACGAATAGCCGATACCCACGCCGCCGCCATTGTGTATCGAAACCCAGGAAGCGCCGGCGGCGGTATTGAGCAAGGCATTCAGCAACGGCCAGTCGGCGACCGCGTCGCTGCCGTCTTTCATGTTTTCGGTTTCACGAAAGGGAGAAGCCACGGAACCGCAATCGAGATGGTCTCGGCCAATCACGATCGGGGCTTTGAGCGTGCCCTTCTTGACCAGATCGTTCATGGCCAGCCCGAACTGCGCGCGCTCGCCATAGCCCAGCCAGCAGATGCGCGCCGGCAGTCCCTGGAACCTGATCCGCTTGCGCGCCAGCTCGATCCAGCGGCGGAGGATGCGGTTGTCCGGGAAAAGTTGCAGCACCAAATCGTCGGTTATGTGAATGTCTGACGCCTCGCCCGACAACGCCACCCAGCGAAACGGCCCGCGCCCTTCACAAAACAAACCACGAATGTAAGCTGGCACAAACCCAGGAAAATCGTAGGCGTTCTTTACTCCGCGCTGGAACGCGAACGTGCGGATGTTGTTGCCATAGTCGAAAGTGACCGACCCCATTTTCTGCAATCGCAACATGCCTTCGACATGCTGCGCAATCGCATCCAGCGACTTCTCCTGATAGCCCTGCGGATCGCGCTTTCGCAGTTCCAGCGCAGCTTCCAAGGACATGCCATTGGGCACATAGCCGTTCAGCGGATCATGCGCCGAGGTCTGATCGGTCAGAATATCGGGCACCACGCCGCGTTCCGCCAGTTCAGGAATCGCGTCTGCGCAATTTCCCACTAGGCCGACCGAGACGTTCTCCTTCTTGCGAACTGCATTCTTCAGAATGCGCAGGGCTTCATCCAAAGAAGTGACCATGAAGTCGCAGTAGCCGGTTCTCAATCGCTTCTTGATGCGTTCGGGATCGACGTCAATTCCCAGGAAAGCCGCACCTGCCATGGTGGCCGCCAGCGGCTGCGCTCCGCCCATGCCGCCCATACCTCCGCTCACGATTAGCTTGCCCGCCAAATCGCCGCCAAAATGTTTCTCACCCGCCGCTGAAAAAGTCTCGAACGTGCCTTGCACGATTCCTTGCGAGCCGATGTAAATCCAGGAGCCCGCCGTCATTTGCCCATACATCATCAGCCCGGCGCGTTCCAGTTCGTTGAACTTTTCCCAATTGGACCAATGCCCGACCAGATTGGAGTTCGCAATCAGCACCCGCGGCGCGTAGTCATGCGTTTGGAAGACTCCGACCGGCTTACCGGACTGCACCAGCAGCGTCTCGTCGTTCTCCAGATTCTTCAGCGATGCAACAATTGCGTGGTATGCCTCCCAACTTCGCGCCGCTCGTCCCGTGCCGCCGTAAACCACCAGATCGCGCGGCCGTTCTGCAACCTCCTCGTCAAGATTGTTCATCAGCATGCGCATGGCCGCTTCCTGCTGCCAGCCCTTGCAGGAAATCGCCGTACCGCGCGGCGCGCGCACCGGCGTGTAGTTGGCCGCCGTGATTTCGGTTTCGACTGGCATGGCTGAGATGTTAGTGCTTGGAGCGGAAGTGTTCAATGCAGGGGTACGGGCAGGGGAAGGGCGGCTGGGGTCGGAGGCGCGTTACTGGCTAGGGTGCGCTCTTCTCAATCCATCTTTCTAACCTGAGGCCGTCCTCTGCGAGCATGAAAATCCCCGCGCCGAAACACTCGCCGACTATTCGATGAGATTGTGGGTCCCGTGCCGCACGCGTGATCCACTGCCGTCCCACTTCGTATTGGGCCGCCGTGAACCACTTCTGCGGCAGAACCTCGACCAGTTCGGCATGCGGGTACACAACATAGAGCGCGAAGGCCGGATCGTCGGCGCTCTTCGCCGGATAGCTGGTGGGCACAATGATCTCATCCACGGTTTGCAGTTCCGCCGGCACGCTGATCTTGTGCATGCCCGGTTCGAGCGCCAGCGGAATCTCGCACTCGGCGATGGGCGCCGTCGCCGAATAGATTCGCTCGCCGGAAGGCTTGAACCATCCGGCAATTTCGGCGAAGTCGAACGCCTTGAGTTGGTCAAGATCGAAGCACGTGAAGCGCAGGCTGCGCCCTTCCGGGCACCAGATTCCCAGCCTGCCGGACGAGACGACGAACGGCCGGCAATACGTATTCAGCGCCAGGAGCGGCTTCTCCGGTTCCTGCGCCAAGCCGAGCGAGACCAGATAGCCTAGCGGCCCTTGATCACCCTGGTGCGTCCACACAAAACGCTGGTTGGCGGTTGAGCCTGGCGCGGGGAATGTTTCCCAGTACCACGGGGTGGGGCCGACGCTGTGGATGAGAATTTCGCGCAGGCGGGCGGTGCTGATCTCGGCCATCAGCCGGCCGCCGGCACGCCGCGCGGCTTCACCTTGCCGCGAATGAAATTCACAATCTCATCCATGGACGTGCCCGGCTGAAAAATAGCCGCGACGCCGGCTTTCTTCAGATTATCCATATCTTGATCTGGAATGATGCCGCCGACCACCACCAGCACGTCATCCATCTTTTTCTGCCCGAGCAACTCCATGACCCGCGGCACGATGGCATTATGCGCGCCGGAAAGAATCGAAAGCCCGATCACGTCGACGTCTTCCTGCAGCGCGGCGCTGACCACCATCTCCGGTGTCTGCCGCAGGCCGGTGTAGATGACCTCCATGCCGGCATCGCGCAGGGCCCGCGCAATCACCTTGGCCCCGCGGTCGTGGCCATCGAGGCCAGGCTTTGCGACCAGCACGCGAATCTTGTGCTCAGGCATCGGCACCATTTAACCACAGAGAGTGCGGGGGCGCACAGGGGAATACAGCTACACCGTCCTTATGTCCAGGCTTCGCCATAAGTACCAGCAAGCGACGCTGCGATAAGGTTCCCAGGCGCGGGCAATCTTCTCCATCTGTTCGGGCTTCGGCAGCTTGCGCTTGTTGTAGTGTTTCTTGATTGCCATTTGTACGCCGAAATCGCCCGTGGGCAGCACGTTCGGACGGCGCAGGGTAAACATAAGGAACATGTGCGCGGTCCACACGCCGACGCCCTTCACCTGGGTTAGATGCTTGATGACGTCCTCGTCCGTCATGTTAGGCAGGCGCGAGAAATCCAGATCGCCGCGGCTGGCGCGCTCGGCCATGTCTTTCAAGTACGACGACTTCTGCTTGGAAAGCCCGGCCGATCGCATCTGGTCCGTGCTCAGCTTCAAAATGCCCCGCGGCGTGAGCGGCTCGCCGGCCAGCGCGGCAAAGCGTTTGAAGATGGTGAACGCGGCCTTGCCATTCAATTGCTGATAGACGATCGCCTCGGCCAGGCTGTGAAACTGTGGCTCGTCAAATTCCATGCGGCAAGGCCCGACGCGCTCAATGATGGCACGCAGGATGGGGTCGGATTTTTTCAGATGGCGGACGGCGGAGCGCATAGGGCTTCCTATTCTAACCGCAAGGGGCGCGGGGGAGCACGGGCCAGACGTCTCCAACCGGATGAAAGAAAGTGGCGATGTTAGCCCCTCCGGCTACATGACGCTCGCCTCGGTATACGTCCCGTAGACCTGGCGCAGCGCCTCGCAAATTTCCCCCACGGTCGCATAAGCGCGTACGGCATCGATGATGTGCGGCATGGTGTTTGCCTCGGAAACGCTGCCATCCGATCCTGGCCGCGGTTCCTGTGCAGCCGCCTTCTTGAGCGCATCCAAACGCCGCTCGACTTCCTCATTCGCGCGCCGCGCCCGCAGCGTCTTCAGCTTCGCGGCTTGTTGGCGCGCGATGCTTTCGTCGATGTAGAGAGTGTGCGGCGCCTCTTCTTCCACGGCAAACTGGTTTACGCCCACGATGATTTTCTCTTTGGCTTCGACCGCGCGCTGATATTGGTAGGCCGATTCGGCGATTTCCTTTTGCGGGTATCCGCGTTCAATCGCCTTCACCATGCCGCCCATCGCGTCGAGCCTGGCAAAATACTCATGCGCGCCCTTTTCCATTTTGAGAGTCAACGCTTCCAGAAAAAATGACCCGCCAAGTGGATCGCTGGTCTGCGTCGCACCGGATTCAAAGGCAATGATCTGCTGGGTGCGCAGGGCAATGCGCGCGGCCTCTTCGGTGGGCAGGGCAAGAGCCTCGTCGTAGGCATCGGTGTGCAGCGACTGCGTGCCGCCCATCACCGCTGCCATGGCTTGCAGAGCCACGCGGGCAATGTTGTTCATCGGCTGCTGTGCGGGCAACGACACGCCCGCCGTTTGGGTATGAAAGCGCAGCAGGCGGGCGCGCGGGCTCTTCGCGCCGAAGCGGCTCGTCATCAGGTCACCCCAGAGCTTGCGGGCAGCGCGGTATTTCGCGATCTCCTCGAAGAAATCGTTGTGGGCGTTGAAGAAAAAGCTAAGCCGCGGGCCAAACTCGTCCACGTTGAGGCCGCGCCGCCGCGCCCACTCCACGTATTCCACACCGTCATACAGGGTGAAGGCCAATTCCTGCAGCGCCGTGGAACCGGCTTCGCGGATGTGGTATCCGCTGATCGAAATGGTATTGAAACGCGGCGTGAACTTCGATCCGAACTCAAAAGTATCGACCACCAGGCGCATGGAGGGAGCCGGCGGATAGATGTATTCCTTTTGCGCTATGTATTCTTTCAGGATGTCGTTCTGGATGGTGCCGGAAATGTTTTTCCAGTTTGCGCCTTGTTTTTCCGCGACCACCAGGTACATGGCCCACAGCACCGAGGCCGGAGAGTTGATGGTCATCGAGACTGTGGTCGTTTCCAGGTCAATGCCGTTGAAAAGAATTTCCATGTCTTCGAGCGAGTCGATGGCCACGCCGCATTTGCCCACCTCGCCGGCGCTGGCGGGGTGGTCGGAGTCGTAGCCCATCAGCGTAGGCAGATCGAAGGCTACGCTAAGGCCGCTGCCTCCGCTTTGCAGCAAATATTTGTAGCGCCGGTTGGTTTCTTCCGGAGAGGCGAATCCGGAAAACTGGCGCATGGTGAAAAGTTTGCCGCGATATCCGCTGGCGTGAATGCCGCGCGTGTAAGGCGGCCCACCGGGCTGGCCGAGGTATTGCTCGTGATTCCAGTCTGCGGGAAGATCGGCCTGAGTGTAGAGGCGGCGGACCGGCGCGCCGGAGATGGTGGTGAAACGGGCGTTGCCGTCTTCGTCAAGATTTACGCCGGTAGCAGCGCCGATTGGCTTTTCGGGAGCCTTATCGAGCGTTGGGGCGAGCGTATTCTGAGCCCACTGCTGTTCGTCAGGGGTTAGCTGGCGGTCGTCGAGTGCGTTGGCGATGGGATTCTCGGAGAGTTTCGGCTTGAGGGCGTTCTTCTGCATGAGCCAATCAATCGTTAAGTGATTGGATGATAGAGGAGGGTAAGGGTACGAGCAAGGTTGCCACAGAAGAGACCTGGCGAGCTACGTCTCTACAGGCGGGGTCGGGACGTTGCTGGCAACGTCTGTCCGGCTCAACTCCCATATCTTTGCATATTTCCACGAAACATAAACCGCGTGGTAGAGGTGCAGCAGCAGGCCTTCGCGGCCGTCGAGGAAGCCGAGGCGGAAGAAGTAGTTGTAGATGAATGTGAGTAGCGGGCGAAAAACGATCAGGATCACGCTGAAACCACGCTGGCCTTGGGCCACAGCCATCTCCGCGCCCAACGAAGAGTAGTGGTTCATGTGGTCGATATAGTCGGAGAGCGTGGGGTAGCAGTGGTGCAGCAGGGCTCCATTTCGAATCCTCCCAGTTTTTCCCTTGACACGCAGGGTCTCATGCACGGAACGCACCTCGAACGCACCGGTTCCGCGACGGAAGAAGCGAAGTTTCGGGTCCGGCCAGAAGCCGCCGTGTTTGATCCATCGGCCCAGGAATTCGTTCTTGCGGGGGATCCAAAGGCCGGCGAACTCTGGATCGAATGTCGCACCAATGTGGCGTTCGGCTTCCGTCCGCGCGTCTTTAGTAGTCAAAGACTGCGCTCCTGCCTGCCGCTGAAAGTTGGCGACAAGTTCCAGGCTTTCGATTGTCTCTGCCAGTTCTTTCTGTAGCTCTCCATCGAGTTCCTCATCCGCATCCAGGCTTAGAATCCAATGTCCCGTCGCCTTCTCGATCGCCGAATTCTTTTGCCCGGCGTAGCCTTTCCACTCCTCGATGAATACCTTGGCACCATGCGCGCGCGCTATTTCGACCGTCCGGTCGGTCGAGCCCGAGTCCACTACGATGACCTCGCCCTGGCCATCGCGCACCAGCGCGGCCACGCTGTCTAGCGTGCGCGCAATGTTGGCTTCTTCGTTGTGGGTGATGATGACGACCGAGAGGGTCACGGGGAGAGAATACCGCAGAACGCCGGGTTTTTTCCCGGGTTCGTTTTCAATCTGAAGAATCGAAGCGTGCGCCCTCGTGCGGCAGGACCGAGGGCGTGCCGCCCTCGGGACAGCCGGCGGGACGCCGGCGCTACAAATGGACCAATTCCGGCAGCAATCACCTCAGTTCCCCGCGGGCGGAGCCGGCGGGGCTTGCGCAGGCGTGGTTCCCGGCTGCGGATCTGCGCTGGGAGTCACGCCCGGGATGACCGGCGGGTGGACGACTTCGCCGCGCTGGGCGTCCGCGAGCACGATTCCGCTGTGGTCGAGCAGCAGGCCGGTAGCGCGGTCCATCTCCACATTCGACTTCTCGTAAGCGGCCATGGCGGAAACCAGATTGGACTCCGCCGTCGTCAAGCCAGCCTGGTCTTGCAAAACCGCGGTCGGGTTCGAAACACCGGCTGCCAGCTTCTTCTGCTCCGCGTCCAAGGTCTGGCGAGCCAGGTCCACGGCGGTCTGGGCGGCACTCACGGCGGCCCGGTTCTGCTGCAGCGCGAAGTGCGCGTTGCGCACTTCAATGCCAATCTGATTTTGGATCTGCTGCAATCGCATTTGCGCCTGCCGGTATTCCAGCTCGGCGCGCACCTGGTTGGCCTGGGCGGCGCGATTGCGGAGGGGAATATTTAGAGTGAGTCCGATGCCTTTATCGGGGGCGGTCGAATCCACCAAATCTCCCAAAGAAGCGGCGTAACTCACGGATGGAGTGGCAGTAGTGTGGCAGCCAATGGGCTGTGGATTGGGGGGAGCCGGGCAGAGGTTGGCCGGATTTTGCGCACCCCCCAACCCTGCTCCGCCGTAGTAGGCGAAGAGGTCGAGCGTGGGCAGCAAGGCGTTGCGCACCGCCTTGTTGCTGATTTCGCGGTTGCTCAAGTCGATGCGCGATTCCGCCAATTCCGCGCGATGGCTCAGGGCGTCGTTGATCAAGTCTCGCATGGGCACTACCGGCTCTTGCGCGGGGAGTTGCATGGTCGATGTGGGGATCACCGCGGCTTCGGCGATGACGGGATCGTCCAAGGTGCGGGTGAGCGCGTTCTTCATGAGCAGTTCTTGCAGCTGTAGATTGGTCTGGGCCAGGATCAGGGACTGTTCATCGGTAGCCACGGTGTTCTCCGCGCTCACCACCTGGATGGGCGGCATGACGCCGGCTTGTACCTGTTTCTTATTGTCTTCCAGCGTCTTCTCGGCAAAGGCCTTCGCTTCTTCCTGCACTCTTACGTTCTCGTAGGCATAAACCAGATCCCAATAGATGTTTTCGATCTGGTCCACGGTGGTGATGACTTGCAGGCGGAACGCGACGTCGGTGATTTCGCGGTTGTTCTTGGCAATGCGGATGAAGCGCGTGTTGGGCGCAAAACCGAAACCTTGCAGCAACGTCTGGGTCAGCTTGAACTGAAAATTGGGGGCGATATTCGGGCTCAGCGCCTGGAATGGCGAACTGGTGGCGATCCGCGAGTTATTGAATCCCACCGAAAGATTCGTGCCCCAGGTGAAACCCTGCACATAGGAAACATCCGCGGTGGTGGTGCTCTGCTCCGTAACCGGCGCGCTGAAAGCGCTGCTGGAAAGGGTGTTGTCATGGTCGAATTGCAGCGTGCCGCTGACCACGGGATCGAAGCTGGTGATGGGAGCGCCGATACCTAAAGTGGAACTCACCAGTCCGTTGGTGCCGCTGCCGACGCCCGCCGATCCAACGCTGGTGCCGCCGACGCCGGAGCCGACCGTCCCGCTGAGACCGCCGGTGCCGCCGCCGGGCGTATTCTGCACCACGCCGGCGTTCACGCCCAGGATGGTATCGCCGGATTCGGCCCGCAGAATGTCAGTGTCGGCGATGTTCTGGTTGTAGCGGGAAATGGCGATATCGAGGTTGTTTTCCAGCGCGAGCGCGACCGCGTCGTCCATCGAGAGCAAGAGCGTGCCGTTCCGCAGCAGTTGCTCAATGCGCGTGGTATTGCGCAGGTTCGGGGGCGGAACCTCCCGCGGCTCATAAGGGGCGAGCACGCTGGGGAAGGCGGGACGCGGCTTGGAGTAATCCTTGAAAGTGAGCTGCTGGGTTGCCGGTTGCGGCGCGGCAGGCAACGCCGCCGGCTGTGCCCCGGACGCCGCTGGCTCTTGCGCCCAACTGCCAACCGCCAGAACCCCCGCGACCGCGACCACCGCCAGCAGGCGAGCAGGGGAGTTCAAGTGAAGTGCGAGCATGGATTTGTCTCCTTAGAATGATGACTACTAATGCATAGTATCGAGGTTCGCTGCATTCAGGAATTGGATGCTGGGCACGTAAGAACGCGTTCATCTGATATTAGCGGGCATCGCGGCCGCTCCGATGTTCTCCATTGTAAAGAATTGTCACGCCAGGATGGCTGGGGATTCGCGGTCTTGCCGACCATGTCCCGCGATTCACCGAGCGGTTGGAGCGGAAGCTGGATGCCCGCTGTAGAGACGTGGCTTTCCTGCCTCTCGCGAGGGATCACGCGGCGCCAGCAAGACGTAGCAAGCTACGTCTCTACAGGTCTTCAACCCAATCCCAGCGGCCGCTTGTGGTCGACGTCTTCTTCCTTAATGGGCCGATACTTATTCCACAGATAGAGAATGCCGGCGACGACCACGCCAATGCCCACGCTGATCGCGAAAAATAGCCGATAAGCGGGCTCGAAGATGAGAACGATTGCGACCACGGCAACCGCGACGATCAAGCTGGCGATACCCTTGAGAGGCCTCTTGGTTTCGGCGGACTGCCGGGGGAGCGGCTCTACGATCACGGGGCACCTGCTGCGATAATTCTATCCCCGGCGAAACTGCTTGCTCAAGGCCAGCGCCTGCTGCTGGTACGACGATCCGATTCCCACACCGTAAATCTTTTCCGGCCGCGAGAGCAGCCGCATGTAGTTCAGGCGCCCGACCAGTTGCCCGTGCTCGATAAGGAAGGGGACTTCGTGGGCGCGCACTTCCAGCACGGCGCGGGTGCCCTTGATGTCGCTCGAACCATATCCAAAGCCGGGATCGAAAAATCCCGCGTAATGAATGCGGAACTCACCGTCGGAAGGATCAAAGGGGACCATCTCCGCGGCGAAATCGGGCGGAACGCGCACGCGCTCCCGGGAGGCGAGAATGTAAAACGCGCCCGCATCCAGAATCAGGCTGCGGCTAGCGTTTTGATAGCGCGGCTCCCAGAATTCTTCCGGCGAATAATGATTGACGCGGTCGAGTTCGATGACTGGTGCGTTCGGCCTGGCTTTGTAGGCGATGATTTCGCCTTCCTCGCCTTCCAGGTTCACCGTGATTCTCAAGCCCCGGTCCAGCTTCGCCTTCACCGGGCTGTCTTCGTCCATGTAGACGAGGGTCTGTTCCTGATCCAGCTTCTTGATGTCTTTATCTTGCGAGTCGGCATGGCCCTGTACGAAGCGCAGCTGGCTTAACTTCATGCCCGCGCGAATGCCGACCGTGAAAGTGCGCGGAACGATCTCGGCATAGAGCTTGCCTTTGTAGCCCGGCGGCAGCCGGTCGAACTCCACGCCGTAATCGGTAATCAGGCGGGTGAAAATGTCGAGGCGGCCGGTGGTGCTCTTGGGATTGGCTTTGCCGGAAATGTTACTGGGCAGGTGCGTCTCCTCGAGCAAAGGAACGATATAAACGCAATCTTTTTCCAGAACGGCGGCGCTGGTTAAGTCGATGCGCGCCATGCGGAGCTCTTTGATCTTGCTTTCGACGGTGCTCGTAGGACCCGGGAGAAAACTGGCGCGCACGCGATGGGCGATGTCGCCCAAGCGGAGGTCCAGGCTCGCCGGCTGGATTTGCTCGTCGGAAATCGCGCGGTCACCCACGAGTTGGCCTCGGGCAATCAGCTCCTTGATCGCCTGCGATGGCAGAATGCCGGCGTGCCGCGGGGCGGTATCTTCCGGTCGCTCATCAGGGAATAAGCCGATCTCGGTATTCGGTAAATGGGAAGCGGACATGTTCGGGCTCCTGATGCTTTTGGACGGCAAATAGAAACTAGCATAGCAGTCTGATCGTCCGCTAGCGAACCGTTGCGGCAACGCCTTACACTTATGCCGTGTTAGGGCGAAAGGGGCAGAACTTGACGACCTTCGGCCTAATCTGGATTGTAGCGATGAGTCTGGGATTTGCCGTCTGCGGATGGCTTTGCGTGTTTAAGACAGACATGTTGGTGATCCGGGGACAGGAGAACTACGCGAAAAGCGGATTGGTCCGAGCATATCCATTTTCAAATATGGTCTTGAAGCCTTGGTACCCAATTTACATCCGTCGCGCGGGAATCTTCATTTGGCTGTGGGTGGCCGGGTTCGATTACCTGGTTTTGACCCACCGGCTGCATTGGCTGGCTGACTTACTGATGTGCGGCAGGGCCCTCCGACGGCGGCGTGAGCGGCGCCACTTCGCCTTCCACGGCCGGCAAAATCGGCTCCGGCAGCGGGCTTTCCAGAGCGACGGCCAGCACCTGGTCCATGGTGTCCACGAAGTGCAGCTTCATGGCGTTGCGTAGGTTCTCCGGAACCTCCGCCAGGTCTTTGTCGTTGTCTTTCGGCAGGATGACTTCAAACAAGCCGGCGCGGTGGGCGGCGAGCAGCTTCTCTTTCAAGCCGCCGATGGCCAGAACTTTGCCGCGCAGAGTGATTTCGCCGGTCATCGCCAGGTCGCGGCGCACCGGAATCTTGCTTAGCGCGCTGGCGATGGCGGTAGCGATAGTGATTCCAGCCGATGGTCCATCTTTCGGAATGGCGCCTTCGGGCACGTGCACGTGAATATCGAGGCTGCGGTAAAAGTCGCGAGTCAGCCCGAGGCGCTGGGCGCGGGAACGGATGTAGGACATGGCTGCCTGCGCGGACTCCTGCATCACGTCGCCCAGCTTGCCGGTCAGAATCAGCTTGCCCTTGCCGTCGACGACCGTAGCCTCAGTACTGAGAATGGACCCGCCGACTTCGGTCCAGGCCAAGCCGGTGACCAGGCCGATCTCGCTCTTCTCGTGCGCCATGGTGTCGCGGAACTTGATCACGCCCAGGAAATCGTTGACGTTTTCCCCGCTGATGGCCGCGTTGAAAGTTTCACCTTCCTTCACCACTTTGCGCGCCACTTTGCGGCAAATGTTGCCGATTTCGCGTTCCAGATTGCGCACGCCCGCTTCCCGCGTGTAGGAGCGGATCAACCCGGTAATAGCCTCGTCGCTGAATTTGATGTTCTTGTCGGTGAGGCCGGCTTCCAGCATCTGCTTCTTCACCAGGAACTGCTTGGCGATTTCGACCTTCTCCGCTTCGGTGTAGCCATGCAGCCGCAGCACTTCCATGCGGTCTTGCAGCGCGGGCGGAATGCTATGAATCACGTTCGCGGTCGCGATGAAGAAAACGTGCGACAGGTCGTACTCGACATCGAGGTAATGGTCGACGAACATGAAGTTCTGCTCGGGATCGAGCACTTCCAGCAGCGCCGCCGAGGGGTCGCCGCGGAAATCCATCGACATCTTGTCGACTTCATCCAGCATGAAGACCGGGTTCTTGGTCCCCGCCTTCTTCATCATCTGAATAATCTGCCCGGGCAGCGCGCCGATGTAGGTGCGGCGATGGCCGCGAATTTCGGCCTCATCGCGCACTCCCCCGAGGGACATGCGGACGAACTTGCGTCCCGTCGCCTTGGCGATCGACATACCCAGCGACGTCTTGCCCACGCCCGGAGGCCCGACGAAACACAGGATCGAGCCCTTGGGATTCTTGACCAACTGCCGCACCGCCAGGAATTCAAGAATGCGTTCCTTGATCTTCTCCAGGCCATAGTGATCTTCGTTGAGAACCTTTTCTGCGCGGCTGATGTTGCGAATTTCCTTCGACCGCTTCTTCCACGGCACCGCCAGCAGCCAGTCGAGATAATTGCGAGAAACGGTGGACTCCGCCGACATGGCCGGCATGGCCTCCAGTTTCTTGAGTTCTTGCACGGCCTTATCGCGTACGTCTTTCGGCATGCCGGCGGCTTCGATTTTCTTCTTCAGCTCGTCGAATTCGCTCTTCTCGCCGCGGCCCAATTCCTTCTGGATGGCCTTGATCTTCTCGTTGAGGTAATACTCTTTCTGCGCCCGCTCCATCTGCCGCTTCACCCGCGACTGAATGGTGCGGTCCATGTTCAGCTTTTCGATCTCGATATCGAGCACGTCGCCGATCCGGCTCAAGCGTTCGGCGGGATCGAAAATCTCCAGCAGTTCCTGCTTCTCCTCGATGGAAAGCTGCAGGTTGGCGGCAATGGTGTCGGTCAGCTTGGCCGGGTCTTCCATGCGCACGGCCGCGATCATGGTTTCGTAGTTGAGAGACTGGCAAAGCTTTACGTATTGCTCAAACAGGCCGGTGACCCGCTGCATGCCGGTTTCGATCTGCGGATTGGTTTCGGTCGCATAGCGCGCCACTCGCACCGAAACCTGCATGTAGCCTTCGCTCTCGCTGACTTGCAGAATCTTGGCCCGCTCAATCCCCTCGACTAGAACCTTGATGTTGCCATCGGGCAGCTTGAGGCTCTGCACGATGTTGACAATCGTGCCCACCTGGTAAATTTCGTTCGGCTTGGGTTCGTCCACACTGGCGTCGTGCTGCGTGGCCAAAAAGATCTTCTTGTCGCTCGCCAGCGCCTCCTCCAGCGCGCGCACGCTCGACTCCCGGCCCACCACGAACGGCGTCATCATGTACGGGAAGATGACCACGTCCCGGATGGGCATCATGGGCAGCTTTTTGGTCTCGAATTTTTCCTTGCTTGGGGTCACTATGCCTTGGGTCACTATCTCTCCGAGTTATGTAGAGACTTGCTTGCGACGTCTTGCCGGCACTAGCTGACTGCCACCTTCGGGAAGACGTAGCAAAGCTACGTCTCTACAAAGCCGCCAATCCTAGCCCGCCTTCTCCATCATAGCCAACGAAACGTCGCGTTTGTCGACCATTTCGCGGGTCACCTCAAATTCCTTCAATTTCTTTTGGCTGGGCAGATGATACATCAGGTCGAGCATCAACTCTTCCAGAATCATGCGCAGGCCGCGGGCGCCAACCTTGCGGGCCATAGCCTGCCGGGCGATGGCCTTCAAGGCCTCGTCGCTGAACTTCAGGCGCACGTTTTCGAACTCAAACAGCCGCTGATATTGCTTGATGATCGCGTTTTTCGGCCGGGTAAGGATTTCGATCAGCGCAAACTCGTCGAGATCTTCGAGCACGCCTACCACCGGCAGCCGCCCGACAAACTCCGGAATCAGGCCGAAGCGGATCAAGTCCTCAGGCTGCACATCGCTCAATAGCTCGAAACTGCGTTTGCGGTTGGTGGCCGATTCTTCCTTCTCGCCCTCTTCGCCCACCTTGAACCCCAGTGACTTCTTTCCTACGCGCCGCCCAATCATCTTTTCCAGGCCGACAAACGCACCGCCGCAAATGAACAAGATGTTGGTGGTATCGACCGGCGTGAATTCCTGGTGCGGATGCTTGCGCCCGCCCTGCGGCGGAACGTTGGCGATGGTTCCTTCCAGAATCTTCAACAGCGCTTGTTGCACGCCTTCGCCGGAAACGTCGCGGGTAATCGATGGGTTCTCATCCTTGCGCCCGATCTTATCCACTTCGTCGATATAAATGATTCCGGTCTGCGCCCGGCCCACGTCGCCGTCAGCGGCCTGCAGCAATTTCAAAATAATATTCTCGACGTCCTCACCGACATAACCGGCCTCGGTCAGGGTGGTCGCATCCACAATGGCGAAGGGCACATCCAGCATGCGGGCCAGAGTCTGCGCCAGCAACGTTTTTCCCGTGCCGGTCGGCCCGATCAGCATGATGTTCGACTTGGTGAGTTCCACTCCGTCGCCGGTACGCTGGCGGTTCATGTAAATCCGCTTGTAGTGGTTGTAAACCGCGACCGCTAGCTTCTTCTTGGTCTGCTCCTGCCCGATCACATACTCATCGAGGAAGACTTTGACTTCCTGCGGCTTGGGCAGTTGGTTGGGATTGGTGGTCGGCGGGGTGGTGGCGCGGTCATCCTCCAGGATCGAGTTGCAAACCGCGACACACTCGTCGCAGATGTACGCCCGGGGATAATCGCTGGGGGAGGAAATCAGTTTAGCCACCGCGTCCTGCGACTTGTGGCAGAAGGAACAGCGCAACATCTCCTCGGTGCCAGTCCTGTTTTTCACGCCGCCCTACTCCTTTTCGGTCCGGTCCCCCCGCCCCATGGCACCCCTTGCCCGGTCAGCATCGGAGATCGTGTCCCACCCGGCCGGCCTGCCAGCCTTGCGGAATTCCGATCATACCTTTTCTCTGGTCTTATAGATGATATCGTCTATGATTCCGTATTCCTTTGCCTGCTGCGCGTTCATGATGAAGTCGCGCTCCACGTCCTTTTCCACCTTTTCCAGTTTTTGCCCGCTATGCTTCGCCAGCAACTGGTTTGTAATCTCCCGCATGCGAAGAATCTCCCGGGCATGAATGTCAATATCGGTGGCCTGTCCGGAGAGCCCGCCCATCGAAGGCTGGTGGATTAGAATCCGCGAATTTGGCAAAGCCAGCCGCTTTTTCGCCTCGCCCGCCGCCAAGAGCAGCGCCGCCATGCTGGCCGCCTGGCCGATGCAGATGGTGGTGACATCGTTCTTCACATACTGCATGGTGTCGTAAATCGCCATGCCTGCCGTGATCGACCCGCCCGGCGAATTGATGTAAAGCTGGATGTCTTTCTCCGGATCTTCTTGCGCCAGGAACAGCATCTGCGCAATCACCAGGTTAGCGATGTTGTCGTCGATCGGCGTGCCGATAAAAATAATGTTATCCCGCAGCAGCCGGGAGTAAATGTCGTAGGCGCGCTCGCCTCGCCCGGTCTGTTCGATGACCATGGGCACCAGCATCATTTGCGGATCGTTCACTTTCACTTTGCCACGCTCCTGGACACACAGCCTCAAAGTTATACGGGGAGGGTTGAAAGCAAGCTCGCCTTACGCGGACTGGCGATACAGAAATTCGAGGGTCTTCTCGGCGCGGATTCTAGCCCGGATTCTATCGAGCGCTCCATCCCGTGTCAAACGCGCGCGGATCGCGTCCGGCGTCTGCTTTGACTGGGTGGCGAGCGCCTCCACCTCGCGGTTGATCTCCTCGTCGCTGACCTCGATTTTTTCCTCCTCCGCGACTTTCTCGAGCAAAAGCGATGCCTTTACTTCTTCGACGGCGCGCTCCCGCTGGCCTTCCCGCAAGCGTCCCAGGTCCATCTTCTTCAATTCTTCGGGACGCATGCCTTGCGCCGCCAGCGCCCGCAGCCCGCGCTCCAACTGCAAGTCGATCTGCCGCTCCACCAGCGCCTCCGGCACTTCGAAATCGTTGCGCTTCACCAGTTCGGCCACCAGTTTATCCTTGGCCGCGCGCTCGCCCTCATGTTGCCGCTCGTGTTCCATGCCCTCGCGGATGCGTTTGCGCACTTCATCGAGAGTGGTGAACTCGCCCAGTTCCTTGGCGAAGTCGTCATTCAGTTCCGGCAGACTCTTGTGCTTGATGGACTGAATCTTGACGTTGTAAGTGAAGGTCCTGCCCGCCAGTCGTTTGTCGGCCGAATCCGCGGGATAGGCCACCTCGAACGTGCGCTCTTCCCCAGCCGAAGCCCCGCGCAGATTCTCGGTGAACTCGGGCATGGTGTTCTTGCCCGCAATCTCCACCAGGATCTCGTCCATGTGAACCGGCTTGCTCTCGCCGTCTTTTTCCTTAGGCTGGCCGTCGAGCGAAACCTGGGCAAAATCGCCATCGGCAAGCGCGCGTCCTTCGACCGCGGTAAACGCCGCGCGTTGCTCGCGCACGTCGTTCAGCGCTTTCTCCACTTCCTCGTCGGTCACCACGACATTCGGTTTCTCGGCTCGCAGCTCTTTGTAGCTCTCGACCTTGATCTCGGGCATGACTTCGAAGCTCGCCTTGAAACGCAGCGGCTCGCCTTCGTGCACATGCAGATCGGTCACCTGTGGCTGGGACACCGGCATCAGCCCGAGCTTGCCGGTTTCCTGGCGGAAGAACTTCGGCACCAGCGCGTCTACCACATCGTTATTGATGTCGCGCCCAAAGCGCTGGCGGATGATCGAAGCCGGAATATGCCCCCGCCGGAACCCCGGCAGGCGCGCCAGCTTCTGGTATTTCTGGATGAGAGTGGCTGTCTCCCGGGCGACTTCTTCGGCCGGAATCTCCACTTGGATTTCCCGCTTGGTGGCGGTTGTCGTTTCGCTAGGGACTCACAATTCGAGTGTAAGGACTTGAGGGGAGAACCGTCAAACGCGGGAAGCCAGTTTTTGTTACTTTCGGGCGGGGCTTGGTTCTGCGGGCGCCTAAGTTGGCCTGTACAATAACGCGGCGATGTCCGAGAAACTTCCTCCCTGGCTCGTCCAACTCAACCGAGAAGTCGTCGCCTGCACACTCTGCCCGCGCCTGGTGGCCTACCGCGAACTCATCGCCCGCGAGAAGCGCCGCGCCTACCTCGACTGGGAATATTGGGGCAAGCCCGTCCCCGGCTTCGGCGACCCGAACGCTCGCGTGCTCGTTCTCGGCCTGGCGCCCGGCGCGCACGGCTCCAATCGCACCGGACGCCCCTTCACCGGCGACGCCTCCGGCGCGTTCATGTACCCGGTGCTCTACGAAACCGGATTCGCCAACCAGCCCACCGCCATTCGCCGCGACGACGGCCTGAAGCTGAAGGACCTCTACATCACCGCCGCCGCCCGCTGCGCTCCTCCCGACAACAAGCCGTTGCCGCAAGAGCTAGCCAACTGCGCGCCGTATCTGGAGCGGGAACTGGACGGGCTGAAGAAAGTTAAGGTGATCGTCGCGCTGGGCAAAATCGCCTTCGACGCCTACCTGGGTTTCCTGAAACGAAGAGGCCTGCTCAAAACACGGGCTGAATACGTCTTTCGACATGGGGCGCAATTCAAGATGTCCGATGGCAAGACTCTGCTCGCCTCCTACCACCCCTCCAACCAAAACACCCAAACCGGGAAACTGACCCGCGAAATGTTTGTCCGCATCTTTAAAGAGGCGGCCCGCCTGGCCGATAGCCAAGTGTAAGCGGCGCTGCGGAGCCCAACTCGTTCACCCTCCCCTTGCACGGGGCTACACAACAGTCAGGGTACGAAGCGGGGCGGCGCCGCGCCTTGTTTAGGGCAGCTTGACGATGGTGACCTCAAGCTGAAACTCACGGTTGGAATTGGGATCATCGACGGTGCCGACCAAGATGGGCTTGTCGGTGACCATCGGTACTGTGCCTTCGATTCGCACCTCCCGTAGCAATGGGCCCCCGCCGTGCGTGGATTCTTCGGGCGACGCCAGACTGGAGATATCCGCGCTCAGATTCAGCGTCATAGGAGAGACCCAGGACGTGATCTTTTCCATGATACGCGTTCCCACGTCGAGATACTGGAACTTGCCCGTTTCGCTTTGGATCGGCACGCGAGTGCCAATCTGAAGCTGTTGCGGCGAACCCTCGCTGGTAGTGTTCATAGTATAGCGGCGTGTGTTGACCTTCTTTCCATCGGCAAGCTCGTTGATGGCGATATCAAGGCGATAGGCCGTAATCGGCCGCGGGGCGGAAGGGGTGGGTCTCGCCTCCTCCTTGGCCTGGGGTTTGCTTTCTTCCTTGGCGTCCTGCGCGTACGTCGAAGGCTGGGCGCAAAGAAACACGGTGAGGGCGAATACAAATACGGCGGTGCGCTTATGCATGACGGTTCTCCTGAAACGTTGTTTATTGCGATGAATCGCCGGACGGACTCTCTAACTGACCCAGCTTTTCGAATTCAATTTGGTCCTGCCGCTCGATCTCGGTTTGGGCCTGCGCCATCTGCTTCGCTTCGGAAGGAAGCTCCGCCACGTAACGGGCCAGAATCTTTTCCTGTTCGCTCAGCGGCTGCGGAGAAGGGAACTGCTCCAACCTAGGCGCGTTCGCCTTCGCTTCCTGCTCCAGCCGCTGCAGCCCGGCAAACCTGCGGTGTTTTGAAGCCCGCGGCATGACTGCTGCATCGGGGGCGTGGGTCAACTCCGTCAGACCTTGTGGCGCATGGCTAACCGGTGGATGAACCGCCGCGATTTCGGTGGCGTTCCCACGATGTTCTCTTACGATAAAGATTGCCGCGCCGATCGACAGCATCGCCGCGACCGCGACCAGCGCCGGCCACCACCGCCCCGGTTCCGACAAGTGTTCATCCACAGCCCGCAGGTTGGCCAAGACCCGGCCTTCCAGCCCCGCTCGCGGCTCAGCTTCGCCATACTCCTTGAGCGCAGAATCCAGCCATTCCTCGATTTGCCGTTCTCGATCCTTAGGCCCCATATTTTCCTCCCAGCGCAGCGCCCAGTTTCTGGCGCAAAATCCGCCGCGCGCGAAACAGCCGCGACCGCACCGCCGCTTCGTTGATGCCTAACACTTCGGCAACATCTGCGGGCGACATTTCCTCCACCGTCGAGAGTGTCAGCGGATCGCGCAGCTTCGCCGGCAATGCCGCGATCAGCTTCTCCACAGCGCCTCGGGTCTCGTCGCGCAGCAGAATCTCCTCCGCGCCTGCTGCTGGCGAGCGAATCTCGGCGATCGCCTCGTCCCCATCCTCCAGTGCGACCTCGGCCTTGTTCCCTCGCCGCTCCACGGCCACGCGCCAGGCTATCCGCGCCAGCCACGTCCGCTGATCGCGCACCCCCGCCAGCTTCCTGCGGTATCGCAGAACCCGCACAAAGGTTTCCTGCGTCGCATCTTCCGCGTCGTGATGATTCCGCAGCACCGAGTAGGCCACCCGATACACCAGCCGCGCGTGCTCGCGGACGGCGAGTTCGAGTTCGTCCCCGTCCGTGCGTGCCAGCGACATGGCTTGGTTCACGAGCACCTGTCCCATCGCGACTCGTTGGTCCTCAAACATAGAAGACCGCCATTCTGCCTGATTTGTTCAAGATTTTTTTGATTTAGTGTGGCGCGGGCGCCCTCGCCCGCGAAAAGCCGGACGCAACCTGCAAAGCTGAGTTGCCTGCCCGCCATAGCGCGCCGTGGCTGAGTTGACAGGACCGGGGGAGATCGTCGAGGGCCCCTCAAGACATGTCAAGTTGAATGGCTCGAGTCTTGAGTTGAAGCCTTCTCGTTACTGTGGCTCAAGTCGTCGGCTATGTACCTGAGTTTCCGATCAACGAGCATGGCGCCCACCAAAGAGATGGCTCCTAAGCAGATGAAAAAGGGAATGCTATCGTGCTCTGTTCTGGTGACGTAAACGTATCGGCTGTCGTACTTGTCAAAGAATGGATAGGTACGTCCCGATGCCTCATTGGCAGACGGGGGAGAAGCATAATGGTAGTAATAGTCCAAAGCGAAAGTGCAGAGCGCCGCTGAGATGGCGGTGGCAAAGAGGATTCTGCAAATAAGTGTCCATCGCCTCTGTTTTGACCGTAGATCAGCCATTTTGAGTTCTCAGAACCCCACGAACACTGGCTCCGGCTCCAGCCGTACGCCCCAGATTTCTTCCACGCGCTGCTGGATCTGCTCTTTCAAAGCGATGACATCCGCCGCGCTCGCCTCGCCCCGATTCACAATCGCCAGGGCATGTTTGCGCGAGATGCCCACTCGTCCTCCGTCATATCCCTTACTGAACCCGGAATGCTCCACCAGCCACGCCGCCGAGACTTTCTTTTGCGACTGCAGCGCCGGATAGCTCGGAATCTGCAAATTCCGGAACGCTGCCCGCTTCTCCAGTTCCTGATGCTGCGTCGCCGAAAGAATGGGATTCTTGAAGAACGATCCCGCGCTCCGGCAATCTTCGTCGCCGGCGGTAATCAGCATTCCCTTCAGCGCCCGGATTCTGCGCACCGCTTCGCGCGCGTCCGCCAGAGTCGGAGTCTTCGTCCACCCGGCAAAATGTTTTTTCAAATCCGCATACGCGATGCGCGGTGCGCCATCCAAAAGAAGCGCATAGTTCACCCGCAACACCACATACCGCCCGCGCTCGCTGGAGTTGAAGATGCTGGTGCGATAACTGAATCCGCAGGCCTCCCGGCAAAGTTCGTGCAGTTGCATGTCCTTCAAGTCCAGGACTAGCACCGACTCGATCACCTCCGCCACTTCCTGCCCATAGGCGCCGACGTTCTGCACCGGCGTGCCGCCGACGCTGCCCGGAATCCCGCTCAGGCACTCGACGCCCGAGCAATTGCGCGCCACCGCGCGGGCCACGAACTTGTCCCATTCCTCCCCGGCTCCCAGTTCAAAGCGAACCTGCCCGTCGCCGGAACTCTCCTGCATGCCGCCGATCGCCATCTTCAGCACCAGCCCCGGCCAGCCGGCGTCAGAGATCACCAAATTGCTGCCGCCTCCCAGCACAAACAACAGCAGCTTCTGCGAGCGCGCAAACTCGATCCCAGCTTGCACCTGTTCGATTGTCTTGGCTTCAAGAAAGAAACGCGCCGGACCGCCGACCTTGAACGTCGTCAAAGGCGCCAGCGCCACATTTTCCTGAATAAGCATGCTTTGGCTTCACTATATACGACGTTTTCCGCCCCGCGGTTACACCTTGGGCCAAGCTCGCTCCGTTCGAAAGGCCGCCTCTAGATTGTCACTCTCCCACGAAAGTCCCATAGCTATTGGCTTCTCAGTGGTTTAATATCTTGTGCGCCATATTGAGAAAGTCGATCCCGAGGAGGTGCGATGTACCCAGATATCATGGTGATCCCGATGCGCGAAGAACTGACCCGCCTGGGCGCCCAGGAACTGCGAACCGCCGAAGAGGTGGACCGCATGATGGCCAGCCAGTCCGGTACGGCCATGGTGGTCGTGAATTCCATCTGCGGATGCGCCGCCGGCCGCATGCGTCCCGCTGTCCGCGCCGCTTTGCAGCATCCCAGCCGCCCGGAAAAAATCTTCACCGTTTTCGCCGGGCAGGACGTTGCCGCCACCGAGCGCGCCCGCTCTTATTTCACCGGCTACCCGCCGTCCTCGCCTTCGATTGCCTTGATGCGCGACGGCAAGCTCATCCACATGATGCAGCGCAGCGATATCGAACACCGCGAAGCCGCCGACATTGCCACCGAGCTCAAGCGCGTGTTTGATCAGCACTGCGCCACGACGAAGCAGGCGGTAGAGACGTAGCTAGCTACGTCTCTACTCTTTCATCGGCCTGAAATGTCATTTCGTTGGCGCGTGCCCGCGTCCGCCGCTTCCACTCGAAAAACAGCTCCGCGTAACTCTGAGTGATGTAATCCCCCGGCCCAATCCCCAAAGCCCCTGCTGTGCGGTCAATCCAGCGCGGCGCGCCTTCGATCTCGCCAAAATTCCCGATCGGCGTTTCGTCGATCACCACGTGTCCAAGTCCATCGCTCCATTCCGCGCGAAATTTTTCGTAGCGAAAGGTCACCCGGTATCCCAAGGCCCGCAGAATGGCATCCATCGCTTTCCCGTCAGCGACCTGGGTCTCCGTTTCCACGCGCGTTTTGTGCCGCCCGGCGATGCTCTTAGCCTTGTGCGTCAAAACCCACTCCGCCCCATACTTTCGCAGGCGCAGCAATGCTCCTTTTGTTCGCAGCGGCTGACCGGCCAGATCGTACAGAGAATTCATCTCATGGGTGCGGCGCGTCTGCACATGGAATCCCGCGGCCAACAGCCGCCGCCGGAGCGACCGAAGGTCGCCTACGCGGAACTTAATCTCCATCTCTTTGGTCGTGCCCATTCCGTCCCTGTCGCAGCCAACCGCGGCTTCACGAAAACGTAGGTAGCTTCACCAGATCGTTCCCCGGAACGATCTCCAGCGCCAGCCCCGCTTTTCGCCACGCCGCAAGCCCTCCCTCGATGACGAAGGCGTTGAATCCCTCTTTCCGCAGCAGCAGCGCCACCCGGGCGCTGGTCGCCTCCCGCGCTCAAGTGCAATAGACGTAAATGTCCTTGTCCTTAGGCAAAGTCTTCAATTCTGCGGACAGGTTATTCGGCTCCAGCCGCAGCGATCCCTGGATGCGCGACGTGCCGGCGTCGTAGTAGCCGTGGCTGCGCACGTCGAGCACAACCACTTTGCCTTTCTCCGCCGAAGCCAGTCTCCGCTCCAGTTCCTCAACCTGAACCCGTGGCACCACGCGATAAATCTTGTGTTTGCGATACAGCCAAATCCGGTAAACGACGTAGCCGGCAGCCGCCACCAGAAGCACTTCGGTAAAAGTGTGGCTCGCCGCCTGAAACCCGCGCGTGATCGCTTCCAGAAAATTGCGGAACACAAATCCCAGCATGGTGTACGCGGCCACATACAACGCCGCTCCCGCCAGGTCCAGCCGCAGAAACTGCAGCGGACGCATCTTCATGCTCCCCGCCAGCGGCGGCGCCATGCTGTTGATGCCGGGAATGAACTTGGCCAGCACCAGCGTGATCTTGCCGCGTTTGTAAAACGACTCCGCCGAGCGCAGGATGCAGGTCTCCGGCGTAGCCGATAACCCGCACAGCAAGCCCAGCAATCCCCATCCCATTTGCCGGCCGAGCAAGTAGAGCAAGGCATCCCCAAGCATCATGGCCAGTAAAGCAATCCCCAGAACCGCAGGCAGGCTCAGCGTTCCCGCCGCCGCGCCCGCGCCTCCCGCCACCAACGCCAGGGCCGCCGGTGCCGGCAGCCCCGCCGCCTCCGCCAGCACCACGACAAAAACCAAGACGTAGCCGTGATGGGCGAGCAGTGAAATGAAATGGTTCATGGATTCCTGTGGAATGAAAGACTATGGTCAGTATAAACAAAAAGCGGCGGAGGTCCGTCGCTCTTTGATCTCTGTACGCGCATTGCGCGAAATTTGACTGGATGCACTAGACTCTCAATTAGTGTCGTCGGGCCGCAGAAACGGATGGCCGCGTTTCGACACGTGTTTGAACGAGAACTAAGAATCCTGAGGAGACCGACTGCCATGGCCGCAAAACGCCTGCCCCTTAAAAGCCGCAAACCGTCCCGCCGCCACATCATTCTGCCCCACCGCAAGACTCCCAAGCCCTTCAGCGACGCGGTGCTGGTGCACGGCACGCTCTATTTGTCGGGACGCATCGGCATCGATCCCAAAACCGGCAAAGCTCCCGCCGATATCGACGACGAACTGCGCCTGCTGTTCGACGAATTCGCCGCCGTGCTGGCGCAAGCCAAAATGACCATGGACGATCTGGTCTGGGTGCAGGTCTTCTCGCCCGATGTCTCCCTGTGGGACCGCTTCAATTCCGCCTACGTGAAGCGCTTCTCGCAGGACCTTCCCGCGCGGGCCTTCATCGGCTCCGGCCCGCTGCTGTTTGGGGGTAGATTTGAAATGATGGGAATTGCAGTGAGATAATCTCGCCGGCGAACGACCGACGACTGACGACCGTCGCTACTTCTCCCGCGCCACCACAAACTCCGGCGCCCACAACAAAGCCCGCTTAATCTCGCCATCCGGAAAACTGCAAATCGCATTGCGAGCCAAAGTCGCATACT
This sequence comes from uncultured Acidobacteriaceae bacterium, assembly GCA_963776125.1. Lineage (GTDB taxonomy): Bacteria > Acidobacteriota > Terriglobia > Terriglobales > Acidobacteriaceae > PALSA-270. Next base: position 4,256 of record CAVZMC010000047.1, on the reverse strand, counting down.
GCAACGCCCGCTGCTGCGCCGCATCCAGCGACCCATAGCGAGTCAGAATCTCCAAAACCTCGGCATGCGTGACCCCGTCGAAAGCCCGCTCCCGCACCACCGTCTCGATCTTCTTGCGCTCCCGCGGCGTGCACCGCTCCAGCGCATGAATCACCGCCATGGTGACTTTGCCCTCGCGCAAATCGCTGGCCACGGGCTTTCCCAGAATGCTCTCCGAGGCCGTCAAATCCAGCACGTCATCCACAATCTGGAACGCAATCCCCAAATCGAGCCCATAGCGCGCCAGGCTCTCTTCCTGTTCCGCGGTCGCCCCGCCCAAAATCGCGCCCATCCGCATGCAAACCGAAAACAAGCAAGCCGTCTTGCGGAAGATCAAGTCAAAATGTTCATCGAGCGAAATCAGCTTGCCCAGCTTTTCCATTTGCAAAAGCTCGCCCTCGACCATCTGCTGAGTGAGATCGATCAGGGTATCCAAAATGCGGAAGTTGCGCTCCTGCACGGCGATCTTGAACGCCTGCATGTAAAGCCAGTCGCCCGCTAGCACGCATTTGGGATTGCCCCACTGCGTGTTGGCCGCCGGCCGCCCGCGCCGGGTGTCGGCTTCGTCGATAATGTCGTCATGCACCAGCGTGGCGGTGTGAATAATCTCGACAACGGCGCCCATTCGGATCGCCCCGCGGCCCTGATAGTTGAACAACTTCGAGGAAAGCAAGAGCAGCGCCGGGCGCAAGCGTTTGCCACCGCCCCCGCGCAGGTATTCTCCGATCTCCGTGATCGCGCTGACGTTCGAGACCGTATCGCGCCCAAACTCGCGCTCGATGGCGGCCAAGTCGTCGCGCAACATCTCGAAAATCTCTTTTCCGTTAATGGCGGCAGGCATGCTCAAAGGTTCGTTCCATATGTGTCATTCCGAGCAAGACGAGGAATCCCTGCCCAAACGAGAATCTCGCGGTGATAGGGATGCTTCGCTCCGCTCAGCATGACAGAGAATCAGTTCGTCCGATAATTCGTAAACTGCATATCAATCCCAAAATCCTGCGGCTTCAGCAACGCAATAATCGCCTGCAGCGTATCCCGATCCTTGCTGCTCACCCGCACCAAGTCGCCCTGAATCGAAGCCTGCGCCTTGTGCTTGGAGTTTTTGATGACCTTGACGATCTCTTTCGCCTTCTCAATCGGAATCCCCTGCTGCATGGTGATGCGCTGCTTCGCCGTCCCGCCAAACGCCGATTCCACCGGCCCATAAGTGAGCCCTTTCAGCGGAACCCCGCGCTTCGCCAGCTTCTGCTGAAAGATGTCATTGACCGCCTTCAGCTTGAACTCATCCGCCGAATGCAGCACGATGGCGTCTTTCCCGTCCATCTCAATCTTCGATTTGGAATCTTTAAGATCGAAGCGCGTATGGATTTCCTTCAACGCATGCTGCATGGCGTTGGAAACCTCTTCGAGGTCGATCTTGCTCACAATGTCAAAAGTGTTTTCTGGCATTTTGTGTTCAGCCTAAGAATCCCTGCATCGCGGAAACCGGGAAGGGCACGGCTTTCAGCCGAGCCATCAGGAACCGGAACAATTGCGGCTTTAGCCGCTGGGGGCTTCGCCGCTTCCCGGCGGCCCCACCAAATCCGCATCCAACAAACTAAATGGAATCAGCCTTTTCGGGAAGCAAAAAGAAGCGATAGAAGTTGCTCGCCGTCTGCCGCCCCGCCTCTTCTACCGACAGCCCCCGCAATTCTCCCACTTGCCGGGCCACTTCCGTCACAAACGCCGGCTCATTGCGCTTCCCACGATGCGGCACCGGCGCCAGAAACGGCGAATCCGTTTCAATCAGAATTCGGTCCAGCGGCACTCTTCCAGCCGCATCCCGAATCTGCTGCGCTTTGGGATACGTCACGTTACCCGCGAACGAAATCATGAATTCCATATCCAGCGCCCGCGCGGCATGCGCCCATGTTCCGGTAAAGCAATGCAAAATCCCACCCAACCCATTCGATGCCCAATGTTCCCGCAACAGATTCAAGCAATCTTCCCAGGCATTGTCGCTGTCTTGCGACGGCCGGCAGTGAATCACGATCGGCAGCCTAGCTGCCTTCGCCAGCTCGAGCTGCTGCAGAAAGACCCGCTGCTGCACATCGCGCGGCGAATGGTCGTAGAAATAGTCGAGGCCGATCTCTCCCCAGGCAATCACGCAAGGCCGTTTCGCGAGCTGTTCCAGTTCCTGAAAATCCGCGTCCGTTGCCACCTTTGCCTCATGCGGATGAATGCCCACGGTTGCGTAGAGGAAGTCGTGTTTCTCCGCCACCTGAATCGCGCAATCCAGCGACCCAGGCCCGGTCCCGCAGCCAATCGCAAGAATGGTTTCGATGCCCAACTCCCGCGCCCGCGCAATCATGGCTTCGCGATCGGCATCGAACTGCTCCACCTCGAGATGTGCGTGGGAATCTACAAACACGATGGTTTTCGTAGCGCCGGCGTCTCGCCGGCTGTCGCGAGGGCATCTTGCCCTCGCTTCCGCGGCCTGCGATCACTGCGGCGTCGAAGTGCAGTCCGCCTTCTGACGTGGATCAAAATCGTAAGCCACTTTGCGCGCTCTCGCAAACTGGGACGCGTTCATCGGAGTGCCTAGAACTGTTCGTCGCTCCGGATCAAGCCGATAGACGTATCCCTTCTTTTCGTGCGGTGGCCACTCCTTGCTCGATTCGTCGGGCGCTGTGAAGAAATAGCCAGCGCTATCCCGATACCAGTTGAGGTCTTCAGGGATCCCGCGAACCTTCCGCCCGTCTATGACGACTTCGCGTTTTGCCACATCCACGACGATCATAACTTCATCGTCGCTAGCGTAGTCACCCACCAGAAAGCGTTTGTCCGCGGTTAGGAAATAGAAGCCGCCAGGAAGATTCGTGACATGGCCATCCTTGTCGACAAGCAGCAACCTGCCATCGTAGTCACCTTCTTTCACAGCAACAAAGTAATCTGACAGCGGTTGTTCCCTGGGCACGAAAATACCGTAACTGAAGCCGACAGGCTCCATATCATCGTAGTAAAGCCGCTTGAGCAATGAAGGCCCCTTCCTGATTTCAAACCAAGCCCGGCAATAGCGGGGCTCCTTGATATGTTCTTTGGCCTTCGCTTGGATGACTTGCACGGTGACTTCGCCATGCGAATAGCTCTGTCGACTGACGTGGAATTCGCTAACGGGGTACATCCTGGCGTCAAAGACAGGAGTCTTCTCAGAGGGCGCGGATTGAGAACCGCCCGCGAGAAGAAAGACAAGAAGGAAGAGCGCGTGGCTGTGGGTCATGGTTCCTTCCGAGCCTAAATCTGCAAGCAACTCCAGCCTGCCCTACTTCAACCTAGTCCCCGGCGGCACATCTTCCAAAAAACTGCACAACACCGGCTTCCCGCCCTCCGCCGTCGCCGCCACGATCATTCCATTCGACTCCAGCCCGCGCAGCTTCCGTGGTGCAAGGTTGGCGACGATCACCACTTTCCGTCCAATCAGCGACTCCGGCGCGTACGCCTCGGCAATCCCCGCCACGATCTGCCGTACTTCCGTTCCCAAATCCACTTCCAGCCGGAGCAATTTATCAGCGCCTTTCACTTTCTCCGCGACTTTCACTTGCCCCACTCGCAGATCGACTTTCGCGAAATCGTCGATGGTGATCTTCCCGTCCGTCGAAGCGGGCTTCGGAGCCGGCACATTCCCTGTCGGCAAAGCGGGCGCCGGTTTCACCTCGGCGGCCGGCGCGCTCCGGCCTAGCTCTTCCATCGCCTGCATCCTTTCGATCGCCGATTTATCCGCGCGCGGAAACACGCCCTCGACCGCTCCGACTTTCGTTCCCAGTGGAATCTGTCCCCACTTCAGCTCGCCCAAATTAACCTTCTGAATTTCCCCCAAGCCCAGCTGCGCCCAAATTTTCGCCGTAGCCTGCGGAATCACGGGATGCGCCAGCGCGGTCACAATGCGCAGCGCCTCCGCCGAAGTGTAGAGTACGGTCGCCAGCCGCGCCCGGCTTCCCTCGTCTTCCTTCTCGCCCAGCGCCCACGGTTCGTTTTCCACGATGTACTTATCGACGGCGGAAACCAGCCGCACCCATATCGACTCCAGTGCGGCGGAAAACTTGTACTCCGCGAAAAACTGGCCGCATTCGGCAATTGTCGCTTCCGCAATCTCGCGAATCACGCCATCCGCCGGCGTGTGCGCCGCAGCTGAGGGATACGGCACTTCGCCTTGAATGCCAAATCGTTGGTCGATGTCG
>CAVZMC010000046.1:0-20979 GCA_963776125.1 uncultured Acidobacteriaceae bacterium | reverse complement strand
TCCTCGAATTTCGTGGAGGATATTTCAAGGAAATATCTCACGCAGCGCTATGATTCCAATGCTCCCCGGGCAGCCGTGCACCACCCCGCGGCGGCCAATACCCTCCGCCTCGGTCTGGCGCTGTCCAACCTGAACGGCGTGAACTATTCCCGGCCCACTTACCCCACCGGAAGTTTCAATTACACGCGCTATCAAGATCAGACATGCGCGTTAGTCACCAGCGGTTCCGCGCAGGATACCAGGGATTTCTGGGAGCCGCTGCGCAATACGGCCGTTTCCTGCGGAGCCTTTCCCTTTGCCTTTCGCATGAAAGAACTCACCCGCCACAAGAGCGAATATCCGGGAGCCGATCCTGCCGACTTCCCTTCCGACCCAACGCAATTCCTCTACACCGACGGCGGAGTTTTCCAAAACGAGCCGCTCGGAATGGCCAAGAATTTCGTGGATGAGATCGACGAGCATCTTGATGTCGACTCGCGCCTCTATCTTTTCGTTTCTCCTGGAATCCGGGGCGCGACCGCGGACCTTGCATTCACCGAGCAGGATGCAAACTACAAAGGCGCGGCCATCGCCTTGGCTAAGAGCGTATTTCAGCAGTCCCGGTTTCATGACTGGATTACCGCCGAAGGCGTCAACGATCAGGTGGATTTGTTCAACCGAGAGGGCCGAGGCATTGAAGAATGCGTTTCTCACCAACCGAGTTTCCTCGACAGGAACTGGGCGTGGCTGCTTCCCAGATTCTCCCGTTGTTTTTTGACCCCAAGAATGCGAAGCAGGCGGCCATGCAAACCGCCGCGGAGGAACGGCTCAGGCTTCAGTTCTACTCGGAGTACGCCGCGCTGAACGCCGCAAGTCCTGCCGGCGCGGAAGCCTGGATCAAGTCGATTCTGTTATTCGAAACCGCCGCCGGACTGGGCCAGCGCGACGAAATGTACATCTGCGCCATCACCGCCGATAGCGCGGAACTCGCCAGCAGTGGTGTTTCCGCCTTCCTTGGCTTTTTCGATCAGGCATACCGCGATCATGATTACGACGTTGGCCGCACAAAGCTCAGAAATTCTTGGGCAATCCCCCTGCACCTCTGAAGCCGATCCGCTGGTCGCCGGCAGAACCGATTCGCGAGATCGACCACACGCTCGACGGCCTGAAGCTGCAAAACGTGGACGCAAGTAAGCGAAAGGAATTTCGGGACAGATTGCGCGCCCGCGCCCACGACATTATGGAGGAGATAGGAGTGCCGACGGCGCTGGTGCGAGAAGCGATCGACGTAGCTTTTGTTCGCCCGCAGCTCGACAAGCTGCTCATGCTCTGACGCGGGCGAAGGCTATCCCCGAAAACTAACTTCCCGCGCCCTTGCCTGCGCCCTTGTCAGGCGGGTTGGCACCGCTGGAATTGAGCAGTTCCCGCACTTTATTCAGCAGGCTCTCGCGGCTGAATGGTTTTTGCAGCAGGACTTTGCCTTGCGCGAGCACCCCATGATGCACGATTTTGTCATCCGGGTACCCAGACATGAATAGCACCTTCATGGCCGGCCGCAAGGTGCTGAGCTTTTCCGCCAGGGTGGCGCCGCTCATCCCTGGCATGACCACGTCGGTCAGCAACAAATCGATGGAGCCACTCATACCCTGCGCGATCTCCAGCGCCGCAGGCCCGCTGTCAGCCTCCAGCACCACGTAGCCGGCAGTCTCAAGAAGGACTCGCGCCAATTCGCGAAGCGCTTCGGCGTCTTCCACCAGAAGAATAGTCTCGGTTCCCCGCGCGCCATGTACCACCTTCTGGGGCTCGGCGGTTTTCTCCGCGGCCAGCGCGACTCGCGGCAAATGGATCTGAAACGTAGTTCCGAGTCCAAGTTCGCTGTTTACCCAGATGTACCCTTCACTTTGCTTGACCACTCCATAAACCGTAGCGAGTCCTAACCCCGTCCCGCGGCCGAGTTCTTTCGTGGTGTAAAACGGTTCAAAGATATGCGCCTGGGTCTCGGCATCCATCCCTATGCCGTTGTCAGCCACCGTCAAGCGCACGTAACGCCCGGGCTTCGCCGGAGGATGATTCCGGGCGAAAGCCTCGTCTAAATCGATGTTGCAGGTTTCGATGGTCAGTCTTCCCCCTTGGGGCATGGCGTCGCGCGCGTTCACGACCAGGTTCAGAACTACCTGCTCGATCTGGCCCTGGTCGACTTTCACCTTCCCCAGCGCGGGATCCAGCCTGGTCACAATCTCAATATCCTCGCCGAGCAATCGCCGCAGCATTTTCTCGGTTTCAGACACGACCGAGTTGAGGTTCAAGACTCTGGGCTCCAGAACTTGTTGGCGGCTGAAGGCTAGCAACTGGCGCGTCAGGGTAGCGGCGCGGCGGGCCGCCTTCTTGATTTCCTCCACATGTTTTCGCGAGGGGTCCTTGGCATCGACGGTCCCTTCCAACAGTTCGCTGTAACCGATGATCACGCTCAGCAGGTTGTTGAAATCATGAGCCACTCCGCCCGCCAGGCGGCCGACCGCTTCCATTTTTTGCGCCTGGCGAAGTTGTTGCTCCAGCCGTTTCTCCTCGGAAATGTCGCGATAGATCCCGTAGGAGCCCTTAACCTGGCCGTCAATGACCAGCGGCACTCCATAGACCTCGACGTCCACCAGACTTCCATCTTTCCGGGCGCGGCGGGTGATGACGCGCAAGATTTCGCCATTCGAATTCGATTGCGAGAACCTCCGCGACAGGCCCGGCTGAGCTGGCGGAACGACCAACTCATCCAGAGGTCGTCCCACGACTTCGCTCGGGTCATAACGAAATAGTTTGGCGAAGGCGGGATTGCACATTTGCACCCTGTAGTCGGAATCGAGAACGACGGTGGCGAGCGGGTTATTTTCGATAAGGGCGTTCAGGTGGGCCGTGCGCGACTCCAGATTCTTTTCGGCCCGTTTACGCTCCGTGATATCCAGGAAGCTGACCACATAGCCGGTCAGCAGGCCCTTGCGGCGGATCGGATAGCTCCAGTACTCGCTGGGAAACCATATGCCGTCGCGGCGCCAGAAGACATCGTCGCTGGAGTGAGTGCCCTTGCCATGGCGAAAGGCCTGATAGATTTTTGATTCGCGAACGGGAAGCGGCGTCCCATCGGAATAGCTATGATGGCATAACTTGTGCATGTCCTGGCCCAGCAGCTCACTCGCCTGGCTGAAGCCCAACAGGCTCACGCAAGCCTGGTTGCAGAAGGTGCAGACTCCATTGAGGTCAACTCCGAAAATTCCTTCGGCGGCGGAATCGAGCAGCAGCCGAATTTGCTCTTCACTCTCCGACAACGCGGCCGCAGTCCGCTGGCCCTCGGTCACATCTGTGATCAGAGCTAACCTCGCCTTTTGGCCTTTGAATTCCATGGGATGGATAGTGATTTCGGCTTGGAAAATGGATCCGTCCTTGGTGCGGTGCCTCCAAGTGCCAACCTTTTCCCGCCCTTCCGCGCGCAGCGCGATGCTATTCATCAAGGCAGGAATGTCCTCAGGCGGAAGAATGTCCTTAATAGTCATCTGCAGGAACTCATCCTGCGAGAATCCGTACTTATCTAAGGCGGCATGATTGACCGCGAGGAAGGCTAATGACTCCTCGTCATAGGTCAGCATCGGTTGCGGGTTGTGCTCAAACAGCACCTCGTAAGCGCTGCGGCGCTTGCCCGGCGTCTGTCTCTTGTCACTCATGGCCATTGTCAACCTGTAGCAGGGAGGGTGCGGAGCGTACGTTGGCACGGGCTTGTCGACCAAGCCTAGTGGGAAAGATTAGTACCGCCTGAGAATACTGTCGAAGGTACCAAAGTACTCAGGGGTATAAACTTCGAACACGCACAAGATGTTTCTTTGTGAGCGCCGTTGCCCCGGCTTTCCAACTTGACCCCTCCCGCCACATTCCGCTTGCGGAAAGCGATGAGGATCGATTAGCGTTCCATCACGGAGCAAATTCGGCAGGAGAAACGCCAAAAATGAATCGCACCACACCCTCGAATCCTCTGCAACATGTCGATCAATGGGACGATTTTGTCGCCAGCCGTTACCAGGAAGGCCGGCCCGAGGCCGAGTTCCGCAACTACGATCCCGCGGCTCAGCCCGGCGTCGCGGAATTCTATCGTCTGAACCACACCCATCAGACCGTGGCGTTCGTCGAGCAGAAGAAAGAGGAGTATGCCGCGCTGCGCAAAGGGAAAAAGAGTATTTGGGAGGCCGCCGAGTTTTTGAACCAGCTGGTGGATGACAGCGATCCCGACACCGATGTCTCGCAGATCGAGCACCTCATGCAGACCTCGGAAGCCATTCGCCAAGACGGCCATCCTCGCTGGTTCGTGCTTACCGGTTTTCTGCATGACCTGGGAAAAGTGCTATGCCTCTACGGCGAACCCCAGTGGGCGGTCGTGGGCGATACCTTTCCCGTCGGCTGCGCCTATTCCGATCAGATTGTGTACCACGAATACTTTGCCGCGAATCCGGACTCCAAAGTTCCCGAATATCAAACTCTTTATGGGATCTACGAACCGAATTGCGGCATGGACAAGGTGCACATGTCCTGGGGACACGACGAATACATCTACCATGTCGTGAAGGACTATTTGCCCGAAGCAGCGCACTACATGCTGCGCTATCATTCTTTCTATCCCGCGCACCGCCACGGCGCCTACAAGCACCTCATGTCGAAGCACGACGAAGAAATGTTCGCGTGGGTGCGGAAGTTCAATCCCTACGATCTATATTCCAAAGGCGCGGCCCGGCCGAACGTGACCGAGTTGAAGCCTTATTATGAGGATCTGTTTGCGGAGTTCTTCCCCGCGGAACTAAACTGGTGATCTTGCAAACGGAAATCGGCTACCCCACCTCGCCCTTCACCACGCGTAGCGCATCCGCCAAGCTGGCCTCGGCTCTGCCGGCGCCGTTGCTATCTCCATTGGCGGGCGCCGCGTCTCCCTCGCCAGGAGCAAGGAATAGATTGCTCTCCAATCCATGCTGCTTGGTGTAGAGATCGAAGTAGCGTCCACCCTTGGCGTAGAGTTCTTCGTGTGTTCCTCGCTCCACAATCTCGCCCTGCTCGACGACCAGAATCTGGTCGGCCTTTCGGATGGTGGAGAGCCGGTGCGCGATCACAAAAGTCGTCCGCCCCTGCATCAGGTAGGACAACCCCTCCTGAATCAGCGCTTCCGATTCCGAGTCCAGGCTTGAAGTCGCCTCGTCCAGAATGAGGATGCGCGGATCGGCCAGAATCGCTCGTGCAATCGAAATGCGCTGCCGCTGTCCGCCGGAAAGTTTCACGCCGCGTTCTCCGACCACGGTGTCGTACTTGTCGGGAAACGTCTCGGCGAATTCATCGACGCGCGCAATGCGGCAGACCCGCATGATGTCCTCTTCACTCGCGTCCGGCCGGGGGAACGCTACGTTCTCGCGAATCGTGCCGTCGAACAGAAACGACTCCTGCAACACCACGCCCAGCTTGGTGCGGTAGGAAGCGAGAGAAACCGTGCTCAGGTCGACGCCGTCGACCAAAATCCGTCCTCGCGTCGGCTTGTGGAACGCCGAAATCAGCCCGATGATGGTCGATTTCCCCGATCCCGATGAGCCCACCAGCGCCGTGACCGTGCCATGCGGGGCAAGGAAGGAAACATCGCGCAACACCATGCGGCTGCCGTCGTAACTGAAATTGACGTGGTCGAACTCGACATCGCCGATAATTTCGGGCAGCGGCATGGTCCGCTGCGGATCGTCGTCCTCCGGTTGCTCGGTCAGAATCTCATGGGTCCGCTCGAGACCGGCAATCGCCTCGGTGAGCTGCGTGCCGATCGCGACCATTTGAATAATGGGCGCAACCAGGAAAGCGAGGAACAAAATATAGGTAACGAAATCGCCCGTGGTCATGGTGTGGGCCAGAACCTGGTGCGCGCCCACGAACATGATGACCGCACCCACCACTCCCAGCAGCACGCTCGAGGAAAAACTCATTACCGAAGTTGCAGTCAGAGTGCGCATCACGTTGTCGAGCAAGCGCTGTACACCGGCGGAGAAAACCGCGTGCTCGCGCCCTTCGGCGTGATATCCCTTGACCACCCGCACGCCGCTGAGCGATTCGGTCAGCCGCCCCGTGACCTCGGCGTTGATCTTGCCTCGTTCGCGAAAAATCGGACGGATGGTCCCAAAAGCCTTGTTCAGTGCTCCGCCAAAACAAAGCAGAAATCCGAACGTGACCAGCGTCATGATTGGGCTGATGCGAAACAGAACCACCAAGGCGATCCCGGAAGTAATCAACCCTCCGGTAAAGTCCACCAGACCCGTACCCAGAAGGTTGCGCACGCCTTCCACGTCGCTCATGATGCGCGAAACCAACATGCCCGTCTTGTTGGCGTCGTAAAACGCGACCGGTAAGCGCCCGATGTGCTCTTGCACCTTGCGTCGTAGTTCAGCGATCAGACGCTGGCCCGCTTTGGAGAGCAGTTGGGTGAGCGCGAACGAGGTTATGCCCTGCGTGGCGGTGGCCAGCAGCACGATCAGGACCACGGGCCTCAATAACTCAACTTGGTGTTTGCCGATGACTTTGTCGAATAGAGTCTTGCTGGAATAAGGCAGCACCAACCCCGAAACCCGATTGATCACCATGAGGAAGAAGCTAAAGACCAGCAGCGCGCGGCGCGGGCGAACCAGTTCCCACAAGTCGGGAAGAACCGCCCGCAGGCTTTCCTTGCTGACTTTGCGCTTGGCAGGCTGAGATGCGGAGGCCATGGACCTTTGACGCAAATGCACACTGTGAGGGTTCATTTTCATACGGCTGGCCTCGAGTCATCCTCGCCCTCCGCAGCAAGGGCGTCTGAAGGCTGCGTGGGGAATGCACTGAGTGTTTGATTTCTAACGGGAGCCGCGGCAACAACCCGGGACACTCGATAGGCCGGGGCGAGCGCGGGAGATCTGCCCGCCGCTTCCTGCGCGCCGATCATGGCCGTTTCCAAAACGCGGCGGAAGGCCACCATCGAGGATCCTGGAGCACCGCTTCCGCACCAGCTATTGCACCACCAGGGAGTGGCTCAATTTGAGGTGTTGGCCACCACCGTTAACTGCACCGTGGTCGTGCGAGTGGCCGACCCCGACGTGGCGGAAACGGTCACCTCATAATTGCCCGGGGGTGTCCCGGTCGTGGTGGTAGTCGTGGCTGTGGTACCGCACCCTGGGAGGAACAGTATCAGCGTCAAGAACCCGCCCAACAGCGCCCCGAGGAGCCAACGCCGCTTGCGCGACATGCTTCCACCTACGCCCGCTCCCAATAGCGCCAGCCCGGAAATCGGCAGCCAACCGGTATAGAACGGCCCGCCCCAGCGGCGGAGCTGAGTTGTGGTGGTGACCTCCGTCGTGGTGCCGATATTCAAATATGAAGTCACCGGGCCGTTGTCCAGATTAGTGAACGGGTTAGTGGTAAACGTGGCTGTGGCGCCGGTCGGCAGACCGGAGCTGGCGGTCAGACTCACGCTGCTGGGGATCGCTCCCGTAGGTGTAAGTTGAAGCTGGTAGGTGGCAAGGCCGCCCGCAACTACGGTCTGGGTCGGTGGGGCGACAGTGATCGCGAAATCATTCACCGTCGCCTCCGCACTGGCTGACGCTTGAGACCCGCCGGCGGCGCTCACCGTAGCCGTGTTTCCCAGCGGCGGTGGAATCGGAGGCGGCACTTGTGGCGTAGCGGTAGTCGGCGGAGTGGGCGTGAGAGTGATCGATACCGTGGCGGCTACCGAACCGACTGGTGTGGTGCTCAGATTGCCAAGATTGCACTGCACCGATCCGCCCACAACCTGGGTACCGCAGCTGCCCGGGCTCGCAGTCGCCGCAACGAAATTGGCATTCGGACTTGACTGAGAATAGTTGTCTATGAAACTAACTCCGGTGGCGACATCCCCGACGTTGGTAACCACGTAGGTAAATGTCACCTCGTTCCCCACACCCACCGGAGTCGGTGACGCCGAACCGGTCATCAACAGCTTCGCAATCGGGCTCAGCCGGGTTACGAACGCGTCGCTCGGACCGGACCGGGCGCCCTGAAACGGGATTCCGGGCGGCGGGGTGAGGGGGAAGTTGGGGGAGGCAGTTTCGCCAACCACATAGCTCGCACCCTGCGGGTCCACGGCAATGCCGGTGCCCATATCCGTGCCGCCCCCGCCCAGGTAACTGACATAACTCGCGCAGTGCACCGTCGCCGAGGGCTGGCACGCCGCGACCGCGGTCGTGTCCAGGTTGGCGACGAATGCGTCTCTGCCACCGCCGAGAGCCGCCTGCACCGGACTCTGGGTGGGTAGGTCGGCGGAATTCGTCCAGCCGGTGATTCGAGCACCCCCCACCGGGTCCATCGCAATCGCGGTGCCCACGTCGTCGCCGCTGCCACCCAGATAGGTGCTGTACAGTAAGACAACCGCCGTCGTCGTGCTGGATGTGGTCACCGGCGGGATGAAGCTACTGATCTTGGCTAAGAAGGCGTCCCGTCCCCCGGCATTTCCGCCTTGATACGGTATCGTTCCCGACCCCAGGGCAAAGTCCGTGGAAGTAGTCGATCCCGTGATGTAGGCGTTGCCGCCAATGTCCACCGCGATCCCATACCCAATATCGTTGCCGCTTCCCCCGACATAGGTTGAATACAAAAGTTGCGCGCCCGATGCGGCGGTTGGGTTAATTTCGGCGACAAACGCATCCTCGGCGGTATTTGCCGCATTACAAACGGGAGGAGTTGCTGGAGGGATAATCGCGACCGCTTCCGGTTGGTCCAGACAAGTCTGAAAGGCATTGAGAATGGGAAAGTCACCGGCCACGCCGAGGTGCAGAAAACTCGTGCCCCCGGTTATGTAGACGTTGCCGTTCACATCCACTGCAATTCCGCCCCCAACGGCCTGTCCGTTCGCCGGGTTGCTGCCGCCAAAGTAGGTGGAATAGGGCACGCTCTGCGCTTCCGAGAGTGTTGGATCCACCTTGGTCATGAAAAACTGGTTGGCGGCCAGGGAGTTAGGCTGAAAGGCTCCCACGGTGGCGGGAAATACATCGGTCAAGGAGGGTGTGTCCGTGGAAGTGGTGGTTCCGGTCACGTAAATCTTGCCTTGCAGATCCAGGGCGACCCCGGTGGCAACGTCCACTCCGTTGCCCGACAAGTAGGTGGAATACTGCACCGCCGATCCGCTCGGATCGAGCCGCGTCACGAACACATGTTTGTTCCCACTCGACTCTGGGACGGACTGATAAGCGCCAATCGTGGAGGGAAAGTCGGTTGAGTTGGTGGTCCCCGTCACCACCACATCAAAGCCGGAATCCACGGCGATGCCCGCAGGCGTGTCCGTGCCGCTCCCACCCAGGTAAGTGGTGAACAGCTGATTGGTTCCAGTGTTGTCGAATTTTGTGATGAACACGTCCGCCGGGCCATTCACGGTGTTGCTGGTGGCTACTCCGGCTGGGTTGGGAAAATTCACCGTGGAGGTGGTGGCGCCGGCAATGTAGGCGTCCGAGGCTGAATCGACAGCAATCGCCGGGCAACGCGGAGTAAAGTCCGCGCCCGTGATGGCCGAGCAACTCTCCGCCCCGCTCCCGCCCAGGTAAGTTGAATAACTGATCAAAGGATCGATGATCAGAGCGCGGCTGCGATCATAGTCGCCAATCTCGAACCCGACCCGGCCGTCTCCGCGAAGCGCAAAGCGCCCCGCAACTGCCTTCTCGTCCGCTCCGTTTTCCTGGTATATCCGCGGCGACGCGAATCGCACTTCTCCGGCGGCCGTCGCCAGCACCAGATCGCCCTGCTGATCCATTCGTAGCTTTCCCGCGCCAGTCTCGCCTGCGCATTGCACCAGCAAAGAAACCAGTTTCGGATCAGCCCCCGGCGCAACTTCAAAGTCGTACTCCAGCCGGCCCTGCTTACCGTAGTAAGCCAGATCGATTCCGGGATACACATGGCGGTAGCGCACCCGCGCAAACTGCGGCACATTGCGGCGCCACTTCGTCGGATCATTGCCAACGAAGTAGTTGCTCTTGCCGGGAAGCTGGTCGATGGCGGTGATTTCCGCGGCGGGGTCTGCGTCCGCCAACTTCAGGCTCACCACGGCGGTCGACCGCCGAGTATTGGCTGCCCTTTGCTGCAACACCAGCACCGCGTCCTCTTTCCTGAGAAACAGGCTGTATCCCCTGCCCCGCGCCAGAAATTCCACGCTGGGATCGCTTTGTCCCCGATTGGCCTCGAAGATCAGCGGCAGGTCCGCATATTCAACTCTGGTATCGGCAGCTCGGCTAGACATAGGAGAGACTTGGGAAAGAACCACGGATGGAGAACTATTCGGACTTCGATCACCCGCGACCGGGTATGCGGAGACATATCGCAGAGCGGCGATTCCTACACCCACCAGCAAGGCCACCGCTGCTAATGAACGGCCCCGCGAAAATACCTTTCCCGACCCACGGCGATTCAATCTCAAGAGCCCCTCCGAAATTTCCGGCTTCACGGCAAGGAAGAAACGGCGCGACCACAACCATCCAGCTCGCGCCGGCAAAGCGGCATACCTAGGTGTCATCAGAAAATGGGTGAAAAAAACAAATAACTACTTAAACATCTGACGGATAGCCTGTCAAGCTGTGTCCCGGCGCCTGGGCCTTATTCTAGTGAGATGCGTCGAACTTCCGCTTGAGATGCCGCTCGGCCCAGACAAAATGTCCGCACCCGCGACCCCGCTTGATGACCACTAAGAGCAATCGACCGCGCTCGGAATATTCCGGGTGGCCGCAAACGATTGCACTTTCTTCAGAACTCTCCAAATCGCGGCGAAATGGCCAAGTCCTTGATTCCATAGCCGGAATCATTCTCAGGATCCGTGGCAGTGCGCTTGCACTCAACTCCACGTCGTATCGTCTCTCACAGCAGCCCTTCCCTTCAAGCTTCTCAAAACCCTTTTGGGGCTCTGAGCCTGCCGGACGGTTGGCTGAAAAGGTTAACCGACGCAATTCCCCCGGCTCTTGAGTTCTTGCAAACAGACGGTAAGTGAGTGACTCTTGCTGTTGGATCAGTCTGATTTCTCGGGGCAAGCAGTTCCCGGGGGATCGGGAAGCAAGCGCGATTTTTGTGCATATTGAAATGAACTCGGGAAAAAATAGCGCGATGGTCGACTCGCCGCAAGAGCGTCGTGCCATGCGGCGTTTTGACATGCGTCTGCCGGCCACGGTCAGAGCGGTCGGCACCGAATATGGCGACCTGCTGACTGAAACCCAAAATGTAAGCGCTCGCGGAGTTTTTTTCTACCTCGACCGTCCGGTGGCGGAAGGCTCCTGCGTGGAAGTGACCCTAACCTTCCCACCGCACATCACTCTCACAGACTCGGTACGCGTCCGTTTTGTTGCCCGCGTCATTCGCGTGGATGCGCCTTTGCCGGCCTCGCGGGTGGGCATCGCCGCCTTCATTGAGGAATACGAATTCCTCCGCTCCCAGAGCGGAGAAGATTCGGTGAGGGATCTGCCGGAAAGCGGCAACTAAGCCGCGTTGGACTTCTTCAACCCCTCCATGTTGCGGCGTACTCGCCAATAGCGGCGGGCGACCGTCCCCAGGTAGGTGAGATGTATGAACCAAGTCGCGGCATAGGCGGCGTACAAATAGTGCGTGCTATTCATCCTGTACTCCCGACGTCGAGTAGCGCTTCCAGGGCTTGCGTTTCTTCCACTTCCTGTTGCATGACTTCCAGCCGGTAGCGTTGCCAGAACACCAGTCCCCCAAAGCACAGAAACGCAGCCCAGTTGAGCATCCATACATGCAGCATGCGGGGATCGATCGAACCACCGCCGCCGACCACCGGTTGCGGATGCTGGGTGCGGAAAAACCAGATGGAGAAATACACCAGCGGCACATCCAAGGCGCCAAACACCGCGAGTGCCGCGGCCAGCACCGGCGTCTGCCCGCCGCTGGAAAAACGCCGCAGAACTAGATAGCTGACGTAGATGAGCCACAGCACCAGGGTTGAAGTCAGCCGGACATCCCAGGTCCACCAAATCCCCCAGACCGGACGCGCCCAGAGCGGTCCCGTCACCAGCACCACGGTGCAGAAGACCACGCCGATCTCAGCGGCAGCCACGGCAACCGCGTCGGCCTTCGGGTTACGGCGTATTAAGTACACGACGGATGCGATAAAGTTCGTCAGAAAAAAAACGAATGCGGTCCACGCCGAAGGCACATGGTAGTAGATGATGCGATAGACATCGCCTTGCATCTGGTCGGTGGGGGCGACAAACATCGCCTGATAGAACGAATACCCCAGCAGGATTGCCGTGAGCGCCGCGAGGATAGGGAAAAGTCGTTTCATTCCGCCTGCAACACCGTCTCGAAAAGAAAGAGACAAGCGATAGTAAACACCACATCGTAGGTGGCGAGCAACACGATCCAGAATTTTGCCGGATCTTCCCCCGTCAGAATGGACGCCGTTCCGTTGACCATGGCCAGCAGCGCCGGAATCGAAATAGGGAACAGCAGCAGCGGCAGCATGATTTCGCGGCTGCGAGTGCGCAACGAGATGGCCGCGAAAAACGTGCCGTTCACTACCAGGGCCCACGTTCCCAGCGCGGCAACGGGGAGCAACTCCCAGGCCGGGCCCAGCGCGCGCAGTTTGTAGAACATGATAAAAAGCGGAGTCATCAGCAGTTCCAGCACGCCGACAAAAATAAAGTTGCCAAAAACCTTGGCCAGAAAGAGCGCGTTAGGCGGCGCCGGCGAAACGCGATAGGCATCCAGCACCTGATTGCGCAGTTCCCGCGCCCAAGTCTGGTTCAACGCCACCACCGCGGCAAACAGAAACGCCACCCATACCAACCCGCCCGCGATGCGCCGCGACTCTTCCGCCGTGGGATCGAAAGAGAAGCTGAAAATCACCACCACTAACAGCGCGAAGAACAACATCGCGTTGATGGAATCCTTAGATCGCCACTCCAGCCGGATGTCCTTGGCCAGCGTGACCCAGGTAATCTTAGAAGGTCTGTTCACTGTGTTTTGCTAACGGCCTTTTCTTCTCTTCTCAAGATCTTTCCCGCTTCCATCCAGACCGCCTCATCCGCAGCGCCTTCCAGCAACGCCGCCTGATGCGTGACCACAAAGAGAGTCTTACCCGCATTGCGCATCTCCACCAGCAAGCTCACCATTTCACGCGCCGAGCGGACGTCCACGTTAGAAAACGGCTCGTCCAGCAGCAGTATCTTGGGATCGTTCAATAGCGCCCTCGCCAGGGACATCCTCTGCCGCATACCCTGCGAGTACTGCCCCACCGGCCGCCCGAGCGTGGGATCCAACTTCACCGCCGCGATCACCTTCGCGCAACGCGCATCATCCGCAATGCCGTACAGCCGCGCAAAATAGCGCAGGTTCCCCATCCCGCTCATCTCGTCATAAAGCAGCGAGGGATGCGCCATGTAGCCGATCTGCCCGCACACCGCCTTAATGTCAGTCGATCCCAGCAGCGAAACGCTCCCCCGCGTGGGACGGGACAACCCGGCGAACGTGCGCAACAACGTCGTCTTCCCTGCCCCGTTGTCACCGAGAATGGCGTAAAGGCGGCCGGGAGCGAACTCCGCCGTCACATCGCGCAGCGCGGCAAATCGTCCAAATTGCTTGATGAGATTCCTGACGGCGACGATGGGCGGGGAGACGACGGGCGCAGCCTGCGGGATAGAGAACTCAGTCACAATGACGGGAAAATATCTCCAGGCAGTGAAGATAGCCGATGCCAGGGATGAAGTCGAGGGCAGCCTCAGTTTGCCCAGTCGACAGGAGAAATCAGTTCGACATGCCGGTCGATCCGCCGCTCTCGACTTGAGTCACACTCTTCGCCGGCGCCGCAGTGCCAGGCGCGCCGTTGGCCGGTGTCCCCGGCGCGGGCGCATATTTCGAGGCGCACTTGGCCTGCAATTCATTGGCGTGAAAAACGCCGTCGCGCCCGAAATGCCCAGCCGCCAACGCCTGCGAGTTGTCTTTGAATGTGTCCGGCGGAGGCTCGGTTCCGCTGTAAGCCACCTGCAAAACCAAGTCGTTTTCCGCCAGCTCGAACTCGACGTTCGTGCCCTTGCGCTTGATCGACCCTGGCAAAACATTCCCCGCCACGCGCAGCCGCTTGCTGTAAGCGCTGTCGCCCATGCTGTGCAGTTCCTTGATGGTCACGTAATAGCTCTTGCTCTGCTGCACACCCGTATACGCCAAGTAGCCCAGGGCCAGCAGGACGACCAGCGTTGCACCGCCGAACTTGAGGAATTTGCCAGTTTCACTAGACATGGAATTTCGACGAGTGGCCGCAAACCGACTGTAGTCCTGTTGCGAGGATCGGGTCAAGCCACCGAGGAATACAGTTTTTGGGAATGAGATCGTATCTCAAGCATACCGAAATCCATATCCACCAACAATAATCTGTATATTGAACGTTGCCGACAGACCTTTTTGGGATGGCTTTGCTGTGTGCGAATGTTATGTATCCCGCTGATTCTTAAAGTTAATAGCAACATTTGGCTCCTTCCGTGGCTGCCCATTGTGGGAAATGGACTCAAAACTGCCATATTCTCGACTCACACCAAGTTTGTGTCTGCAGCGGGTTCATTTTCTGTTCGAGCGGTGATCGAGAAAGGACTTTCTCCCATGAAGAAAACAGTACTTGCCTTGGCCGTGATGTTATCCATGAGCCTGTCGCTGGCATCCCTCCTTCACGCCCAGGAAGTTGCCTCTCTCACCGGAGTGGTCACCGACAAGACAGGGGCAGTCGTCCCGAATGTTGCAGTGACCCTGGTGGATACCAAAACCAGCACCTCTTACCAAACGAAGACCAACTCCGTCGGCGCGTACACCTTCACCAGAGTGCTGCCCGGTCCGGGGTATAAAGTGAGCTTCACCAAGGAAGGCTTCACCACGTTTGAAGTTGACAATATTTATCTTTCAGTGGATTCCACCCACACGCAGAACGCCCAAATGGAGATCGGCAAGGTTTCGCAAACCGTGGAGGTGAACGGTTCTGGATCGCAAGTATCGCTCGACACCACGGACACCGCCATTAGCTCGACTCTCAATATGGCCATGGTGCATGAACTCCCGTTGGCCATACGCGACAATCCTCTTGCTCTTCTCGACTACTCCCCTGGGGTCACGGTCTCCACGGGTGGCAACGACGATGTGCTTGGCAGTCGCAACGGATCTGTAACCGGGGCGCGCGGCGATCAAAGCAACTACACTTTGGATGGACTGGACACAAACGATTTCGCCACCGGCCAGGCCGGATCGATGATCGCCAACGCGCCTATTGACTCGGTTCAGGAAATGCGTACCGAGACCGCTAACCCGCTCGCCGGTGAAGGGCGCGGAAGTGGCGCGCAAGTGCAGATGATCACCAAGAGTGGCACCAATAGCTGGCATGGATCGGCCTATGAGTACAATTGGACGGCGGCGACCGAGGCCAATGACTTCTTCAACGACAGGAACGGAGTTCCCCGCGCAGGACTTACACGCAATCAGTTCGGCGCTAGCCTGGGAGGCCCGGCCATAAAGGACAAGCTGTTTTTCTTCTTTAACTACGAAGGAAGACGCGATGCCGAACAGGACCCGGTAGACACGACGGTTCCGCTGGATAACTTGCGTGCTGGCATGGTAGGATACATCAATTCCAATGCTGGTTGCACCTTCCAAAGCCGGCAAAACACCACCCCGGGCTGCATCAGCTTCCTGCCCTTGACCGGCGCGAACAGCGCTCAATCTCTCGATCCGGCCGGAATTGGGGCTGATCAGGCCCTGCTTACCTTCATTGATGGACGTTATCCTCATGCCAACGACCCGACCGGAGGCGACGGCGTCAATACCGGCGGTTTTCGTTGGAACGCTCCCCAGGACCTGAGCGAAAACGAATATGTCTCCCGCATTGACTACAACCTTTCCAGCAAGATGAAGCTGTTTGGCCGTTTCAGTATCGTTCGCGAGGCGACCGGCGATAACGTCAACTTCGCCGCGCCCGAGCTGTTTCCTGGCGACCCCGTCAGCAACGAGATCGTTGACCACAGTTTCGCTTATGTGATTGGTCATACCTGGACCATTAGCAACACCAAGGTCAACCAGTTTAGTTATGGAGAGACTCGCGCCGTCTTGAATTTCCCAGATCTGTTTGACCCGACTAAAACCACCCAGTACACCAGCATGATAGGCACCGCCGCTGGTGGCTCCGAACTTACCCCGCCTTTCAATCCGGATAGTGCCGGGTTGACTGGATCGAGCCAGACACAAACCGTCCCCATTCCGGTTTTCAGGGACGACTTCACCTACACTCGTGGCAAACACAATATCGAAGTGGGCGGTACCTTTAAGCCCATCAAGGCTGGCAGCAGTTTGATTAATGACTTCAATAATGTAACCATCGGGCTAGGTGGTAGTCTTCTGGGCTTGCAGCGCGGCCAGACGCCGGCGCAAGTACCTTCCGACCTTCTATCCCCGAGCGCCACCGCTCTGCGGCTGTTTAGCGAGGCGTACACTTTCGTCCTAGGGCGGATCGCCGACGTCAGCAGTACCTACAACAACGCCCACGACTTGAGCGCTCTGCCCCAGGGCACGGGCCACGTCCGCAGCTACCGCTACAACGAGACGGAGTTGTACCTGCAAGATACCTGGCGCATGCGCAGCGACCTGACTGCAACCTACGGCCTGCGCTGGGAGTACTATTCGGTTCCCTACGAAGTCAACGGGTTTGAAACCATCCCGAACATTGACTTTGCCACGATGTACAACATACGAGAGCAGCAGGGGGCCGCGGGAATCAGTGGGGACGGCGCGGTTCCCACCGTGCTCTACAATTTTGGAGGCAAAGCCAACCACGCCCCCGGCTACTACCATCCGGATTGGAGGGACTTCGACCCCCGGTTTGGTTTTGCCTACAACCCTTCGGTCAGCGGTGGTTTTTGGGGACATCTGCTCGGCGATCGCAAAACGGTCATTCGAGCCGGCGCCGGCATTGTTCATGACCATACCATTTTGTCCGCCATCAACTTCTTTAACGATCAAACCTCGTTTGTCTTTGGACAAACCGTGCCCACCGAATCGGAGAACGGTCTAGCAACGGACCCGCGGTTTACGGGCGTTGGCGCATTGCCCACGCTGAATCCGCCGGCGGCGGCGACCGTCCCGATCGCACCCTACACGAGCCCCGCTGGGAGTTTCACTCCGTTTGACGGCCTTATCGGCAACCAAGCTGAACTCGCGATTGACCCCAATTACAAAACGCCGTATGAAGAAATGGTCACTTTCGGTTTTCAGCGCGAACTTCCTGGAGATTTTCAATTGGAGTCCGCTTACTTCTTCCGCGCGGGTCATCGGCTGTTATCACGCGGCGACGCGGGGGAAACGGTGGATTTCCTGGATAAGCCATCCGGACAAACCTTAGTTGACCAGTTCACCAAGCTTTCCCTCGCGGTGAGGAATGGCCAACCGGTGACTGGCACGCAATTCTGGGAGAATGTGATCAACCCAACTTTAATGGCGAATTATGGAGGCACCTGCGAAGACTTCGGTGAGCCCAATTGCGCTCAGTTCGTGGTTGACAACACTGGCCCGCTGGTCGGAAACGGCGATATGGCGGACACCATCGAAGCGCTGTATGGCGGCTTCGGCGGCGGGCCCGCGATACCGGCCAATGTGGGGCTCGATCCTCAATTCGGCAGCCAGCTCTACTTCGGCAACAAGAGCTATTCGAACTATAACGGCTTGTTGACCAGCTTGCACAAGAAGCTCTCGCATGGCCTTCAGTTTGATGTGAACTACACCTACTCTCATTCCATCGACAACAGTTCCACCATCGCCAACAACGCCACCGGCTCAAACCCCACCGTCGGCTACGGCGGTTTTCTCTGCGATGCCATCCGGTTGACCTCCTGCCGGGCCAATTCGGATTTCGACCTGACTCACTCGATCACCGTAGATGGCCTTTACGATCTGCCCTTCGGCCGCGGCCGCTGGCTGGGAGGCAACGCCAAGGGCTGGGTGAACCAGATCATCGGCGGCTGGCAGATATCGGATCTCACTAGATGGCACACCGGCTTTGCCTTCTCGACTATTTCCGAGGCTTTCCCGGTCAGCTTCAATGCCGACAGCCCGGCCGTGTTCATCGGAACTCCCTCTGACATTAAAGTGAATGTCCATACCGACCCGGCGACTGGTCAGGTTCAATTGTTCGCCAACCCGACCGCAGCCATCGGGGCATTCACCGGCCCCATCGGGCTGCAAGGTCCTACCCGCAACAACCTGCGAGGTCCGCGATTCTCGAATACGAACCTTTCCCTCAACAAGCATTTCGCGCTAACGGAAAGGTTCGGGCTTGAGTTTCGCGCCGAGGCGTACAACGTTTTCAACCACGTCAACTTTGCGTTGCCGGGTGGGAGCGTGGCGGATATCACTCAACCGAGCACCTTCGGCGTCATTACCAGCGACGCTGGACCGCGTGTGATGCAGTTCTCGCTGCGGCTTGACTTCTGAATTGTCTGCCCTATCGAGTGGCCGATCTTAGACACTAGGACCGGCCCTCCTTTGCCCTCGTTACCGTCGTGCCTTTTCGGAGGCTTAATGCCTGCCGGCCTTCCGCTACAATTCTCAGGTACCGCACACATCCCTCAAGGACTCTCATGATCCATCCCTGGCACGACGTTACTCCCGGAGACCAACTGCCGCGCGAGTTCAATACCGTGGTTGAAATCCCCTTCGGCTCCAGCGTGAAGTATGAACTGGACAAGACGAGCGGGCTCATCAAGCTCGACCGCATTCTCTATTCCGCGGTTTATTACCCGGCGAACTACGGATTCATCCCACAAACGCTGGCGGAAGATGACGATCCGCTCGACGTGCTGGTGCTGTGCCAGGAAACCGTAGTGCCGCTGACCATCATCCACGCCCGCACCATTGGCCTGATGACCATGATTGACACCGGCAAGAAAGACCACAAAATCATTGCCGTGGCCACCGAAGACCCCGAGTTCAACGCCTATCGCGAAGCCAAGGAAATGCCGCCGCACCGCCTGCTGATGCTGCGGCGCTTCTTTCAGGACTACAAACAGCTGGAAGGCAAAGCCGTGGAAGTGGACGAGATTCGCCCCGCGGCCGAGGCCTATCCCATCATCAGCGACGCCCTGCGGCGCTACAGCGAACAGCGACGCAAAGGCTTTCACGCGGGCGAGAAAAGTTGAACGCCTCACGGGATCAGAGGTGGCTTGCGACCCCTTACCCCGCCTCTCTGCGTCAAAAAAAGTATAGAATTCCAGCGGCGTGGAGGGATTCCCATGACTCACGCACACCTCACCCATGCTCCGGACGGCGAGCACGGATATGGCTGGCTGACCGCAGCCGCGTCGCTGGCCGTGGGCACGGCTTTCCTGGCCTTGTGGTTCTGGCTGCTGCCGCAATGGCTCGGCTTTCGGGTGGCGATCGCCGGCGCGGAACGCTGGCGATGGCTGGCCGCCATTCCCTCCGCCATGGGATTCTCCGTCGCCTTACGCTGCATCTGGGACTTTGGCTGGACCGGGCACGGCACCCCGGCCCCCATCGCCCCACCGCAACGGTTGGTGGTGGTGGGTTTCTACCGCTACGTGCGCAACCCCATGTATGTCGGATTTGCGGCCGGGTGGATTGGCCTCTGGGTGATTTTCGGCCACCCGAATCCAATTTTGATCGCAGCCGTGGCCGCAGTGGCGATCGGCGTGGATCTGTTTGTGATCTTTTACGAGGAGCCGACGTTGCGCAAGAAGTTCGGCGTGGACTACGAAGAGTACTGCCGAAATGTCCATCGCTGGTGGCCGCGCATGCACGGCTGGCATCAGCCGCGGTAAATGAGGCTCTGGGCGCAGAGTGCGGGGCCGACAGGTTGTATGCTAGGTAGATATGAGGTTTTGGTTCGTCCCCATCGCATGCACCTGCCTGCTCGCTGCCAGCGCCGCATACGCGCAAGTCACGACCTCCCAGTACGACAACTCGCGCACCGGCGCCACGCTGAACGAGACGATACTGACTCCGCAGAACGTCAACGCCAGGCAATTTGGCCGGCTGGGAGCGTTCCACGTCGACAGCGCGGTCTTCGCGCAGCCGCTGTTTGTTCCCGGTGTGGAGATTCCGGGCAAGGGCAAGCACAACGTGCTTTATGTCGCCACCGAACACGACAGCGTGTACGCCTTTGACGTCGACCAGCCTGGCAGCGAGCCGTTGTGGCACGTCAACTTCCTCGACAAGCAGCACGACATCGACTCTGTTTCCTCGTGGGGAATACAGTGCCCGCTGATCGCGCCCGAGGTGGGCATCACTTCCACACCGGTCATCGATCTTCCTTCTGGGACGCTCTATGTGCTGGCGAGAACGAGGGTCGTGCACACCATCCACGACGAGTTCTACCAACATTTGCATGCGCTGGCGATCACGACCGGCGTGGAGAAATTCGGCGGGCCGGTGCGCATTGAGGCGAGCGTGCCCGGCAAGGGCGCGGGTTCCGAGAATGGGCAAGTGCGTTTCAATACATACCGCGAGAATCCACGTGCGTCATTGTTGCTGAGCAATGGCGTGGTGTACCTGAGCTGGGCATCGTCGTGCGATATCGACCCTTATCACGGATGGATCATGGCCTACGATGCGCACACGCTCGCACAAAAGGCAGTGCTCAACGTCACTCCCGACGGCAACGAAGGCGGAATCTGGGAGAGCGATACCGGACCGGCGGCGGACGCCAGCGGAAATGTCTTTGTGCCGACCGGAAATGGAAAATTTGACGCGGGCTCAGGCGGGCGCGACTTCAGCGACTCGGTGCTGAAGTTGTCGCTGGAGGGACCTTCGCTGCGCATCGCGGACTACTTCACGCCCAGCAATGAAGAGCAACTCAACGACGGCGACTCCGATCTGGGATCGAGCGGCCCGACTCTTCTGCCCGATCAGCCCGGCCCGCATCTACATCCTGAACAAGACCAACCGAACCAAGTACGTGCAACAAAAAAATAA
>CAVZMC010000045.1:0-28205 GCA_963776125.1 uncultured Acidobacteriaceae bacterium | reverse complement strand
GCCCTGTTCTTGGTTCAGTTAGTGCTGTTGCCGATTCTTAAGATCGCCGACAGAAACTTGTTCCCGCTGGCCCATCCCTTAACTCGCGCTTTTAATCCTGTTTCCCTGGGAGCCGCTTTATCTGCGGCGACGGTTTCGGGCGGCAACTTCGAGTCTCGTCGCAGCGCGTAGGCGGGGAATGCCGTGTCTGCGCTCGGTATCGGCCGGGTTCAGGGTGAAAGCCACGAACACCGCGTCGGGCCATCGACTCTTGATATTCCCGGTTACCGCGTCGAGAGTGACGTCATCCCCCAAATTCCCGTGGCCGAGATGATGGATCAAGCCGATCTTCGTTTTACTAAACGACTTGTTAAACGACCGATTCATCGCATTCATCCCGGTTACCGTGGGCTCTTCCATCAAGCAGGATCCCGATTTTTCGAACTGCACGGGCACGTATTTCCTTTCTCGAAAGCACCCCAGAAGATTCGCCAATCGCTCAATCCCGGAGCGCAGCGCGGGTTAGAGTCCGGCCTCAAGAGACACGGCGGCAGCGCCGGCGTTTTCAGCAACGCCGCCCGGGCTGCAGGGAAACAGCTCATCGAATTGCGCCGCCAATTGTCCCCGATACGACTCCAGCTTTTCAGCCAAGCCGCGCTCCACTCCCTCGCGATGGTGCACCAACGACGTGAAGGCTCCGCGCAGCGCGTCCTGATCGCAAGCGCCGCTCTCCATGCAATACTGCGCCATTCCCAAGTCTTTCATCAGTGCGGTTGTTCTCCGGCAATCGGATAGAGCCAGCACCGGCTTGTTCAACATATGAGCCAGTATCACTCCATGGAAGCGGCATGCGGTGACATAGTCCATGGAAGAGATATTGGCCACTATCTCTTCGACCGACCACTGATGAACCCGGCAAAGCGGATCGCCGGGGTTGGTACTGGCTACGCCGCTGTGCGCCGTCAGCATCGCTTCCAACTTCTCCACCGCCGGCGGATCAACGCTGATGTGACTGCAAAAAAGGATCACGGAATAGTGATTTCGGATGAGCCACGAACCAAACTCGCCCAGCGTCTGGAGTGTGGAGTTGGTGAGCGTCGCGTTGTCCACGGTTGGGGCAATACCAACCGCGGGCCCGGTCCGTCCTTTAACCGGACTCCCTGTGGAGGCGGGAACGTCGAGAGCATAGGCATTGTCCGGAAACACCCGCGCTTTCCCGGTGAATCCAATCCGCTGCGCCACGGCTAAGGATTCCTCATCGCGAAAGGAAACATAGTCGGCGGAGAATAGGATCCTCCGCACAAAATATCTGCTGGCACGCGAGTTTACCGGGCCCGCCCCAACATTTAGGACGATCCTCTTCACCCCAGCCATTCTGGCCAGCATCACCCATTTGAAGACGGCGAAGGGCATATCCCAGGCGCCGCCCGAGTCAGCCAGCGGCGCCCCGCCGCAGATTACCAGTACATCCAGCGACCGCATGCGGCGCCACGACCGGATCAGGAGAAGCATTTCGCGAAGCACAAACCTTGGCATTCCAATCAGCACAGCCTTGAGCGCTCTGAGGGCCGAGAACAGAAAGCGGGACTGGCGGGCCGCGGCTCTTGCCCTCTCGCGAAAGGTCCTTTTGGCCCCATGGTCAATCGGCGGTTGCTGCACCGGCTGGCCGTAGCTGTAGGTCCACTGCCGGATGGGGTAAGCGGGGATCCCATGTTTTGCGCGGGTGTCCTCGGGATTCATGGAGAATCCAACGATAGCGGCGCCGGGCCAACGCTTTCTGACGTTCTGCACCACGGCCGCCAAGCTGGCTTCCTCCCCGTGGTCGCCCCCGCCCACGTGGTGAAGAAGGCCGATCGTTTTGGATGCTTGCACCATAACGCTCCTGATTGGCTGCCCGCTCTAGCGTTGCGATGCCACTACCGCCGACAAAGCGCGGTCCGCGGCTTTCTCCCCGCTAATAAAGCTCTCGTCCGTCCACATGTATCCCCAGTCTCCGTAACGTCCGCAGTAGGCGATGCCGAGGTCGTCGAGATAGCCGTGGACGGTCTTGAGCGCATCCGCGCGCTCGAAGTCGAAGATGATGTTGGCATAGCGCAGCAACATCGCCTTCCGCGACAGGATCTGATCTTCCTCGCGGAGCAGCCCGCATTTGCGCAAGTCCCGGATCACCGGCTCAATCCAGTCCTCGGCTTTGCCGGTGAGCGGCTTGTATTTGCCGGAGAAGTAGACTTCCGCCTGAATGCTGCTCGTCCCCGGAGGCGCGTTCTTGCGCGAGAGCATGCTGGGAAAACCCAGGCGCGTAAAGCAAATGTCCTCGTCGTAGAAGTACGTCATGTGCGCCTTGGAAACATCCTCCCGGTTCACCCCGATGTTCACCAGCACACAGGTGGAGCAGGCCAAGCGCCGCGCGGCCTCAACCACATCCGGTGGCACCCCCTTCATCATGCGAATCAGGTCCGGCAGCGGGACCGAGGAAACCAGCGAGTCGTATTGCGTCACATGGCCATTCGAGAAGCTGAGCTGGCGCGCGCGTGGATCGATCGAGACCAGCTCATGATTGAGCTTCATGTTTCCCAGCGGAAGAAACTTGTTCAAGTAGCACATAAACCCGCCGTCGCTGGGATAGCGGAAGTGGGTAATGTAGTGCACGTGGGGCGCGGACGGCGAAATCGCGCCGCGCAGCACTTCCTCGAGACTGGGACGATAGATCCGCGGCCCCAGCCAGTCGGTGCTCATGTTTTCCGCAGTGGTCAGATGGTACTTTCGCGTGTACTGCATGGGAAACTGCTCGGCAAACGTCCGGCCGAAGCTAGCTAGCAGCCAGTCCGCATAATTCTTCGGCGATTCCTCCGGCAGCTGCCGCGCTTCCACGAAATCGGTGATGACCTTTACGACGACATCGTCCGGCAGTCCGTGCAGGTGGAGTTGCACCGGATGCAGTGGCCAATACCCGCGCCAGTAGTTGTTCAGGTTGATCTGCATGGTCTCATATCGCTGCTCGACGCTATCCGCAAAAAGATCCTGAATCCGCGGATCCTTGGTGAAGGAGATATGCGGGCCCACATCGAAGAGGAAGCCGCTCTCGTAGCGAAACGACGCCGTGTGGCCGCCATAGTAGGAGTTCTTGTCATACATGACGGGAGTGATGCCCTCGGCATGAAGCCGATGCGCCGCGCCGAACCCGGCCATTCCGGTTCCCAGGACTACGATGTTTGGCGTTGCCATGAAGACACTTTCTCCTAATCTTAATAATCTATTCTCTGCAGCCGTCCGTCACCGAGTAACGATTTTGGTGCTGTTACTTACGTCACCCTGGCAAGCAGGAATTGGGGCCGCGCAAGCTCAGTTCGAGGCGAGGGCCTCATATCGCTCGATTTGGGTCTGGGTAAGCCGCCGCAGGTCGCCCCCGCTCTGGAAAGCGCTGTACCACTCGACAATCCACTCCAGAGCCGCGTCCAAGCGGAGCAAGGGATGCCAGCCCAGACCGGCCTTCGCCTTGGAGGCGTCCAATTTGAGCGCGTGCGCCTCCCGGGGGTGCGCGGCGGCATCTTGTCCCCAGGATGCGCCCTTTCCCCACAACCGCACCAGTTCGTCCCCAATCCAGCCCACCGGCTTGGCGTCGTCGTCCACCGGGCCGAAGTTCCACCCGGAAGCGAAACGCCCCGGGTCCTCCGCTAGGCGCTCCGCCAGCATGAGATAGCCCCGCAGCGGCTCTAGCACAAACTGCCAGGGCCGATAAGCCGAAGGGTTTCGGATCATGCAAGGCTTGTTCGCCAGGAAAGCCCGCATGAGATCGGGAATGAGTTGGTCGCTCGTCCAATCCCCCCCGCCGATGGCGTTGCCGGCCCGCGCGCTCGCCAGGGCGATGCCGTGACTTTCGAACGACTCGGGCGGAAAGAACGATTGCTGGTACGCGGTGGTCACCAGCTCGGCGCAACCCTTCGAATTCGAATACGGATCGCGTCCCCCCATGGGCTCGTCTTCCCGATATCCCCAAACCCACTCGCGGTTTGCATAGCATTTATCACTGGTTACATTGACGATGGCGCAAGGCTGTCTCAGCTGCCGCACGGCCTCGAGAACATGCACCGTCCCCATCACGTTCGAGGAATAGTTTTCGATAGGATCCTCGTAGCCCCGACGCACCACCGACTGGGCCGCCAGGTGCAGAACCACATCTGGGCGGCACTCCGCCATCGCCGCCTTGAGCCGGGGAAAGTCGCGGATATCCGCGTAGATGCACCTCACCGTTTGCGCCAAGCCCGCCTGTTCGAACAGGTTGGGCTGGGTCGGCGGGTCGAGCGCGTATCCGGTGACATCGGCTCCCAACGAATGCAGCCACAGCGTCAGCCAGCTCCCTTTGAACCCGGTGTGGCCGGTCAGGAATACACGCCGTCCTTTCCAGAATGAACGGTTAAGCATGTCCCGCCCGCCGGCCAGAAACCGCAACCCCTGGCTTCCGAGATAACCAACCTTTGATAGAGAGCGCGCCCAACGCGCCGCGAAACTGACCCACCTTCACCGCTCCCTGCCTGCGAGTGCAGGCTGCATCACCGCCGGCCGCGGTTCTCCCGCCGCTAGCGGCCACCGCTCATTCTGTTCCTTCCACAGCGCATCGGCCAGCCCGCTGGCCGGGCGGTCCACATCGTCGAACGACACCACATTGTCCTTCTTGACGTCTCGCCGCAGCACACAGCCTTCCGAAAGACCAATCGGCAAGGCCGACAGGGCGCGGGCTGCAGGCGCGTTTTCGACTAGGCCATAGGCGCAGAACCCTCCGATGCCGTCGAGCCGTTCGCCGGCTTTCAGATCGCGCTTCGCCACCGTGACCACCTCGCATACCGGCCCTCCAATGGGCGCAACCGTCGGGTCGCGATGGATGCCGACGCGTCCGATGGTCGAGGCGATTTGCAGATGGGGCAAGTGAAAGGGTGTGTAAAACACGTAAAACGGTCCATCGCCAAGCTTGTAGTACGCCAGCTGCGCCTTCTTGAGCGGTGAGTCTTCGTGCACCACCACGAAAGCGCCAGTGTGGGGAGCCGCGCCCAGCGCGTAGTCGACCAGCCCGGTCTCGAGCATTTGTGCGGGCGGCAGCAGGGCTCCGATCTCGCGCACATAGCCGCAAGACGGCCCGTACATGCCCCGGCGGCCAACGTGAAATCCGGTCGCATTCGCTAGAACCGTGGCCTCCATCGACAGCTTCGTGGCGTCGGCAAACGAAGTTACCTTCCTAACATCCTGGTCATTCTTCTGGGCGAAAGCGCGCTGGGTGTCTGGATTCCGGTAGTAGTCCACCATGCCCTTGATGTTGCCCGCAGCGACCGTCTGCAGTCCCAGAGTTCTCAAATAGCGAAGCAAGGTCATCGCCACACCCGGTTCATCGCCATCCGTATGCGTGACCACTACGCCGCACTCGTCCGCCTTCACTTTGAGCAGCGGCCCCAGCAACGAATCCAATTCGGCATTCACCAGGACGACGTGTTTGCCGTGATCGAAGGAATCGAGCGCCACCCGGGCTCCCGCCTCCACCGTGCCGGTAACTTCCAGGATCAGATCAATAGTTCCGCAACGGGTCAGGACGAAGGGATCCTCGGTCAAAACGGGCAATCCTCGGGCAATCGCCGTTTCCGCCTCATGCGCGGAATCAACCCGGCTCCATTTCGCGAAGCCAGCCTCGCGGAACGCTCGCTCTCCGTTTGCCGCGGTGCGGTTAGCAATGGCCACCAGGCGCATCCCCGGCACCGGCGTTCCCAGCTGCAGCGCGATGGCGCGGCCGGTCGCTCCCGCGCCGACCATTCCGATCCGGATCGGGCGGTTCGCCGCCTCGCGCTCTCTAAGAGCAGTGTCTACACTCATTGCATAACTCCTTCACTGACAGAAAGTTACAATGGTTTTTTGATAATCCTGGTCGAGAATTCCTGGGGCTCTCAGGACCACTCAAGAAAGACATTCAGCGGCCATTTCGCCGCATTGCTTGACCCTCACCATCTCACGCGGCTCAGGGGCTGTCAATCACCCGAACTGGCTATAGAAACCCCGCTATAGCGTCATCTTGCGGCAGTAAAAAGCTTCCGCAAAGCCACTCGCGGAATTGCATTCCATCCCCCGTAACCGCATGAGAGCAAAGAAGGTTTCCGGTTCAAACCAACGCTTGGAGCGCTGCGACGCGAAGGCCTCCATGAGGCAACGAACTTTCTTCTGGCAGGTCTCGGTATCGAGCGGCACAAACACGCTCGGCCGCCCCAGATCCCCGTCGTATTTCGGAATCTCGTATTCCAGAATCAGGTGGTCGCGGAATGTGTTCCAAGTCAGCTCCGCCAACTGACGATGATCCTGATGTGCGTCTTTTTTGTTGTGGGTAAAGATCAGGTCCGGGGAGACCGATTGCTTCAGCTCTTCGAAAACGGCTTTCACTTCGGCACCCACAAACGGCAGAAAACCATCTGGAAAGCTCTTCAGCAAAGGCCCCTTGAGCCGCTCGGCGCCGGCAAACAATTCGGCCGCGCGGCGCGCCTCCGTTTCTCGGACTCCCATGGCGCTGAATACCACCCAGTGAAACACGCAGCTGGGGTATTGCTGGGCAAGGCGCAGGATGGTGCCGCCGCAGCCGATTTCGATATCGTCCGAGTGCGCCCCCAAACACAAAATGTTGGGAGCGGACGTCGCGTCGAAAGGCAGCTTTAGCGGACGCATGCACCCTCTCTCGATACGCTTCTGCTATTTGCCATTGCCATTCGTTTTCCAGACTTCCCACGGGGCAACCCCGCTGGCCAGAATATTCTCCAGATGCTGCCGGTCTTTGAAAGTATCCATGCTCGCCCAAAAACCGTCATATTCATAGCCTACCAGCTGCCTTTCATCGATCAGCCGGTGAAACGGCTCGCTGACCAGCTCCTCTTTCTCGTGAATGTATTCGAAGATCTTCTTCTTGAAGATGAAAGAGCCGCCATTAACCCGCAAGGTGCCGTCGTTGATGGCATGCAGGCCGGAAACTAGACTGCCGTTGTCGGGTTGCAAGGAAACCAGGTGATAGCTGAGGTTCGGCCGCACACACAGAAAGCTGGCGATTTTCCCCTGTTGCCGGGAAAGTGATCAATTTGCTTCCAAAGCGGCAGATCCGTGAGGCCGTCGCTGTAGTTGGCCAGGAATTCTTCCTCCCCTTCCAGGTATTTCTCGACCGCCTTCAAACGCTGGCCGATGTTGGAGTTGATCCCGGTGTCCGCGAAGGTAATCCGCCAGTCATGGATGTCGCTGTTGAACAACTCCAGGTTCTTTCCGCCTGCCGACAAGACAAAGTCGTTAGAGGTGCATTCGTTGTAATTCAGGAAGTAATTCTTGACCGCATCGGCCCGGTACCCCAAGCACAAAATGAAATCTTTGTGGCCGAAGTGAGCATAGTACTTCATCACATGCCAAAGAATCGGCCGATACCCGATCGTGACCATGGGTTTGGGGATATCGTCGGCGTCACGAATGCGCAATCCCAAGCCGCCGCAGAAAAGTACGACTTTCATCGCTGCCTCCTTGGTGTCATTGTCTAGAGGGGAGGTCGGGAGCGGGACGAAGGGTTCGTCCACGGTTCCATTTTGTCAAAGCGCCCTCACGGTGGCCGGCGCTAGCGCCGGACCAGCGGCCAGTTGCGATCCTGTTCGGAAACTACGCTCACCGGCAACGGCCACTGGATGCCGAAGGCCGGGTCGTCGAAGCGCACGCCGTGGGCGGCGCTTGGGGTGTAGAACGCCGAGGCCATGTAATACATCTCGGTGCCTTCCTCCAGCGTTTGATATCCGTGCCCGCATCCTTCCGGCACGTACAGCATTCGGCCGTTATCCGCGGTCAGTTCCGCGCCGCACCACTTGCCATATGATGCGGAGTTCGGGCGGAGATCGAGCACGACATCCAGCATAGCTCCCCGCGTGCAACGCACCAGCTTGGCCTCCAGTGCGGGCGCCTCCTGAAAATGCATCCCTCGCACCGTCCCCTTATGCACGCTGAATCCCATATTCGCCTGCACAGGGACAAAATTAAGACCGTTCTCCGCAAACTCACGCAGGCACCAGGCTCGCATGAATCGTCCGCGCTCGTCTTGATGCGGACTGGGATCGATCACCTTGGCGCCGGCGATACCGGTCTCCGCAAAACGCATGCCATCACCTTTCTTGTAGCGCCTCCGCGACGACTTCGCATCGCGGAGCTTCGCCAATCTGGAACACCGACGCACAGCGCAGCTGCCAATCCGGCCGGTCGTCGCTGAATGGCTCCTGCCCCCAATATTCAAAGGGCCATCCCTCTCGCAAGGAGACGTCGCCCTCGTAGACTTCCTTCATCATGTCCGGGATCGGTTTCCAGCCCAGGTCGCGGGCGACCTTGGCGCGGACGTCCAAGTCGACGCCGTAAACAAAAAGATATCCACCCGGCTTGACCAGCCGCGAAATATTGCGCATGCACTTTTCCGCGTCCTCGGGCTCCATGTGACAGAGGAACCGGTTTGCCACCACGATGTCCTGCGGACCCAGATCGCTCACCAGCTTGGGAGCCATCGCATCCCCCTGGAGCCAGGAGATGCCTTCCTTCAACGCTGGCCTGATCCGCGCTTGGTCCCCTTCAACCTCAAACATCGCGTCCACTTCTTCCTTGGTCATGCGCGCAAAGATGGAAGCCCCGGCGGGCTGGTCCTTCCAGGTCAAATCCGCCGGCTTGCCATCTCCGTGACGGGTTGCATGCGAGCCATTCGTGCCGGCGAGCGAATAGACGCCTTGAGCAGCAAAGTCCACAATTTCCTGAGCGATGTCGACGGCACGCAGGCGGACGTTCAAGTCGGGACGGGCGGAGTGAATGGCCCACATGAAGGAATAAACTTCCGCGCCTTTGCTGCAGGCCATGATGGCCAGGTCCAAACTGGAACCTCGGGTTCTCTGGGCCAGTAGGCCTTGCAACAACTCCAATTCCGCCCGGTTCCGCAGGAAAAAAGTGGAGTGATTTTGTCGGCGCTCGCCGTAGCGGCGAGCCAAGACCTGGAGGTGCCTGCCGTAGGCGCGAGCCGGCGGCTGATGTTGCCAGGAGGGTGGGATGCGATACCAGATATGTCCACTTTGACGAAGATAAACTCGAACCCATTGTTGAAAAGTCATCGATTCACGCATCCTGTGAAATTAGTTTGGAACCGGTTTCTTAACGGCTGAGTAGCCCTGGACGGCTCGGCTGGAATTAGTGATCAGCCGCGTCGGCCGAACCCTCACTGTGAGCTCTTCCGCTGATCCGCTTAGCGGCGTGTGCTTCCTCTTGCTCGATCATGCGCCGGACTGCATCCAGCAGTGAAGCCGCTACCAGATCCGCGCGGCCATCGCCGGCATCGTCTTCTTCCAGGAGTCTGACCGTCCTGCATCCGGCGTTTCTGCCGGCTTCGACGTCGATCTGCGAATCGCCGATCATCCAAGAGGCGGCAAGATCGATGGCATGCTCGCGGGATGCCGCCAGCAACATGCCGGCAGCAGGTTTGCGGCAGCTGCACGCCGGCAGCATCTCATGCGGGCAGTAGTAGAAGGCGTCAATGACCGCGCCGCACTTACCCAGCTCCTCCCGCATCCGCTGATGCAAGGACTCAAGCGCGGGAATAGTGACCAACCCCTTGGCCACACAGCGCTGATTGGTAATGACAATAACCCGGAACTCAGCCTGCTGCAGCAGCGCAATGGCCTCCACCACCCCGGGAAGAAACTGGACATCCTCCCATCGTGTGATGTACTCGCCTTTCCGCGCCTTGCGGTTGATGACCCCGTCACGATCGAGAAATGCGGCTTTGTTCATGAAAAATCGATTGCTCCACCAGCTCGGAAATGATGTGCCCGATCAGAATATGGCACTCCTGAATGCGCGGAGTTTCGTTGGAAGGGACGCAGATGCAATAATCCGCCGCATCCTTGAGCTTTCCGCCGGTGCAACCAGCGAACGCCACGGTGTGCAACCCCATCTTCTTTGCCGCCGCGACGCCATGAAGCACATTCGGCGAGTTGCCGCTGGTGGAAATGCCGATGGCAACATCTCCGGCCCGCCCCAGGGCTTCGATTTGCCGGGAGAATGTCAGATCGAACCCATAATCGTTGCCGATGGCGGTGACGCAGGAAGTGTTCACCGATAAAGCCAACGCCGGCAAGGGCGGGCGATCAAAGGCGAAGCGGCCCACAAATTCCGCGGCGACATGCTGCGCATCCGCCGCGCTGCCACCGTTTCCGAACAAAAGCAGCTTGTTTCCCCGCCTCATCGCCTCGACTACCATCTCGCTGACTCGAGCCATGGTCGACACAATGTCGGCGCTGCCAAGCAGGCGCTGCTTCACCGCTATCGACGCTTCAATGGAATCGCGGACGCGCTGCTCAAAATCACTCATGGGTTTCACTCACTCTGGCGGGTTGTTTCTGCACCGCCGCATCGCAAAGCCGGGCGCGAATCACCTGCGCCCGCGCGTAGTCTTCGGGAGTGCCAATGTCGATGAACATGCCTTCCTGTTCCAGGGCAAACACTCCCTCATCGAGTATCGCCGGAAACACATCCTTCTCCAGACTGGCCGGCCCATCCGGTATGTGATCAAAAATAGAGGTCCGGAACAAGTACACGCCCGCATTCACCAGCCCGGGAGCGCTGCTAGCTGTCTTCTCGGCAAAACCTTCCACCCGGCCGCCGCGTGCTACCCGCACTGTCCCGTATCTCTGCGCGTTCGGCACGGGCACCACCGCCATGCTCACGAGGCCACCGTGCTGGCGATGAAAGCGCCATAGCCGCTCGAAATCCACTTCCAGGAAAGAATCACCGTTCAAAACCAGGAAGTCGGAGGTCTCCCGCAGGCAGGGCTGCGCAAGTTTCAACGCGCCCGCGGTTCCGAGGGGAGCCGGTTCCTTGGAATACTCAATCTCCACATTCAGGCCATGGCCGTCGCCGAATTCCTCTTCAATCTGCTCGGCCAGATAGCCGGTACACATCACCATGCGCCGGATTCCCTGGGATTGCAGTTGCCGAATCAATAGTTCAAGAAACGGGCGATCCCCCACGTAAGCCATCGGTTTTGGCGCCGACGGCACGACGGAGCGCAGCCGCGTCCCCAACCCACCGACCAGTAGAACCGCTTTTGTATTCTCCATAATGCTCTTCACGACTGGTAAATTGCCGCGTGCTTCGACGATCACCGCTATTGCGGGCCGCTTGGGCGGCAGCTTGCGGTTTCGCTGCAAACCCGGACCTAACCCATATGCCGGTACAGAAGTCTGCCGCCGGTGGACAAGACCGCATCGGGAAGAACGGAGAATACTTGCCGCATCGCGTGCGAACTCCAGGCCGCTCCGACGACATGTCTGGATGGACTGGTGTAACGATAATAGGTGAGAGATTTTTTCGTGGTGCCGAACTTGTCCTTGAAGGTAATCAAGCCTTCACGATCCTGGTCGGAGCGTCCGAAATCGATGTGCCCCCCCCCGCCCGCCTTGCTTTCCTCGATGAGCCTCCAGAACAGGAGCGGCATAACGCCGAAATGGTGGAATCTCGCATCCGAGCATCCGTACTTGTAGACCACGCTTGATCGATGCCGAAGCGTCATGATCGCCGCCACCGGCGCCTCATCCTTCCGCAGCATCCTGATTTGCAGCTGATCCCCCATGCAGGCGACCAGGTGCGTGAACCAGCTGCGTGGCTGGGGAGGCAGTTTTTGCCGCCTCCGGGTAAGCAGCACCAGGCGGTAAAAATCCTCGACAAGATCGGCCGAGCCGCCCACCTCATAA
Source organism: uncultured Acidobacteriaceae bacterium (assembly GCA_963776125.1). Classification (GTDB taxonomy): domain Bacteria; phylum Acidobacteriota; class Terriglobia; order Terriglobales; family Acidobacteriaceae; genus PALSA-270. The sequence continues at coordinate 16,458 of CAVZMC010000045.1, read as the reverse complement.
GAAAACTTTTCTTTCTCCGCTCGCCGGATCCGCCGCTGAATGGAATCCTTGTGGAATCCACGGAAAATCTGCTCCAAGCTCGGCGCCAGGTCGAGCTCATGGAAGCAATAGGACAGACTCGGCCGCACACCACTACCGGAAACCGGATCCGAGAACAATGGCCGGAACTCAACATACCTCCAGCGCTTGCGATCGCATTCCGCCCGCAGCCAGCCCATGAACCCCGCTGAGTCCCCTGAATCGCTCAGCAGGGGGTCGCAATGGTCCGCGAACGGCAACGATACCAAACGAGTGCCAGTGATCCAGCTGGCGACCCGGCAGAAAACAAAGCCATCTTCTAGCGGCCGGCCCGGAGGCGTGCTAGTCAGCGTTAACGCCTCGTAGCCGTAGGCGTGAGCCAGAGCCTCCAACCAACCCCGTTGATGGAATGGCGATGCCCGCGGGTGGCGGGCAACCAAATCGTCCCAGCGATTGTCAGTGAGCGGGTTGATGACGTGAACATTCACTGCTAGGCAGACACTGCGTCTTGCAAAACACGGCCGCTCTTCCCTGGGGTCAACAATAAGGCGACGAGAAAGAAGGCAACCATAGGCCGCTTACCAGCCTGCCGGATCAGACCCGGTGCAGGCGCCTCTGCAGCGCCTAGGATGGCTGGCTAGGACCTGTCTTGTAGATGATTCTCGGTACAAACGCGCAATTCCTCAGGGGCTAAGCCCTGCCATGGTTGCGCCCTGGGCGGCACGGCTGAAGCCGTGCCCTACCCGAAACCATTAGGAGAGCACTCCTAGAAATATTTCTTGACCACCAGATAGGGCAGAAGAATCATCTCCCCGAAAAATGGCAGGGGATCGTCTTTTGAGAATACCGACTCCACCTGGGTATTCTTCAGGGACTGGTAATAGGAAGTCAGATTGACGTCGCCATGCAGAAGGCTGGACAGCGCGGTGGGCAAATCGGTGATCAGCCGCAGCCAACCCACTCCCGCCCGCCCCCGGCAACCTTCGGCCGGTTTTCCCATTTGATCGGTAAACAAAAGGTAAGGAAAATCGACACCCGAGGCGGCTCCCAGGATGTGGAAACCCCAAGTCCGGGCATTCACATCGAGCAGCTTGTATTGGCCATCCCTGGGATCCTGCTTGAACTCGAGTTCCACCACGCCGTAGTAGTTAATGGCCTTAAGAAAGCGTTCGGAAAGTTCCTCGATTACCGGCAGATCGATGCTTTCCACATAAGTGGCGGCCCGGCCGAATTCGCGGGGATGTTGCCGGCCGCGCCGCGCCACCAAGCTGCTATGCGCCTGTCCGTCGCGGAAGAAGGCGCAATAGGAAAACTGGCAGCTGCCATCTCCAGGGATGATTTCTTGCACCAGGATTTCCTCGGGCTTGATTTGCCGTTGAGCGTCGGCGAACAACCGCTTCAGCTCTTCCACGGTGTCGGCACGCCAGGCCTTCGCGCCCGTGGCGTAGAAGAAGTTTTCCTTCACCGCCGGCTTGATCGCCAGCGGCAATTTCGAGGCGAGCGCGGCCAGCTCCTCGGTGGTTCGCGGATTGAACGTCTGCGGACAAGGAATGCCGAGTTTCACCGCCAGGTCATAGGTGTTTTTCTTGTCCCAGGCCCAACGCACCGTCTCCCAACTAGGGGTGGTGACGCGGAACTGCGGAACCAGTTCGGCCCGGTAGCGGGAAAAGGCGGCAACGGTTTCGTCGCGCGTGGGGAACAGCACCCAATCCTGGAGGTTGAAGCGCTTCCCGACTTCGAGCACCGCATCGACGGTCTTGCGCTCATCCCGCAAATCCTTGCAGCGGATGACGCGGGTCGCGTACTTGGAAAACGAGGAGATGGAATGCTGGTCCTCCAAGATGTAAACCGGAATCCCTCTGCGGCCAAGGCTGCGCGCGATGCCGAGTCCAGGATGGTCGCCCCCGACCACAAGGGCGCCGACCGATTGACGAGGCAGGATCTGTTTGCTTTCGAGCACGGGGCGGCCAGCGTCGTCAATGACGGCGCCGGGGGACAGCGCACCCCCGTCAGCCTCTTTTGTCGCCAATAAACCGTCAGTGCTCAAAATGCTGCCATCCTCACTCATTGAAAGGACTTCACCGGGTTGCGGACGATGTGCGAGGTCAATTCCCTCGAAGCAAACTCGGTTCCAGCGACAAAATATAACAGCGGCCCGAAGCTCCGCGCCGCCGCAGCGCCAATGAAATGCAGCCCCGGAATCGAAGTAGTAAACCCCGCCCCTAAATCCGGATAGCCGTCCAATTGACCTATGTTCGCGGCCATTTCCGCGGGCAAGAAGCCGTAGCGGGAAAGGTCCACTCGATAGCCCGTTCCGAGCAAGACGTGGTGCACGCGGCGCTCGCTGCCATCGCTGAGCTTCAGGTGTAGTTCGTCGCCCCTGGATTCCGCGCTCTCCACCGCGCGCCCGGTGCTGATTTTCACCGCCGTCAGCCGGGGCATCAGCCAGGGAGCGCCTGCGGACCGAACCGCGCGGGTGCGCATTTTGTCCCGGAGGCCGAGTGGGACGCGGCGCATGAGGTTCGGCCAAGCCACCAACCGGCTGATGCCCGCCGGCCCGACGTCGTGGCTGGAATACATCATCTTCGAAATCGGCCCCAGATGATGCAGCCGGGGGTGCATGCCGATCCAGCGCAGGGCGGCGATTCTGGCGATGACTTCGACTTCGGAACCCGCCTCGGCAAGCAAAGCTGCGGATTCCAGAGCGCTCTGTCCAGCTCCGATCACGGCCACTCGCTTGCCGCGGAATTCGGCGATTTTTCGTCCTTCATAGCAGTGCGATACCTGGGCAGGTGGAAGATGGTCAAAAACCGCGGGCTTTCTCTGGAAAGGCCCAACGCCCGCCGCCACCACGACCCGGCGGCTGGTGACCGATTTTCCGTTCTCCAGATGCAGCGTGAAAACCGATTTTTCCTTGCGGATGGCGAGGACCGCAGTTCTCTCCAGACAAGAACTCAGCTGATGCTGAAACCAGCGGCCGTACTCGACAAAAGTCTCCAACGGGGTGCGGACGCGGGGCTCGATGCCAGAGGCGGCTTCATAGGCATTGAGCGTGAAGGCCGAGGTCGGATCGGAAATATTCGACGCCACGCGCGGAGAACGCAGCAGCATGCCGGCCGGCATCTTGGTCGCCCAAAACTCCATCGGTTCTCCAAACACCCGGACCGACAACCCCTTCGCTTGCAGGTGCACGCCTGCCGACAACCCGTAAGGACCCGCGCCGATTACAACGACATCGTAATCCGGCGAATTGGGCGTCTTTGGGGTACGGACGGAACCCTTCGCTCCATCACTTGCGCTCGTTGCTGTATTCACGCATTCCTCCTGTGTGCTTGAGACCGGAATCGCTCCGATCCATGATTGATTTCGGGGAATTCCCATCGGACTTAAGAACAAACCAGCGGCCAACCGATCGGCGCCGGGGGGGAGTTCGCTGCCGCCTTGGTCAGTAACGCACTCCTTATCTCAGGGGATCTCATACCTGAGCTTGCCGTTCTCCACTACCGCGTAGGCGACCGTGGCTCGCTCCTGGCCCTCGCCTTCGATGGTCCACGAACCATGGTTCTGGACCAGATTCAATTTGCTTCGAAGCCGCCACCAGGCAGCAACCTCGCCGGGCAAAGCGATCCAGGTTTCTCCCTGCGCGCGCAGCTCAGCCAAACGCCGCAGCAAATCGCGGTAGACGCGCTGCCGGGTTTCCGCGATCACGTAATCCGGGTGAATGATGAAGCTGAGCAGGCCATATTTCTCCCGGATCAGGGAAATCTCCTGTTCCCACAAATCCGTCGAGTAGTCGTTGAGAATGTGGAAGAGCGAGTAGTCCTGGGTGGTGGTCACCGGGAGTTCCAAAATCTGCCCGATAAAAAATGGCAAGACCGTGCAACAGCCGCCCTGCTGCGGATCCATGCGCGCCATGTTCGGGATGGACATGTCATAGGCCACGTCCAGCGCGGCGAACCAGTCAATGTTCCGGTACATCACCGCTGAGCGAAAGCCCAGAGCGCCGAAGTCGCGCGCATAGCGGTTGATCTGGTCGGCGCGCTGCAAGAACTCGTCCCGGTCCCGGAAAAGATGCCCATCATGATTCAGGTCGTGAATGTTGATCTCGAAACCCCGATCCTGAATGGATTGCAAAAAAGCCCGCGAAACCGCGTATCGTTTTTCCGGCACAATCTGAAAAGAAGTCTTGATCCCGACCGCGTCGGCCAGATCCATCAGACGCGGACAAAAGTCGAGCCCGGCTGAGGTTTCCACATCGTGGGTGACGATGGTGCACGTAGGAATCCCCTGCGGCCAGAACCAGATGAAGGGAAGCCTCTCCACATGGGCGGACTTCATTGCTAGCACCAGCAACCGCTCGAACAGATGCTCGATGGTTCGATCCACCGGCCAGGCCGGGAACGAGACCGCGTTGCGGCCGCGAAAATACAACTTTTGAAAGTGCCGGCGCAGAGGAACCGGGAGCAGCGGGCGCAGCGTGTAATAGACGCTTCGCACCAGCTTGTTCGCCGGCATGGAACTCCGTAGATAGCGCTCGCAGCGCAGGTTGTCTACGATTTGTATGGGATCGAATGGAAGCCGAATCGGCGATGCGAGTGCCGCCACCGCATCCCAGGCGTCATAAAGAGGCTCGTCGACGCTGCTGGCCGGGACTCCAGATGAGCATTGCCCATAACAGACCAGATCCGGACCAAAGCGGAAATAGCCGGAGCTACTGGACAGATCCTCGCAAACTTCGAACTCCCCCACATCCTCGGGCCGGCAACGGAATCGATCGGTGAGAATCTCTTCCACTCGCCCTGGTGAGTCCGCGATATCGGAGGTTCGGGGCCGGCCGGACAGCTCGGGACCAAGCACGGGCAGACGGTCGCGCCCCGCATTGCCGGCATGCGTTCCGACCAGGATGTGAGAGTTGTTTTTCGGTAGAGGGCTCATTGATTGTTTGCGACGCGGTCCCGAAATAATCCGGACTCGGCGGCTTTTCCGCCAGAAGATCGCTCCTACATCACCCGATCCCAGTACGCCAGCATGGCAGCCAGGGTTTGTTCGATCGACCGGGTCGGCTTCCAGCCGGTATCCTTGCGGATCTTATCCGTGCTGCCGAAGATGATCTTTTCATCCGACGGCCGCATCAGTTCCTGCGCGGCCCGGACCTCGGCCTTCACCCCCGACAATCGCAGCGCCATGTCCAACAGCTCCTGGATTTCATGGGTTGCGGGAGCGCACAGGTTATAGGCCTCGCCGCGCTTCCCTCTCATGGCGGCGGCGTAAAAGCCGCGCACCGTGTCCTGCACGTCAAGGAAAGCCCGGCGCGGCTTGAGATTGCCCACTTCGAGAACCGGCGGCTGCAGGCCTTTCTTGATGCGAATGATGCGGCGCACGAAATCCGAAGGCGCGTCGTTGGTCTTCCCGGGGCCAGTGGTATTGAACAACCGCAGGTTGACCGCCGGAATCTTGTAGTCGGCAAAATACTCCCGCGCCAGCAGGTCGAGACACAGCTTGCTGATGCCGTAGGGATGCAAGGGGCGCATGGGGTACTCTTCGCTCACCGGAATGGCTTCTGCCGGCACATTTCCATACTCCGCGCTGGAACAGGCGGAGACAATCACCGGCGGGCGCTTCTGATGGCGCAGCGCTTCGAACAAAAACAGCGAACCCATGACATTGGATTCGAAAGTGAAAACCGGGTCCGCCCAGGAGACGGTGGGCAAGCTCTGCGCTCCCAGGTGGAAAACATGGGTCGGCTGAACCTCGTTCACCACCTGTTCCACCCGTTGCCCGTTGCGCAAGTCGCATTGCACAAAACGCAAATTGGGCAGCTTGGGGAAGGAGGTGGCCTCGTGCGGACGGTAGGTCCCGACCACATTCCATCTTTTGGCCTGAAGGAACTTCACCAGGTTCGACCCGATGAATCCTTCTGCACCGGTTACCAGGGCAGTCTTGCTCATTCGTTTCCTCGCGTGGGTTTCACGATTCTTGCAAACTTTAGGACGATCGCGCAGGCACCGAGCGGCGAAGCCGATTGGGCCAAGGCGCGCCAGAATTGGGAGCCTTCAGCCCTGCTGGGCATAGACCACGGAACGTTCCTCGACGACGGTTTTGTCGTACTCCTCTTCCGGCTCGAACAACACCACGTGGCTGCCCTTGCTGGAGAAGGAGAACGGCACGCACAGTAGTTTTTGCAAACGCCGCCGCAACGCCTGCCGCTTTTCCGGTGAGCACGAAGAAGAGCATGAAGCCGCCGCCGCCGGCGCCCAGCAGCTTGCCGCCCAGCGCTCCCGCAGCTCAGCCCGGCCTCATAAATCTCGTCGATGTTGGCGCTGGAAATTTTCTGGGTCAGCGATCTTTTGATTTGCCAGCTCTCGTGCAACAACTGGCCGAATTCATCGAGCGAACGATTGGGATTGGCGACCACCGACTCGGCCTCATCCACCAGCTGGTAGCATCGCTTCTAACTCCTTCTTCTTGTGGGGAGTAATCTTCACCTGCTCGGTGGCGATTTCCGATGCCGTCCGCGAAAAGCCGGTGAAGAACAACGCCAGGTGCTCTCGAGTTCCGCCAAGCGGTTGGGCGCAGCCAGAATCCGCTTGACCTCGATGCTTCCATCCGTGGCGAAATTGATGCGGTTGAATCCGCCGTAGGCAGCGCTGATCTGGTCCTGCGAGCCGACCGCCTCCTTCAACGATTTCCTGCTCCACGTGGATCGCATCCGCGTTCAGCGAATGTTTGTCGCGCATCTGGTTCTTGAGCGCGTAGAGGCCGAGCAGCAGCCCCACCGTGAACGCCGAACTGGTGCCCAGGCCGGTGCGCGCCGGCAAGTCCGCCACGTGATGAATTTCCACGCCTTCTTCCATCTTCATGAATTGCAGACAGGCGCGTACCGAGGGATGGAGTATGTCGCCATTCTTCACCACGTTTTCCACCCGGGAATAGGAAACCCGGCTGTGGAATTCGAAGAAGGGCGGCAATCTCCGGCAAGTGATGTAGCAACACTTGTTGATGGTCGTCGCCAGTACCGAACCACCATGCTCGCGATACCAGACGGGATAGTCGGTACCGCCGCCAAAAAATGAAATGCGAAGCGGAGTGCAGGTGATGACCATAGGCTCACTTTCTCTCTACGAGATGCCGGGCTTCTATTCCTTTTAGGCGCCTAGGCTGGTTTCCAGATCCAGCTTTTTGGCGCGAAACATCGCTTTATCCCAGGCCCGGACCACTCCCCAGCGGAGGCGCGGCGCGAACAATTGCGCGCGCCTGGCCAGGTTCCAGCCGAACAGGGCTTCGATCCAGGCGTACTTCCAGGACAAGCTTGGGACGCGGACTTCCCCTCCCAACTCCTGGGCGACGCGCTGCGCCCGCTCGAAAATGTCTTTGCGCTCGGGATAGAAGAAGATCAGCCAGTTTTGCAAATACTGCACGCAAGCGGCGCGCGACCTGGGACTGTCTTCGAGCGAGCGCAGATAGGCAATGTGCAATTCCATGGAACGCCATTGGGCTTCGCGTTTCGCGTCGGACCGTCCAATGTAGCTGAGGCTGGCGGTTCCCGAGGCCCGATAGTAAACCCGCGCTCCCGGGACAAACTTGACGCCATCGCTCTGCATCAGCACCCGGCAGAAATACTCGCCATCGTCGTCCCCCAGGAGCTTCGTATTCCAAGGTCCGGCGGCTTCCGACATCTCGCGACTAACCAGCCAGGTGGCGGTCTGCATGTGGAGATTTTGTCCCATCTTACACATCAACCACTCCGCCGGCGCGAGATCGTTCCACAAGGCGGTTGGAATAAACTCGGTGCGATCGTAGCGATACAAGAATTTGCCCCAGGCGGAAGAAACCAAAGTGCGCCGGCTTGGGCAGCGCTCGATCGCCTCCATCTGCAACGCGACTTTGCCCGGTGAAAGCAGATCATCGGCGTCCAGCCACTGGATGTAATCGCCCTGGCTCAGCGAAAACGCACGGTTGCGGGTGGCCGCCGCTCCCTGATTCTTCTGGCTGTAGACGCGGACGGTTTCCGATTCAAACCGCCGGGCGACGGCCAGGGTTTGATCTTTCGAGCCATCATCCACCACGATGATTTCTTTTCTTTCCCAGGTCTGGGCCAGCGCCGAGCGCAGGGTGTCCGACAACCACTCGCCGGCGTTGTAGGCCGGGATGAGAATAGACACTAAAGGTTTCACGCCTTCCCCCTTTTCTCAAACGCCCGCTCATAGGCGGCAAGCAGGTTGGGTACCGAGTACTCCCACGCCAGCTCTTTTTGCACCCGCTGGTATCCGAATTCTCCCATGTCTTTTCTCTCTTCGGGATGATCGAGCAGCCACAGAATTTTGTCCGCGAAATCGCTCACCTGATCGTGATTGTTGCTGCGATAGAGCGATGCTTCCCCGGCGCTGAATCGCCCTTCCTTCAGATCGAACTGAACGATGGGCTTTTCTCAGCGCCATGTACTCCATGATTTTGATCATGGTGGAGATGTCGTTCATCTCGCATGGCTTGTCCGGATTGACGCAGACATCCGCCGTCGAGAGAATATCGAGCAGTTCCTCGTCCGAAATTCGCCCGTGAAGTTGACCATGTCGCCGAGGTTCTTGTCCTTCACCATCTGCCGCAGGCCGGCCAGTCCCGGTCCGCCGCCAACGCAGGTGAAATGAACATCGCGGCGTCCCGGCTTCCTGATCGTATGCGCCACCTCGAGCAGGATATCCAGGCCTTCCTGAATGCTCATGGTTGCCGACATAACCGACCAGATAGGGCTTGCCATACTTCAGTTCCGGCTTGGGGGAACGGCTTGAACGTGTCCAAGTCCGGGCCGTTGCGCACGACGAATACGTCTTCCGGAGCGCAGGCCGCCGCGCTTCACCGCCAGTTCCTTGTAGCTGCTGTTGGTGGTCATCACCACGTCGCTGAAGCGGTACGTCAGCTTCTCCAGCCAAACCTGAATCCGGTAGAAGAAGCCCCTGCTTCTCGTACTTCGAAAGGTAAAGTTCCGGATTGGCGTCGTGATGGTCGAAAATGTATTTCACGCCGAAGAGCTTGAAAGGCAGCGCAACCAGAAAAATATCGTCCGGTGGATTGCATCCCTGGATGACGTGGAAGCCGCGGCGCAGGAAAATCCACCATGCGTAGACGAACTCCCAAAACAGCGCGCAGCTGTACTCCACCAGGTACCCGGAAGCAGTTTCCTTCCCTCGGCATAGGGTGACGGTAAATGTGAATGCCTTCGAGCAATTCGTAGCCTTTGCTCATAGCCCTTGCCCTTGGGACACAGACACGTTACCTCGTAACCCTGCTGCGCGCAACGAGCACGCTTCCTTCCAGACGCGAGCGTCGAAGGGAACCGGCAGGTTCTCGACGATGATGAGAACTTTTTTCTTCACCATGGGATGCGCCGTTGCCTACAGCCATTGGTAGAGCCCGGCCAGCGCGCACATCATCGTCGCCTGCCCCCAGTGCAGGGTGGGAGTCTTGTTGACCAGCCACGGGGAATAGCGGCGATAGTAGAAATACCCTGTCCGATCCTGCATGTTCGCAATCGTCCAGCGCGCGACTTTCAACGCCAGCGGCAGGCTTTCGGATCGCGATCATGGAAGAAAACCAGCGTGTCGATCGCCTGCGAACTGCACTGAATATCGAGCGGCAGCGTCTTGTGGTCGTAGTAGCGCGGAGTTCCGTCCTGCAGGAAGAAGGTCTTCTTCCAGTACTCGTATCCACTCATCATGTTCTGGTCGAAGCGGCCGTCGCCGGTGCCCTCCGCGTAGTACTTGAAGCAGTCGAGCACGTATGCGGTGTGGAAGTTGTCCACCCAGTGCAGATTGGCCTTCTCGCCGTAATACCAGGAGGCATCCGGCCGCTGATACTGGGCGGTGTACTGGATCGCCTTCTGCGCCAGCTCCCGATAGGCCTCGTTGCGGGTGTGGAAGTAGGTTCGAGCCAGCAGGCTGCCTCCGAGCGTATTGGCGTTGTGAACCCGCTCTTCTGCGCGGGAATGTAACTGATGCAGACGCCCTCGCCGTCGGGATAGTGTCTCCAAGATCGCGCAGGATGTGTTCGCACGCGCTCACCGCAATCTTGAGATACTGCTTCGTTCGTGGAAGTGATCGTAGCCATCCAGAAAGGCGTGGCCGATCAACGAAGTCCAGACGACCGTGGGCACGTTCTTGGGCAGATAGAAGCTCCGCGACTGATAGTCGAAATGATTTCCCCAGCAGGCTCCAGTGTAGCCTGGCGACTGGTTTTCGATCAGCCACTGCAGGGCAAACTCCGCTTTATCGCGCCCAGACTGTTTCCCGGTAGCTCGTGCAGGCGAATAAAGCCACGCGCCAGAAAGCCCATGCCTTTGGTCGAATGGCCCTTGCGCGACTCCCAGCAGCGGGCGCAAGTTCAGGGGAAAGCGGCGCACCCCCTGCTGCAGTACCGTGTGCAGGAACTTGCTGTTCGAAAGTAAGCGGACGCACGAATCGCGCATTCAGGCCATCGAAGGTATCGTAGCCGCGATAGTCGTTCTCTCCAGCCAGCAAAAGAGCCGCTGCATCGAATCGTAGATCTGGGCCTTCGCGGCCGTGTTTCCGGCCTGTACCGCGGGCAACTCACCAACAGATGCCATCATAGTTGCCATTCTCGCTCCGGCGGTCGCTGATGCGCACGAAATCGACCAGCACCTGGTCGTCGCGCAGCTGTCTGCGACACTTCCTGGAACTCCGGATCCTTGTTGCCGATCACCACCGTTTGCGCATGCTCGAGTACCGCATCGATGCTGTCCATCATCATGCGCGAGATGTGCGGAATGTGATTGAGGATGAAGTCCCGGTTCGCGCCGACCAGGCTGGCGATATTCACGTTCCTGTCATAGATGCGCAGGTCGAAACCTTTGCCCATCAGCCGTTCGATGACTTCGATCACCGGGCTCTCGCGCAGATCGTCGGTGCCGGCTTTGAAGCTGAACCCCAGAATGCCGACTCGCTTGTGCCCTTTGTCCATCATCAGTTGCAGGCCGCGATTGACCTGCATTTCGTTGCTGGGCAGAATGGAAGTCAAGAATCGGCAGCTCCAGATCGTGCGACTTTGCCTGATAAGTCAAGCGCCCGCAGATCCTTGGGCAAGCACGACCCGCCGAAAGCAAATCCGGGCATCAGGTAGGCGGGAGAGATGTTGAGCTTCTTATCCTGGCAGAAGATGTTCATCACCTCGTGCGCGTCGATGCCGAAGGCCTTGCACAGATTGCCGATCTCATTGGCAAAGCCGATCTTCAGCGCATGCCAGCAGTTGTCGACGTACTTCACCATCTCGGCGGTTTCGAGATCGGTTCGAATCAGCGGCGCATGCAGCTTCTCGTAGAGCTTCGCCAGCAAGTCGCCGCTGGCCGGTCCAGTTCGCCGATCACCGTCTTCGGCGGGTAGTGGAAATCCTTGACCGCCGAGCCCTCGCGCAGGAATTCCGGATTGTTGCACACGCCGAAATCCACGCCGGCCTTCTTGCCCGAGCATTCCTCGAGGATCGGGAATCACGATGTTGTGCATCGTTCCCGGCAGGATCGTGCTGCGGATCACCACCGTATGGCGCGCCGTCTTGCTCTTGAGGCGCCGCCGATCTGTTCGCAGATGCGGCGGATGTAGCGGAAATCCAGATTGCCGTTGGGCTGGCTGGGCGTGCCCACGCAGACGAACGATAGCTCGCTGGCGCAAATCGCCTCGCAGGGGTCGCTGGTGGCGCGCAGCCGGCCCGACTTGACGTTGTCCGAGATCAGTTCGCCGATCTGCGCTTCGATAATGGGAGACTGGCCGCGGTTGATGAGATCGACCTTGGTGGGCACCGGATCGACGCCGACAACTTCGTGCCCTTCGCTGGCGAGGCATCCGGCGGAGACGGTGCCCACGTAGCCTAATCCAAAAATGCTGATTCTCAAGTCTCGCTTCCCTCTCTGTGACCCGCGGTCTCTTTAAGCGGTCTCTTTAGAATGATCTGGGGACATGGATACATCCGGACTACCAACCATGAAGACTTCCAAGTCGGCTACTGCCCGAGCAATGCGGCGTAGACCTCGCGCGTGCGCGCGCCCACCACGCTCCAGGAGTGGCGCGCATTCGCCTGCTCGCGTATCTCCTGGCGGCGTTGGTTCAAGTTTTTGAATAAATCACTTGCAAAGTATCGCTCGATGGCCCTCGCCAGGTCTTCGGCGTCGCACGCCTTGCACAGGAAGCCGTTTTTGCCCTCGACAATGTCATCCTCGAACGATCCCACGTCGGTCGCGATGACGGGCAAGCCAAAACTGTAGGACAGGAACAAAACCCCGCTCTGGAAGATTTGCGTGTAGGGCAATACGCAAACGTCGGCGGCCTTGAAATATAACTCCGCCTCGGCATCGGAAACGAATTCGATGCGTTGCGTCACCTGGCTCCGGCCCGGACCGCGGGCGATGGCTTCCTGGATTTCAGCGAGGTACGATTCCGATCCCTTCTTCGCCCGGCCGGCGATGATCAGGCGATACTGCCCGCCGCCCTCCGCCAGTTTCTGAAAGGCGCGCACCAGATATTCCAGGCCTTTGTACTGGCGGATGACGCCAAAAAACAAAAGCGTCTTTTCGCCGGGAGCAATCCCCAGGCGCCCTTTGGCTTGCAGGGATGAAAGATCCGTGTCCGGAACCGAGTTGTTGATTCCGAATGGGATGACCGTGACCGCCCGGTCATGAACGCCATACTCTTCGAGGAGTTCGCTCTTCATCTTTTCCGTGTGCACGAAGATGTGATCCGACAAGCGATACTGAATCTTCAACGTGAGGCGGTTGAGCGCCGAATCCTTCCCGTCCCGTCGGCCCACATTCACGTTGTGCGCGGTGAACACAATTTTCTTGCCGCGCAGCTTGTAGTACAGCATCAGGCCAGTCCGGTCAAAGTAAATGAACTTGTTGCTGTTGTTCCACAAGATGTGGAAGACTTTCGGCTTGGCCCCGGCCGTGTAGCGGATGAGCCTAAGATAGCAAGCCAATATGCTCGACAGTTTCGCGACTGGACCGGCGGCCTGTTCGACTCGATGAAGATTGAGGAACTTGAGGCCTGGGGTCGCGTGCATCTCCGGGCCGTCGTTCTCCGCGCCCCCGATCACTTCCAAAGCCACCTGCTGTGCCGCCATCGCCGTCGCCAAGCCGTACACGTACGGACGGTCCGACCCCCCCGTCAGCAGGGCCACGCGCGCGCGCGCCGTAGGCAGCGACGCGGCCCGCTCGGCGGCATCTTGCTGCTCGGCGGGATCAGCAACTGGTCGGGAACTGGTGACCATGGATGAGGAGTCAGATTGACTACTTCTTGTTGATCGGATCGCGCGACTGAATCGCGCAAGCTTTAGGTCTCAAGTAAACCGAGATCCCCGCTGGCATTCGTCTTAGCCAGGTTAGAACCAGGAGTGTTCAATCGCTACCGCCGCGCCTGCAAGGTAAAGAAAACCCCAGGGCAGATCCGGGATGCCGAGGGGCTGGCTCCTTTCAGCTTGAAGCCAGCTCCCGGTACGATGTTTCAGGACTACTCGACCGTCACGGTCAGGCCCGAGGGCGGATCGGGAGGGTTTGTGGTTTGCGCGAGGCTACTCGCGTCATTTTGGTACACCCGCTCGTCGAACTGGCGAAGGTGTCCCCAGCTCGTTGAGTAGTTAGAGTCCAGCGGAAGATTGGCCCACGCCAGTGCCGCTGGAATGTTATAGGCGTGGCCCGACAGAAACGGTCCTCCCGTCACATCCGGTCCAATCGGAGGAAACGGCGGAGTGCCGAACGAGGCGCACGCGGTCGGGAACGTAGTCCAACTGGTGCAGGTCTTCCACCAACTCAGTCCGGTCCCGCCGCTGGGCTGCGCGGTTACATTGTTCATAAAGAACGAAGCTGGCAAGCTCTGGCTGGCGGGCACGGGATTCTGATAGGGCGTGGAATTCGCGCCGAAACTAGAAAGATTGCTCGGAACCTCTGTACTGTCGAAGTTGGACTTGTTGCAGTGCGTGTTGCCATCGCTACAAGCGGCGTAGTTTCCCCAGCGCATGGTGGAAGCTTCGGTCAATCCGGTCTTATCGTACCCTGTGCTATTGAGGTCGAAGATCCCGTATTGCGCCACGTACGCACTGCTGCAATTCCCGCCTCCGAGCGCATTTCCGATGGCATTCTCAAACCTCGACCAGCCCTGAATCCCGATGGCCGGGGCATTGCCCAGACCTGGGTAAGTGGGATCGGTGCAATTGAGATAATTCCTGAAAAAAGTATTGAAATTGTGAGTCGCCCAGGTATTGTCCTCCAGCAACTTGGCCTCTTGGTTCCCTTCACTCAGAAGGAAAGAGGTTCCGGCGTGATGCTGAAAAGGGCCATTGGAGACCCAGCTCGGATTGCCAGCCGTTGGGTTGTAGTTATAGGCATACACATGGTCAATCTGGTCGCCTTCTCCGGCGGCAAAACCGCCCTCGATGATGTTGTTAATAAAGAGGTGATCAGATTGGCCTTGTTCGCCGCCATCATATCCCCATTCCACGAGATAGTTGATACCGGCAGTGGTGTTGGCGATGTAGCTGTTGGCAACCAGGCTATGCGCATCAAAGTGGAAGTACATCAGCACGCTGGCGGAGGTGCTGATAAGACGCACTCCCTTGACCCAACAGGCATAGGTCCCGCTGAAACTGGTATTGTTGTTCACCAAGGTAAGGTCTTCTATTCCCACACCGATCACGGCGCTTGCGCTGAGCCACGTGATCGCTGCCGATCTGGCGGTTGACCAATTGGAGTTTGCCAGCGGAGTCGAAAGAGTGACGGTGTTGCCCTTGACCCCTCCCGCCGGGATCCAGAGCACATGCTCCTGAAAATGAGGGTTCGGATTACCGCCTCCATTGAAGTCGCACACGGTGGTGTAACCGCATACCCACGGACCGAGCGGATCGGAATACGCTCCGTTGCAGGTGTTTACCCACCCGTTTCCTCCGTAGTGCGTGAAGTTCGCATCCGTAGAGCTGAATCCGTCGTCGCATTGCTCGAGTGAAATCAGACGGCCCGCGGACGGTGGACTGGCTACGGTAATCGTGGTGGCGCCTTTGGCTGGACTTGCCGTCAGCGGGCTAGCCCCGCCCCATCCGGCAGCACCCAGGGTGATGCTCCCTCCCGTCAGCTGCGTTGCCTGCGCTCCGCTACCGCGCAGAGTGACATTGTTGTTCGCGGTAATCATGAGGTTGCCGCCGAGGGCAAATGTGCCAGGAGGAATAAGGACATAGGTTCCCGATGGGGCGGAGTTGAGCGCGGCAGCGAGCGTCGAGACCGTCACATTACCACCCGAAACCGTGTTGCAAGCGCTGGTTACGCATTGCGTCCGCACCGGCGGCGTCCACGGATTAGGAGTCGTTTCTCCATCCGGAAACACGGGGGGAAGACCCGCTTGACTCCAGTCGATTGCCCGGCTGGGTGCCAGGATTCCGGACCAAGCCTGTCCAAACGAATGTAGAGAAAACAAAAGCAAGAGCGAGATAAGGGGGAAAAACTGCGAATAGACGCGTTTCATTTACCTCTGGCCTCCCGGCTACGGTATTTGGCGCCGTGGCCATATCCTATAGCGATGCAGGCGGGGAGCGCTATACTCGGAAGTACGACTGACTGAATCCAAAGAGCATTGGCCTGTGGGCGTTCGGCCATGACCGTCCGCTGCATCGATTACCCCCCCGGCTTCCCCCTCCCCACCCAGCCTTGGGGCAAAGATGCGGCTTTATCCTGGGGTGCACGGAGCAGCATTTTTGCCGGATGGCAGCATGCCGGCCGCGAATGCTTTGGGGGATAGAAAATCTGGCTTGGGGCCCCGGCCTAAGACCCATTCCAGCACGCTAGTCGTATCCTGCGCTTTGCCGTCCCAGGTCAGGCGTTCCCGAGCATAAATCATCCCTTGCCGGCGTAACCTCTCGAGCTGATCGCGATTGTGGGCCAGTTCCGTCAGAGCCTTCTCCAGGTGTAGCACCAGGTCGCTTTCATTCGTCAGAGGCACCTTGTAGCCCACCTCGGGGTAAACGATATCTCCGGGCCCGCCGAAGTCCGCTACCACCGGGACGGCGCCACAGGCGAGAGCCTCAAAGACGACTCCACCCCCGAAGTCGCGAACCGAGGGAAACGCCAGCACATCCGCGGCGCGCAACCGCTTAAGAACTTCGGCGTGGCTCACCCAACCATGGAAACAGACGCTGTTCTCAATCCCGAGCGACCCTGCAAGTTGCTCAAGCCGGTTACGTTCAGGACCGTCGCCGAGCACGGTGAACGAAGCTAATCCGCTTCTCAGAAGGGGCGCAGCCGCGCGTAATGCCAAGTCGCAGCCTTTGCACGGAATCAACGCACCCACAAAAATCAGCTCTAGCTTGCCGCCGGGCTCGCGACGGTGCGAGTCGGCCGAACAAAGCGAAGCACTGACACCGTTTTCCGGAATGAAAACCAGTTTGTCGTCATAATCCGAA
>CAVZMC010000044.1:0-88983 GCA_963776125.1 uncultured Acidobacteriaceae bacterium | reverse complement strand
GGAGCACACGGGCTTCGACCTTTTCTTTACCAGCGGCATCACCAACAATCTGCCCGCGGTGATTCCCGTGACCGTGCTCTACGGCACGCCGGACGATGCCGCGGCGCAGATCGCCTACATCGAGAAGCGCGGCTATCCCATCGCGTACATCGAAATGGGCGAAGAAGCGGATGGCAAGCACGCCATCCCCGAAGACTACGGCGCGTTGTATCTGCAGTGGGCCGCGGCGATTCACAAGGTGGACCCCAAGCTGAAGATGGGCGGGCCGGTGTTTGAGGGCGTCAACGAAGACATACACGTTTGGCCCGATGCGCAGGGGCGCACGAGCTGGATGGGCCGCTTCGTGGCGTACCTGAAGGCGCACAACCGGCTCATTGATCTGGCGTTCGTTTCCTACGAGCATTACCCCTTCGGGAGATGCAGCACGAAGTGGGAAGACCTGTACCGCGAGCCGGTGGTGATGAAGCACATCATCGACATATGGCGCGAGGACGGCGTGCCGAAGACGACGCCGCAGATGGTGACCGAAAGCTCGGTGGCGGCGGGACTCACCGGCCCATGCGGCCACCTACTACATCAGGCCGCAAGTGATGGACAACTACCGCGACCATCCCATTGGCTTGCTGGTGCCGGTGGTCGTCGTGGGCAGCCTGATTCTGATCATCTGGGGAGCACGCAAGGGCAGCGATCTCGCCGCCGAAAAACTGGCCTTCGTGGGATCGAGCCTGTACATCGCCGCCATGCTGGTGGGTGCGGTCTTCGCGCTCTATCCCATGGTCCTGCCGGCCACCGATCCCGCCTACAACCTCACCATCTACAACACCGCCGCCGGACACCACGGCCTGGCCGTGGGCGTCACCTGGTGGGTGCTCGGGGCGGTCATCGCCCTCGGATACTTCGTCTTCATCTACCGCATGTTCCGCGGCAAGGTAAGGCTCGAGGGCGGGGGGTATTAGATATCTCACAAATCTTCTCGGGAAGGGCACGACTTCAGTCGTGCCGCTCAGGGTCAGCTAAGCACACGGCTTTAGCCGCTGAGGGGCCCAGAAACCCTACAATGCTCCCATGCCCCTGGTCCGCCCCCGACTCACCGACCACTACGGCGTCCTCATCACCCAGGCGCAAGCCGATTTCGCCATCCCCTTTCTCGATGAAGACATCCCCCTCTACCTCGACCCTTTCCTCCTCTGGCGTTCCCCCAGCCAGCAGGACAACGCCCTGCACACCGCCGTCGTCAACTCCTTCAACCATCTCGGATATCTCGAAAAACAAGGCCGCCACTCCCAGGCCGTCCAAATCCTCACCACCCTCAGCGAATGCGATGAAGTCGGCTTCGGCCACTCCCACACCCGCGAAGGCCGCCGCATCGGCAAGCCCACCGCCGATCAAATCCTTGACCTGTTCAAAACCATCCCCGACTACGACAAGCGCGGATTCATCCATTTCGAGGAAATCCAATTCTTCGTCGACCACATCTCCGCCGACCGCATCAGCGACATTGCCTGCAATCTACTGAAGTCGTTCCTCATCGACTACACCACCCAGCAATGCCAAATCCACGCAATCCCCACCGAGCCCACCAAAGTCCCGTCGATCTATAACTACAAAGAAAACAAGCTAGCTGATGAAGCCGGCGTAGCCCTGCCCGTCAATCCAGAAACCAAAAAGCCCATCATCCTCGTCCCCAAACGTTGGCTCAGATTCCGCCCCTGGCTCGATTTCAACGAGTACGCAGCCGAATACTTCCCCAAGGAAAAATCGCAACCTGAGAGCCCCTCCCGCGTAGCCGTCCTAACCTACAACCGCCAAAACTACGGCGCAGTTCAGGAATACGTAGTCGCCAAAGAACGCACCGCCGCCGATTGCAAGAACGACCCGCTTTTCAGCCAGATTCCCATCGCCTCCGCAAAAACCAGCCTGCAAGTAATCAAGGCCCTCCCCACCGGCATGAAGGAAGAAAACGACAAGAAATACGAACGCGAGCTCTCCCGCCTGCTGGCCTCGGCCTTCTACCCCCAACTCGATTTCGCCAAAGCCCAATCCCGCACCGAATCCGGAGCCCTAATCCGCGACCTGATCTTCTACAACAACCGCTCCCACCCGTTCCTAGAAGAGCTGTTCCAAAAGTACGATTCCCGCCAAATCGTCATGGAGATGAAGAACGCCGCCGAACTCCAGAGCAGCCACATCAACCAACTCAACCGTTACCTGACCGCCGAGTTCGGCCGCCTCGGCATCATCCTTACCAGAAGAATGCCCGTCCCCGCCGTTTTCAGAAACACGGTTGACCTCTGGTCCGGCCAGCGCCGCTGCATCCTCATCGTCGATGATTACGACCTGGAACTAATCGTCAACCTCTACGAATCCAAACAGCGCGACCCGCTGGACGTACTCAAGAAAAAGTATGTAGAGTTTATGCGTGCCTGCCCCAGCTAGAAGCGGTTGGTGTGATTTTGGGAAGGGCACGACCTTTGGTCGTGCCGCTAAGCCGAGAAGAAGAGCGTCGCCGGGAGGAACAGGAGCGCAAAAGGGGATCATGAAGGCCGGGTGCCGCATTTCTCGCACGCTCTTTGTGCGAGAAGTGGGGATATCCGCTGTGCACCAGAAAGAGCGCAAGAAAAGACGCGGGCGGGGGCGCCCGCGCCACACCCACAAACCAACGACTACTTCTTGTCCCCGGCAGGGGCTGGAGATGACGCCGGTGCCTGGCTCGGAGCCTGCGCTTGATCCGGAGCTTTCGCGGGCGCGGGCGGCGGAGGCGTCTGCGGGTTCTGCTCCGCGGCTTTGGGTGCAATCGAAAGCAGTTCCACCTCGAAAATCAGCGTCGAATTCGGGGGAATCACATCCGGGTTCCGGGGATGTTCGCCGTACGCCAGATCGGCGGGGATGAAAAGCTGCCATTTGGAGCCCACCGGCATCAGTTGGAGAGATTCCGTCCAGCCTTTGATCACGCCTTTGAGGGGGAAGGTCTCCGGCTTGCTGCGTTTGTAGGAGCTGTCAAACTCGGTGCCGTCGATGAGGGTGCCGCGGTAGTTGCAAGTCACCGTGTCGTCCGCCGTCGGCTTGGCGCCCGTGCCTGCCGTCAGAATCTTGTATTGCAGGCCATCCGGAAGCGTGACCACTCCATCTTTCGTTTTGTTGGCAGCCAGGAATGCTTCTCCCGCTTTCTTGCTTGCCACCGCCTCTTGCTCCATCTTTTCCTGCATCTTCTTGCGTACGTCGGCCGACACTTCCTGAAGGGCGGCCATGGCTTCCTGTTCGGTCAATTCCGTCTTGCCGCCGGCGAGGGCAGTCTTCAGGCCGCGCAGCAGGATGTCTTGGTCAACCTCGACTTCTCCCTGACGCAGGTTGCTTCGCAGGCTGCTTCCCAGGTTCATTCCCAGGGCGTAACTGAATTTGTCTTTTAGAGTCGTTAGCGGCGCGGCGGGTTTGGCCGCAGCTTTGGGCGCCGCGTGGGTCGTGGTTGTGGCAGCTTTCTTGGCAGGAGCGGCCGATTGAGGTTTTGCCGCTGGAGTAGAAGGAGTTTGCGCCCACACAGTCCCAGCCGCCAATAGAATTGCCACGGTTAGATTCTTTAGCATACGGCTATTGTCCCATTGCCACGAGAAGTCGGCAACTCACCGGTTCCCAATTGGTAGAGACGTAGCTAGCTGCGTCTCCGCGGCGGTCGGAGCTCGCCTGTATAATCAGTTAAGTTCAATCGCCACGCATCCCCATTCGCGAAAGGTAATTTCATTGGCTTCCCACGCACATCCTCATTCCGGCCCACCCCCGCAAGGCCCGCAGCCTTTGCCCGGAGTGGATTCCATTATCGCCGTCGGCTCCGGCAAAGGCGGCGTCGGCAAGACCACCCTCGCGGTCAGCCTGGCCATCGCCCTTGCCAAACTCGGACGCAAAGTGGGCCTGCTCGACGCCGACGTTTACGGCCCAAATGTGCCCCTGATGCTCGGTGCCAGCGCGCAGCCGCAGGTGAACGCCGACGGCAAAATCGATCCGCTCGAAGTTCATGGGCTCAAAGTGGTTTCGGTCGGCTTTCTGAATCCTGGCGACAAACCGCTCATCTGGCGCGGTCCCATGCTGCATTCGATCATTCGGCAGTTCCTCGGCTCGGTGCATTGGGGACAGCTCGACCATCTGGTAGTGGATTTGCCTCCCGGCACCGGCGACGTCGTGCTTTCCTTGATTCAGACCGTTCCCCTGACCGGTGCAATCGTGGTTTCAACGCCGTCCGATGTTTCCCTGCAAGACGCGCGCAAGGCCATCGAGATGTTCCGCCAGATGAAAGTGGATTTGGTCGGCATGGTCGAAAACATGAGCTATTTCGTTTGCCCCCACTGCCAGCACGAGATCGATATTTTTTCCCGCGGCGGGGCGGAAAAAACCGCGCAGCGCTTCGGCGTGGCCTTTCTGGGAAACATCCAACTCGACCCCGAGCTTCGCAAAGCGGGAGATGCGGGAATGCCCACGGTCCTCGAGGGGGAGAATTCCCCGCACGCCAAGTCGCTGTATGACTTTGCGCGCAAAGTGATGGCGCGCGTCGAAGAGATCAAATCCGCCGCGCCGGATAGCGTGATTCAAATCCAATAGGGAGCTGTTCCAAGACGGCACTCGTCGATTTGACGAATTGGCATTCGCGAGCCAAGAGTGCTAACGCTTGACAGGGGCGGGCTGTCTTCCTAGAATCGTAATGGGCGCCTTCCCCAAGACCCAATCCTAAACATTTGGATTTAAAGGTACTTAGCCTGGTGGGCCAAGAAAGGCAGCCCGCCGGGCTGAGCTATAGTGGTACAAGGAAAGCAATATGCAGTTAGGGCCACCCATCGGCGAACGGGAACGCGAAATACTTACGGCCATCGTAGAGACCTTTATTGCTACGGGCGAGCCGGTGGGGTCGCGCACGCTGGCGCGTTCCAATCGCGAGGGTCTAAGTCCGGCGACGATTCGTAACGTGATGGCGGATTTGGTGGACGCGGGGTTTCTGGAACAGCCGCACACTTCCGCCGGCCGGGTTCCGAGCTCAGAAGCTTACCGCTATTACGTGGAACAGCTGACTGGCCAAGCGCGGCTGTCGCACGAGGACGAAGATATTATCCACGATTCGCTGCATGGCATTGCTGACGTGCAGGAATTCATGGAACGAACCTCGCACGTGCTTTCGCTCATCTCACACAATGTGGGCGTGGCCATCGCCGTCGGCGGGCCGAAGAATGCTTTGGAGCATGTGTACTTCTCGCGGCTCAGCGATCAGAAGGTGTTGGCGGTGGTGGTGACGAAATCAGGTTTGGTGCGGGACCGGGTGTTGCGCTTGGATATCCCGCAGACCGATCTGGACGAGGCGGCGCGTTTCATCAACGAGAATTTCCGTGGCTGGACCATGGATGCCATGCGCGCCGAGCTGGCGCGGCGGCTGGAGCAGGAGCGCAGCGAATACGACCGAATGATGGCGTCGGTCGAGCAGCTATACCGGCAGGGTGCGCTGGCGGCCGACGATGCCGCGCAAGTCGTTTTTGTCGAGGGTGCGGCCAATCTGGTGACTGGCGAACAGGATCGCCAGCGCCTGCAGGAGTTGCTGAAGACACTGGAGGAAAAGCAGAAGATCGTGGAATTGTTGGGCGCCTATCTCGACGCCAAGCAAGAAGCGGTGCGGGTAGTGATTGGCCTGGACGAGGCCCTGCCCTCGATGCGCAATCTGGTTTTGATTGGCGCGCCGGCGCGGGTGAATGGGGAAGTCATGGGCTCACTCGCGGTCATCGGTCCGACGCGCATTGACTACCAAAACACCATGACGGCGGTTTCCTACATTGCCCGCCTGTTTGACAAGATATTGAACGAATCCGAATGATTGTGTGAGCGAGCTTTATGGCGAGAACCAACGGAAAATCGGAGATGGCCGCGCGGGAACTCGACCTGGATCACGAGCTGGGCGAGGGCTCGGGCGGCGATGTGGCTAACGACGAAACGCAGCCTGGCGCATCGGCCGATGCGTCGTCCCCGGACTCGCGTGCCGCAGAGCTGCAAAAGCTGAAAGCGGAGCGGGATGCGCTGCTCGACCGGCTAGCCCGCCTGCAAGCGGAGTTTGAGAACGCGCGCAAGCGCGCGGTCCGCGAGCAGCAGGAATTCCGCGAATTCGCATTGGCTGATGCGCTAAAGGCCCTGCTCCCGGTGCTCGATAGTTTTGAGCGGGCGCTGCAACTGGCGCCGCCGGGGAAATCTGAGTTTCGCAGCGGCATCGAGCACATCTATCGGCAATTGCAAGACACTTTGCAAAAACTGGGATTGCGCCCCATCGCAGCCAAGGGGGAAATGTTTGATCCGCATCTTCACGAAGCCATCGAAATGGTGGACAGCACCGATGCGAAGGATCATGAGGTGCTGGAAGAACTGCAAAGTGGCTATAAGCTGAAAGACCGGCTGCTCCGTCCGGCAATGGTCAAGGTGGCGCGCAACGTGAACGCGGATATCGACGGCAATCGGGAAGGACGATTCTGACCAGCAACGTAAAACGCGATTACTATGAAGTGCTCGGCGTGGAGCGCGGCGCCAGCGAGCAGGAGGTCAAGAGCGCCTACCGTAAGCTGGCTCTGCAATTTCATCCTGACCGCAATCCCAATAATCCGGATGCGGAAGAAAAATTCAAAGAGGCCAGCGAGGCCTACGCGGTGCTCGCGGACGGGGAAAAGCGCGCTCTCTATGATCGTTTCGGACACGCCGGAGTGAATGGCGGCGCGAGCGGAGGATTTGATCCCAGCACCTTCCAGGACTTCAGCGACATCTTCGGCGACTTCTTCGGATTCGGCGACCTTTTCGGGCAGGGCTCCCGCCGCAACAGCCGTGCCCAGCGCGGGGCCGATCTGCGTGAGGACGTCACGCTAGAGTTCGAAGAATCTGTTTTCGGAACCGAAACCAAGGTTACGGTGCGGCGCCATGAGACCTGCGAAGATTGCCACGGCTCGGGAGCCGCAGCCGGCAAAGCGCCCGTGACTTGCCGCTCCTGCGGCGGGCGCGGACAAGTTCGTTATCAGCAGGGCTTTTTCAGCATTGCACGCACCTGCCCGGCTTGCCAGGGCATGGGCAGCGTCATTACCGAGCCTTGTCCCAAGTGCAAAGGACATGCGCGCACGCTGCGCCAGCGAACCGTGGACGCCAAAATTCCCGCAGGAGTTGAGGACGGCACCCGCATCCGCTTCAGCGGGCTGGGAGAGAGCGGTCTCTACGGCGGCCCGTCCGGAGATCTTTACGTGGTATTGCATGTTAAGGAGCACCCGTTCTTTGAGCGGGAAGGCAACGACCTGCATTGCGTGATTCCAGTCTCATTCACCCAGGCCGCATTGGGCACGGAACTCACGGTCCCCACGTTGGAGGGCGAACACAACCTGAAGGTGCCGGAAGGCACGCAGTCGGGCGCGGCATTTCGTATTCGGGGAAAAGGCGTGCCGGTGTTGAACGGCCGCGGCAGGGGCGATTTGTTCGTCGAGATTCGCCTGCAGACTCCCAGCAAACTCAGCAAGCGCCAGCGCGAGCTGCTGCAGGAACTCGAAGGCATCATCCAGGTGGAAAACAAGCCGCAGCGCCGCACCTTGCTGGGCAAAGTCAAGGACATGTTCGGGTAAGCGCCGTCCCAAGCGCTGAGACTCAGAACACTTAGATTGCTTCAGGATATCCGGTAAACCAATCGGAAGAGAGTGCCATTCACTTTCTTGGCCGACGCGCGCTTCGCGTCCGTGAAGGGGAACGGGGCGCCACGTTGCTCGTCACAAACTTGTAGGCCATGCCTAGCAAGTCGCGCAACACATCGGGAGTAACGTGACGCAGCCGAACCAGAACGGTGTTATGGTCCACATAGTGGTCCGTCACGTAGTAAACGTCGGGGGCGGCAGCGAGCAACTCGGCGCGATCATCGAAATCCACGCGAACGACAAGTGAACCAGGTTCGGCCGAGCGATTCGCGGGTATACATGCCAGGAGTTTCCCGCGGATCTTAAGGGCCGGCTGCCCGTACGCAGTGCTCTCATCCACACCGGGCAACGCCAGTCCGATATTCCGTACGGTGTCGAAGTCGATTGCGCCTTTGGGCATTGGTTAGCTCGATTCCGTGGAACGCACTGTTCTCATCTGGCTCAGCACAGCCGCGAATGTAACTCCGCAGGTCAATCGAGTTGCGATTATCACAAACAACGAGGACCCTTTCAAGGATCGGTGGCGTTTTGAACTATACCGGGAACCGTCCCAGTGGTCTAATAAATCATGACCCGCCGCCGCTGGATCGCCGACGAAGTTTCGGGAACCCATGCCGCGTTGACCGGATCCCACGCCGCGCATCTGGTGCGTGTGCTACGCGCGCGCATCGGCCAGAAATTCGACATTGCCACGGCTGGGGGTGTTCGCCGCGGACAGATCAGCAGCATTGATGCCGATAATGAGCGCGTGGAATTCAAGCTAGGCGGCGAAGTTCCAGCCGCGACTTTGCCCCGCGTGACCATTGCTCTTTCCATTTTTAAATTCGACCGCATGGAATGGGCGATCGAGAAGTGTACCGAGCTGGGGGTCGCGGGAATCGTTCCAGTAATCGCGCGGCGCACCGAAGGTCATCTTGCCGCCGCCGCCAGCAAACGAATGGATCGTTGGCAGCGGATTGTGCGGCAAGCTGCCGAGCAATCCCGCCGCGCGGCGCCGCCTGACGTTTTCCCGCCAGTGCAATCGAAGGAAGCAATTGCACTGCCGGGCACACGAATCGTGCTCGCGGAATGCGAGCATGGCCAGATGTTAGGGGATGTTTTCGTGCCACAGTCCTCCGAAACAGATGTCGTGCTTGCCGTAGGCCCGGAGGGTGGTTGGACCGACGAAGAATTGGGATCTTTTCGCGAAGCGAATTGGACGTTGGCCTCGCTCGGTGGAACCGTTCTGCGCGCCGAGACTGCGGCCATTGCGGCACTGGCCGTGGTCATGGCGGAGCTTCAGTAAGGGCAGCAATCATTTCCTCAACCGTCTCTGTTATGCTCCTGCCCAATGGCAGTTTCTGTTTCCACACCGCCATCCCGAACGTTCGTAGCCGACGAACGCCAGCGCGAAGCCATCGAACATGTTCATGGCCCCATGTTGGTGGTGGCCGGCGCTGGAACGGGCAAGACCACGGTTCTTGTGAAGCGTATTGCGCGGTTAGTGCGAGAAGGTCACGCTCGCCCCGGCGAAATTCTGGCTGTTACTTACACCAAGAATAGTGCGCAGGAGATGCGCGGCCGCGTCGAGGCCGAGCTGCGCGGGACCGATCTCACCGATCTGCACATTGGCACCTTTCATGAATACTGCAATGGCATTCTGTCCGACTGCGGCAAACAGTTCGGCCTGCTGGATGACAAGGATTTGTGGATCTATCTGCGCAGGCGCATCCGTGAACTTCACCTGAACCATTTCGTTCGCGCCGCGGATGTGGGAAAGTTTCTGCACGACCTGCTGGACTTTATACAGCCGCTGTCAGGATGAACTGGTCGAGCCGGAAAAATATGCCGAATATGTTCAGCGATTGGAGCGCGGGGAACTGCCGGTTCCCCGGACGGCCAAGTCCAAAGAAGCGGCGGGGCTGACCGACGAGGAGATCTTCGCTCGTTGCCGCGAAATCGCCAACGTCTTTTCGACGGTGGAAAAGATGCTGCGCGAGGACAACTTGGGCACGTTCGGCCACATGATCACCCGCGCCTGGGAAGTGCTCAATCAAGACTCGGAGTTGCTGGCCAAGGAACGCGCCAGAACGCGCTTCATCCTGGTCGACGAATTCCAGGATGCGAACTACGCCCAGGTGAAGATTCTTCACCTGCTGGCGGGCCAGGAGCGCAACGTTTTTGCGGTCGGCGATCCCGACCAAGCCATCTACCAGTTTCGCGGCGCATCAAGCGCAGCCTTCGCGCTCTTCCGTCATTACTTTCCGGATTCGAAGCTGGTGGCGCTGGAGAAGAATCGCCGTTCCACCACGTCCATTCTGAATTCGGCGTTTGCGCTCATCGCGAAGAATGCCGACGTTTTCCCCGGCATGCAGGAATCCGTAGCTTCGTACCGCCGCTCGCGTCTCCTATCCGCGCGCGACGAGGATGCATTGCGAGAGGCGAGGCAACCGCAAAACCTTCCGGTGGAGGCGGTGATCTCGATCGGGAGGGACGTCGAGTCCACGGATGTTGTTGCCACGATCCGCGAGCGGCGCAAAGCGTTGCGCTGCAAATGGAGCCAGTTCGCGGTGCTTTACCGGGCACACTCGAATCGCGATCAGGTGGCCGCCGAGCTGGCAGAGCAGGGAATTCCGTTCTCCATCGAAAACATGGACGTGATGGACACGCCGGAAGCGCGAGACCTGTTTGCCTGTCTAGGCGCCGTAGTCTCGGTGCGCGACGGGGCCAGCCTTTTCCGTGTCGCGGCCCTGCCGCAGTTCGCCATCGATGCGGAAAAGTTGCGCGCGGCTCTGAAGTCCCTGCCCAGAAATGCTCCGCAGAATACCGGCATCGCGGACGTGCTGGCGCAGATGGAAAACGGCGCGGCAGTCCTGAGCGAACTTGAGCAAGCGCGGGAGGAGATGGCCGGGAGTTGGCGCAAAAAGCCGGAGGGCCGCCGAAATGGTGTCCGCCGGTTCGAATTCGCCGGCCTCGCGTCCTCTGCGGCGGTGCTCGACTTCATCGGCGCATGGGAAGAAAAGCCGATTGCCAGGACGAAGAACTGGCCGAGCTCTTGGACTACATGGAATACTTCCGCGAAGCCGGTGGCGCGATTCCGATGACGTCGCACGACGAGGATGCGGTGGCGCTGATGACCGCACACACGGCTAAGGGGCTGGAGTGGGATCACGTGTTCATCCTGAGCGCCACTTCCGATTCGTTTCCTTGTTCGTTAAGGCACCATTGTTGGAGTTCCCCGCCGGCTTGCGCGAGGACGAATCGATGTTCGCGAACGAGGGCAAAGCCCTGCACGATCAAGAAGAACGGCGTTTGTTCTACGTCGCCATGACTCGGGCGCGAGAGTCGCTCGCCATTCACGCACGGCAAGGCCGGGGCAAAAGAGATCCGACGCCGCCGGGCTATCTTCGGGAACTGCTGGACGATGCCGAGCATCCGCCGTGGTTTCGCAAGCGGGAAGCGCGGGCGTTCGCGGGAGAGCTGTTTCGCGCAAGACGGCCTCGCGCCCGCCTTGGCGTCGCGCACCAGCCAGTGGCTCGAACTGGCGCCGGCCTCCGATCTGAACGACGGCTCAGCGCTAGCGCACTCGAAACCTACGAGACGTGTCCACTGCAATTCAAGCTGGAAAGGGAATGGAGAATTCCACGCGAAGTTCCTGCCGCGTTGCAATACGGGGCGGTAATCCATCGTGTGCTGCGAACGTATTACGAAGCCGTCCGTTTGCGGCGGCCCATGGAGGACGATGCGCTGATTGCGTTGCTGCGCGCCGACCTTGCGCAGGCCGGCATTCAGGATCTCTACCAATTTGAGCTGTACGAGCAGCAGGGAATCGCTCAGTTGCGCGATTTTATGGCGGCGGCGCGGAGTGCGCCCATTCCAGAGGTTCTGCGCACGGAAGAATGGTTCGAGATGGCGATTGGCGGTGCGACGGTTTCGGGAGAATCGACCGCATGGACCAAACCGGCGGCGGACGAGTTGTGATCACGGATTACAAAACCGGTAAGCCCAAATCGCAGGAAGACGCCGACCTGAGCCTGCAACTCTCGATCTATGCGCTGGCGGCGCGAGAGAAGTGGGGATACGACGTGGATTCGCTTGTTCTCTACAATCTGCGGGAGAACTCGCCCGTGGTCACTCACCGCGACAACTTCCAGATGGAAATCGCAAAAGAGAAAGTCACGCAGGTAGCGGAGCAGATTGCGGCAGGAGAGTTTGCAGCGAAACCCGGCTTCCACTGCAACTTCTGCCCGTATCGCAATCTGTGTCCCGCGACGGAGAAGAGATTGTATTTGTTCCCCGCCAAACCGGTGAGCAGCGGAAGCACGAAGCGATCGCGCAAACCCTGCTAGATGCGATTTTTCCAGCGCAAGACTTCCGCGCAAAAACTTAGGGGACGCTTTTGGCGTCCCCCTGGTTTTTCTTTTTGCGAAGAATTAGTGCTTCTTTTTCTTCTTCGCCTTTTTCTTAGCTGCCATAGATCTATTCTCCCTTTCCATTTTTCATGGACTAACTATGCAACGGTCGTTTGTTGCGACTGTTTGAATGTATAGAGTCAATAAAAAGTGATGTCAAGAAAAAAATGATGCGATCAGGCGCGTGCGGCCCATACACCAAAGTCACCAGAGAGAGTGGTCGAAGAAAATCTTCGCCCACACGCGCTCACCGCCGTCGTTTTTTCTATCAAGAAACCAAATTTGTTCTCCATCTGCCGGGTCTCGCAGCGGCGGGAAATTACGCGGCGTCTGCCGCGCTTTTCGATGCGCGGTGGAGAATTTGCGCGCTCGCACAATTGGCGGAACTATAATTCCAGGAACGACGAAATCTTCACGGGAGCGTATGAATGGCTGGTTTGGACGAGGTTGTCATCATCTCTGGTTGCCGCACGCCCGTGGGAAAGTTCCAGGGCAGCCTTTCCGATTTGAGCGCCACGCAATTGGGCGCGGTAGTGGTTCGCGAGGCCGTGCGGCGCGCCGGCATCGATCCCAAACAAGTGGACGAATGCATCATGGGCAACGTGGTTTCCGCCGGGTTAGGCCAGAATCCGGCGCGGCAAGCGGCAATCTTCGGCGGTTTAGCGCCGGAGGTGGGTGCCATGACTGTCAACAAAGTTTGTGGCTCGGGACTCAAGGCGGTCGCGCTGGCGGCGCAGGCGATCCAGACCGGGAACAGCTCTATCGTGGTTGCGGGCGGCATGGAATCCATGACCAACGCACCCTATCTTCTACCGCAAGCGCGCAAAGGGTATCGGTTGGGCAACGCGCAGATCGTCGACTCCATGGTGCACGATGGCCTTTGGGATGTTTACAACAACTATCACATGGGCATGACCGGCGAGAACGTGGCGCAGAAATATGGCATCACGCGCGAGGAGCAAGACCAATTCGCGCTGGATTCCCATCGCAAAGCGATCGCTGCAACTAAAGAGCGCCGCTTTAAGGCGCAGATTGTTCCCGTGGAGCTGCCGGCGAAGAAAAAGGGCGAGGCGACCGTCATCTTCGACAAAGACGAATCGCCGCGCGAAGATACGACCATCGAAATTCTGCGTTCGCTGAAGCCGGCTTTCCAGAAGGACGGTACGGTGACAGCCGGCAATGCGCCGGGAGTCAATGACGGCGCTGCCGCGGTTGTCGTCACCAGCGCGAAGCACGCCGAACAACTTGGCATACAACCTATGGTGCGCATTGTGGCGCAGGCGACCAGCGGAATCGATCCCGCATGGGTGATGATGGCGCCGGTGAGCGCGGTTCGCAAGATCTGGGAGAAAACCGGCTGGAAGAATAAAGATGTCGATCTATTTGAGCTCAACGAAGCTTTTTCCGTGCAAGCCCTTGGCGTGATGCGCGAACTTGGACTTGATCCCGCCAAAGTCAACGTGAACGGCGGCGCGGTCGCCATTGGCCATCCCATCGGGGCCAGCGGCGCGCGCATCCTGGTGACGCTTATCTACGAGATGATTCGCCGCGACGCGCATCGCGGGATTGCCGCGCTGTGCCTCGGCGGAGGCAATGCAGTAGCTATGGGCGTCGAACGGTGATTGGAATTCTGGGCCGATCATGTGTGCGATGGTTACGCTCCGCTGGGCGCCGACGTTCCGGCTCCGCTGTCGGGGGTGGAAGCGTTGGCCACTGGGAGCGTGACCGTGAACACCGCGCCGCCGCCCGGCCCGGAGGAAGCCTCCACGTTGCCGCCATGCTCGCGAAGAATCGCGCGGCATACGCTCAGGCCCAACCCGGTGCCACGGCCGGGCCTTCGCGTGGTGTAAAAAGGATCGAAAATATTGGGCAGAATCTCGGCCGGGATGCCCGGTCCATCATCCTGAAAAGTTGCGGCCACCGAATCGCCATCTTTTGCCAGCCGAACTCGCAAGGTGCCGCGATCACGCACTTCGCGAATAGCCTGTTCGGCGTTCAGCATCAAATTCAAGAACACTTGCATGAGCTGGTGTGGGTCGCCGCTTACCCAGGGGAGCGAGCTTTCCGGCAGAAAATCCACCGTGATGTTGTTCTTGCGCAGGGAATAGGAATGTAGAGCCAGAGTGCGCTGCATCAGTTCGCTAAGGTTGATACGGCTTCTTCCGGTCGCAGGCGGCCGGGAAAAATACATCAGGTTCTGCACAATGTCGGCGGCGCGGCGAGCTTGTTGCTGCAGCATGACTAGTTGCTTGCGGACGGGTTCTCTGGGCTCGTCTTCCTGCAACAACTCGGCGACGCCCAGAATGCTGGTCAGCGGATTGTTCAGTTCGTGCGCAAAGCCGCCAATCATTTGCCCCATGGCCGCCAGCCGCTCGCTCTGGATGATTTGCCGCTCCATTTTCTTTTCGACGGTAACGTCGCGCACGGAGACGATTACGCCACTCACCCGTTCTTCCGCATCGAATAGCGGACTGGCGGCGGCGCGCATGCTGCGCCAACTGCCATCGAAGTGGCGCGCCCCATACTCGCAGGTGCCGAGCTTCTTGCGTCCGGTGCTCACCTCCCGGTACATGGCTACGAATTCCGGTGAGTGGTCGGGCAGTTCTTCCACCTTCTTTCCCAAGAGGTTTTCCGGTTGGCAGCCCAGCAGATCACGAATGCGCGAACTGACAAAGCTATACCGCTCGTTCAGATCGATCACCAGGATCAGGTCGGGAAAACTTTCCAACAGGGTGCGCTGGAACTCCTCCTGGCGGCGCAAGGCCTTTTCCATCTCGCGCTGCTCGGTGACATCCACGAGTGTGCCGTGATAGCGAATGATTTTTCCGCCCGCGTCCCACACCGCGCCGGAAGTATCCAGCAGGGCCACGTTGCTGCCGTCTTTGCGCCGCAGCGAGATCTCGCGTGCCCGAACGCCGCCGTGATCGTCCGCGCTCCGCCCCAACACGGGCCTTTGGCTGGGATCGGAGTTCAAGGCGGCTGGATCGAGAGAAAGGAGTTCCTCCTTGTTCGTATATCCCAACATGCGCACCAAGGAGGCGTTGGCGTCGAGCAACGTTCCCTCCGGCGAGGAGATGTAGACTCCTTCCTGCAGGCTTTCAAACAATTCGGTAAAACGCTTCTCTTTTTCGTGTTCTTCAGTGACATCGCGGGCCAGGCCGCTTAATCCCGCGATCTCCTCACCCTTCACAATGGCGTTCAGCACGCACTCAAAATACTGCACGCGCGTGCTTTGCTTCATGCACACGCGGACGGTCCCCGACCAGCGGCGTTTCTCGATGAAGCGGGCCAGACCCGACTCGGCCGCGGCGCGCCCCGGTTCTTCCAGAAATTCATCGATCTTGTGGCCTACGATTTCTCCGTAGGGGATGGCCAGCAAATCAGTCACGCGGCGGTTTACGGTTCGCAACGTTCCATCCAACGAGCATGCAAAGGCAATGTCGTCGAAGGAGTCAATAAGTTCCTTGAAACTGCGTTGCGAACGCATGATCACCTGGCCCAGTTGGTCGAGCTGTTCTTCGCTGGGCGTGATCGCGCGCTCTTTCAAATTCTGGATGAGATCCTTCATCTCGGACACTTGCTTTCTGCGTCCGTAGCTGAAGGCGGAGAAGGCAATGGCCACGCACAGGACCGCAATTGGCAGCAGGGAACCCAAATGGTAGGGCAGATTCTGCAGACGATCCCAAGTCACCGCAGCCAATGCCGTAGCCAACAGCACGACAAAGAGCAATGCCAGCCGCCAGAGGCTGGACTCTTCCTTTTCCAGGCGGCCAGTGCTGCGGGCCGACGGCGCGGGCTGCTTGTCCTCGTCCGGCATGCTTTGAAGTTCCAGTCCGGCCGCCTGTCGAGGCGAACTGGCGATTTCTCCCAGGTGGTCTAAAGCGAATCGTAGTTTACCAGTCGGATGCATACAACCGAAACCATGTTGGGTAACTTGGTTCTGAAGGTTACGGAAGTTGCAAGTCCACATGTCACACGACCGTTGTGACGGCAATCCTCGCCGCCTCCCAGCCATCGCGGTTAAGCTAGAGACTCGCAAGCCCGCGCACTGGTCTCGTGAAGTCTGACCGCGATGTTCGGCAGTCTTTACGGGTGGCGCAGGACAGCCTTCCAATTCCTATGCTGTACAAGACCCTGAGTGCCGCTGTGTATGGCGTCGATGCCAGCATCATCGAGGTCGAAGTGGATGTTTCCGGCATCAAGACGCCTGAGGATCACTTCCACACCGTCGGCCTGCCCGATGCCGCGGTGCGCGAGAGCCGCGACCGGGTGCGCGCCGCGTTAAAAAACTGCGGCTACGACATCCCGCCCACCAATATCACGATCAATCTCGCGCCTGCTGACATCCGCAAAGAGGGTTCCGGCTTTGACCTGCCCATGGCCCTGGCCATCGTGGGCGCCTACGGAGGGCTCAATAAGAAGGATGTACCGGATTGTCTGTTTGTCGGCGAATTGTCACTTGATGGAGGAGTGCGAGGAGTGCGAGGCGCCTTGCCTATCGCCATTGAAGCGCGCGGGCGAAAAATCTCCCGCCTGGTCGTCCCTGAATTGAATGCCCGAGAAGCCGCTATGGTCGGCGGCGTGGAAGTCTTCCCAGTTCGCTCCCTGATTGATGTCATTCAGTTTGTGAATAGCGGCAACGGAATTCAGCCGCTCAAGGTGGACGGCGACCACCTTCTGAGAGACGCGCAGAGCTATGTCGTAGATTTCAAGGATGTTCGAGGTCAACAAACAGCCAAGCGCGCGCTTGAAGTGGCCTGCGCGGGCGGCCATAACATTCTGATGATCGGTCCTCCCGGCTCCGGCAAAACCATGTTGGCTAAGCGCATGCCCACCATCCTGCCTCCTTTTACCTTTGAGGAGGCGCTCGAGACCACTAAGATCCACAGCGTGGCTGGCGTGCTTGACGCCGGCGTCGGCTTGGTCGGCGTCCGTCCGTTCCGCGCTCCCCATCACACCATTTCCGACGCTGGATTAATCGGCGGCGGCGCGGTCCCTCGCCCCGGAGAGGTTTCGCTCGCCCACAACGGCGTGCTTTTCCTGGACGAACTCCCGGAGTTTCCTCGCAATGTTCTGGAGGTCATGCGCCAGCCGCTGGAGGACGGAACAGTTTGTATTGCCCGCGCTTCCATGTCGCTGACTTTCCCCGCGCGCTTCATGCTGGCCGCCGCCATGAACCCCTGCCCCTGCGGCTATTTCAACGACCGCAGCCGCGAATGCCATTGCACGTCGCCGATGATTCAACGCTACATGTCAAAGATTTCCGGCCCGTTGCTGGATCGGATCGATATCCACATTGACGTTCCTGCGGTGAACTACAAAGAAATGCGCTCCAGTAACGAGCCGGAGAATTCGGCGACGCTGCGCGAACGTGTTTTGCGCGCGCGAGAAATCCAGTTAAAGCGATTTGCGGCCAGCAAGCGCGAAAAACTTTACTGCAACGCACAAATGCCGCCGCGCCACATTCGCGGATTCTGCGAACTCTCCGCCGACTGCGAGCGCTTGCTTGAGCGGGCTATGACTCAGCAGGGACTGACCGCGCGCGCGCACGACCGCATCTTAAAAGTCGCCCGTACCATTGCCGACCTTGAAGCGGCCCCGGCACTGGAGCCAAAACACATTGCCGAAGCAATTCAGTACCGCACGCTGGATCGGACGTTTTGGGCATAGCTCCCTCATCGCCTTAGATACTCGAGCGCTTTCGGAAGTCGAAGCAGCGATACGAAATTCTCGGAGCTCCCTATCAACGCGGTTATCTGTTTCACAGCCCATCCGGGACCGGGGGAAACATGTCTCGTTTTCGCATTGGCGGCTCAGGGGCATACGTCCGCAGGCTGGAGCAGGCGGAGGCAACTGGGTGAACCGAAACAGTGGGCGCGGGCAGATTGGCCCGCCTTGCGCGATATCGCAAAGAGAGCTAATTCGAGTGGAAGACCAAACCGAAACCGATCTCCGATGTCTTCAGCCCGCCTTGCTGCGGCTCTTGGCGGCACCTGATGGAAGATCAAATCCAATACGCCGGCCAGTGGCCGGAGGCGGGAGGCGGAGCCATCAACTCGCGAATCATCTCAACCAATTCCCGAATATCGCTGTCGTGGACATCGAGCCTCTGCTCCAGTTCAGATAGTTTGGCCACTATCTGTCGACTCGCGGTCATGGCTTTGCGCATGCGTACGAACGCTCGGACTACGAAAATGCTCATCTCGATAGCCCGAGCGGAGTTCAGCACCGTGGCTGCCATAACAGCGCCATATTCCGTGAAGGCATACGGCAGATAACGCTTGCCGCCATGGCTGCCACTTGAGATCACATTTTGTGATCTCAAGATGCCGAATTCTCGCTGGGAGATTCGGAACCGGAACTCGACCGGAAAGCGCTTGGCGTTGCGCTTGACTTGCTGATTCAGATGTCTTGCTTCTACGCCATAGAGTTCGGCCAAGTCCGCGTCGAGTATGACCCTATGGCCACGAAGAACCATGATTCTCGATTCCACTCGCCTGGCGAGGACAATTGTTCGTTTCATGTTGTTCTCAAACTTGAGATCACAATTTGTGACCTCAAGTTTCGCTCAAGATGTGCACGAGAGAAGTATAGCTTGCGAGGAGCGGTCGGCAGCATTTTTGCGGTGCTCCAGATTCCAAAACGGGAAATGCCGCAAGTAGCCTGCCGCGCCCCGACTTCATCACTATCGTGGTTTTGTCCGCACGAGACCGATTGTGTTTCCACAGGGACCGGTGTCGTTCTTGGTATTCTTTGCAGAGTGTACCCGTCCCGCGAAAATCAGCACCGCGATGACAGCGGCCTTTGTCTCAACTGTACCCACGCTCGTCGCATCGAATCCGACCATGGCTCGGTCTTCTTCTTCTGCCAGCTTTCCCTCAGCGACAAACTCTTCGCGAAATACCCTCGCCTGCCAGTGCTCTCCTGCGCGGGATACCATGAGAAGACGTCGTCATAGCGATTCATCCTTCATTTCTCAAGCAGGCTCTTCCACCGCGCCCACGCGTCGGCGCGCGCTTTGCGGTTCGCGTCGCTCGCATCGGGAGCCTCTCCGGCTCGCATGAATCCATGTCCCGCGCCGTCATAAGTCACCGGCTCGAAAGCCTTACCGGCTGCCTTCATCTGGCTGATGGCGTCCGGAAGGGTCGCGCCGATGCGCGCGTCGTTGCCTCCATAGAACCCATAAACCGGAGCTTTTATGCGGGGCATCGCGTCCTTGTCGGGTGGAGGACCGTAGAAGACAAACGCCGCCGCCAGATCGCCGCGATTAGTGGCGAAGCGGAAGCTCTGCCCGCCACCCCAGCAGAATCCGGCGACAAACAGCCTACCGTTTGCCGCCGGAATCCTCAGCGCATAGTCGGCGACCGCGTTCAAATCGGCGGTCACTTGATCCGGATTTAAATGGCTCACGCCCTCCATCGCCTTGCCTTCGGCGAAGTCAGACGTGCGCCCACCGTTGGGAGCCATTCCGGAAAGCAAATCTGGCGCGACGGCAATGTACCCCTCGGCTGCAACTTCGTCCGCCAGTTCCTGGGCCCAGTCGGTCAGTCCGAAGATCTCATGAATAATCAATACTACCGGCGTTTTTTCTTTCGTCTCCGGGTATGCAACGAACGTTTCGACCGAGCGTCCGTTGTATTTCACGGTAACCCACTCGCGATGCCGCGGGGATTTCTCCAGATTCGCGCGCGCCCAATCCTGCGCTGAAGCCCTCGGTGAAAACACGGATAAGGAAAGTAACGTGAACACCAGACCGATGTATTTCATAGTCACCTCGAAGGGATTTGTTCTTCTCCTGTCACGCGGTAACGACTTTGCTCACGATCTTCGCTGCGGAGCGATAGGACTTCATCATGACGATCAAGCGCAAGATTAGTGCCAGCACGAGCAAAACGGCAGCTGCACGAAACGGCTTGAATCGGTCGCGCAGCAGCGCGGCAGAGAAAATGAAGAAAATCAGGTACAAAAGGAAAGTGTGGATTCCAGCGACTACCGGCGAAACCTGCGGGCTGGCCGTCAGACCGGTAATCAACACGATCAAGAAGCCGTTTACGATGATCAATCCCGCCTTCACCGGATGGTGCGAAAAGTGTCCTGGACTGAAATGCAGCACCGCAATCACCGACATGTAATGCACCATATGGGCAGCGACAAAGGCGCGGATCAGGGTTGTCCCGCTAGGCAGCGTGCGAACCCAGCGCGCCAATCCTGGCGCCGAAAATCCTACGATGAACCACAGCGCCGAAAACCGCGCGGTATTCCGCGCTGCCACGTGCACGCCGACGTCATTCCAGCCGTAAAGCACCCATGAGGCGACCATGACCAACAAGTTCCCGCCGATGCTGAGCGTGATTGCGTGACGGTTTGCCATTTCTTCTCTTTGCTCGCAAAAGATCCCAGAGGAATTATCCCACAAGGGTGCGCATCGCTTCCTCCCCGAGCCGGCTCGAAACTTTTCTCTGCCCCAAGACTCCAATACCATTGGGCAGGAAATAAAGATCTCCTGCGGAGGTTGCCTTGTCTCTGATTCGCAGATTCGTGCTCTGGGGTCTCCTTTGCGGAGCGGTCGCTTGCTTCGCCGGTAGCCTGGCCTTCCCCAGCCCCGCCGCGGATGCTCCCCTTGCGGCCCGCCGCGGTCAACAGACCGCTGTGGTTTCGGGCGGCTGTTTCTGGGGTATTCAAGCCGTCTTCCAACACGTAAAGGGCGTAACCAGCGCAACTTCTGGATACTCGGGAGGTTCCAAAGCGACGGCTGAATATGAGGTTGTGAGCACCGGCCTGACCGGCCATGCGGAATCGGTGGAGATTATCTTTGATCCCTCGCAAATCAGTTATGGCGAGCTCTTGAAGGTGTTTTTCTCCGTGGCGCACGATCCCACCCAGTTAAACCGGCAAGGCCCGGATACCGGCAGCCAATACCGTTCCGTCATCTTCTACAGCGGCGACGAGCAGAAGCGCATTGCCGAGGCCTACATCGCGCAACTCAACCAAGCCAAAGTGTTCACGCGACCTATTGTGACGCAGGTGGCGCCGTTGAAGGCTTTCTATCCTGCCGAGGGATACCATCAAAACTACGCCGCGTTCCATCCGGATGACCCGTACATTTATTACAACGATGCTCCGAAAGTGGCTCATCTACGGCAGCAGCTTCCCGACCTCTATGTGAGCAAGTAATTTGCGCCAGGAGTGTGTATGTTTAACTCGGCGTTTGATCGCAGTGGGCCATCGAGAAAGGTAAAGCGGCGGGCGTTTCTGGCAACATCGGCTTCGGCGGTCGCTGGCCTGGCGGTTTGGTGGTTGCGCAAGCCGCATCTGGTGGCTGAAGCAACCGCCGCGACCGCGCCGCCTAAGGTCGAGATTGTGCAATTCTCCGACGACGGAAGACGTCTGGCGGTCGTCAGCGTGCCCAAAGTCGTCAAGACCGACGCCGAGTGGCGGAAGCAGCTATCGGAAAATGCTTTCGATATCACTCGCCGCGCCGACACCGAAATGGCTTTTACCGGAAAGTATTGGAACCTGCACGATAAGGGTCTTTACCGCTGCATCTGCTGCGACAATGCGCTGTTCAGCTCGCAGACCAAGTTCGATTCAGGAACGGGCTGGCCGAGCTTCTGGCAGCCGATCGCTGCGCAGAACATTCAAACCACGAGGGACATGGGCTACGGCATGTTGCGAACCGCGGTTTCATGCACCCAGTGCGATGCACACTTGGGCCATGTGTTTGACGACGGTCCTGAGCCGACGCATCTTCGCTATTGCATGAATTCCGCATCACTGAGATTCATTAAGTCGGCCTAGAGTATCCCGCTCGGATAAGGTTCATTGGCCGACGGCAAGCGATTAGGTGCAAGTCGGCGGAGCGCACGAGCCTTAGGCTCCGGTGGCCCCAGAAAACGGCCCGTCACCCGGGCCCCAGTGCCAAATTCGCCTATTTACCTATTCGATACCGGGGGGCCAACCCGCCCCCTTTCCTGCAAAAAGAATCCTTGACCTCCGCGCCCTTTCCCAGCTAAATTAGCAGCTTCACGGGACATACTGAGCTGCACCGGCTGTCCAGGCAGAACCTCCGTAGGCACCAAGCCAAATTCCAGAAAGCGAAGAAACTTTTGGCTCTTGCGGGGCATCTATAGATTTAGCTGGAGCTTTCCCGCACAACCCATCTGAATCCAGTCACTTATGGAATACCCCAGAGTGCTGCTCTGCGGGCAAAGATGGAGATGCGACCAGCTTTCTCGACTAATAGGAGAATTCGAATGAAGCGCTCTGATCGCGTTTTTGATGCTTTACACACGCTGCGCAACCGATATATGCTTTGTCAGCTTGCGTCCAAGGCTACCCGTAAGTTTCACAAGCCCAACACCAGAATCCAGGAAACCATGAACGAGGTTTTGGCGCGGATTGCGGCTTCGGAGCGGCAGGAAATCCTGGCCGAGCCAGAGAATGTAAATGAGGCACAACGGCGGGCTGCCTAACCAGCCCCGCCGTCTGGCCCCGCGTGGTACGTCTTTCCTTTTAGCAAGACCCCCCTTAAAAATCTCCTCGCAGGTGAGCAATGACCATCTCTGAACTCAAAGAAAAAAACATCACGGAGCTAACCAAGATCGCCCGGACCTTGGAACTCCCCGGCGCCAGTGGACTGCGCAAGCAAGACCTGATCTTCAAGATTCTCCAGGCCCAGAGCGAAAAAGAAGGCCACATCTTCGCCGAGGGCGTGCTGGAAATCCTGCCCGACGGCTACGGCTTTCTGCGCTCGCCCGACTACAACTATTTACCCGGCCCCGACGACATTTATGTCTCCCCGTCCCAGATTCGCAAATTCGACCTCAAGACCGGAGACACCATCAGCGGCCAGGTGCGCCCGCCGCACGAAGGCGAAAAGTATTTCGCGCTGGTCAAGATTGAAGCCGTCAACTTCGAGTCGCCCGACGAGGCCCGCAACAAGATCCTGTTCGACAACCTGACCCCGCTTTATCCGCAGGAGCGTCTGAAACTCGAAACCGCCCGCGAAAACATCAGCGCCCGGGTCATGGATCTGCTCACCCCGCTCGGCAAAGGACAGCGCGGCCTGATCGTTTCGCCGCCGCGTGCCGGCAAAACCATGCTGCTGCAAAACGTCGCCAACTCCATCACGACCAATCATCCGGAAGTTGTTTTGATGGTTCTGCTAATCGACGAGCGCCCGGAAGAAGTCACCGACATGCAGCGCTCGGTAAAGGGCGAAGTGATCTCTTCGACCTTCGATGAACCCGCCGCGCGCCACGTGCAAGTCGCGGAAATGGTGATCGAAAAAGCGAAGAGATTAGTCGAGCACAAGCGCGATGTCGTGATTCTGCTCGATTCGATTACAAGACTTGCCCGCGCTTACAACACCATCGTTCCGCCCAGCGGCAAAGTGCTCTCCGGCGGCGTGGATTCCAACGCGCTGCAACGCCCCAAACGCTTCTTCGGCTCGGCTCGCAACATCGAAGAAGGCGGCTCGTTGACCATCATCGCCACCGCGCTGATTGACACCGGCTCCCGCATGGACGACGTGATCTTCGAAGAATTTAAAGGCACCGGCAACAGCGAAATCATTCTGGAGCGCAAGCTGGTCGATAAGCGGACGTTCCCGGCGATCGATATTCAGCGCTCCGGCACGCGAAAAGAGGAATTGCTGATCCCGAAGGAAGACTTGACCCGCATCTGGGTGCTGCGCAAGGTGCTGAACCCGCTGTCCCCGGTGGAAGCCATGGAGTTGCTCATCGACAAGCTGAGCAAGACGAAATCCAACGGTGAATTCCTGGCCAATATGAGCAGCCTGTAATGTGGCGCGGGCGCCCTCGCCCGCGTCTTGAGCGGCCTAACCTCTCATCATTGTCATGCTGAGCGCCGCAGTCGAAGCATCCCTAACCGGAGAGGATTCTTGCACGAGGATCAGAACGCATAGACTCTTGCCGGAGGTAGGGATTCTTCGACTGCGTTTGCCCGCGTTTCGCGCGGGCAAACTTCGCTCAGAATGACAGAAGAAAGGTCTCCCAACCTAGAACGTTACCCTTCCCGCCAGCTGCAGAATGCGTTCGGTGTGTAAGATGGCCGCGCCCGAGCCCAAGTCTGTGGTTGTGACCTGGCCGAAGGTCTGACTGCTGGCCGTAGTATCCGGATTGGCAAATTCCGGATGATTGAACACGTTGAACGCGTCGAGGCGAAGCTCCAGACTTACCCGTTCTGTGATCGCGGTGGTTTTCGAAAGCGTCATGTCCAGATTGACTCGACCCGGCCCGCGGAAGAAGTTTCGGGGCAATCCGTAGCCGGAGCTGGGAACACAAGCGCCGGTGCCGCACAGGAAGGCATTGGGATTGAAATAGTAATTGCCGGTTGTGCCGCTGATTGTCGTGGCCGCATGCGCATTCAACAGCGGAATGCTGTTGAATCCCGGCGCGAACACGGCATTCGCCAGGTTCCCATCCCCAGCCCCGGACGGTCCGGGCAGCGAAGGATCGAGGGTATATTGCGCGTTGATGCTAAGGGGGAAGCCGGTCCGCCAGCTGAAAATGGGATATAGACTCCAGCCTCTGACCAGCCGTTTGGGACCGGAACTCCATGCCTGATCGAAAGGCAAATCCCACCCGCCGCTGAAAGTAAACCGCTGCCGCAAGTCAAAATCCGAAGACGCGCGAAACGTATCTGGAGCGTAATACGGAACCTGAGAATCCCGGTTCTTGAATCCGGATGCACTGTCGATGCTGTGGCCGTAGGTGTAACCCAGGGTGAAGTAGGTCGTGCCCAGGTAACGGTTTTGCATAGATTGTTTGGTGATGGAGGCTTCCAGGCTGCTGAAGCTGGCGAAAACCGCGTTCCTGAACTCCAGCGCGGTGGCAAACGGGCAATCGGCGGCACTGAAGCTGGTGGCGCAGAAACTAGCGATTTCGGCGTTTGGCTGATTCAGGTTCAGCATGCGGTTGCCCGTTCCCAGGATGAAGGGGTTCACGTCTTCGAGCGAGGTGAGCCCCTTGGAGTCGCTGCCCACATAACTGATTTCGAGCATCAGTTTCTCCGCCAGTTGGTGCTGCATGCTCAGGTTGTACTGATAGCTGTAGGGTGTATGCAGGTGCGGATCGACGAAATAGATGCCTCCGTTCAGGTTGTACGGAAGAAACCCGGCATTGACAAAGTCGACGTTGGCGGTGGGCGGAGTGGAGGGAAAAGGCGATTGCGCGAAGCCTCCCGCCGTCCAAGGCTGGCTGTAATAGCCGGTCCCGCTGGTTGCGCCGGCCAGTAGCGGCGTGCCGGTGCACGCGGTGTCGTTGGGCGAAGGCAGGCAGTTGAAGAACGGACCATTCTCGCTGTAGAACGGCGGCGCGCCGTTGAATTGGAGATTGTCT
The DNA here is from genome assembly GCA_963776125.1 of uncultured Acidobacteriaceae bacterium. Taxonomy (GTDB): domain Bacteria; phylum Acidobacteriota; class Terriglobia; order Terriglobales; family Acidobacteriaceae; genus PALSA-270. Next base: position 63,555 of record CAVZMC010000044.1, on the reverse strand, counting down.
TCCCCTTTCAGCACGTCATAGAAAATGCCGAAGCCTCCGCGAAAGCTGGTCTTGCCATCGCCGTGCGGATCCCAGGCGAATCCCAGGCGCGGCGCAAAGTTATCCTTGTCGGGGAAGTTCACTCCTCGCGGCGCCCCCGCGTCGCCGGGGAAAACCAAGCCCAGCGGGGCGTTGGGGAAGCGAGTGGATTGCTCGCCAGGGATAATCGAGAAGCTTCGTCCCTGCGTGTCCAGCTTCGGGGTGCTGTACTCGTAGCGCAGCCCCAGGGTCAACGTCAGGTTCTTGGTGACGCGCCATTCATCCTGCCCGAATCCATAGGTCGCCTTGCTGCGGATATTGTTCGCGGCATTCGGGCCCTCGAAAAGATTGTTGGGAATCCCCAGCAGAAAATCGGCGAGACTATTGCCGCTGCCAATTCCGCCGTCGGCGTACGGCCCGATGAAGGTGAAACTGCCGTCGCCAAAAAAATCGTAGAGCGTGTTGTTCTGGTAGGCCGAGAAGCCGGCGCCAAACTTCCAGGTATTGCGCCCGCGCACCCAGGTGAGCGCTTCGGTCACCGCATAGGTATTACCGGTTTCGTAAGCCGGCCCGGCTTGGTCGGTTCCAAAGGCCAGGTTGTTATCGAAACTCATCAGCGGCGGCCCGTTGGGAAGGTCCGGGGTGATGCCAAAACCCAGTTGCGCCGGCGTGGGGAGACTGGGGATGGATTTGCTCTCCAAAGAATAATGGCGCTGTGCCGTTACCCGCACCTCGTTCAGCAGCGCCGGGGAAATGGTCCGCGTGTACGCTACATTGGCAAAATAGCTGTTGAGCTGGGCCGAGCTGGCGAACCCGGAAACCGTCGCGCCATATTGGTCGTTCAGCCCGAAGGGCGCGATCTGCGGATTCCGCGACCCACCGACCGTCGCCGAAATTTTGTCCTTCTCGGTGATGTTGAAATCAAGCTTCCCGGTCAGTTCATCTTCGTTATTCTGCGCGGCAGCCGCGGAAGAAACCGCTCCCGTTGGCGACGCCGGGATGAGCCCGGTGGCAATGTAGTTCAGCGCTACCGGATCGATTTTCGTCGGGTCGATGATGGCTTGCGCCGCCAGCGTTGGGTTCGATTCAAAATAAGTATTCGTCTGCAGGAAAGCTGCCACGTTGGCATCGGGCGCCCCGTTGTCGGCCTGCGAGAAGTCCCCCTTCAGCTCTGCCGGAGTGAAGGTGGTGATCTGCGATTCCACGTCCGTTTGCACCTGCCGCTGTCCCTGATAGGAGACAAAAAAGAACAGGCGATTCTTCAGGATCGGGCCGCCGATTGTTCCCCCATATTGATTGCGCTTCAGATCGTTTCGCGGCAGGCCCTCTTGAATGTTGAAGTAGGCGTTGGCGTCGAAATCGGTGTTGCGCACAAAATCATACGCGCTGCCGTGGATTTCGTTGGTACCCGACTTCGTGACCACGCTGATGACGCCCGCGCCATTGCGTCCGTACTCCGCCGTGTAGTCACTGGTCAAAATGCGGAACTCGGCGATGCTGTCGGGATTCGGGTTGTACACCACCTCATTGCCCAGCAGATCGTTGTTGGCCCCGCCGTCCAGAAGATAAGTGATGGAATCGGAGCGGCCGCCGCCCACGCTAAAGCCTTGAATTCCACCGATGCCCTGCCCGAAGTTGTCGTCCGGATTGTCTTCCGTCACTCCCGGCTGCAACAGCGCCAGCGTCAGCACGTTGCGTCCGTTAAGAGGCATGTCAACGATGGGACGGCTGGTCACCGATTCGCCGAGCGTGGGGTTCACCGTCTCGACGTTAGTGGCCACGCCCGAAACTTCCACCGTCTGGCTCACCGCGCCGATCACCAGTTGCAGGTTGACGCGCGATTGCTGGTTGATTTGCAGCGTCACCTTGTCCGTCACCATGCGGGCAAATCCCGCGTGTTCCGCGGTCACCACGTAGGCGCCAATCGGCAAATCGAGCACGCGGTAGTTGCCGTTCCCATCGGAGTTGGTACGGTTGGCCACGCCCGTCGCCACATTGGTGACCGTGATCGCGACGCCGGGAATCGCCGCGCCTTGCGGGTCGGTCACCTGCCCCAGAATCCCGGCGGTCGCCGATTGCGCCCACGCCGCGCTGGATAACGATGAAATGCAAGCTGCAAGGATCAGAAGAACAAAGACCGAAGACAAAATCGCTGCTTTTGGGCCACTCATTTTTGAATCTCCTGGGACAAGCTCGTCTGCGCTGCAACCAAATGAGCCGGAACCGCGTCTCAACACAACGATTGCGGGCAGTCTATAAAGTAGATCAACCGCTACAGCGAAAGACAGTGCCGCGGTAAGGTGCAATCGAGAATCCAATTTGTTGTGCGCTGAAACCATGGAGGTTGCGCGAATATGCCATCCTGGCATCCCGATTTCGGGAGAAACGCTTACAGTTATTCATAGGATGGGCAGAAGCCTCAGGGCCTTCGTTTTGCGCAAGCTCTGACAACAACACACGGCAAGAGTGTTTATGGGAATATGCAGTCTATCCACAGCCCCGATTCTCAGTCGATGCCGAAAAGTGGTAAGGTTCTCTCGGAGGCTGGCATGAAATACTTGATCGCAGTTCTCGCCGTCTGCGTAGTGAGCATGATGATGTTAACGGCCCCCGCTTTTGCCGCGGGCCATGGGAAAAATGACGTCGGCCACGGGTACATTCCCCCGCGCGGTCCGGCGCCGTCGAAAAACGAATTCCGCGCCGCCCCGCAACATTTTTCTGACAAGGCGGGCCATCCCGAAGCTCCTCACGTTCACACCAATGGCAAATGGATTGGCCAAGCCGGCAAACATGATCCCCGCTACCACATCGACCATCCCTGGGAGCGTGGACATTTCACCGGCGGTTTTGGCCCAGGCCACGTTTGGGTTCTAGCTGGCGGCGGGCCGTCGCGCTTCTGGTTTGGCGGGTTCTATTTCAGCGTCGCTCCTGCGGATTTCGGCTATTGCAACGACTGGCTCTGGGGCAGCGATCAGATCGTGCTCTACGAAGACCCGGATAACGACGGCTGGTACCTGGCCTACAACGTGAGGCTGGGCACTTACATCCACGTTCAATTCTTGGGCAGCTAGTTTTCTGTTGGCGGCAAGCGGCGCGGCTTTTCGGCCGCGCCGCGGCCTAGGACGCCGCGCTATCCGGCCCTTGGTCCACCACGTACACGCGCCCCGGTCCCGCCGCCTGAATCTTGTTTCTCTGGAAGCTCTCGATGATCCGCCGGCGCAGCTCGCGGCTCACCCCCCACTGTTTGTTGGGACGCGTTTTCACCAGCATCAGATACTCGACCTCGCCGTTGCTCACGCGCTCGATGCCCGGCACCTCGACGTCATTCACAATGTCATCTGTGTAGGCCGGATCGTGCCGCACCTCGTCCCCAACCTGCTTGAGCAGCGACAGGACCTTGGCGGTCGGCTCGCCGTATGCGGTGGTGATGCGCAGGGTGAACAGCGACCAGTCGCGCGTCAGGTTGGAGACAATGGTGATGACGCTGTTGGGCACGGAATGCACGGTGCCATCGTCGTCTCGCAACACCGTGCGCCGCAGGCTCATGTCTTCCACCGCGCCCTTCACCCCGGCAATTTTCACCGTATCGCCAATGTCGAATTGGTTCTCCAGCAAAATGTAGAAGCCATTGATGAAGTCATGGACCAGAGTCTGCGCGCCAAATCCGATGGCCAGGCCCGCGATGCCCGCGCTGGCCAGCACCGGTCCCAGATTGAGCCCCAGCAGCGGCAGTACCATCACCGCCGCAATGAACACGATGACGAATACGCCCACGCTGGTAATCACGCTGGCCAATGTGCGTACCTGGCGCGCACGCACGCTGGAGGGAAGTTTTCGCGTCTGCAACGAGGATATTTTGCTGACGATTACGCGCAGCAATCGCGCCAGCACGAACGATCCGAGGATTACCAGAACGATCTTGGGGGCGTCGTGGCGCAAGAAATCCATGCTGTCTTCGCGCCAGGCGTGCAGCAGGGAGGGCATGTCCGCAACGTCGGGGATAGACGGGGCTGGGAGAAGGAGAAACAAATTCATCATTGCCGTTATCATGGTCGGTGGCCTTGCAGTTGCCGCGCGATTATAGCAAGCCATGGCTCGCTTTCTCGCGCCGCGCCCCGTCGTATAATCGCTAGCCTATTTCGCTGTGCTGTGAGGTTATCCGTGCGACTTAAACCATTCTCCGTGTTCTTGATGTTGATTGGCGCGCTTGTGGTTGCCCTTGCCTCTCCCGTGAGATGCTGGGCCGCGAGCCCGCAAGCGAGCGACGACGCGCGTCCCGCCCAGGGCGTCGGGCCGCGCGGGCGCGACCGGGACACCGGGCCTGAGGACGAGCAGCGCGAGCAAATCGAGAAAGATGCGGCCAAGAAAGCCAACCAGGAGCGGCAGGCTCAGCTTAAGCGCGATACCGACAAACTACTGCAGCTGGCCACGGATCTGAAGGCGGAAGTCGACAAATCCAACGAGAACGTTCTAGCGGTCGATGTAGTGAAGAAAGCGGAAGAAATTGAGAAGCTGGCTCACAGTGTGAAAGAGAAGATGAAGGGGCAGTGACTATCGGTTCGCGCGAGTCAGGAAACAACTTCGTCCCCCCAAAGACGCTTTTCCAAACGGGTTTTCACGGACGCTCTCGATCCCCGAAGGGCGCGCTCACTTGACATATATGCATATTTCTGCAAATATAGAAATATGCAAGCGAGCCGCGCCAACGACACCGAACAAGTCACGAAATTTGCCGACATGTTTTCGGCGATGGGGACGGAGCCGAGGCTCAGGATCATGCAAGCGCTGCTGTCGGCGCATCCCGATGGTCTGGTCGTCGGAGAGATTCAAGAAGCATTGGATATCCCGAACTCCACGCTGTCTCACCATCTCGACAAATTGAAGAGTGAAGACCTGGTGCGGGTGGAGCGGGAAAGCACCTTCCTGCGTTACACCGCGAATACGGGTGCGTTGCAGGAGTTGCTGCGATTCTTGTATGCGGAGTGCTGCACTCGCAACAAGGCGGTGCAATCGCGCGCCATTATTCAAGTCTGCAAGTAGGAGGGGTCAGGTGGACGGAACCGGGCTGAGAAATGTCATCAAGGAAAAGTACGGGCAGGCTGCGCTGCGAGTAACGAGCGGCGGGAGCGGTTGCTGCGGGGCCACGGCAGCCAGCGGCTTGAGCTGCGATCCCATCACTTCCAATCTCTATGATTCATCGCAGGCCGGGCAGATTCCGGAAGGCGCTTTGCTGGCTTCGCTGGGTTGCGGCAATCCGACCGCCTTGGCGGAGCTGAAATCCGGAGAAACGGTTCTCGACCTGGGCTCGGGAGGCGGGATCGATGTGTTGCTTTCGGCGAAGCGCGTTGGACCTACAGGCAAGGCTTACGGATTGGATATGACCGATGAAATGCTGGCCTTGGCCAACGAGAACAAACGCAAAGCCGGAGCCGTTAATGTGGAATTCTTGAAGGGCGAGATCGAGAACATTCCCCTGCCTGATAATTCCGTGGATGTGGTGATTTCCAATTGCGTGATCAATCTTTCGGCGGATAAGGATCGCGTGCTGCGGGAAACATTCCGCGTGCTCAAGCCGGGAGGGCGGTTGGCGGTGTCGGACGTGGTGACGCGCGGCGAGATCGCGGCGGAAATCCGCGCCAGCGTGTTGCTCTGGGCTGGCTGTGTGGCGGGGGCTTTGGATGAAAGTGAATATCGCGGCAAGCTCGAAGGTGCCGGTTTTGAGCGAATCGAGATCGAGCCCACCCGCATTTACCGAGCCGAAGACGCGCGGGAAATTCTCGGGGCCGAAGGGCTGAACCTTGAGGCTGTGGCGCAGGTGGAAGGCAAGTTCATGAGCGCTTTCGTACGTGCGGTCAAGTCGGCTGTAACGGCGCAAAGGGATTGTTGTGGTCCCGCGTGCTGCAGCTGACGGTTGGATCGCTGGTTCCGCCGGACGAGGAGAGATACACGCGATGAAAACACACTACAACGTACTGTTTCTATGCACCGGGAATTCGGCGCGCTCGATCATGGCGGAGGCGATCCTGAATCTCAAAGGGAAGCCCAACTTTACCGCCTACAGCGCGGGCAGCCATCCTTCGGGAACGGTTCGGCCGGAGGCGCTGCAGCAGCTTGAACTCGCTCGCATACCGGCGACGGGCCTTCGGAGCAAGAGCTGGGAGGAGTTTTCGCAACCTGACGCCCCGCCACTGGATTTTGTTTTCACCGTCTGCGACAACGCCGCGAAGGAAGTTTGTCCGGTGTGGCCGGGCCAGCCGATGACGGCGCACTGGGGCGTTCCCGATCCGGCGGCGGTGCAGGGAACCGAAGCGGAAGTGAAACGAGCTTTCCGCGACGCCTTTTTCATGCTGGACCGCAGAATCAGCTTGTTTCTTAGCCTGCCTCTCGCCAGCCTGGACCGGCTGGCCATCAAGAAACAAATCGACGACATCGGGCGGCAATGAAGGGCCTATTTCCCGCACTCGCCCGCTGACCTGGCAACTCGGTCCGAAGTGAAAGGTTTGATATGGCAATCGCCGAAGCTCCGGTTCCAACCGCCAGCTCGAAACGGCTGAACGTTTTCGAACGATATCTGACGTTGTGGGTCGGGCTGTGCATGGTGGCGGGTTTGATTGTGGGGAAAACCGCGCCGCAGTTGATTCAGGGATTGCGGGGAATGGAGTTCGGCCGCGGCAGCCAGGTGAACATACCGATTGCCGTGCTGATCTGGCTTATGATCGTCCCCATAATGATGAAGGTAGACTTCGCAGCCATCCTCGACATTCGCCGGAGGCCGCGTGGACTGCTGGTCACGCTGTTTGTGAATTGGATGGTGAAACCGTTCTCCATGGCGCTACTCGGCTGGATCTTTTTTCGCCATATTTTTTCGGCATGGATCACGCCGGCGGAGGCGGACCAGTACATCGCCGGCGTGATCATTCTGGCGGCGGCGCCTTGTACCGCAATGGTGTTCGTATGGAGCTACCTGACGGACGGCGATGCCGCTTACACGCTGGTGCAGGTATCGGTGAACGATCTCATCATGCTGTTCCTGTTCGCGCCGATTGTGCGATTCCTGGTCCGCGGCGCATCGTCGCTATCGGTGCCGTTTGACGTCCTGCTGTACTCGGTGGTGGCCTTCATCGTCATACCTTTGACCGTGGGAGTGGCGCTGCGCACCTGGCTCACACACGCCAGGGGAAAGCAGTGGTTCGAGCAGAGCTTTCTGCCGCGGTTCAGTCCGGTCACCATTCTGGCGCTGCTGGCCACTCTGGTGTTTATCTTCGCGTTTCAAGCGGAGAACATCACCGGAAAGTATTTCCATGTAGCGCTGATTGCCATTCCGATTCTTATCCAGGTGTACCTCAATTCCAGCCTGGCCTATGGGCTGATGCGGCTGCTGCGAGTGGACCATGCGGTGGCGGCGCCAGGCGCATTGATCGGGGCCAGCAACTTTTTTGAACTGGCGGTGGCGACCGCTATCGCTCTATTCGGGCCGGGATCGGGAGCGGCCCTGGCTACCGTGGTCGGTGTGCTGGTGGAAGTGCCGGTGATGCTCTCCATCTGCGGGGTATGCAATCGCACCCGCCATTGGTTTCCGGCGCAAGCCCAGGAAAGCTAGTCTGCATGCCGTTGCTCAGCGGGTTCCAATTCGGCGTCCCGCGCTGCCGAGTCCCACCAAGCCTTCCCGCAGGATTAACTCTGCTACCCTAACGGTTCGTACCATCCTTGCGAGGTGCCCATGGCAGGAGGTTGCCGCGTGCTCGGGATTGTTGCGTGTCTGTTTTTGCTGGCCAGTTTGGCGTTTGCGGAGGATGTTTCTTCTCCGCGGCCCGCTGGACCGCCCAAAGCCAAGGTCGAACCCGTAACCGACAATTTGTACGGTCACAAGATCGTCGACAACTATCGCTGGCTGGAGGATAGCAACAGCCCGGCGACGCAGGAATTCGTGCGCCAGGAGATGGCCTACACGCGCAGCATTCTCGACCCGCTGCCTGGCCGCGGGAAGATTCTCGAACGCTTGCAACAACTGGCGTTGGTTGGGACTATCGGGGCGCCGCAACCCGGCGGAAAGTATTACTTCTATATCCGCCGCGAGGGCGCGCAGAATCAGCCGGTGCTTTATGTGCGCGAGGGGAATCACGGCAAGGACCGTGCTCTGGTGGACCCCAACGTCATGGCGGCCGATGCCACCGTGGCGCTGGATTGGTGGTTTCCCTCCGACGATGGGAAGTACGTGGCGTATGGGCTCTCCGCCGGCGGGTCGGAGGAAAGCACGCTGCACGTGATCAAAACCGCGACCGGCAAAGTGTTGCCTGATGCGATTGAGCGCGCCCGTTACCAGGGCGTGAGTTGGAAGAAGGACAATTCGGGCTTCTACTACAACCTGCATCCGAAGAAAGGCGAAGTGCCGGATGGCGAAGAGGTCTATCACGTCAAAGTCTTCTTTCACCAGCTGGGGAGCAATCCCGCAAAGGACCGGATAGTCTTCGATCCCATGACGGTGGGCTCGGAGCACAACCCGCAGGACATTCCCTTTGCACAGCTGGCGGATGATGACGACCGCTGGCTGCTGACTACGATTGCCGAAGGGTACGCGAAGACGGAGCTGTATTTACAGGACTTGAAAGCCGGCACGCCGCCAGTGGAGGTGACCGGCGGCAAGGAATTCCTCTATAGCGGCGAGGTTTTTCACGGCAATCTTTACATCACGACTAACGAAGACGCGCCGCACTACCGCGTGTTTGTGGTCGACGCGGCCCATCCCCAGCGCGAGCACTGGAAAGAAGTTATTCCGCAGAACGATGCGGTGTTGCAAAACCTCAGCATTCTTGGCGGCAAACTGTTTGCGCAGTATGAAAAGAATGCCAGTTCGCAGCTGAAACTATTTGATCTCGATGGAAAAAACGACACCGACGTCGCTCTGCCGGCCATTGGCACGGCGGCCGGAATCGGCGGCCGGTGGGATCGCAAAGAGATGTTCTTTGGCTTCCAATCGTTCACCATTCCGGCCTCGGTGTACGAACTGGATGTGACCTCGGGGCAAACTTCGCTTTGGGACCGGGTGCCCGCGCCGATCGATCCGTCCGACTATCAGGTAAAGCAGGTGTGGTTCACCTCGAAAGATGGAACCAAGGTTCCGATGTTTCTATTCCATAAGAAGGGATTGGAGCTGAACGGGAAGAATCCCACGCTGCTGACTGGTTACGGCGGCTTCAACATTAGCCTCACGCCCAGTTTTGTCGCTGGCCGGTATCTCTGGCTGGAGCACGGTGGGGTGTTCGCCGTGGCCAATCTGCGCGGCGGGGCGGAATTTGGCGAGGACTGGCATCGTGCCGGCATGTTGGACAAGAAGCAGAATGTCTTCGACGACTTTATTGCCGCAGCGGAATTTTTGATTGACGATAACATCACCGACAAGGATCACCTCGCGATTCAGGGCGGGTCGAACGGGGGATTGCTGGTGGGCGCGGCGTTGACGCAGCGTCCGGATTTGTTCCGCGCCGTGGTTTGCCAGGTGCCGCTGCTCGACATGCTGCGCTACCAGAATTTTCAGATCGCGAAGCTGTGGATTCCGGAGTATGGCTCGGCGGACGATGCTAAGCAGTTCGAATGGCTGTACGCGTATTCGCCCTATCATCATGTGCAGGCGGGAAAGGAGTATCCCGCCGTCTTATTCATGACCGCGGATACGGATACGCGGGTGGATCCCATGCACGCCAAGAAGATGGCGGCGTTGATGCAGGATGAGGCGGCCAATGGACGCAGCCTGGATCGCCCCATCTTACTGCGCATTGACACCAAGGCCGGGCATGGCGCAGGCAAGCCGGTAGCCAAGCAAATTGAAGATGGGGTGGATATTTATTCGTTTTTATTCTGGCAGTTAGGGGTAAAACCGTAGAGCGAGTGACTGGCGCGAGGCGGTAGGGTGAAGTTTCTGTGTTTTCCGCTCACATTGGACTGTGATTTCCGTCACCGCCCAGGTATTGGCTGGGACTGACAATCTCAAGTGGCCCAAGTGACCGCGTCTACGACCCGTTGCCGTTTGACCTGCCCGCACTCGCATGTTATAAACACACGTTTTGAAAGGGGCTGGCGGGGACCGGGTTTGTTGGTTTCCGGCCTCCGACCCGAGCCCGTGCAAACATCCGACGCGGCCAAGCTCAGCACTCCTGTTCAAGTCTTGTGGTGGAAGCGTGTTCGGAAACTCCGGCCATGCGCTCCCTGGCGCTCTAAGTTCAGAGCGTCCGGTTGGCGCTGCCCGCCGGAAGCCGGGGCCAAAGCACGTAGTCATCGATGCTGAATTTGGAACGAATCATAACTTAATCATGGTGGAGGATTTTCATGTGCACGTGGCTCGCGAAAATGGTGTGGCCGGGATGCCGGCTCGGTAGGATTCTGATCACGACGTTGACCTTGCTGATGCTCAGCACTGCCTCGGCCCTGGCCCAGGCTGCCCCTGAAGCGGGCGGCGAGGCTAGTTTGAAGCTTCCGGACCTTTCCCAAGTTTCTTTCCTGGGCATAGACGGCCACCGGTTGCTGATGTTCGGCCTGCTGTTGTGCATTTTCGGCTTGGCCTTCGGCCTGGCGATCTACATGCGGCTAAAAGGGCTGCCGGTGCATCGCGCCATGCGCGAAATCTCCGAACTGATTTATGAAACCTGCAAGACCTACCTGGTGACCCAGGGCAAGTTCCTGATGCTTTTGTGGGTCTTTATCGCGGCCATCATCGCCGTGTACTTCGGGGTGCTGCGGCATTTCGAAATTGCCAGAGTTTTGATCATCCTCGGGTTCAGCCTGGTGGGAATCGCCGGCAGCTATGGGGTGGCGTGGTTTGGGATTCGGGTCAACACCTTCGCCAATTCGAGGACGGCCTTTGCTTCGCTGCCCGGCAAACCCTATCCGATTTATCAGATTCCGCTGCAGGCCGGGATGTCGATCGGCATGATGCTGGTGTCGGTCGAACTCCTGATCATGCTTTTCATCCTGCTCTTCGTGCCCAGCGATTATGCCGGCCCGTGCTTCATTGGATTCGCCATCGGCGAGTCGCTGGGCGCGGCCGCGCTGCGTATCGCGGGCGGCATCTTTACCAAGATTGCCGATATCGGTTCCGATTTGATGAAGATCGTCTTCAAGATTAAGGAAGACGATGCCCGCAACCCCGGCGTCATCGCCGATTGCACCGGCGACAATGCCGGCGACTCGGTTGGTCCCTCGGCCGATGGGTTCGAAACTTATGGCGTGACCGGCGTCGCGCTGATTACCTTCATTCTGCTGGGCGTCAAAGAGCCCTCCACCCAGGTACAGTTGCTGGTGTGGATTTTCGTGATGCGCATCATGATGCTGGTATCTAGCGCGCTGGCGTATTTCGTCAATGGCGCCATCGCCAAAGCCAGATATGGCAACGCCAACGAAATGAATTTCGAAACCCCGCTGACCACGCTGGTGTGGCTCACCTCGATTGTCTCGATCGTTGCCACTTACATTGTTTCGTACTATATCATCCCCGACTTGGGTGGCGATACGACGCAATGGTGGAAGTTGGCATCAATCATCTCCTGCGGCACGCTGGCGGGAGCGCTGATTCCTGAGCTGGTCAAAGTCTTCACCTCGGTCGAATCGCGCCACGTCAACGAAGTGGTGACCTCGGCGAAAGAAGGCGGCGCATCGCTCGGAATCCTCTCGGGTTTCGTCGCGGGAAACTTTTCCGCGTATTGGCTGGGACTGGCCATGGTCGCTCTCATGTCGATTGCCTATTTTTTCAGCGGCATGGGTCTCGCGGCAGCCGCTACCATGCTTGCCCCCGCGGTATTTGCCTTCGGCCTGGTGGCTTTCGGCTTCCTCGGCATGGGGCCGGTGACCATCGCGGTCGATTCCTACGGTCCGGTCACCGACAACGCGCAGTCCGTCTATGAACTCTCGATGATCGAGCAGGTACCCAACGTCAAGGGGGAAATCAAGAAGGACTTCAACATCGACGTGAATTTTGAGCGCGCCAAAGACTTGCTTGAGGAAAACGACGGCGCGGGCAATACCTTCAAGGCCACCGCCAAGCCGGTGCTGATTGGAACCGCCGTGGTAGGCGCCACCACCATGATCTTCTCCATCATCATGGCGCTCACCAACGGGCTGACCGAGAATGTGGCTAAGCTCTCCTTGCTGCACGCTCCATTCTTCTTGGGCCTGATTACCGGCGGCGCCATGATCTATTGGTTCACCGGCGCGTCCATGCAGGCGGTCACCACCGGCGCCTATCGCGCCGTGGAGTTCATCAAGGCCAACATCAAACTCGAAAGCGCGGAGAAAGCTTCCGTGGCCGACAGCAAAAGGGTGGTTGAGATCTGCACCAAATACGCGCAGAAGGGCATGTTCAACATCTTTCTCGCGGTCTTCTTCGGGACCCTGACGTTCGCCTTCGTGGAGCCATTCTTCTTTATCGGCTACCTAATTTCGATTGCGATCTTCGGTCTCTATCAGGCAATCTTCATGGCCAACGCCGGCGCCGCTTGGGACAACGCCAAGAAGATCGTCGAAACCAAACTGAAACAGAAAGGCACTCCGCTGCACGATGCCACGGTCATTGGCGATACCGTCGGCGATCCCTTCAAGGACACCTCTTCGGTGGCCATGAATCCAGTCATCAAGTTCACCACGCTGTTCGGATTGCTGGCGGTCGAACTGGCCGTCTCGCTCACCAAAGACCATCCGGGCAACCTAACCCACATCCTGGCTCTGGCCTTCTTCGCGGTCTCGGTCTTCTTCGTATACCGCTCGTTCTACGGCATGCGGATTGGCACGGGAAAAGAAGCGTAAGCCTGGCAGAAGCTGAATGGCTTTGTCTTTCGGAATACGAGTCCTCATCCTCGGATGGGGACTCATTTCTTGTGTCGGACTCGATTAACATTGCCGAACAAGGGAGGCCGAATGTTCATTGGGCACTATGGCGTTGCTTTGGCGGCCAAGAAAGCCGCTCCCCGGACTTCGCTAGGCACTCTGATTTTCGCCGCCCAGTTCCTCGATTTCCTATGGCCGGTGTTTTTGTTGCTGGGGGTCGAACACGCGTCCATCGTCCCGGGCATCACCAAAGCCTCCCCGCTCGACTTCACCGACTATCCGTTTTCCCACAGCTTGCTGATGGCGTTCGTCTGGGCAGTCCTGCTAGGTGGGGTTTACTACGGAATTCGGCGCAACGCGGGCGCAGCCTGGATCGTCGGCCTCGCGGTGCTGAGCCACTGGGTGCTGGACTTCGTGGTGCACCGTCCTGACTTGCCCTTGTGGCCAGGTGGTGCACTAAGGGTTGGGTTGGGCCTTTGGAATTCCTTGCCGGCAACAATCGCAGCGGAAGGTCTGACCTTCGGTGCCGGCCTTTACTTGTACCTGACAACAACGCGTGCCCGGGATAACGTTGGCCGATGGGGTTTTTGGTCCCTGATGGCACTGCTAGTTTTCGGCTGGGTGAGCGCGTTTTTTGGAGGTCCTCCGCCTAACTTGGCTTCGCTCGCTTGGGGCGGGATTGGCATGTGGCTCACCGTTCTCTGGGGCTGGTGGGCGGACCGGCACCGCGAGCTAAAAACGTTGCCCATCCATTCTTGAAGCGGGCGGCAAAAGAATAGAGGCATCGGTTTTCACGATGCGGCACCGATGTTATGATGAATAGCGGCAGTTAGCGCGACGCGCTCTCTGGCGCGTCCGACCACACTCCTCAGTAGCTCAATGGCAGAGCATCCGGCTGTTAACCGGAGGGTTGTAGGTTCGAGTCCTACCTGAGGAGCCATTCTTTCAATCACTTGCAATGGGCGCCTCCGGAAATTGAGACACGTTGGGCTCCCCGTTTCGACAGAGATCTGTTCATCAACCGCAAGAACAGCACGCTGTGGTGAGTTGCGCGATGTCGCGACGCTGGCCGATATCGCTGCATATAGATCTTCCGATTCACACCGAGGTCATCGCCTGGCCAAAACTAGACTGATTCTGAGCAGAGGGCGAGGGTTGAGAGAAGAAGCCCCACGAGGGCGAGGAGCGCCATCACTGAGCCTAAGCTTTCGAATCAGGCGCAAGGACACGAACTCTCGCTGTCACGGTCCGGTCGCGGCTCTCCAGAGCGCGCCAACCAGCGCCGTAGAGGGCGATGAGCCCGAAACACACCAAGGGAATCACGAACCCCGATCGCATGGAGGAGACGTCGGCAATGTGTCCCATGAGAGGAGGCGCAATCGCCCCGCCCACAATGGACATCACCATCAACGATGAGCCCAGCTTGGTGTGTTCACCCAGGCCGCGAATGCCCAGCGCAAAAATCGTCGGGTACATGATGGACATGAAGAAAAACGTGCCGAATAGCGAATAGAGGCCGATCGTGCCGCCTGCCATCACCAAGCCGCACAACACCACATTCAGCACGGCATAAGCCGCCAACGCCAAATCTGGTCGAGTCAGACTGACCACGCCACTGCCGCAAAGCCGTCCGACCATGAACAGGCCGAACCCAAACATGCCGAGCCAGGAGGCCGCTTGTTCGGCGGTGACGCCATGGGCGTTTTCCAAAACGTAGTTGATGAAAAAACTGAAAATGCCCGCTTGCGCGGCGACATACAGAAACTGAGCCAGAACACCGAAGGTAAAGTGCAACCTCAACCACAGCGGCCTCTTTCCTTTACCTTCCGCCTCGGCCGTGACCTCCTCCTCAGCGTGCAAGTCTGGAATGCGAGACAGGGCGAAGATTCCAAGCAACACCGCGACCACAATGCCCGTGCCCAAGTAAGGGATGTACAAGCTTCCGTTCGCGTCGACGCCGTTGACCTTGCTAAATACAAAATGACCGCCGACGATGGGACCCAGAATCCAACCTAGGCCATTGAAGGTTTGGGCTATGTTTATGCGCGTGGCGCTGCTTTCCGCCGGGCCTAGCACCGTGCTATAGGGGTTGGCAATGGTTTCCAAACAAGCCAGGCCGGCACCCACGACGAAGACACCGGTCAGGAACGCCCAATAAGTTCCGATTCGCGTTGCGGGAACAAACCAGAATGCTCCGCCTGCGATCAAGACCAGGCCGGTGAGGATACCTCCCTTGTAGCCAAACCTTCGCGCCAGCAATCCCGCCGGAATGGCCAGTAGGAAGTACGCCAGGTAATTGGCGGTTTGCACGAAACCGGATTCAAATTTGTTGATGTGCAGCGTGGTTTGAAAATGCTTGTTGAGGATGTCGAGCATCCCATTGCAGAAACCCCACAGCAGGAAGAGCGTGGTCACCAATATAAATGTCACCAGCAGACTCTTCCCATCGGGTGCTTGGAACAGGCCGAGGCGCTTGGCGGAGGGCCTTTCGTTTTGCGCGGGCATTTTCATATTTGTATTTGCTCAGCCGGCAGCGAACGCTTCAGGCGCTTTCCAGGATGACGTTTGCATATTGGATCGTGTCGCCTGTGCGGATCAGGCCGATTGCGCCGGGCACAAGCCGTTTGAATTCAACGTGGGATTGGTGGCGCACATTGATTCCGCGCAAGGCCCGGGCAAAGGTATCGCGGATCTTGCTCGAGTTGTGTTTTAGGAATTCCTGGGCCATCCAGACCTTGCCGATCTGGAAGTTGGGGCGGATCGCCGCCAGCACCTGCAACACCGTCGGCACATCGTCCACCAGCGAGATGTCCACCGTCTCAATCATCGGCCAAAAGGGAAACCCGCGATCCGCAATGACCAGTGTATTGGTGTGCCTAACCCGGCTTAACAGTGAATTGATTTGAGGATTAAGGATTCCAGTTTTCAGCATATCACGGGTCCTCTCATTAAAATCCGCGCAGCTCCGTGCTGGTGCGTTGGGGCAGACCGGGCGCTGGAATGCGTTTGAGGACGAGATACTCGATGCCCAGTTTCTGGCAGTACTCGCGCTTGCCGCCCTTGTCGCCGTCTTCGTTCACGGCATAAATGTCCGGCTTCAAACTGCGGATTTCCGGGTCGGCGTCCAGCCAGCCGTTCGCCGCTGGAAATCAACGCCTGCTTCACGTATTTGATCGAGCCGACGACGTAACGCCGCTCGGCCTGCGGCAACAGCGGATGGCCCTCGCCTTTCAGCAGACGGATGTTGGCATCGTGGCCAACGACAACATACAGGTCGCCGTAACCGCTGACTTCCTCCAGAAACCGGACGTGGCCGGAGTGAAACCAGTCATAGCTGCCGGTGACGATGACTTTCTTCTTGCCCGGCGCGGACGACGCCGGCAGTGGTTCGGGAAAACCCTTCAATTCATTCGTCGTGAAAACCCGATAAGCAGATTTGATGAGCGCGGCAGAATTTTTCGCGCGCCGGATTTGTCCGTGGCTTCTACGTCGGCCCAGACCGTCGGCCGCAGGCCAGGGATTTCCGGCAACGAATCGGGTTCGGCGCACTCCGCAAAATGGACGGCGCGGTTGACGTAACGGACCGCGCTCAAAAAATAAAGCCGCTCCGCCAACGGAAATTTCGGAGCGGCTGCCGGTGACCTTTTGGAACACGTTGTCCGGCCAGAGCAACACGGTCAGCTCGCCGAGCTTGGCGGCTTCTTCCAGAAAACGCAAGATCGCCGGACTGGATATCGTCAAATCCGCCGGAAACGACGATTTGTGTTTGAATCATTCATTTGTGAGCAATCGCGGACATTCACGCGGAACGCGCCCGGCACCGGTTCGTTCGAAACCACAATGAGATAACCGCCGCCGCAGCCGGAATACATCGCGCCGAGATATTGCCGCTGATACGCCTTGAGCAGCGGCATCAAATCCACCCGCAAGCAGCGGATGCCGGACGATGTGCGGCAGCAAGGTCTCCCAGCATTTCATGTTCAAATTCAACGACGCGCCGAGTCGCCTGGGCGTCCATTTTGACAATGGCGTCGTAACAATCCCGGCCCGATTGGCCGAGCCGGGCGACCCATCTTCGGCTCCAAGTTTTTGACGCCGAGCGGACTGTAGCCATCCGGCCGCGGTTCGACCGGAATCAGATGCAAAACCTTCTCCAGCCACCGCGCGACTTTCGGGCTGTTGCACGATTCGATGTGCGACGGGAAAACGCCGCCGTCGACCTTGAAGTCGTAATCCAGCCGGTTCACGCCCGGATAAACCAGGCCGATCATGTCCTGCGAACCGCTCGGTTCGGCCTTGCCCTTGTTTTCGGCTTCGTAAAGTTCGCGCACCAAATCCTCCGGCGGGCGGTTCGGCAGTTTGCCCTTCCACAATTTCATCGCGATGGCGCGCGTGCCGCTGGCGATGCCGGAGCGATCCATCGGGCGGAAATTCGGCTCGATCTGCACCACCACCATCGAGCCGGGCGGCCGGGGATTGTGCCGCGAAACGAACGGCTGGTCAATCCATCCGCCCGCGAGTTGCAGGCGGTTGGGAATGGAGCCAAGCAGATCTGGCGACGGGCGGAGAGTTTTTTTCGCATCAGCCGATGCCAACGCGCTGGCCGGCCTTGCGCTTGTTGTATTGTTCCTTAATCCACTTGTAGGTGACGGCCAGGCCCTTGTCCAACGGCGTGTTCGGTTCCCAGTCGAGCACTTTCTTGATGAACGTGTTGTCGCTGTTGCGGCCGGCCACGCCGCGGGGCGCGTTCAGATCGTAATTGCGGTTCAGTCTTCACGCCGGCGATCTTTTCAATCTTGGTCAGCAGTTCGTTGATGGAAACCAGTTCGCTGGAGCCGAGGTTGATCGGCGTGGCAATCAAGTCGTCGCAGTGCATGATCAGGTCAATGCCCTTCACGCAGTCGTCAATGTACATGAAGCTGCGCGTCTGGTGGCCGTCGCCCCAGATGGTGATGTCCTTCTTGCCGGTGTCAATGGCCTCGATGACCTTGCGGCAGAGCGCGGCGGGCGCTTTCTCCCGGCCGCCGTCCCAGGTGCCGTGCGGGCCATAGACGTTGTGGAAGCGGGCGATGGCGGTCTTCATGCCGCGTTCGGCCCAGTATTCCTGGCAGAACATTTCGGACATCAATTTCTCCCAGCCGTAGCCGCGCTCGGCCATGGCCGGATAGGCGTCGGATTCCTTCAACGCGCGGACGTTCGGGTCTTGCTGCAAGTCAGCGTGTTGTAGGCGCAGGCCGAACTGGAAAAAAAGTAGCGGCGCGCCCCGGCGCGGTAGGCGGCCTCGATCATGTGCGTGTTGATGAGAATGGAGCGCAGGCATTCGACGCGGAACCGCTCGATGAAACCCATGCCGCCCATGTCGGCGGCGAGGTTGTAGACTTCCACCGCGCCTTCGCAGACGCGACGGCAGTTGTCCTCCTGGCTCACGTCGAGGCAGAGGTTCTCGACGCCGGGCACGTGCAGATACCACTCGTAAAGCGGTTTCTTGTCCACCGCCCGGATGTTGGTGAAACCCTTCTTTTTGAAATAGAGCGCGAGGTTGCCCGCGATGAATCCGCCCGCGCCGGTGATGACGATCAGGTCGTCCTGGTGTTGTGGGGTGTCTTTCTCGACGATTCGTTTGTTTTCCAACATATGTGTTTTCACTTGATGCGCTTGAACCTGACCGCAGACCGCTCGCACCATTGTAAGGTCTGGCTAATGAAGGTTCACACTGACTTCCTTTCCTTCATAAGTAATCTCTTTGTCGGCTGCGTTGGTCACCTCGCCACCAACCCCATGCCCGCTTCTGACCAGAACAATCCGGAAGGCGCGCTTTTCGATCATCCCCGGATAGGAACCTGCGCGCGCGCCGATAGTTAGGACAGCGGCGCTGTCGTTCCAGCGAATAGGAATCACAGCATGCTGCCCCTTTTCGTAGTCATAGCTGTCGCCCGCATCCTCATAGAGATCGAATTGGCTGTCGGCCCCGCGATAGATGCGGAGTTCGATGGGGCCGCCGGGGTCCTGCGCGGCGTATTCGATTTCCGGCCCCATGGGAAGGATGGATCCGGCGCGCACGTAGAGCGGCATGCGATCGAGCGGAGCGGCGGCATCAATATCCTGGCCGCCGGGCACCGACTCGCCAGTCCAGAAGTCATACCACGCGGGCGAAGCGGGCAGATACACGCTGCGACGAGTAGCGTTGGCCTTCAGCACCGGGATTGACCAGGATGGCCGGCCCGAACATGAACTGGTCGCCAATGTTCCAGGTTTTCTCGTCGGTGCGCCAATCCATCACGAGTGGACGCTGGAGCGTGTAATCCTCACTAGTGACTTTCCAGGCGAGTGAGTAAATGTATGGCATGAGGCGATAGCGGAGTTTGTCGTATCGGAGGAGCGTGGGCTCAACCTTGTCGTAGGTCCACATTTCATTGTTCGGCCGATGACCGTGGGTGCGGAAAATCGGGCAGAACGTTCCGAACTCGAACCAGCGCGCATAGAGTTCCTGGTAGGCAGGCTGTTCTATAGCACCGGGGAACGCAGGCCAGTAGCCTCCGATATCGGTTGTCCAGTACGGATAGCCGCTGAGCGCGAAATTCAGCCCGGCAGGCACTTGCCGCGAGAGCGCCCAATAATTGGTGAACACATCGCCCGACCACACGGTCGCGCCGACGCGCTGTTGGCCGAAAAATGCCGAGCGGGTGAGCAGAAAGACGCGTTTGCGGTCGGTTTCAGCCTTCCAATGATTCTGCACCCCGAGCGTATGCAGCAGGGGGAATACGTTCGTGTACTCCGCTCCATTGCCCATCGCAAGCTGCTTGTTGCGCAGGATGGCGTCGCCCATGTGCGGCCAATACTCTTCGGGTTCGGCGCTGTCGAGCCAGAAGGCATCCCATCCCTGCGCCAGCAATTTGCCGGGTAGCATCTTCCAATAAATATCGCGCGCCTGCGGGCTGCTGGGATCGTATACGTGCGCTCCGGGAATAAGCAGGTGTTGCGCATCCAGCGTCTTGAACGTTTCGGATGTGGGATCCAACAGTCCCCACACGGAGATCATCGCGTGAACATTTTCATTGTGCAGGGTTTCAAGATCCTTCGGCACGTCGTGGTAGTTGCCATTGAACACGGGATCGCCTTCCGCCTTCCACCAGAACCAGTCCTGCACTATTGTGTCCAGCGGGATGTGCTCCTGGCGATAGCGCCCTGCGATGCTAAGAATCTCGTCGAGTGATACATAGCGGTCTTTGGATTGAAAGAAGCCGTAGGCCCACTTCGGCAACATCGGCGTATGCCCGGTCATCGAGCGGTACTCGTGGATGATCGAGTCCATCTCCGGACCATAAAGAAAGTAGTAGTCAATCGACTTGCCGGCGATCGCGCTGAACGTCAGATTCGATGGGAAGCGATTATCGACGTAGGTCATGGCAGCCGTGTTCCACATCAGCGCGTAGCCGCGGCTTGAGACCAGCAGAGGAATCGCTACATCCGTGTTGTTCTGGGCCAATTCGATGGTTGCGCCGCGGTAGTTGAACATGCCGTTCTGGTGCTGCCCGAGCCCGAAGAGCGCTTCGGTCGGTGCCGGCGAGAACCGGTCGGTGATCCGATACGTGCTCTCGCCGTTCATTTGCACTGGCTCATAGGTGCGGGGCAAGGCGTCACCCTCACGCAACAGAGCATCGCCATTCACCGTGCGAAAGGAAACATTGCCGCGCTCAAGACCGAAGGTCACCTGGAGCTTGTCGGTTTTGAGCGTCGCCGATTTCGCATCTTGCGCGAACTGAAACGGAGCGCCCGCGCAGGATTGACCGGCATCGAGCATCCAGGGCTGGGGCCCAGGCTGCGCTGTCGCGTCCGGCTTGGCCGCTACGTGGATCACCGAACCGTCGCATACCGTGATCTCGACGACTTCGGAGCCAACCGTGGCATGTAGCCCTTGCTCTGTTTGTTGAACCGTGACGGCCGCCAAGCCAGGTTTGTCCTGGCCGGGTATCTGAGCCATGCCGCTGTGCGCGGCCCAGAGCAGGAACAGAATGGAAACGCATGAACGGACAACAGAACGAACGAATCGAATCGTAAATGCGTCGGAAGACCGGAATGTCATGGCATTGCACCTTTTAAACTTGGTTGTACTCGTTTGTAGTCACAATCGCAGTATGCAGGCCATCTTCGGCCGCGGAAATCGTACCAACACTTTCTCCTTAACTGTTTCCAGTTCGATGCCGAGATCAACCGGATAGAGAATCTCGGCTTTCGCGGCCTCAACAGGAAGCTCGACCTTGTCGGCGCCCTCCAATCGCCAAGCGCCCAACACAGTCGAGCCGGGAGCGCGCATACCGAGCGCCACCGGGGCGCTGTGATCCGTCACATCCGGCATACCGAGAGGATAGAAGGGCACAGCCTGAGGGATGTGGTCGCGAATTACCTGCCTGTATGTCCGGATGCCGTTCGTTACCTGGAGCAGCGCGCTGTCGGAAATTGCGTCGAGACGGCCGCTTTGGTGGATGCGGCACATCATGGCTGTAACCATATTGAAGCTGGCCTGATCGGCATCGGCCTTGGCCAATGGATACGACCAGATTGCGAGTTGCTCAGGCAAAACCGCCGCAGACGCGCCGACCAGAATTCCGGGCAGCCTTAGGTAGCTTTCCTGGTCGGTCATGGACTGTATCTGGAGGCGGCTGAGCATGGCGTAGTCCATGCGCCCGCCGCCGCTGCCACAGTTTTCAATCACCAAGTCGGGGTAACGGTTCAGAATGCTTTCCAACCAGTCCAGGTGGGCGCGGTTATGCTCGAGGAGGCCTTGTCCGAAGCTATCTGCGTTGAGTTCGGTTCCTTGCAGCGAATCGACGTTGTAGTCCATTTTGATATAGCCGACGCCGTAATCGTTCACCAGCCTTGAGATCACCTGATCCAGGTAAGCCCGCACTTCGGGGTTGCGGAAATCAAGCAGCAGGCGGGAGTTCTTAAAAACCCGTTTGCCGTGGCGCACGAGGAACCAGTTGTCCGGCTTTTGAGCGAGCAACGACATGGCGCCGGCAACCTCAGGCTCGAGCCACAATCCCGGAGTCATTCCAGCCTGCCGAATCTGATCGAGCACGAACTTCAGTCCGCGCGGCCAGCGCGAGGCGGAGGGTTGCCAGGCGCCGATGGTCTGGCTCCAGTCTTCATGCAGCTCCGCGTACCACCCGGCATCGATTACGAAATACTCACAGCCAGCTTTTGTCGCGGCCGCGATCAGCGGCAGTTCCTTGTCTTCTGTCGGGTCGCCCCAGAGGCAGTTCATGTAATCGTTGAAAATAACCGAACATCGCGAATTGTCTTTGCTCGGCTTCAGGCACGCGGCACGCCGATAGAGTGTCAATGCCTCGACAGCATCGCTGAATCCGCCTTGCACGCATCCCACGGCAACCGGGATTCGTCTGGTAACTCTCCCCAGGCTTCAGACTCTTCCACGCGGCGGAATGAAGATCGTCGGGTCCTCCGAGGTAGGCATATACATCGTTCGCAAAGATGCCTCGCAGCGCAGAATTGGAAATTTCCCAATACCAGGAGCCGCAGTGCTCAATTTGCCAAAACCAAATCACCCCCAAGCGCGTGTTTTCCACCATGGCCATGGGAAGGTACTTCTCCGTGGACCAGGTTCCCACGCTTGTCGCCGACGCCTCCGACCAGCTGGTTCGTCCATTCTCAACGAATCCGCATTCAGACGGACGCAGCGAGTGCCATTGAGCTTCCGCCATCCAACTGTTGAATGCCAGGTGAATGACGATCTCGTGTTCGTAGTTCTGCGCGTCGGCCAGGGAGTGCAACATTGCTGAACTTAAATATTCGATCCCTACCGGCGCGCCCCCGGCGTTAGTGACTCGCGTCCATCGACGGACGACCGGAACCGCATCGAAAGCGTCGTAGAAGGACTCCACAGTGATTCGCAGTACTGGATCAGCGTGGCTCAGGATCAACCGGCGCCCCTTGCTAGTCGATTCCTCGCGTTTCCCCTGGAAGATGAGCCGAGCTCCCGGCTGACCGGCGCTCTGCTTCATGCCCGGATCCGGCGAGTTCTCCCCGCTGCACTGAATTGCAGTCTCTACCCCGGACGAAAAAATGGGCGCAATCTTCGCCTGCAAAGCACGGGTGGGCATTACGAACTTCTGGCGCAGCTTTTGTTCGGACACCTCGTACGCAAACGTCAGCTCCGGTGTGCTCCACTCGAATGGCTGTTGTTGGGTTGACGCGCTCGGCGGTTCGGTTGCGACGGCGATGCCGGGCAACAGAGCGCTCAATGCTGTGATTCCAGTCGAGCAAATAAATGTTCTGCGATTCATCGTCACCTGCAGCGAAAACCGACTGTGTAGTCGCGGAATTTGGTGCGGCGTCCGGAAATCGACGATGCCGATGCCGATCAGCGGAAGAGTATCGTGTATGTCATTCCGGGTTTCGTGCGGATTAAGCCGTCCTTTCCCGCGGCCACTGCTTTTCCGTTCGAAGCGTGAATCCCGGTAACGGCTTGTCCCTGCGGCGGAATCAGCCGGATTGCACACGCGCTCATCGCGTGGAGTTCCATGTCGATGATTTTTTCCGCCTTCCATTGCATATCGAGAGTTGCACCTCCGCGGACGTGAACTCCCGCGATGGAACCCTCCGACCATTGTTCAGGCAGAGCTGGAAGGAGTTCGATCTCAACGAAATCCAGCATCCAGCGCGACTGGACCAGCGCCTCCAGCATTCCGTTAGCCGCTCCCAGATTGCCGTCGATTTGGAATAAGCCTGGTGGATGCGTATCCATGAGGTTAGGAAATGTGGACTGACGAAACATCACCTGCAGGCTGTCGTAAGCCTGTTTGCCATCGTGCAAATGATCCCAGTAGTTCACAACCCAAGCTCGAGACCATCCCGTCTGTCCGCCTCCGAAGGAGAGCCGCCTTTCCAGGGACACTCGCGCGGCCTTGGCCAAGTCGGGCGTATGCGCAAGAGAAATCTGAGTGCCGGGAAAAAGCGCCCAGAGATGCGAGATGTGCCGGTGCCCTGGTTCCGGCTCGTCGTAGTCCCGCTGCCATTCCTGCAGTTGGCCCAGCTTGCCGATCGCAAACGCAGGCAGCTTACCGCGCGCATCCTCAACTTGTTTCAGGAAAGCCTCGTCTTCCCCCAGGATTCTCCCCGCATCCAGCGTGCGCGTGAACAGCTCCCGCAGGATCTCGATATCCATGGTGGGAGCCATGGTCAGCGAATGCGCGGTGCCATCCGCTAGACGATATCGGTTTTCTGGCGAGATCGACGGCCCTGTGACCAAATGTCCAGCGCCGTCGTCAACCAGATAATCGAGAAAGAACTGAGAAGCATCGTGGAGAATGGGCCAGGCGCGATCTCGAAGAAAGCTCTTATCCAGGGTGAATGCGTAGTGATCCCACGCATCCAGCGACAGCCACGCGCCACCCATCGGCCAGATACCCCATTGATACCCGTCAATCGGTTCGGCGTCGCCCCACAAGTCCGTGTTGTGATGAATCACAAAACCGCGCGCGCCGTAGTATTCGTGCGCAACCCGCATTCCGGTGCCGCTCGCAGGGGTGCGGACCATGTCGATGAGGTTGATCAGGGGCAACACGGTTTCCCCCAGCCCCGCGGGTTCGGCGAGCCAGTAGTTCATCTCGGCATTGATATTAATGGTCCACTTCGATCCCCACGGATTAGTGATGCCCGCGGCCCAGATCCCTTGCAGATTCGCCGGCAGACCGTCGGGACGCGAGGAGCTGATAAGCAGGTAGCGAGCAAACTGAAAATAGAGTTCCTGCAAGCCAAGATCCTCGGCCCCGGCACTGACGCGCTTTACGCGCTCATCGGTGGGCAGGTCTTCATTCGGGCCGGCGTTTGCGCCGGGCGCTGCTTGAAGATGGAGAGCCATGCTCCGGTACATGGGCTGATAGACGGCTTCTTGCCGGGCGAGAATCTCGTCAACGTTGCGCGTCCGCGCCTGGGCCAGCGCGCGCTCGCATTGTGCCTCGGGATCGCCGCCCGCGAAGGGCCCGCCTTTAAAATCGGTGGCTGCCGCAATCAGGATGGTTACAGAATCTGCATCGGTAACTGCCAGCTCTGATCCGTCCGCCTGAACGCTGCCGCCAGACGGCAAAACCAGCGCTTCCCCGGCAAAGCCGATTTCGTCCTTATGCTCATGTCCCTCGCGCAGCACGAGGGTGTCCTGCCCGCGGGGATGAACGCTGAAATCCGCGGGACGGTCCATGCTCATCCGGTAACTGGTCGCGCCCTTCGTGTCGGCGCTGAGCCGCACCACAATCACCTCATCGGGTAGCGAGGCGAACACCTCGCGTGTATAGTGCACACCGTTCATTTTGTAGGTCACGCGGACGACGCCGGTTGCAAGGTCAAGCTGGCGGCGATAATCGCTGATGGCCGCTTGGTTGGCGGAGCGCAAGTAGAGATCGCCTAGCGTGCTGTAGCTGGGCATGCCAGGCGGGATGCCAATCATGCTGTCCTGTGCGAGCTTTTCCGCAGCAGAAATCTTGGCGCCATCCAGACCTTGCGACTCCAGCAGAAGCCGGCGAATCTCAGGCACGGCTTCGTGCGCCCGCGGATTCAGGCGGTTCGCACGGCTGCCCTGCCACAACGAGGATTCGTTCAACTGCAAATGTTCATCCGCGCCGGAAGTTTGGGAACCATCCATCAAGGGATCATTCTGATGGGAGAATTGCAGGTCTCCATTGTTTTGGCCGGAGTTCGCCCCGCCAAAAACCATCGCTCCCAGACGGCCATTGCCGACGGGAAGAGCCTGATCCCAGATAGGAGCGGGAGACCGGTACCAGAGCGCCTGAACTGCGCTTTGCGAAGCCGTCTGCCCCCGCAGATCGGAATGCGCGAGGAGGACTACGATGCCGACAAGCGCGATCAATTTGGTGATTCGGATCATCGACATGGATGCGACAAGAAGGCTGAGTTCGAATCTCTTTCAACAACCCGCAAAGTGACGCACCGAATGCGCCTGTTACTCGGACAGCATCTTCGTACCCTTCACATGGAACGTCCCCGTCACCGTCGGCGCCCCCGTGCTCGGCTGACCTCCGCCGATAGAAACGGAATAGATTCCTTTCGCAATGATTGGCTCGCCCGCTTCGCTCACCATGCTCAGGTCACGATGCTTGAGTTCGAAGCGAACCTTCTGCGATTCACCGGGTTTCAAGTGCACGCGCTTGAAGCCGCGCAGAGCTCGCAGTGGCGCTCCCGGCACATTCGGGAAACTCAGGTAAAGCTCGGCGATTTCATCCCCCTCGCGCACCCCGGTATTTGTGACCGTAACCTCCGCCATAAGTGGGTCACCCGCATTGATCGCGTGTTTCGGCAGCGCCAAATCGCTATAGGAAAACGTCGTGTAGCTCAAGCCATAGCCAAACGGATAAAGCGGTTTGCCGCTGAAGTAGCGATAGGTGCGATTCTGCATGGAATAATCTTCAAATGCCGGCAGTTGCTCGATTCCGGTGTAGAACGTCACCGGCAACCGCCCCGCGGGATTGTTTTTTCCCGAGAGAGTCTGCGCAACTGCTGTTCCGCCCTCTTCGCCGGCGTACCATGAATCGATAATTGCGTTCACATGCGCACTGGCCCAGTTCACCGCAAGCGCGCTTCCATTGGCGAGCACGAGGATCACCGGCTTGCCGGTCGCAGTCACAGCTTCGAGCAAGTCCTCTTCCGGTTTTGGCAGATCGAGGCTGGTGCGGTCGCCGCCCTTGAATCCCTCCTCGTTGACCGGCATCTGCTCTCCCTCGATATCGCCGGTAATGCCCAGGACCGCGATGACAACATCCGCGTCCCTGGCTGCGGCAATCGTCTCGGGGCTCGGCTTGGGATCGTACTTTGCCCAGAACAACTGAGCCTCGACCGGGCCGGCTTTCGTCAACTGATAGCGGACGCTGATGGGCACCTTCTGACCTTGCTCAAGGCGAACACGTCCGGCTTTTGCCTGCGAGATTTGGCTGTCCAGGTATTGCATGGCAACAGGTTTGCCATCGACCATGACGAACGCAGAATTGCCCTTGCCGCGCACGCCAACGCTGTACTCGCCGCTCTCATTCGCGGTGAGGAAACCACTCCACTCGACCGAAAGCGGATATTTGCCCGCAGCCTCGGCTGGAAAGTCCTCCGCCTTCAAATCGACGCCGCTCAGCGTGCGGGTCGCCAGTAGTATTCCGTTGCCTGGAAACCCACCCCCGGTAGAGAACTTAGCGGTAAGTCCGGGCTGGCCGTCGGACGTCGTCAGCGCGGAAGCCGGAATCAGGTCTCCGTCAGTGCGCAGAAACTGTGTTCCCGGCACAAACGTGATCTGGCCTTCAGGAAACTCCGCCTTCAATCCGTCCAGCACCGATACCGTGTGCGTAGGAGTGCCGTTGTAGTTGCCCAGCAAATATTTTGTCTGGTCTGCCAATGGCCCGACCACGGCGATCTTGATTGCGCCCGGTTTCAGCGGCAGGGCGCCGTCATTCTTGAGAAGCACCATCGACTCATTTGCCAGCGAGAGAGCGAGGGCGCGATGCTCGGGGCTGGCGAGCTCTTTTTCATCGATCTTAGAATACGGATCCATCTCGGGCGGATCGAACATGCCCAGCTTCATGCGGGCGGTAAACAGCCGAATCAGCGCCGTATCGATCTCGCTTTCCTTCAGAATGCCTTGTTTATAAGCATCGAGGTACGGCCTGTAATCGTGATCGTCGCTGACCTTCGCGAAATCGATGCACTCGTTGTCCAAGCCGCGCTGAATCGCCAAAGCCGAAGCCTCGGGCTGAGTCTTGGTGAAATGATGATCGCGGAAGATGTTGACGACTGCATCGCAATCCGAAACCACGTAGCCCTGGAAATTCCACTTGCCCCGCAACTGGTCCTGCAGCAGGAACTCATTGACGCAGGCAGGCTGCCCGTTAATGCTGTTATAGGCGCACATGACCGAGCCGGCCTTGCCCTCGGTCACGGCTGCACGGAACGCCGGCAGGTAGGTGTCCAGTTCGTCATGCTTGCTGACCGTCATGTCCGCCCTATGCCGTGTTGGCTCGGGTCCGCTGTGCACGGCGTAATGTTTCGGCGTGGAGATGACGCGATAGTATTTTGGATCGTCTCCCTGCATTCCGGTGACGAATGCAACCGCCATGCGCGCTGTCAGAAACGGATCTTCGCCGTAGGTCTCCTGTCCTCGCCCCCAACGAGGATCACGGAATATGTTGATGTTCGGCGCCCAGAAGTCAAGACCTTCGAAAACGTCGCTATGCCCATCGCGCACTGCCTGGACGTGCTTGATTCTTCCCTCGATCCCGATCGCGATGGCCATGCGGTGTATGGTGTCGGGATCGAAGGTTGCGGCCAGCCCGATCGGCTCCGGAAACTCGGTGACGCCGGGCCGTTGTACGCCATGCAACGCCTCGCTCCACCAGTCATAAGCGGGGACGTTCAGCCGCGGCACCGCGCGCGACTGATTCACAAGCTGCGTGACCTTCTCTTCCACGGTCATGCGGTGAACTAGATCTGCAGCCCGTTGTTCCGCAGGCAGCGCGGGGTTCAAATAGGCAGGGTGCTCGATGGTCTGCGACGACAACCTACCTACACACAAGAAAACAAATATCGCAATGGAGACTCGGAAGCTGGCTGTTCGCACATCTCTCCTCATTCAAGACCCAGTGGTTTATTACAAGCTAAGTCGAAGACTCCGCTCTGTTGAGAAGTTGCTCTTGCATCTGCAAAGACTCACGCTGGCGCTTCTCGTACAAGGCATGCTTGAGGTACGCCTCTCCTAACGAATTGTCAGTCTGTCGAAGCCTGCATGCATCGGCAGGCTCATCGGTGCCGACACCGATCCACAATAAGGTGCACTCGCTTTGCGCAGCTCGCGGGTCGGCGAGCGCCGAGGCTGTCTTGGTAAAAGTCCCGGCATTCCACGCTCCAGAAATCGTTTTCTTGCCGGAACACAACTCGACCTCGGGGTAAATGGCGCTGGATTCTTCGAGGCAAACGCATCGTACGCTTGAGAGACCTAGAATGAAAAGTCGCATTTATGATGGTAATTGATCGAGTTTTTCGATATACAATCCCCCCTCTCCGCGACCAACGAGGATCAGTGTGATAGGTTCTTGGGAACAAGAGTTTGGGACTCGTTTGTGCGCCGAATGTGCTCCGACTCTGACATTTCGCTCCAGCTAAGCGTGGCGGCAACAGCACCCACGCGGGTACAAAGGTGACGGCTAATTGGAAGCGGCCAAGCTCTACGAAAATCCGCATCGCCGGTTCAATCCACTCACGCACGAATGGGTGCTGGTTTCGCCACAGCGCATGCGGCGCCCTTGGCGCGGGCAGGTCGAAGCGACTGCTTCTCAGCCAGTTCTGACGTACGATCCCACTTGCTATCTTTGCCCCGGTAACGAACGGTCAGGCGGAGCGCGCAATCCTAAATACCAGAACACGTTTGTCTTCACCAACGACTTCGCCGCGCTAAACCCTGACGTTCAGCCGGCGCGACTGGACGAATCTGGTCGTGGCTTGCTGCTTTCGGAGTCGGAAGCGGGCACTTGCAAAGTGGTGTGTTTTTCGCCCCGCCACGATCTAACTCTGGCGCGCATGACGGTCCCGGAAATCACCAGCCTAGTAGATGTGTGGACCGAACAGTACTCCGAGATCGGTTCTTTGCCTTACGTCAACTACGTGCAGATCTTTGAGAATCGCGGAGAGATCATGGGATGCAGCAATCCCCATCCGCATGGCCAAATATGGGCTAACCAAACCATCCCAAACGAACCAGGCAAGGAGCAGGAATCGCAAAAGACCTACATGGAGAGCCACCGCGCGTGCCTACTATGTGACTACTTGCAGTTGGAGACAAAGACCGCGACGCGAATAGTCGTCGAGAACGCCCATTTCGCGGTCCTGGTCCCATTTTGGGCGGTGTGGCCTTTTGAAGTTTTGCTGCTCTCCAAGCAGCACATCGGCCACCTGGGATCTCTTAACTCCGTCATGCGGGTGGGCCTCGCCGACATCTTCAAACAGATCACCGGGCGTTACGATTCTCTGTTCCAGATCTCGTTCCCCTATTCGATGGGCTTCCATCAGTCGCCAACTGACGGAGAAGCACACCCGGAATGGCACCTTCACGCACATTTTTATCCGCCGTTGTTGCGTTCAGCCACCATCCGCAAGTTTATGGTCGGTTACGAGATGTTGGCCAGCCCACAGCGGGACATCACGCCAGAAGCGGCCGCTGCAACTCTCAGGGATCTGACGTCTCACACCGGGCAAGTGTGAGGACGTATGGGATCGCAGATCGACCAAAGTTGGATGCAGCCGCCGGTTTTGATGTGTAACCTGGCCAGGGCCTGACCTATATTGCTTCGCCCGGCTCTACCCTCGCGCCATCCGCCGCCGAAAAAATGTAAACCGACGGCTTAATACCCGCCGCCCGTTGGTAACGATCCGCGATTTGATCGGCAAAAGCTTCTGCCTCCGTCGCCTCCACCAAATTTATCGTGGATCCCCCAAATCCGCCTCCGGTCATCCGGCCGCCGAAGTAGCCCGGCAGGCCTTCTGCGGCCTCGACCATAAGGTCCAGTTCACGGCAACTGACTTCGTACAGGTCGCGAAGGCTGCGGTGGGATTCTCGCATCAGATCTCCAAAACTGTGCAAGTCACCGGCGCGCAGGCGGCGGGCGCCATCGCGCACGCGTTCATTTTCTTCCACCACATGACGGCATCGCCGAAAGATTGTCTCGGGAAGATCCTTCGAGTGCTGAACCAGTTGATCGATCGCAACATCGCGCAGAGCGCGGATATCGGGATACCACTTCGCCAGGATTCTCACGCCTTTCTCGCACTCTTCGCGGCGCCGGTTGTATTCGCCGCCGGCGTGCTGGTGCTTGACCATGGTGTTGCAAACCACCATGCGCACGCTATCCGGAATCGGAATCAGTTCGTACCCGAGCGAACGGCAATCCAGCAAGAGCGCGTGTCCCGCTTTGCCAAAGCAAGAGACAAACTGGTCCATGATGCCGACGCGGGCACCGATAAAGGTATTTTCGCTGTGCTGGCACAGCCTTGCCACGTCGACCAACGGGATGTCCGCGCCGTTGAGGCTGATGAGCGCGAGCGCGCTGGCGACTTCAAGAGCGGCCGAGGAACTTAGCCCGCCCCCGATCGGGATTTCGCCATGCACCAGCAGATTTGCGCCCTGCAAACTGTGCCCAGCCTGCCGTAGGGCCACCGCAACGCCGAGAACGTAGTCACACCAATCTCCGGTGCTGCGCTGGGGCAAATCATCCAACTGAAACGCGAAATGCCCTGGGAATTGCTCGGAGTGCATCAACAGCCGGCGATCGGGCCGGGGGCTTATGGCAACCCGGGCGCAAAGGCCGATCGCACAGGGCATGACAAAACCGTCGTTGTAGTCGGTATGCTCTCCGATTAAATTGACACGCCCGGGGGCGCTGAAAATAGCCGGCCGGGTTTCGAATAACCCCGTAAATTGCCGCGTCAACTCTGCAGAGTTCATACTTAGGCCGCCGCATGATCCGCGACATTGGTGCTACGAAGAAAGAGAACGCGAACGAAAGCGCTCGAACAAAAACCATAAGCTGCAACTCACGGCGCGTCAACCGTTCCTGGTTCGGGTGGCGATTAACAGGTTAAGATTCGGGAGACAGCAATGCAGATCGCCCGGGAGGACTTTGCAGTCTCCGCGCTCGTGGCCGCAGCTTTGCCAAACGGGAGAATCCTTGCGCCGCCTGCGTCATCTATTAGTCACTGCCTTTGATCCGGTTCGAAATTGGGGGAAAACCATGTCTTCTTGGCCCACGCCCAGCGCACTCGATTCTCGCACTCAAGCTTTTCCGGTTTTGACTGCTGCGCAGATCGCCCGTCTGCGGCACGGCGGCAAGCTGCGCAAGGTTGAGCCGGGAGACATCTTGTTCCAGCCCGACGATACCGAGATCCCGTTTTTCGTCCTGCTTTCCGGCAGCATGGAGATTGTGCAGCCGGACCTTAATGGCGAGCGCCCGGTTGCGGCGCACGGACCGGGCGAGTTCACCGGCGAGATTGCGATGATCTCCGGGCAGCGTTGCCTCGTGCGCGGGCGGGTGAATGCGGCCGGCGAGTTTCTCGAGATCAGCGCGGATGGCCTGCGCTCGCTGGTCGCCACCGACGCCGAGTTGAGCGAGATCTTCATGCGGGCATTCATCCTGCGCCGGCTTGCGCTTATCAGCGGTGGTCTGGGCAACGTTATTCTGATGGGTTCGCGACACTCTGCCAACACTCTGCGGCTACGCGAGTTTTTGAGCCGGAACGCACACCCTTACAGCTACATTGATCTCGACACGGACAAGATGTCACAAGAACTGCTCGACCGTTTTCACGTGCGCCTGGCCGAAATTCCCGTGGTTATCTGCAACGGCGAGCGAGTGCTGCGCAACCCCTCGCCCCAGGAATTGGCCGATTGCCTCGGCCTCAACGTCAGCATAGACATGGCTCAGGTGCGTGACTTGATCATCGTGGGCGCGGGACCGTCCGGCTTGGCAGCGGCGGTCTACGCGGCTTCCGAGGGATTGGACGCTCTGCTGATCGAGAGCGAAGCTCCCGGCGGGCAGGCGGGATCGAGTTCCAAGATAGAAAACTATCTGGGTTTTCCCACGGGAGTCTCTGGGCAGGAACTGGCGTCGCGCGCCATCGCGCAGGCGCAAAAATTCGGCGCAAAAATGATGGTGGCTCACAAAGTGACGGAGTTGAAATGCAATCGCAGTCCCTATCAGGTCGTTCTCGATAGCGGCCAGGTTCTGGCGGCGCGGGCCATCGTCATCTCGACGGGAGCGCAATACAACAAACCGCCTCTCGCCAACCTAAAGAGGTTCGAAGGCCAGGGAATTTACTACGGCGCGACTTACATCGAATCGCAACTCTGCGAGGACGAGGAAGTGATCGTGGTGGGTGGCGGAAATTCCGCCGGGCAAGCCGCGGTTTACCTTTCCCAAACCGCGCGCAAGGTGCACATACTGGTGCGTTCGAGAGGCCTCTCGGAAACGATGTCCCGTTACTTGATTCAACGCATCGCTGAAAATCCTGGAATCGTCCTGCACTATAAGACGGAGATTGTCGGATTGGAGGGCGGCTCACAACTGGAGCGCGTTGCCTGGGTTGACAAAACCACCGGTGAAACTTCCACCCACGATATTCGCCATGTGTTCATTATGGCGGGCGCATCTCCCCGAACCGAGTGGCTGCGCGGCTGCGTTGCCATGGACGACAAAGGTTTCATCCTGACCGGGCGAGACTTGGATGCCTCCAACGGCTTGGTTCCACCGTCTGTCTGGCCGCTCACTCGCTCTCCGCAGATGCTGGAGACCAGTCTTCCGGGAGTGTTCGCGGTCGGTGACGTTCGCTCCGGCAATGTGAAGCGCGTGGCTTCCGCCGTGGGAGAAGGCGCGATTGCGATTCATCTGGTGCACCGGGCTTTGGCGGAGTTTTAGCGGCGAGTTGGATCGATAAGCCCGTTCGCTAAGGTTGTGACAAGGAACTCTCCGCCGGCGCAACGTCGACCGACACTTTCAGACGCTGACGATGACCTCCAACCAGAATGCCCTTCACCGGGCCAAGGTCGTCATAGTCACGCGCCCAGGCAACCGTAATGTGGGAATCGGACGGCATGCGGCCGTTGGTGGGATCGAAATCAATCCATCCGAAGTCCGGTTCGAAGACGCTCACCCAGGCGTGCGAAGCGTCAGCGCCCGTCAAGCGGGGTTGGCCGGGCGGGGGCGTGGTGGCAATATAGCCGCTGACGTAGCGGGCCGCCAGGCCGAGCGAGCGCAGGCACGCGATCTGCAAGTGCGCGAAATCCTGGCAAACCCCGCGCCGTGTACGCAGCACATCGAGCACCGGAGTCCCCACCTTGGTGGACCCTGGCAGGAATTCGAAATCGTGGTAGATCCGTTCCGTCAGATGGAGAACACATTGCAGGAATGGCTGGCCCTGGGGAAACGAGGGTCGCGCATATTCGGCTAATTCCTGGCTTCGACGCACGTATGGGGAATCAAAACTGAATTGCCGCGCGGAAAGCGTGCGCGCGTCCTGCGCAGTGAGCAGAGTCTGGCGAACCTGCTCCCAAGACGGGCCCTGCGCAACAGCGGGCTGGAGAACTAAATCGACCTTCACCTCGCTGCGCGCGGTGATGGTGAGCTGGGTGTGAGGTTCCTGCAGACCGAGCCACACCGTATGGTTGCCGAAATAGTCGAGGCGCTCGCTGCTCACCGCCGGCGTGGGCGAAACCGACAACTCGTGCAGCAGGCAGCTCTGCATGCCGTGGTCGCGCGGCCGCAGCCGCACCAGATTATGGGAGAGGGTGACCGGATCCTTGTAGTCGTAGCGAGTGGTGTGGGTGACGTGGTATCTCACAACTACTCCTCGGCGACTTCGCCCAGTCTTCTGGAGACGTCGGTGGGTGAGAAATATAGGTTGGTAATGGCTTCAGAAAGATGCACGGTCTCCTCCAGGGTGTTAGACAGTAAATCGTCTAGACCGTCGCGCCGGTGATCCTCAGCGCCGGCGCACAACTCCACGAGATCGGCGAGTTGAATCGCTGTCCGCAATTTCAACACCAACCGTTGATCCTGATTGCGGCCGGGGTCGGCGGTGTCGCGCGGTAAGGTCGCAAGATGTTGGTCCGCAACCCCCAGCTGAAACGCGACCGCGCGAGGATTGCTTTCGTCGGCCAGCAGAAGATCGACAACCGCGTGCGTCTCTAAATGCGTGAAGTATCTGCGGCGGTAGGTGAGCTTGCTGTCGGCAATTTCCAGAACAGCTTCCAGCAGGACCGGGTCCGCGCCCGGTTCGATCAGAGTGTCGCGCAACAATTGGGCAATAAAAGCGACCCGCTCAATGCGGCGGCCCAGGTCTAGGAATCTCCAGGCCTGGCCGCGAGTCATGGAATCGGCAGCCAAGCCCACGAAGCCGGCGAAATTCGCGATCAAGCCGTCGAGCAACTCAGCCAAGCGCGCCGTGGGTTCGTTGGGATCGATCTGGAAATCGGAAACCGAATTGTGAATCTCGCGCAGAATTTTCCAGGCATCGGCGGAAGCGCGGTTGCGCAAAATTCTCGCCAGACCGTGGAGACAAGCGATGGTGCCGCGCAGGCCGCCGGCCTGAAAGTCGCCGAGCACTCTCTCCACGAACTCGCGGCTCAAGCTCACGCCGTCCCACGGCAAAGGCCCTTGCGGCCATGCGGCGGTCAAAACCTGAATCGCGTGATTGTTGTCGGGTCCGCTCTGGTCGATGGTTCGATTGAGCGTTCCCCGGGCCAGGCGAACCTGGGCCTCGGCGCGTTCGACAAAACGTCCCAGCCAGAACAGATCGTCGGCAATGCGGCTGGGAAGGTCGCCGCTCCCCCGGCTTAGCGCAACCGGCTGGCCGGGCGCGGGAAGCAGGGTCACGGGGCTGACCGGCCCATCGGACAAAATCCAAGTGTCCTTGCTGCCTCCGCCGCGCTGCAACGAAACCACCAAGGACTCGTCCGACTGCGTGATCCGGGTCAACGCGCCCGACATGAGAGTGTACGAGTCCTCATGCGCCGCCAGAAATGCACGCACCACGAAGTGCCGCGGCTGCAGTTGTCCGTCGATCAGCGCCGGCGTGGTGCAGGACATCACCTGTTCCTGCGCGATGTATTGAGCGGGCCAGGATTTGATCTTCGCCGCCAACTCCGTGAGTTGCTCGCGGGTCAGGTTCTGCCCGAACACGGGATCTTCCCCACGAGTGGGATAGGCGGACTTAATCACCATCCGCGGAAGCCTTTCCACGACATAGTTCAACTCCGCTTCCTGGCCGCACCACCACGTAGGCACCGACGGCAGCTTCAGTTCTTCCCCGAGCAAGCGACGGCACAATGCGGGTAAGAACGGCAGAAACCCGGGAGTCTGCAGCACCCCGCTGCCCAGCGCGTTAGCGACGGCGACGTTGCCTTCGCGGACGGCTTGCAGCAATCCCGGCACGCCGAGGTACGAATCCGCAAACAATTCCAGGGGATCGCAGTAGTTGTCATCCACGCGCCGGAGGATTACGTCCACGCGCTTCAAGCCGCCCAAGGTTTTCAAATACACGTTCGCATCGCGAACGGTCAGGTCGTTGCCCTGCACCAGCGAGTAACCCAAGTAGCGGGCCAGGTAGGAATGCTCAAAATAGGTTTCGTTATAGGGACCGGGCGTCAGCAGCACGATGCGCGGGGCATCGTGACTGCTGGGAGCCAGCGCGGCCAAAGATGCTCGCAACGCTCCAAAATACGGCGCCAGGCGCTCAACATTGCACTGGCGGAAAACGCTGGGCAGAGAGCGTGACAGCACAATGCGGTTCTCCAGGGTGTAGCCCGCGCCGGAAGGGGACTGCGTACGGTCCCCCAAAACCTGATAGTGGCCCTCGGGAGTGCGCAAAAGATCCGCCGCATACAGATGTAACCAGCGGTCTTTGGGCAGCTTGGTGTCATGGCAGGCGCGGAGAAAGCCCGGGTTTGCCCAAACCAGTTCCGGCGGAAGCAAGCCTTCGAAAATGGTTTCGGCGGGACCGTACAAGTCCGCCATTAGCCGGTCCAGCAAGCGCGCCCGTTGCTGCAATCCTTCCGCGACCGCGTTCCACTCCGCCGCAGTGATCAGCAAAGGAATCAGGTCGAGATTCCACGGCCGGTCCAGGCCGTTTGGGTCGCCGTAGACATTATGGGTAACGCCGTTTTCGTGGATGAGCCGCCGCGCGTGGTCCCACCGCCGCCGCAGTTCTTCTGGGCCGAGTTCATTGAGCGAAGAAACGAACCCGCGCCAGTGCGGGCGCAACTGCCCACCTGGACCGGCCATCTCATCCGGCCGGGCGGAATCCACCGTGTAGTTTTCGGTTAAGCCCTGCGGTTTGTTTCCATCCGCAATATCCGGGGGGTTGGGTGCCTGCATTTTGCGATCCGACTGCTTACCGTTGTCTTAGGTCCAGAGTCAGGGGGAATTCTTTGCTAATGCGTTCCTCGTCCACCGCCATCGGTCCGGGTGAATGCCCGAACTTAAAGAACCTTGAAATCCGCCGGCTCTCCGCTTCGTATGCGTTCACCGGGAACCGCTCGTAACTTAATCCGCCCGGGTGGGCCACGTGATAGGTGCATCCACCGATCGATCTTCCCGACCAGGTGTCCACGAGATCGAAAACCAACGGCGCATGCGACCCAATGGTCGGATGCAAGCAGTTCGGCGGCTGCCAAGCGCGATACCGTACGCCCGCGACAAACTGCCCGTTCGGCCCCGTGGGATGCAGCGGCACGCGCCGGCCGTTACACGTAACTACATGCCTGGAATCTACCATTCCATTCACCAAAACCTGCAGTCTTTCCACCGAAGAATCGACGTAGCGCACGGTTCCGCTCGCGCCAGCCTCTTCTCCCAAAACATGCCAGGGTTCGATCGCCTGCCGTAACTCAAGCTCTATCCCGCGATGCTCAATAGTGCCGAAGTGCGGGAAGCGGAATTCAAAATGAGGCGCGAACCATTCGACCTTGAACGGATAGCCGGCCTCATTCAGGTCATCGACAATATCTTCCATGTCCTGCGCGACAAAGTGCGGCAGCATGAAGCGGTCGTGGATTTCGGTGCGCCATCGCACCAGCTTCTCGCGATACGGCCGTCTCCAAAACTTAGCAATCAAGGATTCCAGCAACAAGTGCTGGGTAAGGCTCATGCGGGCGTGAGGCGGCATTTCGAAAGCCCGCATCTCCAGCAGTCCCAGCCGGCCCGAAGCGGAGTCGGGCGCGTAGAGCTTGTCGATGCAGAACTCGGCGCGATGGGTGTTGCCCGTGGCGTCGACCAGCAAGTTGCGGAAGATCCGATCCACCAGCCACGGCGGAGCGTTGTCCTCCGGGACTTCTTTGAAAGCCAGTTCCAGCTCATAAACTTGATCGTTGCGGGCTTCGTCCATACGCGGGGCCTGGCTGGTGGGACCGACAAAGAGCCCGCTGAATAAATAAGAGAGCGCCGGGTGGTTGTGCCAATACCCAACTAGGCTGCTGAGCAGAGCGGGCTTGCGCAGCAGCGGCGAATCGGACGGAGACGGACCGCCGACGACGATGTGGTTGCCCCCGCCAGTGCCCGTGTGGCGCCCGTCGAGCATGAATTTTTCCGTTCCCAGCCGCGTCTGGCGGGCTTCTTCGTAAAGCGCGGTGGTGTTATTGACCAACTCGTCCCAGCACGCCGCCGGACTGGTATTGACTTCGATGACGCCTGGATCCGGCGTAACTTTTAACGCCTTGATGCGAGGATCGAAAGGCGGCGTGTAGCCCTCAATCAGAACCGGTAGCCCAAGGCTCGCCGCCGTGTCTTCAACCGACGCGACCAGTTCAAGATAGTCCTCGACATGACGTTGCGGCGGCATGAACACGCGCAAGACTCCGTTGCGCACTTCGGTGCATAAAGCCGTGCGAATGAGCCACGAAGCGGATTCACCTTTCTCCGGCGGCAGGTCACGAGGACGGCTTCGCTCTGACGGGCGCGGTCCGACAATTTCCGGGCCCAGCTGCTGCTCCATGAATCCTTGCGGATCGCGGGGCGGAGGTGCGCCGGCAACGCGAGGCTGCCGCGACATTGCCTCCCGCTCGGGCAATGGCGGACGATCCTCCATCGGGTCGCGTTCGTAGAGGTGCGGATATTCGGACTTGCTGACCCACGGGATCGAATCCAGCGGCAGCCGAAAGCCCATGGCCGAATCGCCGGGAATTAAATACATGCGTTCTGGGCGAAAAAACCACTTGCCGCTGGCCCAGGCGCTGGTTCCATCCTCGTAGGAGTCGCGCCGCAGCGGAAGCGCGTAGCCGGCGACTTTTTGCAGTCCCTCTTCGAAAATGCGCGCCAGGCGCGCGCGGTCTTCCGCGTTGTCGAGTTTATTGTCGAAGGGATCGACGTTGACCGGCAGCCGCCGCTCTTTCCAAAGGTGATACCAAACGTCTTCATAGCCGGGGAGCGCATAGGCGGGATCCAAGTCCAAGCGCTCCGCCAATTCCAGCATAAATCTTCTA
Source organism: uncultured Acidobacteriaceae bacterium (assembly GCA_963776125.1). Classification (GTDB taxonomy): domain Bacteria; phylum Acidobacteriota; class Terriglobia; order Terriglobales; family Acidobacteriaceae; genus PALSA-270. Next base: position 24,695 of record CAVZMC010000044.1, on the reverse strand, counting down.
GCGTCGTCTTCGTCTACGCTGGCGGGCGCGTTCTCGTCCGCGGTGAGCGCGGGATCGCGCCACACCGGCTCGCCGTCCTTGCGCCAATACAATCCCAGCGACCACCGCGGCAGCGACTCGCCGGGGTACCATTTCCCTTGCCCATGATGCAGGAATCCACCCGGCGCGAATCGCGAACGCAGCCGGCGTATGAGCGCATCGGCGCGCCGATATTTCATCGGTCCCAATGCCGAGGTGTTCCATTCCTCGCCATCCATGTCGTCGATGGAAACAAACGTCGGCTCACCGCCCAAGGTCAGCCGAACATCCTGCTTCTTCATCTCCATATCGACTTTATGGCCAAGTGCCTCAATCTCCGCCCATTGCTCATCGGTATACGGCTTGGTCACGCGCGGATCCTCGTGAATGCGCGTCACCGACATGGAGAATTCAAATTCGTCGTCCACTTCGCCCTCGGCGCCGTCTTCGGCCTCCACGATGGATTCGTCATCCGCGGAGAAAGACCCGCTGATGGCCGCGGCCGTGACAGGTTCTGCGGAGCACGCCAGCGGTATGTGACCCTCGTCCGCCATCAATCCAGAGGTCGCGTCGAGCCCAACCCATCCCGCGCCGGGCAGATAGACCTCTGTCCAGGCATGCAGATCGGTGAAATCTTTTTCCGGACCGCTGGGCCCATCCAGCGATTTGACGTCGGGAGCGAGCTGAATCAGATAGCCGGAAACGAACCGCGCCGCCAGGCCGAAATGCCGGAGCAATTGCACTTGCAGCCACGCACTATCGCGGCATGAGCCGCTCTGCAATCTCAGCGTTTTCTCGGGACTCTGAACTCCCGGTTCCATCCGGATCAGGTACTTGATGCGCCTCTGAATGGCCTGGTTCACCTCGACCAGATAATCGACGGTGCGTATCTTTCCCCGCCTCAACTCTTCAGTCAGAGCCCGAAGCTTCGGGCCAGCCGCGCGCTTCTTGAGATACGGCCCCAGTTCCTTGGTCAGAATCGGATCGTACTTGAAGGGATATTCTTCCGCATATTTTTCCAGGAAGAAGTCAAAAGGATTGGTAACGGTGAGTTCCGCCACCAGATCGACTTCCACGCAAAATTCCGTGGTTTTCCTGGGAAAGACCAGCCGCGCGAGCCGGTTGCTATACGGGTCCTGCTGCCAATTGATGAAATGTTCAGCCGGCGTGATCTTCAGCGAGTAGCTGGGGACAGGTGTGCGGCAATGTGGCGCTGGGCGCAGGCGGACGACATGCGGCGAAAGCCAGACCGGCTTGGCATAGCGGTAACGGGTTTTGTGGTTGAGCGCGACTCGTATCGCCATAGCGCGTAAAACCGCCGGATTTGGACCTTCGACAGGGAAGCATCCCGCTCACTCCGTGGTGTGAAATTATACAGAAAATGCGGCCGTCCGCCCGCGCTTTCGGCGGCAGGAGCCCTAATTCCCCGGCATTTCCGCGTGTTTAGTTCCAGAGCTTTGCCACAGGGAGACGAAGTATCACCAAAGTCGAGATGTGCCGGTCCCATTCTTACGGTTGGCCTAGGAATCCGCTGTGCGGATTGATACGATAAACCGACCAAACTCCGGTGCCCATCTCACAGCGCACGCAAGTCGGAATCGTAGGCGCGGGACCCGCGGGCCTCGTGCTTTCTCACCTCCTTCATCTTCAAGGGATCGAATCCGTCGTGCTGGAGAATCGCAGCCGGCAATATTCCGAGGACCGGGTGCGCGCCGGCGTGTTGGAACAGGGCACGGTTGATCTGCTCGCGGAAATGGGTGTGGGCGAGCGTATGAAGCGCGAAGGCCTGGTCCACTACGGAATCGAGTTGCGCTTTGGCGGCTGCGGCCATCGCATCGATTTCCAGGAGCTCACCGGCGGGAAGGGAATTACCATCTATGCACAGCGCGAAGTGGTGAGAGATCTCAACAATGCCCGCATCGCCGCCGACGGACAAGTGCTCTTCGAAGTGGAAGACGTCAGCGTCCGCGATTTGGATAGTTCTCAGCCGAGAATCGATTACCGGAAAGACGGCGACGACTACGAACTGGCATGCGATTTCATCGCCGGCTGCGATGGTTTTCATGGAATTTGCCGGCCCAGCATTCCGGCGGGCGCGCTCACCGAATATGAGCGGGAGTACCGCTTTGGCTGGCTTGGCATTCTGGCCGAAGCGCCGCCGTCCTCGGACGAACTGATCTACACCTACCACGATCGCGGCTTTGCCTTGCTCAGCATGCGAACGCCGCAGATCAGCCGGTTGTACTTGCAGTGCGACCCGGACGAAGACATCCGTCTTTGGAGCGACGAGAAAATATGGCAGGAGCTTCAGATCCGTTTGGCTTCAGATGGTTGGAAGTTGGTTGAAGGACCGATTGCACAAAAAGGCGTGACTGGCATGCGCAGCTTCGTGGTTGAGCCGATGCAATACGGCAGGCTATTTTTGGCTGGAGACTCGGCCCACATCGTGCCGCCGACCGGCGCCAAGGGTTTGAATCTGGCGGTCGCGGATGTGCGAATCCTGGCGCGCGGGCTGGATCAGTTCTACGCCACCGGCCGCCGCGATCTCCTTAACCGTTATTCCGAGATCTGCCTGCGGCGGGTTTGGAAGGTGCAGCGCTTCTCCTGGTGGATGACTTCCATACTTCACCGCTTTCCGGATGAAAATCCCTTCGATCGGCGACGCCAACTCGCTGAGCTGGACTACGTCACCAGTTCGCGGGCTGCCGCAACGACCTTGGCGGAGAATTATGTTGGGCTTCCGCTGGAATGAGGCGCGCTTAGGGTTTGGTCCGGCCAGGCGGGGGCTTCTGTGGCGCTTGCGGAAGAGGCGCAGCCGCCGGCTTTTCCGGCGAAGCTTTGTCCGGCGCACTCTCCACCGGCGCGCTTGCGGGCGGTTTTTCTCCCGCAGCCTCGGCGGGCTTTTCCAGATACTGCACAATCACCGAAATGCGCCGGTTTGATGGGTCGAGCGGCGCCTCGGGCTTGCGCAGCCTTTGATCGGCGTAGCCTCGCACCTGGGTTACCTGTGCCGCTCCCAGACCTTTTTGCTGCATCAGCCGGCGAGCGGCATTGGCGCGGTCAGCGGAGAGTTCCCAATTCCCGTAATCCCCAGTTCCCGCGTACGGTTTGGAATCCGTATGCCCTTCGATGGAGATCTTGTTTGGAAGTTTTCCGAGCTGTTGCGCTAGAAGAACCAGCAACTCCTTGCCTTGAGCGTTCGGCTTGGAGTTGCCACTGTCAAAGAATGTACCCGAGGCCGTTTCCAGCAGTTCGATGCGAAGACCCTCCGGGGTAATCGTCATTTCAATCTGATTTTTCAGTTTCCCAAAGTCAGGCATTCCCTGGAGGGACTTCAGCAGTTCCTCCTTTAATTTCCCCATGTCATCCTTGGCCGCGACCACGGTTTCCCCGGAGCCATCCAGCAGCGTGCCTTTTTTTCCTCCCGTTCCAGCGGGATCCTTGAAATAGCCCGCGATCGCCTCCCGCACCGGCTTGTTGGTGTTGAGCAGCCAGAGCACAATGAAGAGCGCCATCATGGCGGTAACGAAATCGGCGTATGCGACTTTCCATGCGCCCCCGTGATGGCCGCCGTGGGCGACCTTTTTCTTGATAATGATGATGGGGCGCTGGTTGTCCATGAAATCGCCGTTTCCGGTGAAGGATTAAGCTGGAGCCGCTGGGGCCGGCGCCTCGGCGGGCGGCGTTGCCTCGACTGCAGGTTCGTCGGCGCGCCCGCGGCAAATTTTTTCCACTTCCAAAAAAGCTGGCCGGATGTGTCCCGGGATCGCTCTGCGGGCGACCTCCACTGCCATGATCGGAGCTGTGCCCTTCAGGAACGAGATCATCAACACCCGCAGAACATGGAGGTAAGCCTGTTCGTCGTCGGCCAGCTTGGCCATGTTGGAAGCAATCGGTCCCACCAAGCCGTAGCACAGCAGGATTCCCAGAAACGTTCCCACCAGCGCGGCGGCCACTTTTTTCCCAATTTCCTCCGGCGGGCCGCCCAGCGCTCCCATGGTGATGACCACGCCCAGCACGGCCGCGACAATGCCCAAGCCGGGCAACGAGTCCGCCATGGTGCTCAGCGAGGCGATGGGAATACTGGCCTGATGGTGGTGGACTTCCATGTCGAGTTCGAGGAGTTGGTCGAGATCGAACGCCTCGGCTCCGCTAATGGCCATGCGCATGGTGTCGCAAAAAAAGTCGCGCACGTGGTGGTCCTGTAGAAAAGCGGGGTTCTTGGAGAGGATCTCGCTCTTCGAGGGATCTTCTACGTCATTTTCCAGCGCCATCAAGCCTTCGCGCCGCGCCTTGTTGAGCAAGTCGTACATGGTCTTCAGGGAGTCCAGGTAGCGCTGCTTGGTGTATTTCGACCCGCCAAATACTCCGCCGATGCTGCCTGCAATCTGTTTGAGAATGTGCAGAGGATTGGCGATGAGCACGGTTCCAACGGCGGCTCCTCCGATAATGATCAGTTCCGCGGGCTGCATTAGGACCCGAATGTTGCCGTGCTCCATCAGATAGCCGGCGACCACGGCTCCGAAGACAACCACGATTCCAATAACGGCAAACATAACGGATCAGCGCTGCGAAGTTTCCGGGCTTGCTCCCGAGGCCGCGGCGGCAGCCGCCGCGCCCCGCGGGAGGCCGGCTTCGAGCGACCGGTAGACCCGCTCCAGCAGCGTGTCTACGGTGTCTCCCGCCTGCACCATCGTGCGGCCCACGGCGACTTTGACGGTTAACATGTCGTCCCACCATTGGATGCCGGAGCTGCTCGCCATCTTCTGCAGACTCTGTCCCAGTCTTTCCAGTTCGGCGTCGTTGCAGTGGGTCACAATCGCGAGAAATTGATTTTCCCCCCAGCGCCCGAGCACGCCGTCCGGACGCAAAGTATGCTTCATGGTTTGTGCCACCACGTGCAGCATGACGTCCACCGACTCGCGCCCGTGGGTCGCTTTCAACTCCGCCAGTTGTTCGACCTCGATGCACAGAATGCCGAAGGGAAGATGGTATTCGTCGAAGAAGGCAAGGTTTTCCCGCAAGTGAGATTGGGTGAAGGCGTGATTCGGTGTCCCGGTCAGCACATCCAGGCAGCCGTGCGCCGCCAGATTGTTCTGGTGAAAGTCCATCTCCGAGGTCCAGCGGCTTTCCTCGAAACTCACTGCCGTGCACACGATCGATCCGTGGCGATTGCGAATGGGAAACGCCCGCAAGCGCACCGGAACCCGCTGCCCTGCCTTGTGGCGAAGAAAGACTTGCGCTTCGCTGGGTTTGCCTTCGTGGATGACTCGCGTAAGCGGGCAGGCCGCGCCGCACAGCGCGCAGCCCAGGTCTTCGCATCCCACCAAAATATTTTCCCGGCTAAGATGCCCCACCACCTCGTGGCGGTGGTATCCGGTGATGCTTTCCGCGGCTCCATTCCAAAAGCGTATCTTGCGTTCGCGGTCCACCAAGTACACTCCGGTCAAGAGACTGTCTAAAATAGTGCGGAAGATCTCGAGTTCCTCAAGTTCGGGCATGTTGGGGCACCGAATCGACGCTTTCTAGCCCACGATTTGTCATCGGCAGAAGCCGGCGAGGCCTTCAGTGCCTGGGACAAACCAATGCTCTCGCCGCGTGGCGGCGCGCCCCGACTGGAGCCGCGAATGGTGGCGGCCCATTCGGCCAACCGCTGGCCGGCGTGCGGTCCTTTCGCGGGAAAACCCGCTATGCAGAAGAATTCGTGCCCGGCCATCCCGGCGCCAGCGTGGTGCGAATGGCGCTCAGCAGTTTCCCGTTGTCCACCGGTTTCTGAAAAAACGCGGACGCTCCCGCCTTCAGCGTTTTCTCCCGGTTGGATTGCGGATCCCGGGCCGTTAAGACGATGACAGGAATGCAGGAAAGGTTGGCGCTCTGTTGCAGCCGTTCCAGCACCACAAAACCGTCCCCCGCCGGCAAGCCTAGATCAAGAATGATCAGGTCGGGCCGTTCCTTGTAGGCGAGGGCCACGGCGGAAAAGCCATCCGTGGCGTAGGAGGTTTCATAGTGGTTGGCACGCAAGCGCAGGTTCAGTCCCCGCCGCAAATCGGGGTCATCGTCCACGATCAGGATTCTTGGTTTGGTCATGTTGAGTGCTCTCCTTTTGAAAACATTTTTTTCTCGTTTCATTTCAGGCAGACTCAAGCTCTCCGCATATTGCCTGCCCGGGCTACTTCCGTAATGCGATCCGCAATTTCCTCCACCATGGCGGTAACCGGTTTGCCATCCTGCGGCGCGGGAAGCGATAAAGCCTCCGCCGAAACCGTAAAGCTGGTACTGGCTTTCAGTTCCACGCAGTTCTCCAATTGCTCGCGGATGCGCTTGCTGAGCACCTCAGCGCCCGCCGCGTCGGTCGATGCCACGATTAGGAAGAGCTGGTTCGGACCCGCGGCTCGCATATCCGGCAGAAGCAGGTCTTTGGCGGGAAGGATGCAGGCTTGCAACAATTCCCGGCAGCGCTGGCCCGCTTCCCCCGCGCTCGCCGCTTCCAGTGCCCCTTTGGGGATGAGTGCCACCTTGACCAAGGCCAGCGCATCCCGCAGCCGTCCCTGCTCGGTAATAACCGGCGCCAGCAGTTTGCCCAACGAGAACAGGGGCAAGGTCAGAGTGAAAGTGCTGCCCTGGCCGGGCTGGCTCTCTGCCCAAATTTGTCCTCCATGCAGCCGGACGATTTCGCGCGCGATATACAGGCCCAGCCCCAGTCCCTTGCGGCTGTTCTCGATGACCTGCGCGTCCTGATAGAGGCGCTCGAAGATCAACGCTTTCGATTCCGGCGGAATCCCGCGCCCGGTGTCGGTCACCGCGACGTAAGCGAAGTTCGGCTCCGTCTCGGCCCGATGGGCTCTCACCACCACCGAACCTTCCGCGGGGGTGAATTTGATCGCGTTGTCCAGGAGGTTGAGCAACACCTGAAGAATGCGTTCAGGGTCGGCGATAACCGCGGGACTTTGCCCGTCTAACGCCACTTGGAGGTCGATCTTCTTGGCCTGGGCTGCGGCTCGCATCATGCCGGCAGCCTGCTCGATCAGGTTGCCCAGCGCCACGCAACGCGGCTTAATCTGCAGCTTGCCCGATTCCGCCCGCGTCGCTTCCAGCAAATCGCCAATCATGGTGCGCAACTGATTTACGCTGCGCAGCACCGTTTCCAGGTGCTCGCGCTGCTCCGGCGGCACCGGTCCCGCCAGTTCGTCGAGCAGGATGGTGACGAATTGATGAATGCAACTCAGCGGCGTGCGCAGCTCATGCGAGACGTGCGAAAGGAACTGATCTTTGAACTGCAACTGCTGCTTGCGGCTGATGTCGAGCGAAGTCAGCAGTGCCTGCCGTTCGATGGCGTAGCGCATGGCGCGTGCTAACTGCTTGCTGTCAAAGGCGCCCTTCACCAGAAAGTCCTGCGCCCCCTGATGGACGGCGTTGACCGCCAACTGTTCGTCGTCGCGGCCGGAGAGCACCACGACCGGCACCCCCGCGGCTTTCTGCAGCACCTTGCGGAACGTCTCCGCACCCTTGCTGTCGGGCAGGTTCAAGTCCAGCAGCACCAGCGCCGGAGGCTCTTCCGTTAAAGACGCCAGCCCACTGGACAGCCGGTCCGCACAAGAGACGTGCAGGTCGGAATTAGCCTCCACCAGGCGTAACCGCACCAGATCAGCATCGCCTTGGTTGTCTTCAATCAGCAGCACATGCGGCGGTTGATTGCTCATGACTCCTCCTTGCGCGGCAGGCGCGCGCGGCCCAGCCAGAATTCACCGATCGACTGAATCGCCGAAACAAAATCGTGCAGGTTTCCGGGCTTGGCCACGTAGCTGTTGGCGCCCAGGTCGTAGCTGCCACGGACATCGCTCCCCGCCTGCGAGCTGCTGAAAACTACGATGGGAGTGCTGTGCAGCACCGGATCTGCCTTGACTTCCGCTAAGACGGCGCGGCCGTCCTTGCGCGGCATATTCAGGTCCAGGATCACCAGATCGGGACACATTTCCCGCGCGTACTTTCCTTCGCGATGCAGGAAGGCCATGGCCTGTTCCCCATCGCCCACCGAGCACACCTGGCTGGGCCACTGACATCGCGCCAGGGCATCGGTGGCCAAATCGGTATCGGCGGCGTTGTCGTCAACCAGCAAGACTTGCGGCGTGGTATTCATCTCCTTTGACTTCCTCCCGGGCTCGTTCCTGTTGCGGCTCCGTGGCCGCCAACCATGTGAACTTGAAAGTTGCGCCTGCCCCTGGTTGCGATTCCACCCAAATCTTCCCGCCCTGCTGTTCCACGATCTTTTTGCAGATGGCCAGCCCGATTCCATTCCCGGGATACTCTTCCCGGGTGTGCAGCCGGCTGAACACGGTGAAAATTTCGGCGCCGTGCTCAGGCGCGATCCCGATGCCGTTGTCCGCCACCGAAAACTCCCATTCGTCGCCTCGTCTTTCCGCTTCGATTCGAATCTCTGGAGCGGCCGTGCCGCGGAATTTGATCGCATTCCCGATCAAATTCTGGAATAACTGCCGCAACTGGACGACGTTAGCCATAACCGTAGGCAGGCTCTCGTGCTTGACTTTCGCTCCACTCGCCTCCAACGCCGCCCCCAGACTCTTGAGCGCGCCGTCGATCACCTGGCTGCAATCCGCACTCTGGCGCTCCGTGCCCAGCCGCCCCACGCGGGAGAATGCCAGCAAGTCCTGGATCAGCGCTTGCATGCGCAGCGCCCCGTCCATCGCGTACTGGATATATTTATCGGCTTGTTCATCCAGCTTGCCGCGATAGCGCTCGGAAAGCAGCTGGGTATAGGACGCGACCATGCGCAGCGGTTCCTGCAGATCATGCGAAGCCACATAGGCAAATTGTTCCAACTCCGCGTTAGACTTCGCCAATTCCTGCAGCTCGCTTGGCCAGCTCGGCTTGCGCCTGGCTGCGTTCTTGCCGCAGGCGCTTCTCTTGCAATGCCCGGCGCACGGCCGCGGGCAGCCGGGCCAGCGAATCTTTAAGAACGTAGTCCGTGGCCCCTTGCTTGATGCACTCCACCGCGGTCGCATCACCCAGCGCTCCCGACACCAGAATCATCGGAATATCCAGGCCTTCATTCCGCAATATTTCCAGCGCTTCCATCCCCCGCCACCGTCCCAGGTTGTAGTCGGCCAACACCACGTCCGGGGGCTTGCTCCGGACCCCTTGCCGGAACTCCTCCGGAGTCTGCACCACTTCGGCGCAGACCTCGAACCCGCCACGCCGCAGCGTGTGCAGCGTCAGTTCGCTGTCGGCGGAGTTGTCCTCCACGATCAACACCTCCAGCTTCGTCATTTCCAGGCCGGACCCTTCGATCGCCGTGGCTATTGCAGCGCTGCTCATGGTTCCTTCTTTTCCGTGTGTGGCCGGCCGTTTTGCACCGGCGGCTGGTTGATGAGCAGCCAGTACATGCCCAGGGTTTTCACCGTTTCCCGGAATTGCGTGAAGTCCACCGGCTTCTGGATAAAGCTGTTCGCGCCTAGGTGGTAGCCATTCACCAGGTCGCGTTCCTCCCTCGACGAAGTCATGATCACTACGGGAATAAGCTTGGTTCGCGCATCACCCTTGATCTGCCGCAGCACCTCCATGCCATCCACCTTGGGCAACTTCAAGTCCAAGAGAACCAGACGGGGCAGCGGCTTGCCGGCACGCTCCGTGAAGGGCCCGCGGCAGAACAAGAAGTCGAGCGCTTCTTCGCCGTCCCGGGCGATGGCAATCTTATTGGCCAGGTTTTCGCGCCGCAACGCGTGCAGCGTGAGGTCCACGTCGTCCGGACTGTCGTCCACCAGGAGAATCTCAGCTTCATCAAGGCTCATGCTTGCGCTCCCCTCGCCAGAGCGGAGGATGGAAGAGCCGCCGTCTCACGAACTCCGTTGCCCAGTGTGAAATAGAAAGTTGCCCCTTGTTCCGGCGCCGCCTCCGCCCAAACCCTTCCGCCGTGCTTGTACACAATGCGTTGCACCGTGGCCAGGCCCACGCCGGTGCCTTCAAAATCCTCGGTGCTATGCAGGCGTTGGAACACGCCGAACAGCTTGTCGACATACTTCATGCTGAAGCCGACGCCGTTGTCGCGCACGAAGATCACCGGTTGGCCCTTCTCTTGCCGATAGTCGATCTCGATGACCGCGTGCGCGCGCGGGCGGGTGAACTTGAGCGCGTTAGCCAGGAGATTTTGAAAGACCTGCTTGGTCAGAATGGGATCGCACTCTACCGCCGGCAGATCGGCAATCCGCCACTCCACTTGTCGTCCTTCGCTTTCCGGCTCCAGCATCGCCATCACCTCGGCGACGATGGCATTCAGTCCCGTGGCTTTTCGCGACACCTCATAGCGGCTTACCCGTGCCAGATTCAACAGCTCATCCACCAGTTGCCCCATGTGGCGCGTGCCTTGTGCAATTCGCTGCAGGTAGTGCTGCGCCTTGGACGGAAGCTGGGTGCCGAACTCTTCCATCAACAGATTGGAGAATCCCCCGATGTGCCGCAATGGAGCTCGCAGATCGTGCGATACGGAGTAGGTGAAAGCCTCCAATTCCTTGTTGGCGGCTTCCAGTTGCTCCGTCCGCTCCAGGACCCGCAGTTCCAATTCTTCGTTCAGCTTGCGGATTTCCCGCTCCGCCATTTTGCTTTTGGTAATGTCGCGAAAGGCCACCACCCCGCCCCGCACCACGCCGTCCTTGCCTTTCAGTGGGCTGGCGTTGGCCTCGATCCAAACTCCTTCAGCGAGTTCGGGATTGCGCACAAACATCTCCAAAGTGCTCGATTCCCCGCGAATCGCGCGCACTAGGGGGAGTTCGTCAGGCGGGAAAGGTGTCACCGTGTCGGGAAGGAAGAGGCCATAGTGCTCAGGCCAGTCCTGGATAGGAAGAGGCGACGCGCCCAAGCCGAGGATCTTTTCCGCCGCCGGATTCCAGATCACGAACTTTCCCTGCTCGTCCGCCGCCACCATACCCTCCGCCATGCTGTCCAATACCGATTGCAGCATGAGCGTCTGCGCTTCCAGCTCTCGCCGCGACCGGGTCAGTTCCTCCGCTTGCCGGACGAGCTGGTCCCTCGCCTGCTTGCGTTCCGTGATGTCGCGCGCGATGGTGGAGGCGCCCACGACTTTTCCGCTGGGATCCCGTATCGGCGAGACGATCAGGGACACGGGAACCAGCGTTCCATCTTTCCGCCGGCGTATGGTGTCGTCGAGCTGTGTTACCTTTCCCTCCGCGACCTGCAGAAGAAATTCCAGCTGTTCCATTTGCAATTCTGGTGGAATCACCAAGTTGATGTGTTTCCCCAGCATTTCATTTTCGCGGTAGCCATACAGCAGCTCCGCTCCTTTATTCCAGCTGGTGACGATGCCGTTCAGGTCTTTGCTGAGGATGGCGCTCTCGGTGGATTCGACAATTGCCGCGAGGTGCATCCGGCTGGCTTCGGCCCGCTGCCGTTCGCTGACGTCGCGGATGATGACGGTGAAGATTTTGTTCACGCCCGTCACCACCTGAGAAATGGAGGCTTCAATCTGAAATTCTTGCCCATTCGCGCGTACCGCCCATAGCAAACCGTTGTCTAGGCCCATAGCCCGATTGGTGACCCCGGTTTCGCCGAAGCGGCTAACGTGCTCCGCATGCCGCTCCCGGAATCTTTGCGGGATAAAACGCTCGATGGACTGGCCGACGGCCTGCTTGGCCGGGCAGCCGAACATCTTCTCGGCCGCGGTGTTGAACAATACAATCCGTTGCTGGTGGTCAAGGGCGATGATGGCATCCATCGCCGAGGCGATAATGCCGCTCAGCCGAGCCTGGCTGGCGAGCAGAGCGTCCTCCATGCGGGTGCGCTCGGTGATGTCGTGCAACACCTTGGAAAAACCCCGCAGGCCGCCGTTCTTGCCGAAAATGGGAGTCACCACGGCCTGCGCCCAGAAGGTCGAGCCGTCTTTGCGCACACGCAGTCCCCGGGCCTCCGAGCGCCCGGTAAGAACCGCCTCCCGCAGCGCCCGTTGCGGCATCTCCGCCGCGTTCCCTTCCGCAGTGTAGAAAAGGGAAATAGGTTTTCCCAGAACCTCCTCCGCCGTGTATCCCTTAATGCGTTCCGCCCCGGCATTCCAACTGGCCACGCGGCCTTGGGGATCGAGCATGTAGACGGCGTAGTCTTTCACGTTGTCCAGCAGCAGGCGCAGCATCTGTTCCGTTGTGCGCAATGCCTTGTCGGTATCCTCCAACTGCGTCGTGCGCTCAGTGACCCTGGTTTCGAGCTGTTGCTTCAGATGGAGGAGTCCCTCCTCGGCCAGACGCCGCTCGACGATTTGTCCCGCAAGTTCCAGATTGAGTTTTTGCAGCTGAACCGGGCTCGGCAGCGCGATGGCTTTCGGCACCAGCGGCACCAGCATCACCGCGGTTGCCACCGAGATGCTGGCCGTGATTGCCTTGACAATTCCCGAGAGCAGGTACGAGCCGTGCCACACCGTCCACACCTCCATCAGGTGCGTGGTTCCGCAACCCAGCACGAAGGCCCCAAACATCCCGAAGATCCAATGGAAGGGAAGGTCCCGCCGCTTCCGCACAAAATAAACCAGCGCAATCGGAATGCAGTAGTATGACAGCGTGATCAGCCCGTCCGAGATCACATGCAGCCAAACCATCCACGGGTTCCACAGGTAGCAATACCCGTGCGGCATGAAATCCGGGGAAAGCATTTGTCTCAGTAAGCCCAAGATTCCTATCTCCTGCAATCAGCACGCGCTGTAGAGACGTAGCGAGCTACATCTCCACGATTCGGCATGGCGAGGACCGGCGTGGATCGGAGCATCATGCCGCGTAACTTGCTGCTAGCAAGTCGGTTGAAGGAGAGAACCGGTCGGAGACGGAGTCCTGCGATTTCCGCATCCGTATGCAAGCATCGGCGGAACCGTCACCGCCTTTAGCTCGCGTAGGCTGTGGAAACCTTCCTAAAGACAGGAGTTAGCGGAAAACGGACAACCCACGGGTAGTACCAACAACTGGGCGGGTACTCCCGAATTTGCTATCGCCCAAGCCTTCAATCTGTTACGATACGAGTGCGTTTGATTTGGATCGGTTGTGAGCAGCATCTTGGCATACCAGCTAGTACCTGCCCTTAGTACCTCCGACTCCCTTCCAGCGTAATTAACCAAAAAAGGATACAAGCAACAAATGGCAGAACAAGGAACAGTAAAGTGGTTTAACGACGCCAAAGGCTACGGCTTCATCAGCCGGCAGAGCGGCGAAGATGTGTTCGTACATTTCTCGGCTATCCAGGCGGGCGGATTCCGCAGCCTGCAGGAAGGCCAAAGCGTGGAATTCGAGGTCACCAAGGGCCCCAAAGGCTGGCAGGCTGAAAACGTCCGGCCGCTGTAAGGCGACGGCAGTTTCTGCCGCGTGTTTTCCGGCACATTTCTGAACCAAACCTGGTGAAAGACAGTGCCTCAAGGCCCGCGCCTGACTTGTTCATCGTGCAGAACGGTGCGCACGGCAGGCGTGGGACCATCCCCCCAAAGGTTCGCCAGTACAAAACGCACGGAACCCGAAAGGAACCACCCGATGCAGGACGAATCTAAGGGCGCTTTCGCCGTCATACGCTTCAACTTCCTCACCTACGCGGCCGGCGGTGTCATGGCTATCGTGAAGGGCCGCGTCCACGCTCTCGCGACCATCACTCAGTTTGAGTCCGCCCAAAGCCCTGAAGACCGGCAGGCCGGGTGGCGCTATTTCCTGGAGAAGACTGACCTCAAGCCTGGCATGGACCCCGCGCAAGCCACCAGCATGCGCCAGATGCGCCTCGACGTTCGCGAGTCTCAGGCCCAATAACTTAACCAGAGTTGCCTCGGCTCCCGGATATGGCGAACCCCGGCGAATTCCGCGATTTGTGGAAAGAAAATCACAGCTGTGGAAAAACTGGCGGAGGGGATAGCACCTTCGTGGTTCGAACTGGCACATCCGTGCCATTCCCATCCGCCTCCGGGGGACGTATGCTCCTTATCGAGCAGTTCTGGGGGAGGGCTGCCCGGGCGTCCAATGACTCGCGAGAGTCGGACGCTCGTTTTATTTTGTGTGCATTCCTCCTAACCCGATGCCGCAACGTAGAAACCTAGCTAGCCTGCGCGAAACGCCGCAAATTCACCGCCTGTACTTGCCCATCCATTCCGCCTTGCCCAGAACGTGATCCTGCATGGCCTTTTCAACCTCCCGCTTACTCGCTCCTGACTTGAGCCCAAGTTTGCGATCCAGCGCATAGAGCCTGAAAAAGTAACGATGAGCGTTGCCCGGCGGCGGGCAAGGGCCCCCGTAGCCGATCTTGCCGAAGTCGTTGCGTCCCTGGCGGCTGCCGTCGGGTAGTTCGTCATCCTTGCTCACGCCCTCTGCAAGTGCGTCGGCTGCGGAAGGCAAATCGTAGATGAGCCAGTGAGTCCAGGTGCCAACTGGCGCATCCGGATCGTCGGCGATGAGCGCGAAGCTTCGCGTGCCTGCCGGCTGCTGGCTCCAGGAAAACTCCGGCGAAACATCGCCGCCGTCGCAGGAGAATTTCTTCGGAATCTCACCGCCGTTGGGGAAACTGCTGCTGGAGAACGGGAAGGTCATCGCGTTTGCTCCCAGCGAGAAGTCGGAGCGGGATGTTTCTCTTAACAGGCCTGCCGCCAGCGCGGCCAAAGCGAAGCCCAGAACCAGCGCCAAGACTCGCTTTGGGTTCACTGTTCGCTCCCTCTGGAGGGAAATGATCAGTAAGTGGAAATGGTAAAGTTTACGGTAATGCGCGCTTCGGTTTCCACCGATTGGCCCGACTGGTAGTAAGGCCGGAAGCGCCACTGCTTCACTGCGTCCATGGCGGCGGTGGAGAGAATCGCCGGCCCGCTCAGCACACGCAGATCCTGAATCCCGCCTTCGCGTCCGATGAGAGCTTGCAGCACCACCGATCCTTGCACCTTCATCTGCTTGGCCAGCATGGGATAGTTGGGCTCAACCGGGCGTTCCACGATCTGTGCGGTATCGGCGGAAAGGCGCACACGCTCGCCGGCGTTGGTCGCTCCATTGGCGCCGTCGCTCGCCACAGGCGGGTTGGCGGATGCCGCGGCCGCCGGCTCCGAAGGCAGCGGCGCGGAACCAGATTGCATATCCACCTTCATTGCGGGATTGATGGGCTGAATCATGCGGTGCTGGTCGCCGGCCACGACTTCGATTTCGAGCGGTGGAAGCGCAGTGCGGGTTGCGCTCACCACGGGAGTGGGCGTGGCAACCGACGTCACTGGCGCCGCGGAGGCCACATGCCCGGGATGCGACTCGCCGCGAGATTTTGAACGGGTCGAGCGCGAAGCGGCCGTGCCGCTTGGCGTCATGGTCTGCGTGGCAGATGTTTGGCTGGAACCGGTCTGATCCGATGGAGTCTCGTTCGTGGCCGCGTCGTCGGGCGCCACTTCGGCGTCAGGCGCGGACCCTAGCCAGAACTGCCGGTCTTTCACCACCACCACCAGGAGAGCGGTCAACAGCAGGCCCAGCGCAAGATACATCTGGCGGCGCTGTTTCTGTTGATATCCCGCCTCCGGCGGGACGCCTCGGCCTTCGACGCGAGTTTTTCCCTCAAGCATCGGCATGATGCGGCCCCTCCCCGATGGCCCTACATCCGCTAGCTTAGTATGCCTCGAAAAGGCTCGCGAAGCCACAAGAACTGTGAATTTCGTATACCACTTTCTGGCTATGTCTTTGGTGTCGCCCATGGAGGTGACTTTAGTCACTTTGACGTGAACTGCGAAAAGACTTCGCAGCGGTGGGAAGCAGATTGCCGACAGGGCCTTCGACAAGGTGACGTCAGGTTGTCATTTCGAGCGCAATAGACATTTCTCCACAATCGGATCAATCCAGGTAACTTTCATCGTTCCCGCACATCACATTCATCGGCGGCGAGGAGCATAATGTTCGAATCATTGCTCCCGGGGGACCCGAATGGAGTCGCGCATTACCGATCGCCGATTCGCGCGTGTGAGCCGGCGGGAATTGCTGAAACTGACGCCGGTGCTGGCGCTGGGGGCGTTTGCGATTCCCAAAGTGCAAGACCATCTGCTGGCCGCCGGCTTGGGATTCAGCGATTGGGCGTCGGGTGTTCTGTTCCGCAAACATCATCTGGCGCCCACGTTCGCTGACGCCGACCTGGCTCCGTTTGAAAAGTTTCCCATCAACGACTACGACGTGGACGACCCCGGAGTCGATCTTGAAAAGTGGACGCTGAGCGTAGGCGGATCGGTCGCCCAGCCCGGCCAATATTCCCTGGCGCAAGTTCAGGCCCTGCCGAAATTCCGCCATAACACGCGGCATGTTTGCGTAGAAGGCTGGGACGTAGTCGGGCGCTTTGGCGGCGCGCGCCTTTCTGATTTCCTGCGCGCCATCGGCGCCGACCTGAGTGCGCGCTTCGTCGCCGTGGAATGCGCGGATGACTACTACGAGTCGCTCGACATGGCCACGGCGCTGCATCCGCAGACCTTGCTGTGTTACGAAATGTACGATCGGCCGCTCACCCGCGAGCACGGCGCACCGTTGCGCCTGAACGTGCCCACCAAGATCGGCTACAAGCAGGCCAAGTATCTAACGAGTTTGAAAGTGACAAATGTGTTGCAGAAAGTGGGCTATTGGGAAGATCAAGGCTATTCGAGCTTTTATGGGTTGTAGGGTTGTTGGTGGAGACTTAAGGTGCAGATGCGTAAAATAGCTGGAAGCTAATTATTGGCTGGGAGCCTCTTTTCTGGGTCGCGGACAGGTCAGGTGTCAGGGATCCCCGAACTGCCAAACGTCGATCCTGGGGCATTGTGGCAGCGGGAAATGGCATCGTAGCGCCAGGTTCGGCCGGCGGGATTTGTTGTGGTTTTGGGCATAATCGGAGGCTAAGTCCATGAGTTTAGGTGCAACTGCCTGAAGGGAAAGGATCACGCCCCCGCCGCAGAGGCTTAGCTACGTCTCTGCCGACCGTGCTTGGCAAATGGCAGCGAGGAACAAGAAATCGTGCGCGAAGCGGTAATTGAAATCGAAGCCAAGACCGGCGAGCTGGAACCGGCCGTTTACGAACATCCCTGGCCGGTGCGTTTTTCTCACTGGCTGAATGCAGTGTCGTTATTCGTGATGGTGGGCAGCGGGCTGCAAATCTTTCGCGCCTTTCCCAGCTTCGGCAGCAAGATTCCGCAGAAGAATCTGCTGAATTGGCCAAAATCTTTTGCGCTGGGCGGTTGGCTAGGCGGCGGATTGCAATGGCATCTCAGCTTCATGTGGCTCTACATCGCAACCGGCCTGTTTTATATCGCCTACGAGATTTTTAGCGGAAACTACCGGCAGGTGCTCTTCCTGCCAAAAGACATCCGCGGAGTCTGGCCGATGGCGCGCCATTATTTGTTCTTTGGCCCTAAGCCGCTCCTCGCCGAGCCGTACAATCCGCTGCAAAAGCTGGCGTACACGTCCGCCATTGGGCTGGGTGTGCTGTCCGTGCTCACCGGATTCGCGGTTTGGAAGCCGGTGCAGTTTTCTTGGCTGGCGTGGGTGATGGGCGGATTTCATCTGGCCCGGGTTTGGCATTTCGCCGTCATGTGGGCGATCTTGTTCTTTCTGTTCGGGCACCTAGTCATGGTTGTGCTGCATGGCTGGAATAATTTTGTGTCGATGTTGACGGGATGGAAAAAGAATCCCGACTACGCACCCCACTAGCTGCCGTTGCGGCCGCTCGAGAGAAATTGCAATGGCAATGCTAATGATGGTGGAAGGAACGAGTTCGGTGAATGAGCCGGTTGGCCCGCTGGAGGCGCGGCAGCGGGAACTGATTCGGCGCGTGCAGAACGGCGAGCCGGAGAAGTTCTACGAACTGATCCGGCCTTTCGAGCGCAGAGTTTACGCGGCGGCGTTCTCGATTCTCCGCAACCCGTCGGACGCGGAAGATGCAGCGCAGGAAGCCATCCTGAAGGCGTTCGCAAATTTGCGCCAGTTTCGCGGCGAAGCGCGCTTTAGCACCTGGCTGATTCAGATCGCGGTGAACGAAGCTCGCATGCGGCGCAGAAAGGACCACGCGGATGTGATGGAACCTATCGGCGAACGCGAAGACGCGGAAGGCGTTTACACGCCGCGGGACTTCGCCGATTGGCAGGAAGTTCCTTCCGAGGCGCTGGAAAGAAAAGAAGTGCGCGAGCTGCTGCTGGAGGCGCTGGCTTCGCTGGGCAGCAAGTATCGGGAGGTGTTTGTGCTGCGGGATGTGCAACATCTGAGCATTGAGGAAACGTCGGAGATGCTGGGAATTTCGGCCGCCTCGGTGAAAACCCGACTGTTGCGCGCCCGCTTGATGCTGCGCGATCTGCTGGCTCCGAAGTTGAGCGGCGGATGGTTCAGCCGTTTAGGTTTTCAGAAGGGAAGCAAGCCATGGTAGTGACATGCGAGCAGGTTTGGCAGGAGGTTTCGAATTATCTGGAGGGCGGTGTCGAGCCCGAACTCCGGATTGCAATGGAAGGTCACATTCGGCAATGCAAACGCTGCGCCAGCGTACTCGAAGGCATGCGGAACGTTGTTGAGTTGTATGGCGATGACCGGCTGGTGCGGGCTCCGCTGGGTTTCAGTTGGCGCTTGCGCTGGAAACTGGCGCAAGCTATGCCCAGCCGAAGAGGCACGGCCTTCGGCTGGCTGGTGGCGGTGGCCGCGCTCGGGCTGATCGTCGGAAGCCTCACCGTCGCCAACTCCTCGGCGCGCAGTCAGCCGGCGTCGCTCTCCGAGCACGCGCAGCCCGGGCAACGAGTTCCGGGAGATCTGGTCGTGCTGGTTGCGGCGCACAGCAAGATTTTCCACGTGGCAGGCTGCGCCTTCATTCACGATAAAGCGGGCGGCATCCAATCGATGAGGGCTGGGCAGGCGATCCAGGCGGGCTATGTGCCTTGCGTGCGTTGTCTGGGGCAGTATTTGTCGAATGTGGCGGGCATGGTGATTAAGAAACACGCATGGGTGCTGGCGTAGATACGTACCGCATCAGATCACGGTTCAAGAACAAGAAGTCACTCGAGCCTTATGCTAACGTCGAACCAATACCGCTTAGCAGGCTAGTTGGTCACGTCTGAGTTTCAGCCCCTGCAGATTGCCCAGGATGGTCACCGCAATCGACTCGGTCTGGAAAAACTCTTCGGCTAGTTCTTTCAGATCTTGCGCGGTGACGGCCTCGATCCTCTCCATCAGTTCGTCCATCCCGTAAAAGCGGTCGAAATACATCGCCTGGCGCGCCAGGTTCGACATGCGCGCGGTTGAGGATTCGAGCGACAGCATCAAGCTGCCTTTCAGCTGGTCTTTCGAGCGGCGCAGTTCGTCTCCCGGCACCATCTCTAGTTTCAGCTTGCGGAATTCCGAAACCACGCTCTGCACAACCTTTTCCGCCGACTCGCGCGAAGTGCCGGCGTACACGGAAAGGCAACCGGTATCGCGATAGGGGTTGAGATCGCTGTAGATGGAATAGGCGAGGCCCTGGCGCTCGCGGATGTTTTGAAACAGGCGCGAACTCATGCCGCCGCCGAGCAGCGTATTCAAAATGTAGGAAGCGTGCCTCTTCTCGTGGGCGATGGGATGCGAGGGGACGCCCACGCAAATCTGCACCTGCTCCAAAGACTTCTTGTTGCGTAGAACGATGCGCGGCACGACTTTCGGCTGCGTGCCGTGGAAGCCGTTTTTCGCGGCCTTCATTTTGCCAAAATGTTTATTGGTGAGCTCGGCGAATTGCGCGTGCTTCAAGTTCCCAGCCGCGCACACAATCAAGTTGCCGGGAATGAAGCGCTGCCCATAAAAACGCAGAACCGGGTCGCGCTCGAACTTCTTTACCGTGTCTTTGGTACCCAGAATTGGCTTGCCCAGAGGATGGTCCTTCCAGAAATTCTGGGTGAAGATTTCGTGGACGAGGTAATCCGGGCTGTCCTCATCCATCTTGATTTCTTCCAGGATCACGCCGCGTTCGCGAGAAATGTCGGCAACATCGAAAGTCGGATGAAGCGCCAGGTCGCCGAGAATGTCCATGGCGATGGGTAGATGTTCGTCGAGCACCTTCATGTTGAAGCAGACACATTCCTTGGCGGTAAACGCATCCATGTTGCCGCCGATGGAATCGACCTGGCGGGCGATGTCTTCGGCCGAGCGATGGTTGGTTCCTTTAAAGACCATGTGCTCAATGAAATGCGAAATGCCGTTCCACCGCGCATCTTCATCGCGTGAGCCGGTCTTGATCCATACTCCGACGGAGACGGAGCGAATGTGCTGCATCTCCTCGGTGAGGATGGTCAGCCCGTTGGGCAAGACTTCGCGTTGGATGTTGCCGGGATCGCCAAGCATCGGGCTTTTATTGTTACATACACGGAGATAGGCTGCTAACTCAGGAGGTTTCCCTCGTAGAATCAGTCACTTAGATGAGTGTGCGATGAGCGGAGTTTTCAACCGCCGAGAACGCCGAGAAAGGCCGCCGAGCTCGCGGAGAGAACGGACAGGGCACCCTGCGGCGTAAAATCAGGAAATGAACGAAGTTAAATCAAACTCACTCATGGGGCTCGATCTGCAGGAGCTCGCTGGCGTAGTCGAGGAGTTTGGCCAACCTGCTTACCGGGCGAAGCAGTTGTTCGATGCGCTTTATCGCCAGCGGGTGGAATCCGCGGCGACGATTTCCACGCTGCCTTTGCCATTTCGGCAAAGCTTGGAGCACAGCGAAATCTCCATCGGCCTGCCGCGTGTCGAAAAGAGATTTGTTTCGGTGGACGGGACGATCCGGTATTTGATCGCGTTTGCCGACGGGCAGAGCGTGGAAACGGTTTGGATGCCGGAGGGTGACGGCGGCGAAGCGGGCGATGACGGCCCGCCAGCCCAGCCGTCGATGGGACGCAGCTTTGACCGCGCTACGATATGCGTTTCCAGCCAGGTGGGTTGCGCGGTGGATTGCCAATTCTGCCTTACTGCACTGCTCGGAGTGAAACGCAACCTGACGGCCGGCGAGATTGTTGGCCAGGTTTGCGCGGTGCTTAACGATCAAAAAGTTTCTCCGCCGGAAGACCGGGTGAACCTGGTTTTCATGGGCATGGGCGAACCGTTTCTCAATTACGACAACTTCATGAAGGCGGTGCGCCTGCTGGTGGAGGGCGCCGGAATCCCTGTTTCGCGGATGACGGTGTCGACGGCGGGCATTGTGCCGCGCATTTACGATTTTGGCGCGGAGCCGGTGCGGCCGCGGCTGGCGATCTCGCTGAACGCGCCGAACGACGCGTTGCGTACGCAGATTATGCCGCTCAATCGCAAATGGAATCTGGAGAAGCTAATGGCGGCGGCGCGCGATTTCCCTCTGCGTAACCGGGAAAAACTCACCTTTGAGTATGTTCTTCTCGAAGGGGTGAACGATTCGGAGCGGAACGCGCGGGAATTGGTGGAACTGGTTCGTGGCCTCGATGCCCGCATCAACCTGATTGCTTTCAATCCCGGGCCGGGAGTGGAATTTCGAACGCCAGCGCAAGAGCGGGTGGAGAGATTCCAGAATATTCTGAGGACGGCGCAAGTGCTGGCTTTCGTGCGCCGTCCGCGCGGGCGCGACATTTTCGCCGCTTGCGGGCAATTGAAGCGAACAGTGGAGATGGCGCCGATGTCGTGACAAACCTGAGCGAGTTGTCATTCCGAACGGAGTGAGGAATCTGCTGTTTGTGTCCACGAGCAAAAAGCAGATTCCTCGCGCCAAAAACCGGCGCTCGGAATGACGAAGGGTTCGTGTGACCAAACGCGCTAATACCCGCCTTCCAGGTTTCGCTTGCTCTTCTCTTTCAATGTAACTAGTATGCGTGGCATTCTCCCGTTGTACGGTTGCCTCCATTGTCATTCCCATTGCTAAGAGAACGATTCTTTTGGAGGCTGCGCGCCCCCGCCAGCCCGGGCGAAACCCGGCGCATTGAGCGCTGGCTCGCCACCTCGCGGGTTCTGCTGGCGTGGTCGGCGATGGTCGCCATCCTGATCAATCCCACCGAAGTGCGCCCCTCAGTTTGGGTTTCCGGCTTATTGGCTTTCTATGTTGCGCAGAGTTTTCTCATCATCGTCCTGCTGCGGCGGCGGCAAGAATCGACGGAATCGTTTCGCATACTGGTGCACGGCGCGGATATTGTCTGGCCGGCGCTGATCTCGGTGTTTGTCTCGGGCGTGGGGAACCCTTTCTTCCTGTTCTTTATCTTTGTTCTGGCGGCCGCGGCTTACCGCTGGGGGCTGCGGGAGACGGTGGGCACGGCGTTAGTCGCGCTGGCTTTGCTATGGTTTGAAGCCCTGATCTTTCAATTGGGCTTTCTAACCTGGCTGGATGGTGTGGTATCGCGGCATCACCTCTCTCCCTTGAACGCGAGTCCTTTGAATTTTGATCCCAAGGCTCTGTTCATGCGTTCCATCTATCTGCTGGTGCTGAGCCTGCTGTTGGGCTATCTGGCGGAACAGGAAAAGCAGCTGCGCGCGGAAAAAGCGGTGATCGCGCATGCCCTGGGCTTGGTGCGGGTGGAAGCGGGCATGAACGGAACGCTGCAGGAAATCCTCGGTGATTTGTTATCGAGTTACGGCGCGAAGCAAGCGTTGATCGCCTCTCTCGAAGCCAACAGCCATCATATCTTCGTGGGTGAGATTCGTTCTCTGAATGGGACACCGACCAATTTCCATTGGCTGGAACCTTCGCCCTCCGACCGTGAAACCTATCTCTATGAGTCCCCGGAACAGGCCAGTCATGCGCACCGCGGCAAGCATGGCTTCGACAAACTGGTGGCTCTGGACCGGGACGGAGCCAGAGTGAAACATGTTTCTCCGGAATTTCTGAAAGGCCTCGCCCGGCGGCACGAATTCAGCGACCTGGCAACGGTGTCGTTCGTCTTCGGACGTGAATGGTCGGGGCGCATTTTCCTTCTGAACCCGGCTTTGACCGGCGATACCGAGGAAGAATTGCGTTTCCTGCAGGAATATGTGCGTCAGATCGGACCGGCGGTTTACAACGTTTATCTGTTGCGGCGGTTGCGGCGACGGGCGGGGGCTCTGGAGCGGGCGCGCTTTGCGCGTGAGCTGCACGACGGCGCGGTGCAGTCGCTCATCGCGGTCGAAATGCAGGTCGATGTTTTGCGCCGCTTGTCCGCCACCGACCCGGCCCAAACTTCGCAAGAGTTGGGGCGCATTCAGGGTTTGTTGCGCGAGGAAGTGCTCAAATTGCGGGAACTGATGCAACAGATGAAGTCGTTCGACGTGGACTCCCGCAGGATTTTGGGCCTACTCGGCGACACGGTGGAAAGATTTCAGCGCGAAACCGGCATTGCCGCCCGCTTCGTTTGCGATCTGGAGGAAGTCGACATGCCGCAGGACGTGTGCCGCGAACTAGCTCGGATCGTGCAAGAAGGTCTGGTGAACGTGCGCAAGCACAGCGGCGCGCGCAAGGTGCTGGTCCGGCTGGGCGCGGATGAAGGCGTGTGGAGAATGCTGATCGAGGACGATGGCTCCGGTTTTCCGTTCTCCGGACGATTCACTCAGGCGGAACTGGAGAGCATGGGAAAAGGACCGGTTGTCATTAAGGAACGTGTCCGTTTGATTGCGGGCGAACTCACGATAGAATCAAATCCCGGGCAAGGTTCACGGCTGGAAATTAGCGTTCCCCAAAAACGAGAAGCGGTTTATGGAGAATAACAAGAAGACACTGCAAGTTCGCATTCTGATCGCCGACGACCACCCCATTTTTCGCGATGGCTTGCGGCGGCTGCTGGAAGCCGAACCCAAGTTCGCGGTCATCGGAGAAGCTTGTGACGGGGCGGAAGCGGTCAAGCTAGCGCGGCAGCTCAAGCCCGACATTCTGTTGCTCGATCTCGCCATGCCGCGTCATCCCGGCCTGGAAGCCCTGCGCGAAATGAACTCGACCGCGGGACAGAATTCCGTTCGCATCATCTTGCTTACCGCGGCGGCGGAGAAGAATCAAATTGTCGAGGCGCTGCAACTGGGCGCCCGCGGCGTGGTTTTGAAGGATTCCGCCACGCAGCTGCTGTTGAAGAGTATCGATACGGTGATGGCCGGCGAATATTGGGTGGGCCGGGAGAGTGTCTCAAATCTAGTGCAGTATCTGCGAACCTTGATTCAGTCGTCGGGGGAGGAGGCCCGGCAAAAGAAGTTCGGACTGACGCCGCGGGAACTGGAAATCGTTTCGGCGGTGGTGGCAGGCTACGCCAACAAGGAAATCGCCGAGTATTTCAAGATCAGCGAGGACACGGTCAAGCACCACCTGAGTAACATTTTCGACAAGCTTGGGGTTTCCACCCGCCTGGAGCTGGCTTTGTTTGCGGTGAATCAGTCCTTGCCCTTGAAGACCATTGTCTAAAGGCGGCATGGTACTTTCGTGCTGGGGGGTAACACCGTTGGGCCATTGGACATTCGATAGTGGTGGAATTATGATGAATGTGTATATTCAATACTTTGGAGCAAGTTGACGGCAGTTTTCCGCAAGGGGCTGGACGTCGCGCCAAGATTCTGTGAGCCGCGCGAATGCGCAAGGAGGGGCAACCCGTGAAAGAGTTTTTGCAACAGCTATGGTCCGATGAACGAGGGCAAGATATTGCCGAGTACGCCGTGATGTTGGCGGTGATTTTGGTGATTGTTGTCGGCACGATCCGTTTGATTGGTTCGAACGCCAACAACGTGTTCTCGCAGGTAGCCAGCTCGCAAATGGTG
>CAVZMC010000043.1:0-37871 GCA_963776125.1 uncultured Acidobacteriaceae bacterium | reverse complement strand
GCGCGTCGAAGGCTTCTTCGTTGATGATAGCGGCAAGCTCGCCGGCGATGCCGCCGGTGCGGGTGTCTTCGTGCAGCAGGATGACTTTGTTGGTCTTGCGCACGGTTTGCGCGACGGCTTCGCGGTCAAGCGGAGCCAGCGTGCGCATGTCGAGAATCTCTGCTTCGATGCCTTCTTTACTCAGAAACTCGGAAGCCTCCAAGGCGGTGTGAACCATGGCGGCATAAGTAATGATGCTGAGGTCGCGGCCTTGGCGTGCGACGCGGGCTTTGCCTAACGGCACTACGTAGTCTTCCGCGGGGACTTCCTCCTTGATGCGGCGGTAGAGATATTTGTGCTCGAAGAAGATGACGGGATTGTTGTCGCGAATGGCGGCTTTGATCAGGCCTTTGGCGTCGTACGGCGTGGCGGGGCAAGCGACTTTCAGGCCGGGGTTGTGACGAACCACATCTCGGGATTCTGCGAATGGAACGGGCCGCCGTGGACATTGCCTCCGCTGGGCCCGCGCAGGACGAGCGGCGCGGGCGCGCCCCAGAGATAGTGAGTTTTGGCCACCATGTTGCTGATCTGGTTCATGGCGCAGGGCATGAAGTCCATGAACTGAAATTCGGCGACGGGGCGCAGGCCGGTGAGCGATGCCCCGAAAGCCGCGCCTACGATCGCGGATTCGGCGATGGGCGTGTCGATGACGCGCTCGGCGCCGAAGCGGTCGATGAAGCCATCCGTGACTTTGAAAGCCCCGCCGTAGATGCCGATGTCCTCGCCCAGGCAGAAGACGGCGGGGTCGCGCTCCATTTCCTCCCAGAGTCCCTGGCGGATGGCTTCGAGATAAGTGAGTTGGGGCATGCAGCTCGCTGTGACGATTCTATCGTGCAGAGAAGCCGCCGGCAGGAATTACACCCATCGCGACGTTTGAGCGGGTGGCGTGCGGCTTGGTGGCGCCATGGCTCCGAGTTGGCGGCGGGAGGACAACGACTGTGAAAGGCGCGGAATCTACTTCGCGCACCTTGTAGGCGCCGTGGTCCTCCGTGCAATCTTTCACCCTATGCGTTAGGACGCGCTGATACCACCAAGCGGTAAGAACGGCGTGGTCGTCCGCCTTGACCTCGCTTTCGCAGTTGTCCAGCCCGCAAGAGACGGTAGCTTTCAATTTGATGTCCACCCAGCGGCCGGGACTGATCGCCAAGTACGCGGCTGGATCGCCGGGCTGAGCGAACAGAGCGCCTTCGGATTGCAGCGGGATGGCAATGCTCTTCTTGGCGCTGGCAGTGAGGCGGAAACTGATGTCCGCGACCTCGTATTTTTCTTCGGTGCCGTCGGCGGAGACGTGAGCTACTTGCTCGCCGTCGGGCTGCCATGGGATGAGGATTTTGTCGGCTCCAATATTCTTAAGTCGTACGGTAGCGATGAAAACTCCGCCGACGCGCAGCTTGGGCGGGGAGATTTCCGCGACGGTGAGTTCGATTTTGTCCGCCGATGCCGGCGATCCCGCCGGCGCTTGCGCGATTTCGCCATCTGAGACCGTGCTGCGAAGGTTCGGGCAAGTGGCCGATGAAGGTGAGGGGACGTGGTCGGCGGGAACGCGCCAGGATGTGGTGAGATCGCGGAAGCCGGCTTGCTGAGCGGAGCACAGTGCGGCCAATCCAGTCGAAAGCACCGCTGCGACGGCCAGCTTGGTGACGACCTGCATTCGGTTATAGATTCTCGCCTCGAGCCCGCCGTTGCCTGAGATCACTTTAAGTGGGCGGCCGCCCCGGTTTGCTTCAGTCTGGCGGTCTCCACTTTCTTCACTTTCGGCATTGCGTACTTGGGCTTGATTTCGTGGCAGCCGTCTTCACAGTAGACGCCGCCGGCGGCGGATTCGGGCGTTGGCATGGGAGAAGCCACGGCGGCTTCGCGTTCGCGCTCGATCTCTTGGTCAACTCCGGCGATCAGCTTTTGGTTCTCGGCGGGAGTCAGCCACTTCTTCACTTTCACCAAGTAGTTTTCGAAGCGGGTGATGGGATCGCGCTTTTTCCAGTACTCGAAGAGCGGCCGGGGAACGTAATCCGCCGCGTCGTGGATGGCGTGGCCTTTCATGCGCATCATTTTGGCTTCGATGAGCGTGGGGCCTTCGCCGCGGTGGGCGCGCTCGACGGCGTCGCGGGCGGCGTCGTAAACCTGGCAGGCGTCAGTGCCATCGACGATCACGCCGGGAATGCCGTAGGCGATGGAGCGCTCGGCGAGGTCTTTCACTTTGTATTGCAGTTCTGACGGCGTGGAATACGCCCAGAGATTGCTTTCGACGAAAAGCACCACGCCGAGATTCTGCACCGCGGCGAAGTTCAGGCCTTCGTAGGTGACGCCGGTGGACTGGCCGCCGTCGCCGATCCAGGTTAGGGCAGCGACGTTGCGGCCTTGCAGGCGCGCGCCGAGCGCAACGCCCGCGAGCACGGGGATGAGATCGCCGAGCATGGAAATGGGTGAGACCATGTTGCGCTCGTAGATGTCGCCGAAGTGCGACGTGCCGTCGCGGCCCTTGGTGGGCGAATCGGCCTTGGCCATGTACTGCATCATGGTGTCGCGGGCGCGAAAGCCGCGCACCAGCAGCGCGCCCTGGTTGCGAATCATGGGCGCGAACCAGTCGTCTTTGTCGAGCGCGTAGGCGCTGGCGCAGGAGCAGGCTTCCTGGCCGAGTCCGAAATAGACGCCGCCGACAACTTTGCCTTGCTTGTAAAGATTTTCGAGCGCCTGCTCCATCTTGCGATTGAGCAGCATGTAGCGGTAGATCTCAATGTGCTGTTGTTTGGTCAGGTACTTCGATTCGCGGATGGGCGGGACAGGCGCGTTGAGATTGCCTTCGACCTCGTAGCGGGTCTCGTTGTCTTTGCCATTCCGAATCTGGCGGACGGTGTAGTTGGGGTGCTCGAGGCGATAATCGGGGATGGTGTAGGTGCGCGTGGAGTTGTCGGGCGAGGGCCGGCCATTACGGCTGGTCGCTTTAGCCGCTGCGCGCTTGGGTTTCTTGGGCATGGAGGGCAAAGTCATTATATTCCGCGCTCGCCAGCCGCTCGGAACCAGGTGCAACGTCTTGATCATCTACAGGCACCCGGCAGGCCACGGAAAAAGCAGATCCCTCCGCTTCGCTTGCTTCGCTGCGCTACGGTCGGGATGACAGAGTTGGGGAGATCCGAGCATCCCACTCAAGCCGCAAAGAACGCGGCTTGAATCGGCCACCGGCCCGGTTACGTCAGGAGCGCATAGTCAGGCTCGCGATAATGCTGGCGACGTAGCAGGCCAAGGAGATGCCGATGCCTTTGAGTGGCGAACTGAAAAAATAACGAGAGCGCCGCATTAGCGATCCATTTCTGTTTTGCGGCGATTTCTTTGCTTGCTGGTGACGCTCCATGATTCTATGCTGCGTGCTTGTGTTTTGACGAAAATACAAAGCCCTGGGTAGTGTTCTAGTTTGAGGACAGTAGCAAGCCCTGCACGCCGAAGCATTGCCGAGCTACGCTCGGCTGGACAGCCGGGGGCGGCTGTCCCCACGTGAAATCCTACGGCTATGGACTTTTGGAACCACCGCTGCGATTGACTTGGAATGCCGCTGCCGTCCAGACTGAAGGGTCATGAAGAAACTGCGAGTGGGGATTTTGTTTGGCGGGCGGAGCGGGGAGCATGAAGTTTCGCTGCTCTCGGCGGCGTCGGTGTTTAATGCGATCGATAAAGATATCTATGAAGTGGTGCCCATCGGCATTACCAAGCAAGGGCGATGGGTTACGGCGGCGGATGCGGAGAGATTGCTTGCTGGCAAAGCGGGCGGGGGCGCCATTGGGGCAGGTAAAGAAGCGGGCGGGGGCGCCCGCTCCACACAGGCAGCTTCCACACAGGCACACTTGCGAGCGGGCGACCCGGAGGCTACGCCGGGGGCGGCGGTGCTCGCTCACGGCGAAGGGGTGGTGGTCCCGCCGGAGCCGCAGGCGCACGGCGGATCGCTGGCGCCGTTTCAGACCGATGTTCTCAGCCGCCGCGCCGCAGACCGCGCCATCAATGTGGATGTGATTTTTCCGGTGCTGCATGGGACGTTTGGCGAAGATGGGACCATCCAAGGGCTGCTGGAACTGGCGGACATTCCTTACGTTGGCGCGGGGGTGTTGGGATCGGCGGCGGGGATGGATAAAGATGTGATGAAGTCTTTGTTTCGTGCCGCCGGGCTGGCGATTGTGAAGCATGTGACGTTCTTGCGATCACAATGGGAAGATGACCCGAAGCAGGTTCAGAAGCTGGTGGAGAGCAAGTTGAAATATCCGGTCTTTGTGAAGCCGGCGAATCTGGGATCCTCGGTGGGGATTTCGAAGGCGCACGACCGGAAGGAATTGGGGCCGGCGATTGAAGAGGCGGCGAAGTTTGATCGCAAGATTGTGGTCGAGCAGGGCGTGGGAGGGAAGAAGCAAAAAGCGCGCGAGATCGAGTGCGCGGTGCTGGGCAACGACCGGCCGGAGGCTTCGGTGCCGGGAGAGATCGTTCCGAGCACGGAATTCTACGATTACAAAGCTAAGTACCTGGATGAAGGTTCGCAGCTGATTATTCCCGCGAAACTTAGCCGGCGGGAAACCAAGACCGTGCAACAACTGGCGATTGGCGCTTTCAAGGCGGTGGATTGCTCGGGGCTGGCGCGGGTGGATTTTCTGATGGATCCGAAGACGCGGAAAATTTACCTGAACGAGATCAATACCATGCCGGGGTTTACGTCGATCAGCATGTATCCCAAGCTGTGGGCGGCTTCCGGGATGCCTTATCCCAAGCTGATCGAGCGGCTGATCGAGTTGGGGCTGGAGCGGCACGCGGAGAAGATGAAGAATCAGTACAGCCGGTAAGCCGGACAAGGTCCAGATGCGAGGATCCAGCTGAGAAAACGCCGCACCCTGATCGCGCCTCCTTTGACGTGGGAGATGAACGCCATGCCGGTGCCTCCGCCGGTGATTCCGGTGCTGGCGGAGCGCGGCGGGACGCAGCTGCAAACCCCCAAGCCAGTGCTGCTGGTAGACACTCGGGAACAAGACCCACTGGATTTCGCGCGTTTTCGGGGATGGTTCGAGGGAATCGAAAAGCGTCCGCTGCAACTCGGGGATTATTCGCTCGCCGGCCTCGAGGAATTCTGCGTGGTAGAGCGCAAGAGTCTTGGCGATCTGGTGCAATCGTTGTCCACGAACCGCGCGGTTTTTGTGGAGCGGTTGCGGGCCATGAGTGAAGTGCCGCACCGGCTGCTTCTGATTACCGCGTCTCTGAGCCAGGTGAAAAGCCCCTACGCGCACAGCGGGGTGGACCCGAACCGCATCGTGCAATCACTGATCGCATGCCTGGCCGGACTGCGGGTGCCGTTTCTCTGCGCCGACACGCATGAACTTGGGGAGGAGGTGGTGGCGTCATATCTCTGTCAGGTCCACCTTTATTGCTGGCTGGAGGCGAACGGATACGGGGAGCGGTTGGTGGATGGCGACCTGTGATGGCCGGGTTTCAAAAAGACCTTCGCGTCGCGACGATTTACCCTTGATGGGGCGCGGTAGCCAGCTCCGAAAGCCGGTGCATGCCGGAACGGCGCAGCGCGAAGAGCACCGTCCACACCAGCGCCGCCAGCCGCCGCTTAGGAATCTGCCATGCAAGCCAAGGAACATCGCCCGAAGTGGAAGACGTTGTTGGCCTTCGCGATTATCTATTTTGTGTGGGGATCCACATTCCTCGCCATTCGCATTGGCGTGCGTGAAGTTCCGCCGTTTCTTTTGGCGGCGATGCGCTTTCTGGTGGCGGGACTGGTTCTTTACGGCTGGATGCTGGCGCGGGGCGAGCGTTCGCCGAGCCGGTGGCAATGGATGTCCGTAGGCTTGCTCGCCGTGCTGATCTTCGTTCTCGACTACGGGCTGTTGTTTTGGGCGGAACAGCGGGTGCCCTCGGGCATTGCGGCGGTTATGTTGGCCACCATCCCGGTGTTCATGGCGCTGTCGGAAATCATTTTTCTGCGCACCCAAAAGCTTACCCTTCGTCTGGCTTTAGCTCTGTTGACCGGGATTGGCGGAGTGGCCGTGCTGATGAGCCGCTCGTTGAATCTAGGCAGCGCGCCCATCGACCGGTCGGGGGCGGTGGCGCTCATGATTTGCGCGATAAGCTGGTCGGTGGCGTCTGCGCTGACGCGCAAGCTGCCGCTTCCGGCGTCCAAAGTCATGAGCTCGGGGGCGCAGATGCTCGCCGGGGGAGTGTTGCTGGCGCTTACGGCGGCCACGCTGGGAGAATTTCGTAATTTTCATCCGTGGAGCGTCTCGCGCGGAGCGTGGCTGGCGTTGATTTATCTGATTGTCGCGGGATCCATTGTCGCGTTCACCGCCTACGTGTGGCTGATTCATCACGAATCGCCGACTAAAGTCGGAACCTACGCGTACGTGAATCCGGTCGTGGCCGTTCTGCTGGGATATTTCGTGGGCGGGGAAGCGCTAGGCCCGCGAACGATTCTGGGGACTCTGTGTGTTCTTGTTAGCGTGGTGGTGATCACGACGACGCGTACGAAGAAGCCAACAGCGGCCGACGCGGTCGAAGATATGGGGTAACGCGATGCAATTGTCAGAGAGAGCGGCCTTGTGTACGGCCCCATGCGCGGCGAGTTACAATCACCGCGAATGCTCGCCGAGAAAATCGTCTGCCGGTTCCCGATGCTAGTCCTGATGCTGTGCGCCGCGCCGCATCTACTCCGCGCGCAAGCGCCGCCTGCGCCTAGCGCTCCGCCAGCGTCAGTACCCGCATGGGCGCAACCGGGTTCCGCAACCCACGTTCAGGTAGCGCCGCCGCCGGACTTTCACCGACCGAGCAAGAATTTCGATACGCCGATCGGTATATTCGAGGGCCAGTCCGATATTGGAAGCGCGGTGGTGCCGGGCAGCGCCAGTTACGACGGCGGCTCGAAGCAGTACACCATTAACTCCGCCGGCTACAACGTCTGGTACACGCGCGACGAGTTTCGTTATCTGTGGAAGAAAATGTCGGGGGACGTTTCGCTCGCGGCCGACATCGCGTTTCCGGATCCGACAGGCTACGGCGACCGCAAAGCGGTGCTCGTGATTCGCCAGGATCTGGACGACGATTCCAAAGAGGCCATGGTCGCCCTGCACGGCGCCGGCATGATCCAACTGGCGCAGCGGCCCGAGAAGGATGTCCGCGTCAAGGACATGGAGTTTCGCATGGGAGGGCGTGGCCGTCCCGGCGGCTCCAGCCCTGACAGCTTGGTCCCGATCTTCGCTAAGCGTATCGGCATCGAAAAGCGCGGCGATTCCTTCGCGCTGTTCGTCAGCCTGGAAGGCGAACCCATGCATCAGTTCGGCCCACCCATCACCCTGCACCTCGACGAGCCCTTCTACGTCGGCATCGGCTTCTGCTCGCACCTGCCGGATAAGTCCGATACCGCCGTGCTGTCGAACGTGGTGCTTGAGAACGCCGCCGGCATGGTCCACTAAGCGGCACCGAGTCGTACCACTCTCTTGGCGAAGCTCGATAAGAACAGAACTAACGAGCAGCTCGCAGCCACACCGACCAGCCGGTCACTCCAGCGCTAAGCACGCCAGGGAAATTGTTATTGAAAGCACCCCACCCGGTGCTCGGGTTGACGCGGTTTTTTCATCGTGTGTTCACGTGCCATTCACACTCTTCTGCTATCCGTGGTGCGGCAAATATTTCGTCGCCGGATCGCCACCTAGCTGAGGTGACGTGCCACACCGGCGCAAACCGCATGGCCGTTATGCGTCACATTGAAGGAGAGGATTGTATATGCACACCAAAGAATGGGCGAAGACCAGTTGCGCTTCGCTGATGATAGCCGCGCTAATGATGCAGCCTGTCGCCACGCTGGCGCAAGGGCCAGCGGGAGACTGGTCCAACCACGAGAAAGTCGTTGACATTGGTCCGAGATCGGGCGACGACGTCGCACGCCACACGCGCAGCGTGGAAGACTCGCCTTATCTTTCGCATGGCGAGAAGCTCGAACTGCTGCGCAGAAAAATCAAGTACGTCTTCGTTCTCTTCCAGGAAAACCGGTCGTTCGACTTTTACTTCGGCACCTACCCGGGAGCGCGGGGCCTATTCTCGCAGCGGGCCGGAAAGACTCCCGGCTTTGTTCAGCCAATCGTTTTGACCGACGGCTCGGTTGGCAAGATCTCTCCGTTCCTGTTTCCTCAATCCGTCACCGACGTCAACGGGAAAACAGTGCTGCTCTATCCGGAGGACACGGATTCGGTGAATCATGGCCATACCGCCATCGACGCCAAGCTGGATCTGGATACCAATCACGTTGCCCAGAATGATCGTTATGCCGTCGTAGAGGAAGGGTTGGCGGGTACTCTCAGCGCCGATGGATCAACTTATACCGGACCGCTGCCGACGGAGAAGCAAGTGCAAAAGGGCGAACTGGTGGTCGGTCACGTGGATTGTGACACCGCTCCATTCATGTGGAACTACGCGGATCGCTTCACGCTTTTCGACAACTTCTTTGACACCGTAATCGGGCCCTCGACGCCGAACGCCATCGCCATGATCGCCGGCCAGTCGGGAAAAACTCAATGGGTTGAACATCCTGCGCTGGGCAGCAACGTGATAACGACAAACGCGCAACTACCGGTTACGGCCGACCCGCAACCGTTCTGGGGATCCGCCCTCGACGTTCTCACCCCTGCGAGTGAGAAGCAGCCGGTCGACAATCCGGGTGGAGTGAGTTCAAACCCGGCTTCCAATCTGACGTTTGCCAGCCTTCCGCTCTCTTTCATGGGGGACCAGATTGAAAACATCACAGGCAACGACTTGGACCCCACCTTCGACCTTCAGGATGTGCAGGGAGACATCAAGAAGATCGCCGGCGACAATAACAAGCCGGTGAATTGGGGCTGGTACCAGGAAGGCTACGATCACGAGCCCACCGATCCCGCGGGGCCCGCAACCAATCTCGACTACATTGCCCATCACAATGGCCCGCAATACTTCGGTTACGAAGCCAACAACCTGGATGAAACCAAGGCGCACCTGAAGGGCTTGGGCGATTTCTATACTGCAATTAAGGCCAACGCGCTGCCGAAAGACGGTGGCGTGTTCTACGTTCGCGGCGGATACGGCAATCTCGACGGCCTCATTCCCCGCTCACCCAGCAAGGCAGTCCAGGCCGCGTTCATGGGCAACGACGACCATCCAGGCTACTCCGACGCGCAGATCAGCGAAGCCCTGCTGGCCGACTCGATCAATGCGATCGCCAGCAGCAAGTATTGGAAGGAAAGCGCTATCATCATCACCTACGATGAGACCGATGGCCTCTACGACCACACCCAGCCGCAAATTCGCTCCTTCGATCCGCTGGGCGGCGCACTCGATCAGGGTCCCCGTATTCCGACGATCGTGATCTCCCCTTATGGCCAGGTCCACGCCATCTCCCACGAAGCCACCGAGCATGGCTCCATCATCAAATTCATCGACGAGCTCTTCGGCCTGACGCCGCTTGCCGACCTTCCCGACGAAGCTGCGGCACGCGCGCTGGGTGAGAAGACCTACGGCCAGAAGTACCTAGGGCCCTCCGATGACAAGACACCGGGAGTGGGCAACCTCTTCTCTGCGTTTGACAATGCCCGCCTGCTAGGTTTTGCGGAGCCGTTGCCGCCTGAATACGCAATGATCCCGGCTTCTGTGGTTCTGAGTCTGCCCCACGCCGGGGCACAGGGCTGCCGCGCGCTGGGAATCACTCCTACTGATTATGTCCACGGCAAACTGATTGATCCGGCTCCGGCCGATGTCAATCCTCGTCCCAGCACCAACCCGGGTCTGCCGACGTCTGGCACCTGGCCCACGAACTAGCATCCTCCCGAATTGTTTCACGGCGGCGACCGGATTTCCTTTCCGGTCGCCGCATTCTTATACGTTGGCTTAACTTTTGGTAGTTGAAGGAACCGGACCGCATGAACAGAACCGTCCCCCTGCTAGTCTTCTTGATATCGCTGATGCTCGGAACAGCCTTGACGGCACACGCCGGCGCCACGCTCGATAAAATCAAAGCCGCCAATTCACTTCCCTGCGGAATCAACACCGAAGAGCCCGAGTATTCCACCCAAGACGCGCATGGGAATCATTCCGTCTTAGACCTGGACATCTGCAAGGCCGTGGCTGTGGCCGTGCTCGGGGCAAACGCCAAATTCACGGTCCTGCCTTTTCGCGACGAGCAGGACGCGCTGAAAGCTCTCAAAGCCGGCAAGATCGCGCTCCTCGCCACCGGGTCTCCTAATTTCATCAATACGGCGAACACAGGCTTCGGCTTCACCCGCCCCATTTTTTACGACTATCAAGGTTTCCTGGTGAATAAAACGATGGGCATTAGTTCTCCGCAGGACCTTGCCGGCAAGAAAATCTGCTTTCTCGGCGGCACCGAGATTGAAACTCAGCTGGGAAGTTACATGCAGCGCGAGGATATAAAATGGCTGCCGTTTTCCTTCCAGGAAGAAGGCGAGATGGAAGCGGCATTCATCACCGGCAACTGCGCCGCCATCACCGCCGATGTTTCACAACTGGCCTACGAACGCATTGCCTTCAAGGGAATGGCGCCGCATTTCGAGATCCTGCCAGAGGTCGTCGCCAAGGATCCGCTCGCGCCCGCCTACCGTCTCGATGACCCGCAATGGGCGACGATCGTCAACTGGACGGTCGAAGCGTTGATCCAAGCCGAGGAAAGTGGAGTGACACAATCGAATGTGGCGGAGATGAAGAAGAGCGACGATGCCGTGATCCGGCGTCTGCTCGGCAGCCAGCGCGGCTACGGCCAATTTATTGGACTCGACGACGCTTGGGCGGCTCGAGTCATCGAAGCCGTGGGCAACTATGGCGAGATGTTCGAGCGTGATCTGGGCTCGGGGTCGGTGATGAAGCTGGCCCGTGGTGCCAACAACCTCTGGACCCGAGGCGGGCTGATGTACGCGGCGCCGATGCGCTAACATTCATCTTGGCGGCTCCACTAGCGAATGCCCGCTAGAAACCCTTGACGAACGGCCTTGGCCTAGATACCATAACCAACAAGTTTGCTCTTCGGAGCAGACCTTGGATTTCATGCAGAGTGGCTGAGGGACGAGCCCTAGGAAGCCACGACAACCGGATCGGGAGGAAACTTCCGGTCGCCCGGTGTCAACTCTCGCCCTACACAGGGGGAACATGAGATTCGGGGTGCGGAGTTCCAGCATCTCGTTCCTCTTTCCCAATGCTAGGGAAAGGGGATTTCGCTTTTTGGGGGCAATTGCTGGCTCGTCCCGCCACCGCTCGGATTTCGCGAAGATGGCTCGCGAAGAAAATTA
Source organism: uncultured Acidobacteriaceae bacterium (assembly GCA_963776125.1). Classification (GTDB taxonomy): domain Bacteria; phylum Acidobacteriota; class Terriglobia; order Terriglobales; family Acidobacteriaceae; genus PALSA-270. The sequence continues at coordinate 26,538 of CAVZMC010000043.1, read as the reverse complement.
AGAGAGTGGCTGATGAATTATGAACTGCGCTGTCGTGGATGTGGCAAGAGCTGGGGAAATCAACCCCGGTCGATCTGTGAAGATTGTTTCTCTCCGCTGGAAGTTGCCTACGACTATGACGCCCTGCGCGGCGAATTTACCCGCGAGAAAATTGCCCAAGGCCCGCCCAGCATGTGGCGGTATGCGGCGCTGCTGCCGTTGCCGGAGAACTATGAGCCGAGCGTGCCGGCGGGGTTCACACCGCTTCTGATGGCGCCGCGGCTGGCCCGGCAGTGGGGCACGAAGAATCTGTATTTGAAGAATGACGCGGTTTGCGCGCCCACGCTGAGTTTCAAAGACCGGGTGGTCGCGGTGGCTTTGGCGCAGGCGCGGAATTTCGGGTTCGATACGGTGTCTTGTTCTTCGACGGGCAATTTGGCGAATTCGGTGGCGGCACAGGCGGCGCGCAATGGATTTCAGGCATGGATCTTTATCCCTGCCGACTTGGAACCGGCCAAAATCATTAACACGCAAGTGTATGGCGCGAAACTGGTGCGCATCGCCGGCAGCTACGATCAGGTGAACCGGCTGTGCTCGCAGATTGCGGATGAGCATCATTGGGGCTTCGTGAATGTGAATTTGCGGCCTTACTACGCGGAAGGCTCGAAGACGGTGGGTTTTGAGATTGCCGAGCAATTGGGTTGGCGGCTGCCGGACAACATCGTGGTTCCCATGGCCGGCGGTTCGTTGATCACCAAGATCAAGAAGGCGTTCGACGAATTGATTCGGCTGGGGCTGGTCGAGCCGAAAGTGGTGAAGATCTTTGGCGCGCAGGCGACGGGTTGCTCGCCGATTTCGACTGCGGTGAAGGGCGGGAATGAGGACATTGAGCCGCAAAAGCCCTCGACCATTGCGCGATCGCTGGCGATTGGCAATCCGGCGGACGGCCACTACGCCATCAAGACCATCACCCGGAGTGGCGGATGGGCGGAAGATGTGTCGGACGAGGAAGTGGTGGAATCGATGCAGATTTTGGCGGAGGCCGAAGGCATCTTCACCGAGACCGCGGGCGGCGTCACCGTGGGCTGCGCCCGCAAGCTCTACCGGCAAGGACGCATTAAGCCAGAGGAGACGACCGTGCTCTGCATTACCGGGAACGGCCTGAAGACTACCGATGCGCTCGTCGGGCAGTACGAAATCGAAACGCCGATTGCGCCTAAGTTGGCGGCGTTTGAAGCGTACCTCGGCAAGACGCTGCCGATTCCCGAGACCGTGGGGGCGTGAGATGACGATTACAGTTCAAATTCCAACCGCGCTGCGGCGCCACACTGCCGGAACCGATAAGTTCACCTGTTCGGCGGAGAACCTAGGCGCGCTGTTTTCGGTGCTGGAAGAGCAGTTCCCCGACCTGAAGCCGCATTTGCGAGACGAAGCGGGGCAAGTCCGGCGATTCCTGAATATCTACGTCAACGAAGAGGACATACGTTTCCTGGGCGGCAACAGCTACGCTTTCAGCGACGGGGATGAGGTTTTGCTGGTGCCGTCCATTGCCGGCGGCGCCGAATGTTGAGACTCCCGGCTGGCCTGAGATGAGACTGGCCGCATGCGATCAATCCAATCGCTAGCTTGCCGGTCTAGATTCGTGACGGCGTCACTCACCGTCCGCAGGTATGTATCTTCCATGCCGTGGATTCACCGGATACCGCAAACGCGTTGTAAACCATCCGATAGATGCCCCCAGAAAGGCGCCGGCGATCACGTCTGAGAGCCAGTGGTAGTTTCCTGCCACAACTGCCCCCGAGAGCACAACAACAGTCAGTGCAGCGATGATCCGCCAGCGGGGGCTTACGATCCAGAGCACGGACACGATGGAAGCGGAAATGGCTGCCGTTCCGGAGGGGAATGAATTCCAACCTGCGCCGCCGTGCAGAAGATGGAACCCATAAAGATGGTCCTGAATGTAGGTCGGGTCAGGCCATGCCCGGCCGAACACGCGCTTAAAGACGACATCGGACACGACCGCCCACATCGCGCTCCACGCACAAAGCACCGGCGTTTCGGCCCAACCGCCGAGCCTTCGTCCAGATGCTGCCCAAATGCCGCAGGCCAGCAGAAAAAACAGCGCGATTATCACCACAAGATCAAGCGGTGCGAGCGCATGATTGAGCCATACCCAGAGGTCGGTGTGGCGGAAACGGGCCTCGAAAAACAGGGCTATCGGGCGATCGAGATAAACGGCGCACAACACCACCGCAATCGCGCACAGAGCTAGTGCAAACAGCCAACGTCGGAATGCAGTTTGGTTCGTCATGAATCGCGGATTGCAGCTTGTGACTGGCGACTTTCGGCCGTCAACGGTCCCGACGGTGGCAAATTTACCATGAATCTTTCGCGAACCCACGAATTAAAGAGCTTGCGCAAACTCGAATATTACGTTATTATCTAACTAACCGGTTAATTAATACAGTCTCATGAAAGCTTTACTCGCCAAATCGCGTTTAGGTTCCCGTCGACGGCCGGAACAGAGCCGGTCGGCCATTTTGCACGCCGCGGTGCGTGAGTTTTCGCGCGAGGGGGTGGGCGGCGCCCGCACCGATGCGATTGCGCGCGCCGCCCACGTGAACAAGGCGCTGCTGTACTACTACTTCAAAGACAAGGACGCGCTCTACGGGGCGGTGCTGGACGAGGTTTTTGGCGGATTGACCAGGGCGGTCCTGGAGGCTCTTTCGCGGGACCTCCCCCCTCGTGAAAAGATACTGGCTTACGCCGGCGCGCACTTCGACTACATCGCAGGCCATCCTTTGTATCCGCGAGTGGTGCAGGGGGAAATGATGCATGCGGGGCGCGCCGCTGCACCTCATCTCTCCCGGATCGTGAAACAGTATTTCCGCCCCCTATTCGCAAGACTGGCAGCTTTGCTGGCCGAGGGCTGCGCAAGCGGCGAGTTTCGGGCGGTGGATCCCTTGCAGTTCATCCCCTCGATGATTTCCGTAATCATTTTCTATTTCACCAGCGCGCCGGTGATGCGCGTGATGACTGGAGAAGACCCGATGTCCCCAGAACGGCTTACGGTCCGCCGGGCCGCGGTGTTGGATTTCATTTCCGCGGCGTTGTTCCAGACTCCAAACCCCTCGCCGCGAGGAGGACAAGAGTGAATACCCGTAACAAGTTCGCGATCCTGATTGGCATCATTTTCGGTGTGTCACTGGGCTACTACCTGCTTTCGACACCACGATCAAAGGACCTGGTGTTGATCGGCACGGTCGATGCCAACCAAGTGATCGTGAGCCCGCAGGTGCAAGGACGGCTTGCGTTATTGCTGGTCGACGAAGGCAGTCAGGTCAAAGAGGGTGAACTGATCGCGGTACTCGACCCCTCGGAACTTGAAGCCGAAGAGCGAGCCGCAGCCGCTAATATCGTCAGCCTGCGCCACAAGGTCGCGGAAATGCAGGCGTCGGAACAAGCGACGCAGGGATCGACTTCAAGCAATGTGGTGAACGCGCAAGCCAAGCTGCAGTCGGCGCAGGCCCAGTTGCTGCAGGCGCAAGCGACGTTGCAGCGCACCGAAAGCGACAGCCGCCGCACCATTGAATTGGCAAAGGAAGGAGTCGCGTCTGATCAGGACCGGGTGCAGGCGGAAAGCAATTTGACGGCGCAGCAGGCGACCGTGCAATCGCTGAAGGACCAGGTCAGCGCCGCGGAGGCCGATTTGAAAACCGCGGTCGCGAACACGCATCAGGCGCACGCCGCCGAGAGCACGGTGCAAGCGACACAAGCCGATCTAGCCAATGCCGTGGAGCTACAGAAGGAGGCGGAAGTCCGCTTGGGCTACACGAAAATCTACGCTCCGGTGAGCGGGATGGTTTCGGTGCGCGCCGCGCGCCAGGGCGAAATCCTCAATGCGGGCCAGCCGATCGTGACTATCGTGGACCTGAATGACACCTGGGTGCGGGCCGCGATTCCGGAAACGTACAGCGATCATATCGGAATGGGTGATACGCTGCGGGTGCGGTTGCCGGGCGGGACCATCACTTCCGGCAAAGTGTTTTTTAAGGCGCCGGAAGCGGATTTTGCGACCCAGCGCGATGTCAGCCGAAGCAAGCGCGACATCCGCACCATCGTTCTCAAGGTCCGACTGGATAACCCCAAAGGAGCCTACGTTCCGGGCATGACAGCGGAAGTACTGGTGTCGCCGGATCAGGTCGATGGAAAAGCGGAGCAGGCGAACGCCGCCGGGGAGCAGCATCCGTGATGACCGATCCCAATCTGCATAACGGCGGCGCTGGCGCAGCGCAGGAGAACGCCATTGAGGTCGAGCACATCGTCAAGAAGTATGGCGATTTCGCCGCGGTCGACGACGTTTCTTTCAGCGTGAAGGAAGAAGAAATATTTGGCCTGCTGGGACCGAACGGAGCGGGCAAATCCACGCTGATCCGCATGATGACCACGCTCATCCCTATTACTTCCGGCAAGGCGCGCATTGCCGGCTACGACGTCGTCGAAGATCCCAATGCGGTGCGGCGCGCGATCGGTGTAATTCCCCAGGCGTTGACTAGCGATCTCGATTTATCGGTGGAAGAAAACCTAAGCATCTATGCCAAGTTGTACGACGTGCCGGCCAAGAAGCGCAAAGAAGCGATTGACGAGTTGCTGGAACTGGTCGACCTGACCAAATGGCGTGATGCGCAAACCAAAACGCTTTCCGGCGGTATGCGGCGGCGCTTGGAGATTGCGCGGGGGCTGGTGCACAGTCCGCGCATCTTTTTTCTGGATGAACCGACCACGGGCCTGGACCCGGTTTCGCGCGTGGCGGTGTGGGAAATGCTGACCAACATCAAAAGCCACCGCAAACTCACGATTCTGATTACTACGCATTACATGGACGAAGCCGACCGCCTGTGCGACCGCATTGCCATCGTGGACCACGGCAAACTGGTCGCGCTCGACTCGCCGGCGGCTTTGAAGGCCAGCGTGCCAGGGTCGAACGTGATTGAAGCGCAATTCGAGCGCGCGCCGGCCGATTGGGAACAGCGTTTGCACACGCTGAGTGGCGTCACTTCGGTGCAGCACGAGGGCGCGGGGATGTATCGCGTCCTGACCAGCGACGGATCCAAGGCCACGACGGAACTGGTGGAAATGGCGGTGAAGGCCGGCGTCGGCGTCAAGTCGCTTTCCGTGCAGAACACAACTCTGGACGACGTTTTTGTCCACTACACGGGGCGGCAACTGCGCGACGAATTGGTCAAGTCTTACGCGTTCGTCATGCCGCCACGGCCGGGGTTGCAGCCATGAATCGAGCCCTGGCCATTGTCGAACGGGAAATGCGGAAGTTCTTCCGCTCGCCAACGCTGATGCTGGTGTCGATGGTCTTTCCCTTGATCCAGCTGATCGTGCTGGGCAACGCTTTTGGCGGGAAGATCCGCGATGCGCGGATGGGCATCGTGGATGAGGATGGCGGCACGCAGGCACTCAAGGTCCGCGAGGCTTTTGATTCGGTCCGCGCCAACATGCGCACGTTTGTCCCCATCTATTACAACAACGAGCAGCAGGCCCGGGAAGACGTGCGCAACGGGAAGATTGACGGCGCGGTGATCATTCCTCCGCAGTACTCGCGCCGCGTGTACGAGCAATCTCAGCCGCAAATCGCCCTGGTGGTGGATAACAGCGACAACTTCATGAGCGACACGCTGAGCCAGGAGATGACCGACCTGGTCAGCGCGCTGAACAATCCCACCATCGAGCCGCGCATGTTGCAACAGGTCGCTCTCCAGGTGGTCGAGCTGTATCCCTACATTGCGTATATGAAGTATCTGCTGCCAGGGTCGATTACGCTGGCCATGTTTGTTTCGGTGATGATTGGCGGCGGCATGCTTTACATCGACGACAAAGCTCGCGGCGTCCATGAGGGATACCTGGTCACGCCCATCACCAAGGCCGAACTAGTCTTTGGGTTGAACGCCGCGGGCGCGATTAAAGCGGTGATGACCGGCGTGGTTATCACCGTGATTGGGTCACTGATTTCCGGGGTGGGTACGCTGTTTAACCCGTCCACCGCGCTGGGCTTGCTGGTCATGATTGTGATGACTTCGATCGCCTTCAATACCATGATGTTTCTGCTCATGGTGCGAGTGGAGGATCCCTTGGTGCCGCGCGCCACGTTTGGCATTCTCAATACCCTGCTCTTTTTCCCCAGCGGCGCCATCTATCCCATTCAAGCGTTTCCGTGGTGGTTGCAAGCCATTGCGCGAGTAGATCCGTTCACCTTCGCCGTGCATGGCTTCAAGTCGCTGCTGCTGAAGGAAGCCGGCTTCGTGGCCATTTGGCCGGACATTATGTATCTGTCGATCTTCGCCGTGGTCACGCTAGGTCTGGCGGTTCCGCTGTTCAAGCGGACGCTGTAGTCTTCCGGATTCAACACAGTGGGCACAGCGGCACACAGAGGGAACCAAGACATCCGAATCCTGACGGCATCTCGGGTGTATCCTGAAGACTCTCAGAGAGAATTAGACGCGATGATCCCAGTGTTACTGGCCACAGCGGTCGCAGCCTACGGGGTTTGGCATGGCCTCTTTGCTAAGGAATTCAAGGCCGTACACCCTTGGACTGGAAGAACGAAGATACGATACAAACCCAGCCCGTACTTGCGCGCCATGGTTGTCGCTGTGAGCCTTACGACTCTAATCGGTGGAGGAGCCGAGCTCATTACCCTGTGGAAATCCCACTGACCACTACGCGAGTTTCCGGAACTTTCAGTTCCCGGCTGCAATCTATTATGCTAGAAAGCTATGACTCTGCTGGACGCGCAAGAGTTTGACTACGCCCGCCAACGCCGCCGCCGCATACGCGTTGCCTCCATTCTTGTTCTCGCTTTGGTGATAGCCGGGTTGGCCTGGGAATACCACAATTGGCCGGAGGAGCACGTCGTCGACAAGTTTTTCGACACCCTGCAGCAACAGAATTACGAGGGCGCCTACAGTATCTGGGTGCACGATCCCAACTGGAAGCAGCATCCGCAGAAGTACCCGCAGTATTCGTACGGCGATTTCTACAATGATTGGGGCCCTGGTGGAGAGTACGGGCTCATCAAGTCTCACGATATTTATGGTTCAGGGACGCCCAAGGGCGGTGCCAGCGGCGTGATCGTGGAAGTGGTGATCAATGGGCGCTCCGAACACGCCCGGGTCTGGGTGGAAAAGTCCGATAAGACGCTGAGCTTTTCGCCGTACTGATGGGGATTAGAGGGCATGACAGTTTGCTTCCGGAGGGGGGCTACCTCGGGGGCCCAAGCCGCGTGTCCTGCAGAACTCTATGGCAGCGCTGGAAGTGTGTGCGTTAGGACTTCAATCGTCCCTCCGGGACTGGCTCATCTCTTCCACTTTTCCCAGCGCCGAAGGCGCTGGGCTATTATCGGTGGCCCCTCTGGGGCCGGAGCTTGCGCGATTTGCCCCACCTCGATAGCCGGCAGTTCTGTTCTCACGCACACGCTGGAAGCGCCGCGCCCCCAAAACCACATTGCTTTAGAAAACTACTCAGGCGTTGACGCCGGCGAAATGATCCATGGTTTTTCGCAGGGACGATTCATCTCCCACGTAGAGGCAAGTTTTGGACTTGTCGATCTGCCGCATGAGGCCCCATAGCACTCTTCCGGGGCCAACCTCAACAAAGGTTCCCACGCCCTGCGCGATCAGCAACTGCAACGACTGCGCCCACCTGACGGAGCCGGTCACTTGGCGAATGAGAGCATCCCGGCTGCGGCCGGCGTCGACCACCAGCGCGGCATCGACGTTCGACACCACAGGAATGCCCGGTTCGTGGAAAGCGAGCGACTGCAGATCTTTGGCAAGGCGATCCTGCGCCGGCTTCATCAGCGAGCAATGGAAAGGGGCGCTGACCGGCAGAATTATGGCCTTCTTGGCGCCGCGTTCCTTAGCCAGAGCGGCCGCGCGTTCCACGGCGGCGGCGTGGCCTGAAATCACGATCTGTTCGGGGGAATTGAGATTGGCGAGTTCGCAAACTTCCCCTTGCGCCGCGTCCTTGCAGACCGTGGCCACTTGCTCCGCGCTCATGCCGAGAATCGCCGCCATTCCTCCCACGCCGACTGGGACGGCTTCCTGCATGTAGCGGCCGCGCATGCGAACGGTGCGCACGGCATCGGCAAAATCGAGGGTTCCGGCGGCGACGTGAGCGGAATATTCTCCCAGGCTGTGCCCGGCGACGAAGGTGGGGTGCAGGCCGTGCTGCTTCAAGATGCGGGCCGCGGCCACGGAAACCGTCAGAATCGCGGGCTGGGTAATTTCAGTGAGACGGAGGCGCTCCTCCGGGCCTTCAAAACAGACCGTCGAAAGTTTGTGGCCGACGGCTTCGTCGGCTTCTTCGAAGGTCTGGCGCGCGATGGGATATTTCTCCGCCAGCTCTTTGCCCATGGCAACGGTTTGCGATCCCTGGCCGGGGAAGAGAAAGGCAATGCCTGAGGAGGAAGTTGTCATGGGATATTCGAATGCCAAGGTAGCAGAATCCCGCCGCCGCCCGCCGCCCGAGGGCACTACGTAGTTACGGTGGAGGCTCGGATCCCGGCCAGGTCCTTCTCAATCTTGTCGTTGATCGGCCGCTCGGCAAATTCGGCGGCGACGCGAATCGCGTTTTTGATGGCGTTCGCATTCGACGACCCGTGGGTGATGAAGCACACACCTTTTACGCCGAGCAGGGGTGCTCCGCCGTATTCCGTATGGTCGAGGCGTTTCTTGAAGTCGGAGAACGCGCTGCGGGAAAGCAGATATCCGACTTGCCGGGTAATCGTAGTCTTTAAAGTTTCTCGCAGCGTCGCCCGCACCAGGTTGACCACACCCTCGGAAGTCTTCAGCGCCACATTGCCCACGAATCCGTCGGTAACAATCACGTCCACGTCGCCGCTATAGAGGTCGCGCCCTTCCACGTTGCCAATGAAATTCAAGGGGAGTTGCTTCAAGAGCTGGAAAGCGTCTCGGGTCAGCTCATTGCCTTTGCTTTCTTCCTCGCCGATCGAGAGCAGGCCCACGCGGGGACGCCGTGCGCCGAACATGCTGCGGAAATAAATTTCCCCCATGACGGCGAATTGCTCGAGGTTGTGCGGCTTGCAATCGACGTTGGCGCCGACATCGAGCAGAATGGCGACGGTGCGGACGGCGGTGGGGAAAACCGCGGCTATTGCTGGCCGGTCGACGCCCGGAATCGCGCCCAGCACCATTTTGGCGGTGGCCATGGCCGCGCCAGTGTTGCCGGCGGTTACGAATCCGGCGGCCGCGCCGTCGCGGACCATGCGCAGGCCGACGTGGATAGAAGAATCCCGCTTGGTGCGCACCGCCTGCACGGCCTTGTCGTCCATGGTGATGACTTCACTGGCGTGCGCGATTTCAATCGGCAACTCGCGGGCCGCGGGATAGCGCAGCAACTCAGCCCCCAGCACGTCTTCCGGGCCGACCAGGGCGACACTCGCGCCATGCTGCCGGCACGCCTGAATAGCGCCTTCAATCTCAGGCTTCGGCGCCCGGTCGGAACCCATCGCGTCCAAGGCTATGACGCTTGGCATGGGATTGGGAGTCTAGCTGGCTTCCTTGACATCGAGAACTTCACGGCCCTTGTAGGTGCCGCACTTGGGGCAGGCGCGATGCGGCAGCTTGCGTTCATGGCAGTTGGGGCACTCGGAGAGCGACCGGCTGGTGAGTGCGTCATGCGCGCGGCGAGTGCTGGTGCGCTTCTTGGAGTGCCGCCGTTTTGGATTAGGCATTAAGAGTTCCTCTCGTAAATCGCTCCCAGCTGCTAGCTATCAACCCATGGCTAGACGCAGAAGCTAGCAGCTTTCTCAGTTTTCCAACTTGCTTCGTATCTCTTTCAACGCCGACCAGCGCGGATCTTCCATGGGTTCCGCGCAGGAGCATTGCTCTTGATTTAAGTTCTTGCCGCAGTGCGGGCACAAGCCTTTGCAATCCTCGCGGCAGATCACTTTAACCGGGACGGCCAGCAAAACCTGCTCACGCAAGGCATCTTCGAGCAGCAAGCCTTCCCCTTGATAGTAGCTTATTTCCGCTTCGGCGGTGGTCACAGAAAGCTCTTCGCGTCCGGCATCCGCTCCCAGCGGACGATATAGCAAATCAAACTTGCGCGTCACGTCCTGCACAACCGGTTCCAGACAGCGGGCACACATCAGCTCGAACCTTGCGGACAAATCCCCGGTCAAGCGGATGTCCTGTATTATCTGGTGCTTGCCGTGATGTTCCTCGACCAACTGGGCGCGCCCAACGCCGCGCAATGCGCCCTGCTGTTTCAGTTCCAATCCAAAATCGATCACACCGGGCCGAACGTCTTCTTCGAAGTCGATGGGATGGATTTGCAGTTCTTGAATTTCGATGAACATCGGCACCTCACCTGATGCCGCCCAGGCCGCGGAAGCTTGCTCAGAGACGTAAACTGCCCTGAATGCAGAATTTAAGGATAAAGGGCGAAGCAGAATAGTGTCAAGGAAGCTACCGGAGCCGCCAGCCAGTTCTAATTTTGGGTATTGGCGCAGGTTTGGCTGACGCATTTTTGACGATTTGTCATTCCGAACCAGGTTTATCGGTGAGGAATCTGCTTCTTGCCAGCGAAAAGCAGATTCCTGGTGATCCCGGCGGGTTTCGGAACGACAATTCAGAATGAGTATCCAAACCGCGCGCGTGATCCTTCGTGTCCTTCGTGGTTCATAGGTTCTTGCTGTAGCGGCAGCCCTTGGCCCGTTCCATCGCAACCTGTAAACTACCCCCGCGATGAGATTCCCCCTGAGGAGCATAGCCGCTGGACTTGCGTCCTGCCTGTGTTTGGCGAGCATCGGCTTTGCTTCCGCTTACAACGCACATCCCAAGCTGGTCGTAATCATCGTGATCGACCAGTTCCGCGGCGACTATTTGGACCGCTATGCCGATCAGTTCGGCGACGGCGGTTTTAAGTTTCTGACGGAGCACGGCGCCTATTTCCCCGAATGCAGTTACGACTATGCCAACACCGCCACGGCGCCAGGACATGCGACGTTGCTGACCGGAGCCTACTCCGACGGCCACGGCATCCTGGCGAACGAGTGGTGGGACCCGCAAAAAAAGCGCATGGTCACCTCCGTCGAAGACGACCGGACCAAACTCGTGGGCGTGACCGGTAGCGTGCCGGGAGGAGCTTCGCCGCGCAATCTGCTCGCGGACACGCTGGGCGATGAACTCAAGCTGGCCACTCAAGGCAAAGCCCGCGTGTTCGCTATTTCGCTGAAAGACCGGGCGGCCGTGCTCTCCGCGGGTTTGTCGGGGGACGCGGCCTATTGGATTGAGCCCAAGAGCGGAACTTGGATCACCTCCACGTATTACCGCACCGAACTTCCCGATTGGGTGCGGAACTTCAACGACAGCCAGCGGGCCGGCAAGTATCTGAACCGGGAATGGAAAGACGACAAAGGCAATGTTCTGCGGACTACCGGGCCCGCCCCTGGCAAGCCCGCCGATTTCTACGAGCTGGTTGGCCACACGCCCTTCGCCAACGACTACGAATTTGAATTTGCGCGCGAGTTGATGACTTACGAAAAGCTGGGAGATGGTCCGGCCACGGACCTTCTGGTAATCAGTTTGTCGGCCAACGATATTCTTGGCCACCAGGTCGGCCCCGATTCACCTGAGATGCAAGCCATGGCGCTCGCCCTGGACAAGGAGCTCGCCGCGTTCTTCGATTTCCTCGGCCACCAGATCGGACTGGCTAACGTTTGGATCGCATTGTCCTCCGATCATGGAGTGGCCCCGCTTCCCGCAATCGCGGCGAAACTACACATCCCGGCCAACGGGCTTTCTGCCGGCAAAGTGCGAGCGCAATTGAATCAGGCGCTGTCTGCCCGGCTTTCGCCGGCGCACGCGGCGGAGTACGTGGCGAATTTTAGCTATCCGTTGGCGTGGCTGAATGAGGAGGCTTTCGACGCCCTCCACATGAAAGAGGAAGACGCGGAACGAGCGGTTGGAGAAGCCTTGAAGCAAACCGGCATGCGCGGCTACTTCACACGCGCGCAATTGGCCAAAGGGGAAGTTCCGGACACCGAGACCGGGCTGCGCTACGAGCACAGCTATTCGCAGCTGGCGGCATGGTACGTATTCGCGGTTCCCGCTCCCTACACGGTAGGAAGCGAAAGTGGCACCGACCACGGTTCTCCGTACACCTACGATACGCGCGTGCCCTTGGCTTTGTACGGCATTCCCTTTCAGCCCGGCATCCACCGCACCCACGCCGAGCCGGTGGACCTGGCGGTTACGCTAGCTGCGCTGCTCGGCATCAATGCTCCCACCAACGCGACCGGGCGGGTTCTGACTGAGGCGCTCGCTCCGGCGCGCCGTGGCGAAGGGTCGCTGCCGCCGCCCGAGATGCGGCCAAATCCCTCCAGATCCCCATCCAGACCTCCGGACGAAATTCGCCCGGCTGCGCTAGTGTTGCGTGAGGGGCCGCCATGACGACTTCCCCCACGCCGGGCGCGCTCGCGCCCGATCTCAGAGTTAGTTTTTGTGGCATCCGGCTTAAGAACCCGGTTATCGCCGCCAGCGGCACTTTCGGCTACGGACTCGAGTTTGAGGATGTGGTCCACCTCAACCGGTTGGGCGGCTTCGTAGTCAAGGGACTGTCGAAAGAACCCATGACCGGCAATCCGCCGCCACGTCTCTACGAAACTCCGGCGGGCATGTTGAACGCGATTGGCCTGCAGAATGTCGGAGTGAACGAGTTTCTCGCGGACAAACTCCCCAGGCTGCGGCGGCTGAAAAATATCGTGGTGTTTGCCAACGTGTTCGGCTATCAGCGCGAGGACTACGAGCACGTGATTCGCGCCCTAAACGAGGGTGAAGGCATCGCCGCTTACGAATTGAATGTGTCCTGCCCGAACACGGCGCACGGCGGCATCCAGTTCGGCAGCGATCCGCGCCTGCTCGACGAAGTGGTCGGCACCGCGAAACGCGTGGCCCAGCGGCCGCTGATCGTCAAGCTTTCGCCCAACGTGACCAGCATCGCGCAAATGGCGCGCGTGGCCGAGAACGCCGGCGCCGATGCCATTTCGCTGATCAATACCTTTGTGGCCATGTCCATCGACGCGGAAACCCGCACTCCACGCATCGCCAACGTCACGGCCGGACTTTCCGGCCCTGCGATCAAGCCCATCGCCCTGCGCATGGTGTTCGAGGCTTCCAAAGCGGTGAAGATTCCCGTGATTGGCATGGGCGGGATCTCGACCGCAGTAGATGTCGTGGAATTCATGCTGGCGGGCGCCACAGCCGTGCAAATCGGAACCGCCAGCTATTGGGATCCTCGGGCCACGGAGAAGATCGTGGACGAACTCACGGAATGGTGCGTCGAGCACCACATCGGGCGTCTAGCCGACTTGACTGGCGCGCTGACGAGGGAGTGAGGCGCATTTTTCAGGCGCAAGCTCGCGCGGGGCGTTTACCGCGGCCACACCGCCAGGATCGCACCCATCGCTAAAAAGCAAACCAGCTGATAGCCAGTGTTGATCAAATACAGCTGGAACGGTCTCCTGGTAAAGAGTTTGTCGGTGAGTTGCACCGTGGTGACGAAGCCAAGCCACACGCCGGCGCCGATCTTCATCCCGTACAATGCGGTTTCAACCGTGCTGATGCGAATGATCTTGCCCAGCAAAAAGGCCGTGACCAGACTGACCACGAACGACATGGCATAAAGCGCGCCCGCGCCTTTGCGCATTTCTTCCATCTTGGCTTTGTCGCTCGGGTCATAGCCCATCAGGACCGTCCAGGGCTTCGCGAACAGCAACGGCGAGTACCAAATAAATCCCAGAATCATGCAGGCGATTGCCGCCACCAGCACAGCTAACAGATTGACGCCCATGAATTTCATGGATTTCCTCCCGGGGTTTCAATCCCGGGGCGCCATGCTACGCCGAGTAATCGGTTTGTGGAAGCGAAATCAACGCCTGGAAACCTAGCGCGGCAGAGCAGGGATTCGTGTCACTTTGCGACGCTCGCCGCATCCAATAAGAGCCATTAAAATTTCAAGCGAGGTTCATCTCATGGCCTTAGCCACATTTGCCGCCGGATGTTTCTGGGGAGTCGAAGCTACGTTTCGCCAACTGCCGGGAGTGATTTCAACCCGTGTCGGCTACACCGGCGGACAGTCCGCCAACCCCACCTATAAAGAAGTTTGCACCAACCGCACCGGCCACGCCGAAGCCGTGGAAGTGGAATACGATCCGGCCAAGCTCTCCTATGACAAACTGCTCGAAGTTTTCTGGGAGAATCACGACCCCACCCAGCTCAACCGCCAGGGGCCGGATTGGGGCACGCAGTATCGCTCGGCCATCTTCTTCCACTCATCCGAGCAGGAGGCTGCGGCGAAGGAATCCAAAGAAGAGTTGGAAAAGTCGGGCCGCTCCCGCAAGCCGATCGTCACCCAGATTGTTCCAGCGGTGACCTTCTACGAAGCGGAAGACTATCACCAGCAGTATCTGGAAAAGCGCGGGCTAGCCAGCTGCCACATCAAGGCATAGGCCTTGGCTGAACTATTCAGACGCCTTAGAATTGCCTCTCTTGGGAAGGGCACGACCTTCCAGTCGTGCCATTAGCAGTGTGAAATTCGGCTCCGCGCCGATCCGGCGCAACTACCGCGCTGCCGGAACAGACTGTTTTCCCTTGCCCCCAGGCACTGAAGCGCGGCCTGTCTCGGCGAGTCTAGCGGCACGAGTGAAACTCGTGCCCTTCCCATAGCGTGCTGTCATGACCCAGTCAGCTTTGCCCGCAGCTCTTCCGGCAGCCGTTCGCGGATCTCCGGCGGCAGATGGTCGTGTACATGGCGCGCCCCGACTATTGCCGCATCCACCACCGCCATGGGCGCGGGTGTAGCCACTGCTACCACCAACCAAAGGAGCGCCGAAAGCGCGAACCCCGCCAATGCCGCGAGTTCCAGCCAGAAGGAATGTCGCGGCTCGAAGTGGCGAATCACGCCAAACGCCAGCAGAAACACTGCCGCGGAAAGCGAAGCCAGAGAGATCAACGATATATCGATCATGCGATGCATCCGCTGCCGCGAACGGCAATGCTCGCAGGCCGCGAAATGGCGCTCGTAGTCGCCGCGCATTTCCGGCGCAATGCCGGAAATGTCATAGCGCCAGCCCGCCAGGATTTTGCCCACGATGGGATCGACGCATGCGCTCATATGTCACTACAGATGAACTAGAGCCGGATTGGTTGCATGGCTTCCGCCTGCGCGGCCAGCAGCACCCGGTTGTGCAGCAGAGTCTGACGGGATCCCAGGGCCTTCTCCGCCGCCTCCCGGGCAAGTTCAGGATGGTTGTTCTGCTCCGAGAGATGCGCGAGCACAACGTAAGCCGCACTGCCATCATAGTCGTTGGCAAGGAATTCCGCGAGTTGCTTGTTGGAAAGATGTCCGGTGGGGCTGCCGACACGTTCTTTCACCGACCATGGATAAGGCCCGTTGCGCAGCATTTCGACATCGTGATTCGATTCCAGCACCAGCACGTCACAGCCGCGCAAATGATCGCGAACGTTCATCAGCAAGCGGCCAAGGTCGGTGGCAAAGCCCAGTTTGGCGCCTTCCACGCGAAAGGTGAACCCGACCGGATCGACGGCGTCGTGCGGGATGGTAAAGGGCATCACCGCAATGTCGCCCACCTGAAACCCGCGTCCCGCTTCAAAGCACTCCAGCTTGTCGAGCGCGGGCCGGTCGCCGGTGGCCTCGCGCACGGCGCGGCTCCAGGCCTGATGCGTGGCTGCGGTCATAAAGACCGGAATCTTTAATTTTCTGGCCAGCACCAGCAAGCCATAAACGTGGTCGGAATGCTCGTGCGTAATCAGAATGGCGGACAGCGCGTGCGGGTCTTCTCCCAGGCCCTCTGATGCGTTTGAAAGTTTCCCGGCAGGACACTCCCGCATCCACCAAAATCCGCGTGGACGAACTCTCGACCAGCGCGCTATTGCCACGGCTGCCCGAGGCCAGCACCGAAACCGACACACCCATATGTCGAGAATACGCGCTGCCGCTGTGGAAACGGGAGTAACTATCTGGTTAGCCGGAACCTTGGAGCTGTCAGCCGTCAGCTTCTTCAGCGCAATCGCACTTGGCAATTAGCACTTGGGATTTGGCGGTACCAGACACTCCCTGATCGGCTAAATGCCATGTGCTAAGTGCCCAAGGCTGACAGCTCACAGTTACGAGTACACATAAAACCCCCGCCCGCTCTTCTTCCCCAACCACCCCGCATCCACCATCTTGACCAGCAACGGACACGGCCGGTATTTGGGATCGCCCAGGCCCTCCTGCAACACCCGCATAATGTCGAGACACACATCGAGCCCGATGAAATCCGCCAGCGCCAGCGGCCCCATGGGATGCGCCATGCCCAGCTTGAAAACTTCGTCCACGGCTTCCGCCACGGCCACGCCTTCCATCACCGCGAACATGGCTTCGTTGAGCAGCGGCATCAACACTCGGTTGGAGACAAATCCAGGCGCGTCGTTGACTTCGACCGGCGTCTTGCCGAGCTTCAGCGCGAGGTCGTGCACGGTTTGAAAAGTATCGTTCGAAGTCGCCAGGCCGCGAACCACTTCCACCAGCTTCATCACCGGCACGGGATTGAAGAAGTGCATCCCAATCACTTTTTCCGCGCGTCCGGCGAGCCCGCCCAGCTTGGTGATGGAAATGGAAGAGGTGTTCGATGCCAGCACCACCTCCGGCCGGCAAGCTTGATCCAGGTCGCGGAGTATCGCGGTTTTGACGTCCAGCTTCTCGGTCGCCGCTTCAATCACAAAATCGCACGCAGAAAGTCTCGAGCGTTCCAGCACAGGGACAATCCGGCCAAGCGCTTCTGCCTTTTCGCCTGCGCTGATTCTGTTTTTCGCCAGGTCGCGGTCGAGATTCTTGGTGATGGTGGCGAACGCGCGATCCAGGAAGCGTTGCTCTACATCGCACAGCAACACCTCGAATCCGCCCCGTGCAAGAACCTGCGCGATGCCATTGCCCATGGTCCCCGCGCCGACCACCCCAATACGCTGAATCTCCATAAGCGAAATTTCTCCGCGTCCTCTGCGGTTTTAGACTTTACTTTTCGCCAGGCAGCTCAGAGTCTAACACCGGCAATCCATCCGCCGGCAATCCGCCGCTCAGTCCACGTAACTCAAAGTGACACGGGGCGATGCTGACCGTCAGAACTTTTCGTTGCAATACGGGTTTGCATGATTGAAGTCGTTGCGGACGGAGGCGGCCATGTGGCGAAACGCGAAACTTGCGGCGATGGTATTGGCGGTGACGATGGCCAGCGGCGGACTTGCCCTGGCGCAGGGCGCCTATGACTACGGCGATCGCGACAACTACGGCTATCGCGAGGCGGCGCGGGTCGCCCGCGAAAATGGCCAACTGGATGGCTCGGAGATGGGGCGCAAGGACTTGGCCCATCGCAAGCCCTATGATCCCTATCCGCGCGGCAAGTACGCGCACGAAGATCGCGGCTATCACCGCGAGTTTGGCGACAAATACGCCTACCAGGAGCAATACGCCCGCGGCTATCAGCAAGGCTACGCGCAAGTCTTCGGGCGCTACTAATTTCAACGGTGGAGACGTGATTAGCCGGGCTTCTACAACCCGGCGACTACTTCATGCGGCCGCGTCATCTCGTTGTCTTCGCGCTCCAGAATGTGGCGACGCCAAACGTACCAGCTGGTGAATCCTTCGATGCGCAAAGCGGCGAGGTTGCTGCGCTGCGAAGCAAGCAAGTGCTCTAGATTCGGAGGGGGCGCGCCTATTCGGGTTCCAGGACTTCGTCGATGACGAGTTTGCCGCCGCGGTCGACGTTGATTTCACGATGCACGGTCTTGTACCCGCCCGCCGTAATGTCAATCAGGTACGAGCCTGGATTCAGATAGAAATCGGCCGGTGAGGTCTTGTCCAGAATGTGGCGATTCACGGCGATCTGCGCGCCCTTGGGTTGAGTCCTCACGCTCACAATTCCCATGCCCGCGGTTTCACCGCCGCCGCCAAACATCTTCTTGAACTTGCCCACCATCTTTATCTCGTCCGTATTGCCTAACTCCCGCAGCGTCGGGCCGAACTGAAAGGCTTGGCCCGCTTGCAGGTTCGCGGTGACGGTTTCGTCCAGGAACCCTTCCTTGCGCACCAAGAAGGTGTGGCTGCCGAGCCGATCGATTTGGATTTGCGACGGCGTAACACGCCCCGTGTCTTTGCCGTCGATGAATACCTGCGCTCCGGGGGGTGCGCTGGTCACCGAAGCCGTGGCGCCCAGCGCTGCCAACTGGATCACGAGAAACGACTTGCTGCCTGAGGAAACTTCGATGGTTCGCGTTTCTGGCGCGTAGCCCAGCTTGCTGATGCTCACCAGATGCTGGCCCGGCGCGAGTCCGGTCATGTCGTATGGGGTCAGCCAGCTGGCATTGTGATGTCCATCGACCAGAACTTGAGCGCCCTCCGGTGTCGAGTTCACGCTCAACTGCCCCGGAATCACTGCCGGGACGACGGGAGTTGCTCTAGCGGATTTGTGGCGGGTGCTTTTCGGCGCCACGGAGATAACCGCTCCTCCGTCAGAAGCGGATCGCGATCCGCTCTCTGCCGGCCCCGCAACTTCCGCATTGGCGGGCAGCTCAGCCGGTGCGCCTGGCTGTGCCGCGGATGCCTGCGAGGGCTCGGGCGCAGCCGCGGATGAAGCTGGAGGAGCCGCGGTCTCCTCCGATTTCTCGGCATGAATGCGCATGTAAATCAAGCCCACGACCACCAGGATGATGAAGATCGCCCCCGCAATCGAGTACAAAAAGAGCTTCGGCGGAGTCTTCGCCACCGCTTGCGCCGCCTGCTTAGCGATTTCCTTCGGTGGCCTCTTGGGTTTTTCTTCCTCGGCCGGTTCTCGAAACAGGGTTCCGCTGACTTCCGGCCCTGGAATCGGCTCTTCCGCAACCACGGGCGGCGGCGGCGGTGGCGGTGGAACATAAGCTTCCTTCAGCGGCGGCAATTCATCGATTTCCGAAAAACTGCGCACGCGCTTGCCGGAATCGCAATTTCCGTTCGCGTTGGCCGGAGCCTCCGGACTCCCCGCAGCCTCAATCTCGGATTCGGCTGGCCAAGCGGCGGTCATGCTTGGGGAATTCCGCTGGGCCGCCGTTGGTTCCGTGGAATTCGATTCGGGCGTGCTCAGCTTTGCCGGACTCACGGCTTCCGTGGAATGCGCGCTTGGTCCCGCCCAGCCGGCTGCCGCCGCCGCTGCTTTCTTGGGGAGGACTACGGCATCGTTAGACTTGGGTTTGACCTGCGTCTCAACCACCCCGCGTGCTGGCGCCGCCGGCGTCGTCTTGGCAGCGGGCGCCTTGGCCACATTCTCCTTGCACTGCTCCAGATCCTTCACCAGGTCCTGGCCGGATTGATATCGCTGTTCCGGCAGTTTGGAGAGTGCCTTCATGATCAATTCGCTGAGCGCGAGATTGACCTTGGAAATGACCTGCGCGGGCGCTGCCGGCATGGCAACCAGGATTTCCTGCCGCAACTGCTCCGCGTCTTCGGCGCCAAAAGCCTTACGCCCGGTAACCATTTCATACAGAATGGCGCCCAAGCTGAAGATATTCGACCGGGCGTCGAGGGGCTCGCCCCGCACCTGCTCGGGCGACATGTAGTGCCAGCTTTCAGGCGCTTTCCCGGAGGCTGGGGTTGCGGAAGCGCCCATGGTCGAGATGCCGAAGCCCAGAATCTTCACCGTGCCATCCCAGGACACCAGGACCTTGCCCGGGTCCAAACTGTAATGGACGACCTTGTGGGAGTGGGCGTGGTCAAGGCCTTGGCATGACTGGCGCGCGATGTCCTGCAAGTCCCAGAAGGAGAAGCCTTCCTGTTTCGCGAGCATGGCGGCGATACTCTTGCCCTGCACGTACTCCATGGAGGCGCAGAACTGGCCGTCGATTTCGCCCGCGCCGTAAAGCAGCGCAATATTGTGGCTGCTCAGCGGCTTGGTGCTCTCCGCTTCCTGCAAGATACTCTGTACCAGTGCGGCTGACTGTTCGCCCAACAATCCCAGATTGATCGTCTTCAGCGCGACCGTCTGCCCGCTGTCCGGATCGGAGGCTTTGTAGATACACCCCCACTGCGTGTGCGCGATTTCGCTAAGGACTTCAAACCGCCCGATCTTGTCCGCCATCTCTGCTTAACCTCAACCACACGTTCGATCACATTTTGAACCCAGCGAGGCTGTGAGGAGGGTGAAATTAGGATAGCTCCGGTTGGCTGGCGGCGGGAGTTACGAAGGTCATTGGGCACAAAGCAAGCAAACGGTGAGTTTTCTGACGCTTACGCAGGCGAGCCTGGGGTCTTTTACCCTGGCGCTGGCCCTAGCTTCGTGGATTCTCCCGGGAACTGGCGTGACCGCGAGTCCTCTCCTAACAATATCTTAAAGATAATATCTTGCTCTAGCGGACCCAGGACGGCGATTTTGGAATCCGGGGGTAAAAGGGTGGCCGAGGCTCCAAACATCGATCCTAGGTCTTTCCAGGCCCACTGGCGTGCATCCGGGAGATCCCCTCAAGCCCTCCATGCCGGCCCCGGATAGAGCATATTTCAGAGCTAAGTCTATGAGCCTTCGTGCAAGTGCTTGCATCGAAATGGAGGACGCCAGGAATTCCTCAGGGCAGCGCTGCCGCCCAACCGGATGACATTTGTCATCCTGACCGCGTGATGATCTCCACTGGCAGGAGGTCCCGCCCGACCCGCATAATGGAAACCGTTCCGCAGTCGTAGATCACCGTTGCGGAGGTTGCATGGACATCCTGGATGCTCAACGCGAAAACCGGTCTGTCTACATTGGCGGATTTGTGGGGCAGCTTGTCTCGTCCGTAATCTGGCTGGTATCTGCGGCGCTGGGCACGTGGGTCTCTCCCAAGGCGTCTATTCTGGCCGTCGTCATTGCTGGATTTTTCATTTTTGCGCTCACGCAAATGCTGTTGCGTTTGTCGGGCCGCCGCGCGCGGGTGAGCAGAGAGAATCCGCTCCATTGGCTCGGGATGCAAGTCGCGTTTGTGCTGCCGTTTTCCATGCTGCTTCTTGTGCCCGTCGGTTACTACCGGTTGAACTGGTTCTTTCCGGCTTTGATGATCCTTTTGGGCGCGCACTATTTGCCGTTCGCCACTCTCTACGGGATGCGTATGTTCCTGTTCCTCGCGGGAATCCTGATCGCAATTCGACCTCATAGCCCAACCCTTGCAGACGCATGGCAAGCTCGGAACGGTACACACTGGTCGCATACTGCTGCGATTGGAAAAGGCTTCGCTCCTGAAGCGCCCGCGTCTGGCCGTTCTCGCGCTCGGTTAGATTGAAAATGACGGCATGAGTATGAAGTTGCGGCGCAGCGTAGCCATCCACCGGACGGGCAGTGTCATGTTCGAAGGTGGCAGCAACGAACTTGCCTGTCGTCTCGGGCGCGTGGATATTGCCGATGCGCGCTTGCGTGTACCCCTCCAATTCGCGAAGTGCTACGCGGACGCTCTCACGGTGGGCCACACGAACACGCTCGTCGCCGCCCACCAGCGCTGTGAGAGAGACGGATTTCGGCGCGGAGAAGGTCGCATCCCACCCGGCGCGGTGTTCGACGCTGGTGATTTCCTTGCCGTACTCGTTCTCGTAGGTCCTTGCCGGCTGGTGCTTAACGAGTTGCGCGCCGTTTTCAGGATGCTGGCCTTCGCTCAATCGAGCGAATTCTTCGACTCCAACGGAACCGCGCAGTCCCCACTCCAGGGCAAGCCTTCCCTGCCACTCGCTATGCACCTGCGCGTCACGGCTCCAGTAGTTCTGCTTCTCCGAGACAAACTCGCGCGCATGGTAAGTCCGTGCCTGCCCAGCCGACAATGGTTTGGAAATGGTCAACATGCGATTCAACTCCGCAACGAGCGCGGTAATATCTCGCTCCTGTTTGTCGACTTAGACTAACCAAGCCTCGCAAAAGATGCTCACTGTTGTATTATTTGTTGCTGTATTATTCAATCGACTGCACGGTCAACTCCACGGTGCCCGCCAGCAACTCCTTCTCCGCCCCGCCCCAGGGGGCCGTTGTGCTGACCAACCGCAACCAGCAGCAGGTCTACTTCTACTGCCCTCTACCGGCAGGCGCAGCTCTGGGCACGCAGTTCTCCGGCTATCTCTGGCTATCATACAACACCATGGCCCAGAACAACATAATGGTGCAGTTCGCAACGGTCAACGCGAAGGTGTCAGGGTACAATGCACCATCCGTAACAGTCGCCACAACCACGCTGGCAACGACAACCACGAGCGCATCGACAACCACCTCGCATACGACCAGCACTTCGGTAAAGACCTCGTTATCCACATCAACGATACCCGCTAGCACGAGCACCACCACTGTCTACTACGTATATTTCACACTGCAGAACGTCGCAAAGCACCGCAACGCCCGCGCCTTCCAGCAGATGATATCCTTCAATTCTATCATGTTCAATGCATATGAGGCCACCAATCTGGGCAACATAAGGTTCTATTACTCAAACGCCCCTGCCGCATCAGCCAACGAGCTCTACTCATGGTGCGAATCGGGGTGCACCTCAAGCTCGAGCAATGCGATATTCTGGGTGAAGCTCACCAGCGCGATAGGCGCCAACTCGAATGCGATAGTGAACGCGACCTTCCTGACCACCCAAACCAACTACGATGACAATTACGCCGGCGAGGCCCCGCAAATCTCCTCTACATACGCGCAGTACGACAACGCCAACAGCGTATTCCCGTGGTACCAGAGGTGGGGCGGGCTCTCCAGCATGCCATCTGGCTGGGCGGGATCCCTCACCTCAAACACGTTCAACCCGACAAATGCGGTCCTCTTAACAACGATGTCTGGAGCGACGGATTACATAAGCGCACCAGCCGGACTCACCAGCTTCCCGTTTGTCTACGACATCTATGGCTACCTGAACGGTGCCTCGGCGCCCGTAGCAATAGGAATGGGATCATCAACCGCCTATAGCGGATGCACCGGCAGCCTCAACAACTGGGTGATCAGTAACCTTGCATCGGGGCCGCCAGTCCATCTTGGTCTAGCGTGCAGTTATGTGGCACCATACACTAGCGCAACGTTGGAGGTGTTCACTGTATTATTCTCATCTGCAACCGCAGGCAACGTGCTGCAAAACTACGGATCCGCCACTGCATCCACCGCAACAAGCAACACCCCCAACTATTTCGAGGTGGGTTCGGTCGGCGGTGCCTCCGTCCTGCTCTATTGGACGAGATCAAGGGTATACCCGCCCAACGGCATAATGCCCGGCATTACCGTCAGCGGCATAAACGGAGCCAGCACCAGCACGACCTCTACATCAACCACATCGACCACCAGCACCTCAACCACAACAACGCATTATCTATACGTGACCTTGCAGAATTCACAGGGCTCAGCAACCAACACGATCTTCCAGCAGATGGTGTACTTCAATGCCATCTCGTACAACTCCTACGAATCCGCGGGCCTTGGCAACGTACGCTTCTACAACTCCAATGCGCTGCCCGCCACGGCCAACGAACTCGACTCATGGTGCGAGTCAGGGTGCAACACCACCGCTAGCAACGCCATATTCTGGGTGAAGCTCACGAGCGCCATAGGCGCCACCTCCAATGCCCTGCTCAACATGACATTCCAACCTTCCTCGAGCGCGAACTATGCCTACGACGGCGTCTACGCCGGCGAGGCGCCACAGCTCTCCACAACATACGCACAATACGACATCGGAAACACGATCTTCCCGTGGTACCAGGCGTGGGGCGGGCTCTCCAGCCCGCCAGGCGGCTGGTCGGGCACAATCGTCGCCTCTTACGGGGCGCAGGACGCGGCGTTCGGCTCCGGCGGGAGCTCAAAAACAGTTTACGCAAGCCCCCCCTCTGGGCTCACCACCTTCCCTCTTGTCTACGACTACTACGGGGACTTTGCGAGCGGCACGCCGACAGTAGGCCTAGCGACATCAGACGGCACAAACGGGGCGTGCTCGGCCTCCCTCTACAATTGGGCAATCTCGTTATCTGGTACGAAGATCGAACTTTCCTGCGATAGTGTTGGATCATACACTTACACTGGCGGAACCAAGTTGGTGTTCACCGCCTTATTCTCCTCGGCGACTTCTGGCACCCTGCTGCAGAACTATACCTCGTCGCTTGCGGTTACCGCCACAACCGGCACCCCTACATATTTCATAATCAATACACCCCCCGGAGGCGGGTATCCGGTTGTTGTATACTGGACAAGGTCCAGGGCCTATCCGCCCAGCGGCGTCATGCCCACCGAAACCCTCGGTAGCGCGCACTAGCCCATCTCAAAATATGGCATTTTAGTTGGAGCCCTGCCGCGGGGATATCTTTTTATATTCGCTCACTTTCATATCTTCTCGATAGGGATGGAAAACAGCAGCAGACTCCAGAGCTCTGTAGAGTACATCATAAACTATGGACTTGCCATCCTGATAATATCGGTAACGCTATCCATCTTCTACGAGCTGGGCTTCTTCAATCCCGGCCTGGGCCTCTCCAACATATGCATATCCACACCGGGCTTTAGCTGCAGCACACCGATACTATACACCAGCGGGATAATGACCGTGAACGTCACGGCAACCTTCGAGCAGGCCAGGACCCCGTTCATCATAACCGGGCTTGCATGTACCCCCGGTTCGGTTCCGCCCAGCAGCAGCGCCTTCACCGCACCCACGCAGGGCCGGAACGCGGTGATAGCCCCGGGGACCAACCAGGAGCTCTACTTCTCATGCCCGATGTCGGGCGGCAGCGTGATAGGGTCCCCCTTCTCCGGCTACCTCTGGATAACCTTCAACTCGCCCTCCCACACCGGCACGGTCGAGCAGCTAGCATCCGTCTATGCGAAGGCGAGCGGGACTGGCACGCCGACGTCGACCCTCGCAACGACAACGTCCCCGACCACCACTACCAGCACTTCCACAACCACATCGACCTCCCGCAGCACCTCGATAAGGACAACCTCCTCCACATCAACGATAGCTCCAACAACCACCACCTAGCCAAAGCCAAAAGCAGGCAGAAAGCCCGCACAAAAGAAATCCTTTTATACA
The DNA here is from genome assembly GCA_963776125.1 of uncultured Acidobacteriaceae bacterium. Classification (GTDB taxonomy): domain Bacteria; phylum Acidobacteriota; class Terriglobia; order Terriglobales; family Acidobacteriaceae; genus PALSA-270. Next base: position 1,423 of record CAVZMC010000043.1, on the reverse strand, counting down.
TACCTAGCGATAAATGCTCGGTAAACTTGGCTTCAAACAGGAGATTGCAGAGCACAGTGGAATACCTTACCACATACGGTTGGGCAATACTTATTATAGTGATCGTACTCGCCGCGCTCTACACTGTAGGCGTGTTCAACGGTCAGTCCGCTCTTGCGAACGTCTGCATCCCGACACCCGGATTTAGCTGCAATAACCCTGTACTTTACGCCAGCAACCTCCAGTCACTGCCGGCTACGGCACACTAGCGCGAACCTCAGCATATACAAGAGCCTTGGCAACGCCATAACCGTCACGGGCCTTGCGTGCACCAGGAATTCAACAACCCCGGCCGCGCAGGCATTCACCGCACCCCCAGAGGGCAACGCGGTGATCGTGACACCCAAAAACCCCCAACAGTTCTATTTCCTCTGCCCCCTACCAACCAACACTATAGGCACAGTATTCTCCGGCTATCTCTGGATAACCTACAATTCCCCAACAGGCAGCAACATAATAACAGAATTCGCATCCATCACCGCAAAGGTATCTGGATTAATCGCCCCACCGACAACGGTTGGTACCACAACACTCTCAACAATCTCTACGACAACGAGCAGCACCTCAATATCACATACAACCACATCCTCGATACAGACCACCTCATCAACATCCACCATATCGATTATTACGACCGTGCCAACCACCGTTCCATATATCTTTGCGAATGTGCCCGGTCCATTACCACAAGCATTCCAACTGCTTGTCTATGTGAACTCCTCAAGCTACCCGTCCAAGCTAAGCACTGATGACGGCAACATAAGGTTCTACCAGGGAGGCAACGAACTGTACTCCTGGTGCGAAGCCAATTGCAATAGCGGCGCCATTAACACGATATTCTGGGTCAGGCTCGCAAACGCCATCCCACCAGGGAGTTATGGTGGACTGACCATGCAGTTGCTCGGCATCGGTTCTGAATATAGTCTGCCATACGCCGGCGAGGCCCCCCAGCTGTCTAGCACCTACGGCGAATACGACAACGGCGCGAATGTCTTCGACATATACTTCAACGGCAACACTCCCGTATCTGAATTCAATGCAATAGGCTACGGCGGCACCGGGTTCTGGTCCCGACTAGCCCTCACGACAAACACGGCCGCCAACTACAACGGCAAGACAATAGACGCACTGAACCTGATCGGGCATCTCGTTGTCTGGCTGGGGCGGTTTTGTGTTCGACGGCGCAAACATTCCCAATATACCCTCGATCGTGGAGGGCAACTTCGAGAACTCTATTCACCTATACCGGTATAGCGCCCGTCGGTCTTGATGATAGCGCCTCAGAGGCCACCGCAACAAGAGCCGCATGGACCGGATACAGCGGTTCATGCGCCATTCAAACTGATCCCGATGATGGCTGCCCATCATTTTGGAATTCATATAT
>CAVZMC010000042.1:0-50175 GCA_963776125.1 uncultured Acidobacteriaceae bacterium | reverse complement strand
GGCAGTGCGCGCGGAACCGCCTTTCATCACGTAGTGTTTGCCATCGAAGAAATTCGCGGAGTAGCCGGGATAGAACGCGAAAGGCTCGAATCCACGAAAGGGCGCGAATTCGGTCGAAGTCCACTCCCAGCCGTTGCCCAGCAAGCCGGCGACCCCGAATGCGCTCTGGCCCTCCGGAAAAGATCCGACGGGAGACGGATCCCAGCTATGGAAATCGAAATTGCCCAGCTTCGTCGCAGGGTACGCTCCACCCCACGGATAAGCGCGTTCGCGGCCTTCCGGAGTTCCGTATGCCGCGCGATGCCATTGCGCTTCGCTGGGCAACGACTTCCCGGCCCAGCGCGCATAGGCGCTTGCCTCCGCGTGGCTCACATAAACGGGCCAATCGGGCGGCAGGGGCAATTCATCAAACATCGTCAGGTAGTACCACTGGCCGCCGATTTGCCGCCAAAACGCGGGGTGGATGACGGCATGCTGCGTCTTCCAAGCCCAATCGGGTTCCCTCCAAAGGGATCGATTTTCGTAGCCGCCCGCGGCCATGAATTCCAGAAATTGCCGGTTGGTTACTTTGCTCTGATCAACCGTGAAAGCAGGCACGCTCACCGTACAGCGCTCGTATTCGTTGTCCCAGCCAAAAGCTTCATCGTTTCGCGACAGGCCGAGCGTGGCCGAGCCGGGGGGGATTTCGATCATCTTATTTTGCTGCGGAGCGGGAGAAGGAACCATTAGTGCAGGTCGAAGCGGTTGACGCAACTTGCGATCCAATGGCAACTGATGAAGCATGTAGGTGAACGTTTCGGCATGCATTAGCCGGTGCTCAATGGCGACGTTCAGCAGCGTGCTGGCGGAAAATTCCTCTTCCTTCTTCTTGCTGGAGCGCGAGAATGCCAGTGCAGCTCCGATTTCGTGGTCGAGGACTTGCCGAATGCGGCCGGTGTAGCCGCGCACTTCCGCGAGGGAAGGCCAATCCGCGGGCTGGTCGGTCGGAAGACCGCCTCCCACAGGATCGATGCCAAAAGCAAAAAGCTGGTCAAATTCCGGGTGGAAGGCTTTGACTCCCAAAACATGTTCGCGCAGCAGGTTCCAGTCGAACGACTCGAGGTGGCCTAGGTAGAAGATAATCCGATGCCGCTCGGGAATCGGGCGGTCGTAGAGGGCGTCGGGCCTGACCAGAGCAAAAAGTTCATCGGTGCGGATACGGGCCTCAGCCAGGCGTTGAAGCAGTTCACCCACACCTTGCGCCTTGCACTGCGCAGCCCGCATGCTTAGCCTCCACGTATCTTGGTTGCAACGCCTCTCCTAAGATGCTCGAGGCTGGGCGGCTGATTCGCTAACCGCGGCTTTTTTTGTGAACCTGCTCGGCTTATCACAAACCTACGGCCCTACAGCGACTTGGGGGCGACCGTTGAGAAACGAGAGCGTTGCCTTCCCCCGGATTTGACTTGCGTTCCATCCGAAATCGATGCGTCTCCCTCCGCGCCGAATGCCTCGTCTCGATACTTTGCTCAATGGTTTCGCCCACGTACGGTCAAGGTTTCCCCGTTGATGGCAAGCCATTGTAGCCTCACGGCCCGAGGCATTTCATTTCTTCCCGTGACCGGGCTCCATCTCCCACCGCCGTGCGGTGGCGACTAATGCAAACCGCGAAATCAACGATAAAAGGTATTAAGTGATAAGCGGGCCTTCCCATCGCATGACACGTCAGCCATTGACTCCCGGTGCACCCTCGGGCAACACGAGGGAGACCTCCACCGGACCGAGGCTCCGACCCGGGAATCCGTCCCGATTTGGAAAGGAACAGCCGCGATGAGCGAGAGTGACATCGTCAAAGATTTTCTGGTCGAGAGTTACGAAAACCTCGACCGCCTCGACCGGGACCTGGTGGGCCTGGAGAAGAATCCGCAGGATAAAGACGCGCTGGCGGGCGTATTCCGCACCATCCACACCATCAAGGGCACCTGCGGCTTTCTAGGTTTCAACAAGCTGGAAAAAGTGGCGCACGTGGGCGAGAACCTGCTCACTCTCCTGCGGGACGGCAAGCTCACGCTCAATCCGGAAATCACCACGGCGCTGTTGGGCATGGTGGACGCCGTCCGCCAGGTGCTGAAGGTCATTGAATCAACCGGAAACGATGGCGAGGCGGATTATCCAGAGCTGCGGGAAACGCTCACACGGCTGCAAACGTCTGGCCCGAGCGCAACCGAAAGTTCCGCGGTGCCGCGCCCCCAAGAAGCGGGAGCCGCCGCGAAACCGGCCGCCAGTGCGGACGATTCTCCATCCATGGCAGCAAAGGCTGAGGAGACCCTCGCCAACGACAAAACCAAGAAAGACAGTGGAGCCGGCGAGACGGCTGGCAAGGTGGGGAAGCCGGAAGAAACTCCCGCCGCGCCGGCCATTCAGGAGTCGCGCTCCCGCGACGCCGCACCGGAGACCATCCGCGTCGGGGTCAACCTTCTGGATAAGTTGATGACGCTGGTGGGCGAGTTGGTCTTGGCGCGCAACCAGCTTCTGCAATTCGCCAACAGCACGGAAAATACCGGCCTGCAGGCGGTTTCGCAGCGCATGAACCTCATCGCCACCGAACTCCAGGAAGAGGTCATGAAGACGCGCATGCAGCCCATCGGAAACATCTGGGGACAGTTCCCGCGCACCGTGCGCGATGTGGCGCTCAATTGCGGCAAGCAAGTGAGTATCGAGATGGAGGGGAAAGAAACCGAACTTGACAAGACCATCATCGAGGCCATCAAGGATCCCCTCACGCACTTGGTACGCAATTCCGTGGACCATGGCATCGAGCTGCCCGAGGACCGCGTAAAAGCCGGAAAGAACCCCACCGGACGCCTCATTTTGCGCGCCTTCCACGAGGGCGGGCAGGTCAACATTGAGATCACCGACGACGGCGCCGGACTGAAGCTCGAACGCATTCGCCAGAAGGCGGTCGAGCGCGGAGTGATCACCGCCGAGCAGGCGGCGCGGATGACAGAGCGGGAAATCTTTAACCTGATTTTTCTGCCGGGCTTCTCCACCGCGCAGAAGGTGACCAACGTTTCCGGCCGCGGCGTGGGCATGGACGTAGTGAAGACCAACGTCGAGAAGATTGGCGGCACGGTGGACGTGCAATCCACTGCCGGCCGGGGCACAACGGTTCGCGTCAAGATTCCGCTGACCCTGGCCATTATCCCCGCCTTGGTGGTGACCTGCGGAGGCGATCGCTACGCCATCCCGCAGGTGAGTTTGCTGGAGCTGGTGCGGCTGGAAGCCGACCAGACGCGCACCGGCATCGAAATGGTCCACGGCGTCCCGGTGTACCGTTTGCGCGGGCGACTGCTGCCACTGGTGTATCTCCGGCGCGAGCTGCAGCTCGCGGGCGACGATCCGCAAACCCAGAAAGCGGCCGCCATCAACATTGTCGTGCTGCAGGCCGATGGTCGGCAGTTCGGCCTGGTCGTGGACGAGATCAATGACACGGAAGAGATCGTGGTCAAGCCCCTGGGCAAGCAGCTCAAGGGAGTGAACACCTTTGCCGGCGCCACCATCATGGGGGACGGCAAGGTGGCGCTGATCCTGGACGCGCTGGGGCTGGCGCAGCGCGCCAACGTCATCAGCGAGGTACACGACCGCTCCGTAACCGAGAAGGAACGGCCTGTCGAGAAGGCTGCGGGTAACCGGCAGACCCTTTTGCTGTTTCAACCGGGCGAAGACGGCCGCATGGCGATCCCGCTTTCCTTGGTGGCGCGGCTGGAGGAATTTGCACGCAACGCAGTCGAGACTACCGGCCATCAGCAGGTGGTGCAGTATCGCGGACAGATCATGCCCCTGATCCACCTCTCCGACGTCGTCGAGTTGCCGGAAGGCGGCAAACTCCAAGGCTCTGGCAAGGCAACCAAAGATCCTCTGTCTCCTCTGCAGGTCGTGGTGTATGCCGAACAAGGACGCAGCGTGGGTCTGGTGGTCGAGCGCATCCTCGACATCGTGGAAGAAGACTTGGTGCTCGAGCGGCCGGCCGAGCGTGCCGGAATTCTGGGTTCGGCCGTGGTCCAACAGCGCGTGACCGACTTGCTCGATGTGCAGGGGGTGGTGCGCACGGCGAATCCCGGCTTCTTTAAGGAGACGGTCGCCCCATAGACAGGGAAAGGTTTTCATGGCGCAAAACGAACAACTCTGCACGTTCTTTCTCGATAGACATTTCTTCGGCGTTCCGGTGCAGCAAGTGCAGGAAGTGATCCGCTATCAGGAGATGACTCGCGTGCCTCTGGTGCCGCAGGTTGTCCGCGGCCTGATCAACCTGCGCGGACAAATTGTCACCGCCATCGATCTGCGGCGACGCCTGGGTATGCCCGAGCGTCCCCCGGACCAGTTGCCGATGAATGTCGTCGTGCGCACCGACGACGGCGCACTCAGCCTGCTGGTGGATGAAATCGGCGACGTCATTGAAGTCGAGGAGAAAACCTTCGAGCAACCACCCGAAACGCTGAAGGGTTTGGCACGGGATGTGATTCGCGGCGTCCATAAATTGCCCGAACGTCTGCTGCTGTTGCTGGACACGGAGCGCGTGGTCAACGTGGCTGAACCCGGCCCGATTGCGGAAGATAGGAAGGCCTAATGTTGCATCTGGCATCGTCGCTCGTCGTGGTCCTGTTGGCCGTGGGATTGTGGTTTCGCCATCGCCGGCCGCAACTCCATTTGCGCTTGATGATTTCCGCCTTCGTGGTGGATCTGTTGCTGGTGTTGTATATCGAGATCTGGCGGCACGCGGTGGAAAAGGTCGTGGCCCGGATCAATCCGCTGCTCTGGTTCCACGCGGCGGTTTCGTTGGGGGTGTTGCTGTGCTACGTGGCCATGATTGTGCTGGGCCGCGGCGTGCTGGCCGGGCACGCGAACTCGCGCAAGTGGCACTTCGCCCTAGGCGTGACCTTTGTCGCCCTGCGCAGCCTGAATTATGTGACCAGTTACATGGTCACCTAAGAAATGGACGGAAACAAATTGGGCGGTGGGACGAATGCTGTCTGGATTGCGGACCCAAGTGCGAGACCAATCTTGAAACGCAACTATCTAAGGAGAACTTTACGATGAAACGCAAAAATGCCGAGAATGGCAGCGGCAGCCGAACCAAAGCCGCGTCCCGCGGCGATATTTTCGAGCAGATGATGGAAAACAGTCCGCTGAACTTCCTGCGCGCGGATACCGATTTCATCATTCGCTACATGAATCCCGCCTCGCGCGCCACTCTGTCCAAAGTGGCCCACTTACTGCCGTGCAAGGTGGATGCCGTGGTCGGAAGCTGCATTGATATCTTCCACAAGAACCCGGCCATGCAACGCCGCTTGCTGGCTGATCCCAAAAACCTGCCGCATCGGGCCGACATCCGGCTGGGGCCAGAGACGCTGAATCTCATTGTCAGCCCTATTTACGATAGCGCCAAGACCTACATGGGCGCGATGGTGGCCTGGGAGATCGTAACGGAAAGAGTAAGGTCGGCGGCGGATAATGCCGGGCAGCTGGCCGCGATCAGTAAGGCGCAGGCGGTGATCGAGTTCCAAATGGATGGAACCGTCGTCACCGCCAACGAGAACTTCCTCAAAACAATGGGTTACACGCTCGACGAGATCAAGGGCAAACAGCACAGCATGTTTGTGGATGACGTTTACCGCCTGAGTCCGGAATACAAGGAATTCTGGGCCAAGCTGAACCGCGGCGAATACCAGGCCGGGGAGTTCAGGCGGATTGGAAAAGGCAGCAAGGAAGTCTGGATTCAGGCCTCCTACAACCCGATCCTGGACGCCGACGGGAAACCGTTCAAAGTGGTGAAGTACGCCACTGACGTCACCCAGCAAAAATTGACCAACTCCGACTATGCCGGGCAGATTTCCGCCATCGGAAAATCGCAGGCGGTGATCGCCTTCCGCATGGACGGAACCATCATTGAAGCCAACGACAATTTCCTCAGCCTCATGGGCTATGCGCTCGACGAGGTCAAGGGCAAACATCACAGCATATTCGTGGAGGAAAGCTATCGGCGAAGCCCGGAATACAAGGACTTCTGGGCTAAGCTGAACCGTGGCGAATACCAGGCCGCGGAATACCTGCGGATCGGGAAAGGCGGCAAGGAAGTCTGGATCCAGGCTTCCTACAACCCCATCATGGATCTCAATGGCAAGCCCTTCAAAGTCGTCAAGTACGCCACCGACATTACCCAACAGGTAAAGACCAAGAACGAAGTGGCGCAGATGGCGGAGCGCGAAAAAGTCGCAGCGCAGGAACTAAAACGAAAAGTGGACGCCATGCTCACAGTGGTGGCGGCGGCTACCAAGGGCGATCTTACCCAGGAGATGGACGTCCACGGCAGCGATTCCATCGGGCAAATGGGGGAAGGACTGGAGAAATTCTTCGGCGACCTCCGCAAGAGCATCGGCAGCATCGGGGAAAGCGCGATGAACTTGTCCTCAGCGTCGGAAGAGTTGACCGCCGTCAGCCAACAAATGAGCGCCAACGCGGAAGAAACGTCGGCGCAGACGAAAGTGGTTTCCGACGCCACTCAGCAAGTCAGCCAAAACCTGCAAACCGTCGCTACCGGCGCCGAAGAAATGGGCGCCAGCATCAAGGAAATCGCGAAAAACGCCACCGAGGCCGCCAAGATTGCCACTTCCGCCGTCAAAGTCGCCGACACCGCCAACGCCACCGTCTCCAAGCTCGGCGATTCCTCCACCGAGATCGGACAGGTGATCAAAGTCATCACTTCGATCGCCCAGCAGACCAATCTATTGGCGCTTAACGCCACCATCGAAGCCGCCCGCGCCGGCGAAGCCGGCAAAGGCTTTGCGGTCGTGGCCAACGAAGTCAAGGAACTGGCCAAGGAAACCGCTAAAGCCACCGAAGACATCAGCCGCAAAATCGAAGCCATTCAGGCCGATACCAAAGCCGCGGTGGACGCCATCGCCTCCATCAGCGAGGTCATCAATCAAGTCAACGGCATCTCCAACACCATCGCGACCGCCGTGGAGGAACAAAACGCCACTACCAACGAAATGGCGCGCAACATCAGCGAAGCGGCGCACGGCAGCGGCGAGATCACCAGCAATATCGCTGGCGTCGCCCAGGCGGCCGACAGCACGTCGCGGGGAGCCAGCGACACTCAAAAAGCGGCGCAACAGCTGGTCGAGACCTCCGCCGGACTGCGGCGCTTGGTCGAGCAATTCCAGATCGACAAACGCGCTGATGGAAACATGGCGGGTGCTGGCGGAGCCCGGAGAGGCGTGGCGGCGCGGGCTGGCGCATAGGCTCCAGACCGCCGCCGATTGGGCGTGAACGGGCGGAGACAACTCAGCTATGGCTTCCATTCGTATCCTGGTCGTGGACGATTCGGTGGTGATTCGCAAGCTCCTGTGCGAGACCTTGGCCAAGGATCCAGACCTGGAAGTCGTCGCCTCGGCGGGCGATGGCCACATCGCGCTGGCCAAGATTGAGCAGTTTCACCCCGACCTGGTGACCCTCGATATCGAGATGCCGGTCATGAACGGCCTGGAGACGCTGGTTGAAGTGCGCAAGCTCTACCCCAAGATGCCGGTCATCATGTTCAGCACGCTCACCGAGCGCGGTGCCTCGGCGACTTTGGACGCGCTCTCTTTGGGCGCATCCGACTATGCCACCAAACCCAGTAATACGGGCAGCGCAGTCGCCGCCATCGCCGCCATTCACGCCGAGCTGGTTCCCAAGATTAAAGCGCTGTGCCGGGGCGTCTCCACCAAGCTCAAATCGCTGCCGCCGCCCCGCCCCCCGGTGCGCGTCCGAGTCCCGGCCCACCGGCGCATAGAGATCGTCGCCATCGGCACCTCGACTGGCGGCCCCAACGCATTGGCCGAGGTCTTGCCCCGGATTCCGAAGGACTTTCCCGTTCCCATCGTGGTAGTCCAGCACATGCCGCCGATTTTCACCCGCATGCTGGCGGACCGATTGGCCAGCCACTCCGAAATTCCCGTCGAGGAGGGCAGCGCCGGGGTTGTGCTCTCGCCCGGCCGCTCCTGGATTGCCCCGGGAAACTTCCACATGACCGTGGCCCACGCGGGCGTGAACTGGCGTCTAGAACTGAACCAGGATCCGCCCGAGCACTCCTGCCGTCCGGCCGTCGACGTTCTGTTCCGCTCGGTAGCGGCGGTTTGCCACTCCAGCGTTCTGGGGGTCGTAATGACGGGCATGGGTTCGGACGGAGTCCTTGGCGCGCAGAGCATTCGCGAAGCGGGCGGCGAGGTCATCATCCAGGACGAGGCCTCAGCGGTGGTGTGGGGAATGCCCGGTCTGGTGTACGCGGCGGGGCAGGCCGACGCCGTCTATCCCCTCGATCAGTTGGCTCCGGAGATCACCCGCCGCGTCCTGCAGAATCGGACCGCCCTAACCAACCCGCCGTTCCCTCTCCGGGCTCCCTTGGAGCACCATTGAAATGAGCATCGGCACTCAAACCGCCAGCGCTTTCGCACCGGCCAAAGCCGGCGCTAACGTCGACCCGATATTTCGCCAGATCCGCGACTTGGTCTACAAGATCTCGGGTATTTTTCAGCTGGAGGAAAAGCTCTATCTCATGGCCGACGGCTGCGGACGCCGCATGAAAGTGTTGAAAATTCAGAACCCGCGCGACTACTGGGAACTTTTGACCGCGAATGCCAGCCGCGACGCCGAACTCCGCCAACTGCTCAATGAACTCACCATTGGCGAGACTTGCCTGTTCCGCAGCCAGCCGCAACTCGACGCCTTGCGCAAGGTGATTTTGCCCCAGATCGTGGGGGAAAAAACCAAGCAAGTGGTGAAACGCCTGCGCATCTGGAGCGCGGGCTGCTCCACCGGCGAAGAATCCTACACTTTGGCGATGAATCTGATCGAGGAGAGCGAAGGTTTGCTGAAGGGCTGGACGGTGGAGATCCTGGCCACCGATTTGAACGACCGTTCCGTGGAAGCCGCCAAAGCCGGCATCTACGGCGACTACGCCTTGCGCAATACCAGCGACCACTACAAGCGGAAATACTTCTCGCCCTTCGACGAAAAGAAACTGCAGGTGCGCCCGGAGGTGAAAAAGCTCATCGCTTTCAGCCGCCTGAATCTGCAAGACGACTCAAAGATGCTTTTTATGAAGGGCATGGACATCATCTTCTGCTGCAATGTGCTGATTTATTTTGACGGGCCTTCAAAGTCGAAGGTGATCAACCATTTTTTTGGCAACCTTAATTTTGGCGGCTACTTCTTTCTCGGAACCTCGGAATCGCTCATGAATCTCAATGACAAGTTTCACCTGGTGCATTTTCCCGGCACCATCGCCTACTGGAAGCCGTCTCTCAAGAGTGGCAAGCTATGACTGCATCCCTCGCCAGCACAATTCGCCAGCGCGTCGAGCGCATCGAGACTACCCCCAGCATCCCCACCGTCTTCTTGCCTCTTCTGCAGTTGCTGAACTCCCCTCCCGAACGAGTCAGACTGGAAGAGGTCGTCAAGCTGGTGTCTTACGACAACACCATTGCGGCGCAATGCCTGCGTGTCGCCAGTTCCCCCTTGTTCGGCTTAGCCAAACCCCCGGAATCCATCAAAGGTGCCGTCGTCAGTTTGGGATTACGCCGGGTGGAGACCATCCTTTTGACCTGTTGCATGGGGCAAGCCTTCCCGGCGAAAAAGTGGGTTATCGATCCCACCGTTTTCTGGAGGCATTCGCTCGGCTGCGCCATGGTATGCCGGAAATTCAGCGAAAAAATAGGATCGCGCGACGGCGACTTGGCCTATATGGCCGGCCTGCTGCACGACCTCGGATTCATGGTGAACTCGCTGATCTTCTCCGCCGAATTTACCAAGGCCGTCGAGCAGGCGTGCCGGGAGCAGATCCCGCTGCATCAGGCGGAAATGGCCGTAATGGGCTTCTCCCATTGTGAGAGCGGGCGCGCCTTGGCCGAGAAATGGAGCTTGTCGCCCGATATTGTCCAAGTGATCGCGCATCATCACGCCGTCGAAAACTGCGAAAGCGCTCATCCCATGGTCGCTTTGGTGCATCTCAGCGATCTTCTCTGCCGTGTGCGCGGCTTGGGCTACGGCTATTACGAGCGCCAGATGGTCGATCTGGTCTATGACCCCGCCTGGGCCATCCTGCTCAAAGAGCACCGCAACCTCGAAGGTGTGGACCTGGTGCGCTTCACTTTCGAACTCGACGAGGCGGTGGGCGAAATCTTCCAGTGCTGGTATCGACGATATTCGGGGCGACCGCTGGGAAAGCCTGACAAAAGGCCAGTCCTCGGGCTGGCCACGTTCTCACCTTCATTCCAAGCCCAAGAACAATTCGGGGCAGGAAGAATCTTGCACCGTTTCTGAGAAACAGCCGTCGCGGCATGGGATGCCGCCAGTGAAGAACCGGCTGCCAGGCGCTGCATTTCGCGCCTAACTGTGAATCTGCAGGGAAATGATGATCGGAAGGTTCTCGAACAGCAGCCGCAGTTCAAGGCCTGGGGAATCCGCCAGCGAGTGCGTGCTGTAGTCGGTCCCGGTGATGACCGTGGGTGGCGAGAGCATGCAACCGTCGCCCATGCCGGAGATCTTGTTCTTGAAGTTGCCCGCAACCATGTTGCAGATTTCACCCAGCGCGTCCGACATCTCATCGCCAACTTTGTCGGGCTCGATGCCCAGCATCTTGGAAGCCATGAGCACAGCCGACTTCCCATCGCAGCGGACGCTGAGCACCCCACACAATTGCCCCGCCAATCCCACCATGGAGGTGATGTTCAAGGACGGCTCCGACTCGGGCGCCGCTACCGCAAGATGACAACCCAGCATGAGTTCGAAGACTTCCCGCGTCGCTAGTTCCAGCAACGGAACCCAGCTCTCGTGGCTGCCGGGCGGCAGCTTCGCATTCGCAGAGTTCATGATTTCCCTGCCAGCACGGGGATAACGTGCTCCTTGACTTGCTCCGGCGTAAATGGCTTGCGGATATACCCGCGGGCGCCGCAGGATAAGGCCTGCACTACATGCGACTCGCTGCCCTCGGTGGTGATCATCACCACGGGCACATTTTTCGCATTCTCGACCCCGGAAAGCTGTTTGACGAATTCCAGCCCGTCCATCACCGGCATGTTGATGTCGCAAAGGATCAGATCGACCTTATTCTCGGTAACCACGGTGAGCGCCTCGGCCCCGTTCCCCGCTTCGAATACCTGCGCGATGTCGATGCCCGCCTGGCGCAGCGAGCGCTCCACAATCTTCCGCATAACCGAAGAATCATCCACGATAAGCGCACGGATGCTCATTAGACAGTACTCATTCTCCGCGAGCGCGGATGCCGGCTACTTTGCCGATTACGCCCGCATTTTGAATATCGACACAGACTGACCGGACTTTAACGGCGGGGGAGAGAATCCCATCGGAGAGCCCCAGGAGGTTGTCGAAAAAAAGTAGGTTTTGGGAAGGGCACGACCTTCGGTCGTGCCGCTAAGCCGGTGAAAACATATCCGCGCTCTAGCGTCTGAGGGAAGGCAAAAGCACAGCCAAAAAACTTTTTCCGCAGCCTCCTGGACGCGGAGGTCAAACTTTCACCCGTCCCTATTTCTTGAGGAACGTGCCTTCTTGAAGCTCAGTGAATGCCTGGCGCAGTTGCTCCTGTGTATTCATCACGATCGGGCCATACCACGCCACGGGCTCCTCCAATGGCTTGCCGGAAACCAGCAGAAAGCGAATCCCGTCGTCTCCCGCCTGCACCGTTACCTCGTCGCCTCGATCAAAAACGATGAGCGAGCGGTTGTCGGCTTCGACCGGAGGCGCAGTGTCCAGCCATTTCACGGCTTCCGTCGGCACTTGCAGCGGACCCGACGCATTGCAGAACTTTCCCGCACCCGCAAAAACATAGGCAAACGCGTGCCGGGTGGTTTCCACCGGAAGAGTCTTTCGCCTGCCCGGCGATACCGACACATCGAGGTAAACCGGCTCGGCGGCAATGCCATCCACCGGCCCGGTCTTTCCCCAAAATGTTCCGCAGACCACACGTACATGGGTGCCATCGTCGTCGGTAATCTGTGGAATTTCCGGCGCTTTCACTTCCTGGTAGCGCGGCGCGGTCATTTTGAGCGCAGACGGAAGATTCGCCCACAGCTGGAAACCGTGCATGCGCCCAGCCGGGTCCCCCTTGGGCATTTCCTGATGAATAATCCCGCTACCCGCAGTCATCCACTGCACGTCGCCAGCAGCGATCGCGCCGTGATTCCCCATGCTGTCGCCGTGCTCCACCGTCCCCGCCAGCACATAGGTGATCGTCTCGATCCCACGATGGGGATGCCAAGGGAAACCTGCCACATAATCCTCCGGAACATCGTTGCGGAAATCGTCCAGCAGCAAGAATGGATCGAAGTCTTTGGTATTTCCGAAACCGAAGGCGCGGCGCAAATGCACGCCCGCGCCTTCGAGCGTCGGCTTCGACTTAACCAGCCGCTTGACCGGTCGAATGGACATTAGAAAACCTCCACAAAGATTTTCGACCTCCGCTCACGCCGCCACTTGCTGGCTGCGCTTGAAGAACGCCAAAAGATCCGCGTTGATTCGGTCCTTCAAGGTCGAGCACATGCCGTGCGGCGCGCCTGGATAGACTTTGAGCGTGGATCCCTTGACAAGTTTGGACGAAAGCATCGCCGAAGCGCCAATCGGCACAATCTGGTCGTCGTCGCCGTGCAGGATGAGCGTTGGCACGTCGAACTTTTTTAGATCTTCGGTGAAGTCGGTTTCGGAGAATGCCTTGATGCAGTCGAAAGCGCCGGGAAATCCGCACAGCATCCCCTGGAGCCAGAAAGAGTCGCGCAAGCCTTGCGAGACTTTGGCGCCCGTACGGTTGGCGCCGTAAAAGGGCGCGCTCAGATCCTTGAAAAACTGCGCGCGGTCTGCCTGCACGGCGGCACGCAGTTGGTCGAATGCTTCCATCGGCAAGCCGGCGGGATTAGCGGCCGTCTTCAGCATCAAAGGCGGCACCGCGCCGATGAGTACGGCCTTGGCGACGCGTTCGGTGCCGTGCCGTCCGATGTAGCGGGCCACCTCGCCGCCGCCGGTCGAGTGGCCGACGTAAATCGCGTTCTTAAGATCAAGCTTTTCGACCAGCGTCGCCAGATCGTCGGCGTAGGTATCCATTTCGTTGCCATTCCATGGCTGACCCGAACGGCCGTGGCCGCGCCGGTCGTGCGCGACGCAGCGATATCCGCGCGAAGCCAGAAAAAACATTTGGTCTTCAAAGGCATCCGCGTTCAACGGCCAGCCATGGCTGAAGACGACTGGCTGTCCCGTGCCCCAGTCTTTGTAATAGATTTGCGTGCCGTCCTTTACGGTAATCGTGGACATAAGATGCTCTCCTTAGATTGATTTTTTCGTACAAACTGCCCCGGGGCAAACTGCAAAGGCGTGTGGCTAGGCGGCGCGCGGCTCAAAGCGGAATTTTTTCGCCGCCAGAATCGTCAGCACGACGAAAAGCAACAGAACTGTGAGTTGCGCCACTAGGAAGGGCGGCTCTTTCTGAGTCGGCGCTAGAGCTCTTAACGCGGGCACTTTCTCGAACGACTGCACTACCAACACAAACACATTGAGATAGAGCGCCATCGCAGCGGTAACCACGTAGATGCCGCGCCAGGCGCCGGCCAGGCGAAACAGGTAGCGAGCCGGAATCGCCAGCGCCAATAACCCCAGCGAAATAATGCCGACCTTCAGGCCAGGCGTCAGGTGATCATTCGGGAAGCCGAAGCCGGTCACGCTGGTCAGCACCGTGGAAATGAGAAAGATCGCGGTCAAGCCATCGAGCCGCCTTCCGGTCAGCAATCCAAACATGACGATCAGCCCCGAACCGATTCCAATCAAGCTGATCAATACATGCAGCAACGTGTAGGCCGCGGTGGACATGCCGAGAATCATGGCGACCTCCTTCCACACCATGATGTAAAGGGCCTAGCCTGCGATTCACATATTCCGCGGCCCACTTTTCCACAGCTGAGCCCCGATTTCTGGGGAGACGGAGTGCACATTTCCCACGACCGGAGGGCCAGCTTTCTCGCACCTTTTGGAAATGCGCGGGCGCTGAAGCTGCGTAGCGCCGGCGTCTCGCCGGCTGTCCCGAAGGCGTCCCGCCTTTGGCACAGTGAGCATCAAGCAGGATATTTTGGTGAGCGCGGATGGACTCGAACCATCGACCCATGCCTTAAAAGGGCATTGCTCTGCCAACTGAGCTACGCGCCCACGCTACCGATTGTACCGCAGGGTTCGGTGCGGCAGACGGTAGTCGTGAGAATGCATCTTTCGGACGGCACAATTGCGGTGCGAACCCACCGGCGCATCTGCTATCGTTTTCGCTTCATATTGCCGCGCGCTAACACCGGCGCGGATGAAGGACCCTCATGCCTGAAGCCGCGCGTCCCGAGCCTTCCCGGTTGTATCGTTGGATGGTTCTCCTGTTTGTGGCCCTTGCCGTTTCTGGCAGCTACTACGTTTACGACGCGCTCAGCCCCTTGGCCGATGTGCTCAAGCAACAGCTGGGGTTCACCGATTCCAACATCGGATTGCTGCAGGCGATGTACAGTTTCCCAAACATTTTCACCGTGGTCATTGGCGGTCTGATCATTGACCGCCTGGGACTCCGAAAGTCGCTGACCATCTTTGCGGTCTTGTGCGTGATCGGTCCTGGCATCACCGCAGCCGCCGGCAAGCTTTGGAGCATGGCTTTGGGCCGGCTGATCTTCGGCATGGGAGCCGAATCTCTGGTCGTCGCCGGCACCGCGGCTCTGGCACGCTGGTTCAAAGGCAAAGAACTCAGCTTCGCGTTCGGGATCAACCTCACCCTTTGCCGGCTGGGCTCGTTCGCGGCCCTGAATTCCCCCACCTGGGCGCGTGCGGCTTTCGCGAACTGGCGGAGGCCTTTCCTGATCTCGCTGGCGGTTTCCGGCTTTTGCCTGATTGGCGCGGCGTTTTATTGGGGCATGGAGGTTTACGCCGAGCAGCACTACCACCTGGGAGAAGCATCCACGGATAAAGTCGTGTTCGCGGACCTATTCAAATTCGGCCGAAGCTATTGGTTCATCGTCGGACTATGCGTAGTTTTCTACTCCGCCATTTTTCCGTTCCAGACCTTCGCCGTGAAGTTTTTCATGGAAGCGCACAGAACCTCGCGGGAGGCCGGCGGCTTCCTGTCCAGCATGTTGACTCTGTTCGCGATGATTGCGACTCCGCTATTCGGCCTGCTGGTCGACCGCGTGGGTAAGCGCGCCTTGTTCATGATGTTCGGTTCCCTGCTCCTGATCCCCGTCTACCTCATGATGGCCTACACTCAGGTCAACCTCTACGTCCCAATGGCGATGATGGGGATGGCGGTTTCGCTGATTCCGGCGGTGATGTGGCCCTCGGTTGCCTACATTGTGGAGCAATCCAAATTGGGCACGGCTTACGGCCTCATGACCATGATCCAGAACATCGGCCTATTCGGTTTCAACCTGCTCATTGGCTGGGCCAATGACCGGGGTGGGGCCAGCGCGTCTAACCCTGGTGGGTACCATATGGGAATGTGGATATTCTCGATTTTGGGATTCTTGGGGGTTCTTTTTGCTTTTCTGCTGCGCCAGAGAGAAACTGGACCGCAGGGCCACGGGTTAGAGACGATTACCACGGCTTCGGCACCGGTTTAGAGGATTCAAGAATCCGTATTTGTGTAGCGCCGGAAGTAACCCGGTGGGAGCCGACAGGTCACCAAGGTCACCTGCGGCCAAACGGACGGACCCTACGGCGGACGGATTTTCGGGTTCCCAAAGAGAACCCGCTTCATCCGGCACAAACCAGCCGCAAGCGGTACAACGTAAGAGATTTACGCCGCATCTTAGTAAGTGCGGCCGGAAAGGCGCCTTGACGGACGCGAGACGAACTGAGGCTGACAGGCTTTCGGAAGCGGAAGCGATTGAGCGAGCCAAGCAGGGCGACGCGCAAGCGTTCGAAACCCTGTACAGCCTGCATAGGCGGCGTGTGTATTCTTTATGCTTGCGCATGACGGCCAACACGGCGGCAGCCGAGGATCTTACCCAAGAAGCCTTCCTCCAGTTGTTCCGCAAGATCGGAACGTTCCGCGGCGAATCCGCTTTCTCCACCTGGCTGCATCGCATGGCTGTCAATGTCGTGCTGATGCAGTTGCGCAGGAAAGGCCTTCCCTTGGTTTCGCTCGAGGAGACCATGGAAAGCGAGGACGACGCGCCCCGCAAAGAGTTGGGGATGCAGGATCCCAAGCTGGCGGGCTCGATCGACCGCATGCAGCTCAAGCGGGCGGTGGAAACGCTGCCGCCGGGATACCGCACAATTTTTTTGCTGCACGATGTAGAAGGATACGAGCACAATGAAATTGCCAGCATGGTCGGTTGTTCGATTGGCAATAGCAAGTCGCAGTTGCACAAAGCGCGCATGAAGTTGCGCGACCTTCTCAAGACGAGCAGAGCTGAAGAAGCCGCCAAGCCGTGAGAGAAGCGTACAGAGAGTGAGTCGGGGAGAGAGGTAGTATGAACTGTGCAGAGTTGCAGCGAGATCTGCCGGATATTCTGGAAAGTGCCGGTACCGCCGAACAGCAAGCGCACTTGAGGTTTTGCTCGAACTGCGCCGAACTGCTGTCTGACCTGAGCGCCATTTCTGAACAAGCCCGGCTGTTGCGCGCATCCGACGATCCCAGCCCGCGAGTGTGGAATTCCATTGAGCTGGCGCTGCGCCAGGAAGGGATTATCCGCGAGCCCAAGCGCGAGCTGGCCATTGTTCACCGTTCTCCCAAGCGCTGGAACAAGGCTTGGCTGATTCCGGTGGCGGCGGCCTTGGTGGTTGCGGTTGGAGTGCTCCGCTATGAACCCTGGCAGCTTCGGCAGCCGATGGCGCAGAATCCTGTGCCAGCCGCGGCCTCTGTCCAATCCATGGCGACCACGCCGGCGGCGCTTCGTTTCAGCCAGGCGGATGACGAGCAACTTCTGGAAGTGGTAAGCTCCCGTCTGCCCGCCATGCGAGCTTCCTACGAGGCGAATCTGCGGAACGTGAACGCCTACATTCGGGATGCGGAAGAGTCGGCGCGGACCAATCCCAACGATGAGGAAGCGCAGCAGTATTTGATGAACGCATACGAGCAAAAGGCCATGGTTTACGACTTGGCTTTGAATCGCTCTCAGCCGCAGTAGGGGCGAAATCTGAGCCGGCGGGGACAGCTAGCCGCG
Source organism: uncultured Acidobacteriaceae bacterium (assembly GCA_963776125.1). Taxonomy (GTDB): domain Bacteria; phylum Acidobacteriota; class Terriglobia; order Terriglobales; family Acidobacteriaceae; genus PALSA-270. Next base: position 32,968 of record CAVZMC010000042.1, on the reverse strand, counting down.
GGCGTACTGGAGAAGGTGAGAAGGTGATCATGAAACGTAGGCAGCGTGCTGCAAGACTAGCGGTTGTGGTGGTCCTGGCCGGGTCGACTCTGGTTTGGGCCGAGAACCGGAAGCAATACACCTTCAAGGTGGGCCGGCGGGCCGCGGTGTCGGTCATGAACCAGTACGGGCCGATCTCCGTGAAACCGGGCGCGGTTAAGCACGTAGTCGTCACCGCCACTATTTATTCGGATAAAGTCGAAGTGGACCCCAGCCAGAGCGGCAACCGCATCGACATTGTTTCCCATCTTCTCCCCGGAGCCGATGAACAATCCGGACGCGTGGACTATGAAGTTCTGGTGCCGGCCGACGCCAGCGTGACCCTGCACTCCACCAACGGTCCCCTGCACGCCGAACGGCTGCACGGCGATGTAACTCTCGAAGGCGCGAACGCGGACGTGGACGTGCGTGAAATCAGCGACGCGCATGTGCATGTCAAGACGCTTAACGGCCAGGTGACGCTGACCAACATCCGCGATGGCCACGTGGAGATTACCTCGGTGGGCGGCGATGTGCTGATGAACTCGGTGAACGGCCCGCTGGTGCAGGTGAATTCGAACAGCGGCAAGATCCACTATGACGGCGAGTTCGGCGGCGGCGGCGAATACTCTTTGACCAGCCACACCGGCGACATTGAGGCCATGGCGCCCAGCTACGCTTCCATCGACGTGACGGCGCGCTCCGAGCAGGGTAAAGTCGAGAACGATTTTCAGCTTCAGCCCAAGCACACCTGGTTCCCCTTGAAAGAAGGGAGTGCCTTCGCGGGCACGGTGGGCAAGGCGGCATCTTCGGTTAAGCTGTTTTCCATCAGTGGTAAAATCCACCTCAAGAAACGCTGACAATCCCGCCGGAAACGCCGGCAAGTGGCACGCATGAAGACCGGACCGGGTTCGCGCCCGGGAGCCAATTCGTCCGCGCAGCGGCGGCCTTCCGCGTTGCGGGCGGTGTTTCTGGTGGGGTTCATGGGTGCGGGCAAGAGTACTGTCGGCCGCGCTCTAGCTCGTCAAATGGACTGGCCTTTCGAAGATTTGGATGAGCGCGTGCAGGCTCGCGAAAAGCGCAGCATTGAGCAGATTTTCTGGGAGTCCGGCGAGGCCGAGTTCCGGCGCGCCGAGCATGAGGCGCTCCGCGAACTGTTGGCGGACTTGGATTCTTCTCCCAGGGTGGTAGCGCTGGGCGGCGGGGCGTTCGTGCAAGCGCAAAACGCCGCCCTGCTGGCCGAGGCGGCCGTCCCGGTCGTGTTTTTGGATGCGCCGGTGGAAGAACTGTTCCGCCGTTGCCAGCAGGAACCGGTGGAAAGGCCGCTGCGCCGCGATCTGGAACAGTTCCGTCAGCTTTACCTGGGGCGGCGCCCGCATTATCTGGCGGCGTCGTTGCGCATCGAAACAGGCGGCAAGGATGTGGAGATCGTCGCCGCCGAGGTGGCCGAAATTCTTGGGTTGCGGGAGAGCGGTACCTCTCAAGGAGTGGTGAAGTGAGGCGGAAAACGGCGTGGAAGGCTGGCGTGTTGGGGCTGCTGCTGATGGCCACGGCGGCTTCCGGCAAAGACAAAGAAAAGGAGCCCACGGTCCAGAATGTGGATTCCGGGTCCTTCGGCATTTTCATGGGCGGGCACAGAGTGGCGACGGAGAAGTTCTCCATTGTGCAGAATGGCAGTGGCAGTGTTATCTCTTCCGAGTTCAAGTCGGAACCGGGCGTGGATGAGGCCCTGCAATCCTCGGAACTTAAGCTGACTCCGGCTGGCGAAATCGTTCAGTACGACTGGAGGGAAACCAGCCCCGAGAAGATCCACGCGGTCGTGGTGCCGAACAACGACTTTCTGCTGGAGCGGACCACAACCGGCAGCGAGGAGAAAGCGGCGGAGCAGCCGTTTCTGCTGCCCACATCCACCAGCGTGCTCGACGATTATTTTTTTGTCCAGCGCGAGGTTTTGTTGTGGAAGTACCTAGCTACGGCTTGTCATCAGGATAAGGGGGTCCTTAGCTGCCCTCTGGGCCAACATATTCAATTTGGCACGTTGAATCCGCATTCGCGCGCTTCCATGCCGCTCAGCGTGCAGTTTTCCGGCAGAGAAAAGGTTTCGATTCGCGGCGCGGAGCAGGAACTCAGCCGCTTCGAACTGAAGGGCGATACCGGCGACTGGGTGGCTTGGCTGGACAGTCAATTTAGGCTGATAAAGATTCTGGTGGCGGACGAGAACACGGAAGTGGTCCGGGACTGACCGAGTCTGCGCGAGCGAAGGGAGCGGAATGTCGCTGATCGATCTACGCACGACGCGCGTACTGTTTACGACGCTGCTCTTCGCCCTGGCGCTGGGCTTCCTTTATATCGCCCACTACACGCTGATGGCGTTCTTGTTCGCCGTGTTTTTTGCCTATCTGGTGGACCCCGCGGTATCGCGGCTGGACAAGTGGACGCGGGGGCGGGGACGCGCCATCGCGGTGATTTATCTAGTCCTGATCATTCTGCTGGGTACGTTTTTCTTCTTGGTGGGGCCGAAAATCGGCTATCAGGTGCAGCGCTTGCGGGCAACCCTGCCGGCCGTGCTGCAGAAAGTCAGCTCCGGCGAGATTGCTCAAGATATTGGGCAACAACGCGGCTGGAGCCAGGAGACCCGCCAGGAACTGCAGGCGTTTCTGGTGGGCCATCGTGCCACTCTGCTGCATGCCGCGCAGCGGATGGGGCTGCGCCTTGCCGAAGCGGCCCAGGAATCATGGCTCTTGATCGTGGTGCCGATTCTGGCGGCGTTTTTTCTGAAGGATGGACGATCCTTCAGCGAGGTTCTGCTGGGGCTGGTGCAGGCGCGTCCGCAGCGTGAGCTGCTGGAAGGCGTGTTGAGCGATCTGAACCGGATGCTGGCCCACTTCATTCGGGCACAACTCATGCTGGCGGCGTTCTCCCTGATTGCCTATACCGTTTTCCTGGGAGCCATGGGCGTCCCCTACGCGCTGGTGCTGGGATCCGCGGGCGGGATGTTGGAGTTCATTCCGGTGGTCGGTCCGCTGGTGGCTGGCGTCATTATTGTGGGCGTTTCCCTGCTAATGGGCTATCCGCATTGGCTGGTGTTGTTGGTCTTTCTCGGGGTGTGGAGAATGGTGCAAGACTACGCGGTTTCTCCCCGCATCATGGGAGAGAGCATGCAGTTGCATCCTCTCGCGGCCATTTTTGGTGTGCTGGCGGGCGGAGAGATCGCGGGTGTGCTGGGAGTCTATCTTTCCATCCCGGTGATGGCCGGTCTGCGCATTGTGTGGCGGCGCTGGCGGCTCTACGCGGAAAAACAACGCTTCGGCCCGCTTAACGAGTATTCGTTTGGAACGGAGATTGCGCCCAGGAAGTAGCGGGGGGCATGGGCAATTTCAATCTCCCATCGGTCGGGTTGTCGCCACCGATCCGTCTGCCCACGGCGCAACCAAACGCCTAGGTCCTTGACAAAATCTCACATTAGACATAGTCTAAAGCGCTGATGGACGCCGAGGCGATTAAACGGTCCTTCGACGGCAGCGGGTTGCGGTGCACTTCCCAGCGCTACGCCGTGATGGCGTTCTTGATGGAACACAACCGCCATCCCACGGCCGCGGAAATCTTCGAAGCCGTGAATCGCGTGGATCCTCGCTCTTCCAGGGCCACGACTTATAACAATCTGCGAGACCTGGTGGAAGCGGGTTTGGTGCGTGAAGTGGCCGCCGAGGGCCGTGCCGCGCGATTCGATGCCAAAGGCATGCGGCATCACCACTTCATCTGCGACCGCTGCGGAAACGTTGAGGACATGGAGTGGTACGACGTGCCCAGGCCGGCCTCGCGCTCCCTCGGTAAGCGGACTCTTCGCGAATGCGAACTCATTTTCCGGGGGCTCTGCACGAAGTGCGCTCGAGGGCGGGCTTCCCGCTAAGTGTGATACGCGCGTGGATGACAGATGAATGGCGCGGCATCAGGAGGGAGCCGGAGCGCATGGCGAAGCCAGCAATGAGTTCGGAGTTTGTCGCGTTTTTTTCGACTAATTCATCTTAGGAACAGGAGCAATCATGTCAACCGAAGCGAAATGCCCGTTCACACACACCGCAGCTAGGGCCGCGACGAATGCGGACTGGTGGCCGAGCCAACTGAACCTTGAGGTTCTCCACCAGCATTCCAACCTGTCCAATCCGATGGGCGAGGAGTTCGACTACGCCAAGGAATTCAAGAGTCTCGACCTGAAAGCCGTAATCAAAGACCTTCATGCCTTGATGACGGACTCGCAGGATTGGTGGCCGGCCGACTTCGGCCACTACGGGCCACTGTTCATTCGCATGGCGTGGCACAGCGCAGGCACTTACCGCATTGGCGACGGCCGCGGCGGCGCCGGAGCCGGCCAGCAGCGCTTCGCGCCGCTCAATAGCTGGCCGGACAACGTGAACCTCGATAAGGCGCGACGGCTGCTGTGGCCGATCAAGCAGAAGTACGGCCGGAAAATCTCCTGGGCCGACCTTATGATTCTCGCGGGCAACGTCGCCCTAGAGTCAATGGGCTTTAAGACGTTCGGTTTCGGCGGCGGGCGCGAGGATGTTTGGGAGGCCGAAGAGGACATCTTTTGGGGCCCCGAAGGCAAGTGGCTGGCGGACGAGCGCTACAGCGGCGACCGTGATCTTGAGAACCCGCTCGCTGCCGTGCAAATGGGCTTGATCTACGTGAATCCAGAAGGGCCAAACGGCAAGCCGGATCCGATCGCGGCGGCCAAGGATATTCGCGAAACGTTCCGCCGCATGGCCATGAACGACGAAGAAACGGTCGCGCTGATCGCCGGCGGTCACACCTTCGGCAAAACCCACGGCGCCGGCGATACGACGTTGGTAGGACCAGAGCCGGAAGCCGCCGGCATCGAGGAGCAGGGTCTCGGCTGGAAGAGCAAATTTGGCACAGGCAAGGGCGGTGACGCGATCGGCAGCGGCCTGGAAGTCATTTGGACCACGACGCCTACGAAGTGGAGCAACAACTTCTTCAAGAATCTGTTCAGCTACGAATGGGAACTGACCAAGAGCCCGGCTGGCGCGCATCAGTGGACGCCGAAAAATGGCGCCGGCAACGGAACGGTGCCGGATGCGCACGATCACTCAAAGCGTCACTCGCCATCCATGCTGACCACCGACCTCGCCTTGCGGTTGGACCCTGCTTACGAAAAAATTTCGCGGCGCTTCTACGAGCATCCGGATCAGTTCGCGGACGCCTTTGCGCGGGCATGGTTCAAGCTGACGCACCGCGATATGGGACCGATCGTCCGTTATCTCGGCCCGCTGGTTCCGAAGGAGCACCTGCCCTGGCAAGACCCGATTCCCGCGGTGAACCGCAAACTAGCGATCGGGGAGAAGGAAATTGCGGCGCTGAAAGCCAAGATCCTGAAATCCGGACTGTCGATCTCGCAGCTGGTCACCACGGCCTGGGCGTCGGCGTCAACCTTCCGCGGCTCTGACAAGCGCGGTGGAGCGAACGGCGCGCGCATTCGTCTCGCGCCGCAAAAAGATTGGGAAGTCAACCAGCCAGCCGAACTGGCGAAGGTTCTGCGGAAGCTGGAAGCGATTCAGAAGGAGTTCAATGGCTCGAAGTCCAGCAAGAAGAAGGTCTCGCTTGCCGACCTGATCGTCCTGGGCGGCTGCGCCGCAGTCGAGGAAGCTGCGAAGAAGGCAGGCCACAAAGTGAAAGTCCCATTCACGCCAGGGCGCATGGACGCGTCCCAAGAACAAACGGACGTCGAATCCTTTGAGCCGCTCGAACCGAAAGCGGATGGGTTCCGCAACTATGTCCACGGCCAGCAGCGCCTGACGGCCGAGGAGATGTTGGTGGATAAGGCGCAATTGCTAAGGCTGACGGCGCCTGAGATGACGGTGCTCGTTGGTGGCCTGCGCGTCCTGGGTGCAAATGTCGGGAAGTCCACGCACGGCGTCTTCACCAAGAAACCCGGCGCGCTAACCAACGACTTCTTTCTCAACCTGCTCGACATGCGCACGCAGTGGCAGCCCAATGGCTCGGATGGCGTATTCGAAGGACGCGACCGGAAGACGAACCAGGTCAAGTGGACCGGCACCCGTGTGGATCTGATCTTCGGTTCGCACTCGCAGCTGCGTGCCCTCGCGGAAGTCTATGCGTGCACGGACTCGAAGGAGAAGTTTGTGAAAGACTTCGTGGCGGCGTGGAACAAGGTGATGAACCTTGATCGCTTCGAGGTAGCCTGAGCTCGGCGGAAAAGGGAGTTGGAAATTTGGTACTAGCCCCTTTCTCTTGTTTGAATCGCAAAAACGGAAGTGGCGCTTTTCTTGGCTCGCGCGGGCTGGATCGCGCCTCCATGATTCTGCTAGGGAGTGAATCGCTGAAGTCGCCGAGTGGCAAATGACGGGACCAGTCATGGCACCATCTGTTGCGACGATGCCAGCTCCCCACGGGCCCGCTTCTGAAACACTTGAAGTTCTCGGTTAGAGGACTCCGGCCCTACACTCCCGCGCCCGCCGCGGACTCCACCTGTACATTTCGCAAAAACTCTGCCGCTGCCTCCGGCAGAACCGTGTTGATGAACATCCCGGAGCCCAGTTCAAATCCCGCCATGCGGGTGAGCCGCGGGATCACGCTCAGATACCAATGAAAATACTTAGAACCCGCCGACTCCGAGGGCGCGCTGCGAATGGTGTAGTTGAAATCGGGATCGCCCAGGCCGTAATAAAGCTTTGCCATCACCGTGCGCAGCGTGCGGGCCAGATCCACAATCTCGGCGGGGCTGATGTCGCTAAAGCTGGCCGTGTGCCGCAGCGGGTAAATGTGGGTGCCGAAGGGGGTGGGCGAGGCAAACAGTTCCATGACCACAAAGTGCTCGGTCTTCAGCACAATGCGATGCTTTTCCTGCAGTTCCTCTTCTATCATCTGGCAGAACATGCAGTTGCCGAAATCGTCGTAGTGGCGCAGCGCTTCCTGCACGCGCTGGCGCACTTGGAAGGAGCTAACCGGCGTGGCAATCAGCTGCGAGTGGGGATGCTCCAGGCTGGTGCCGGCATCGACGCCGTGGTTCTTGAAGATGGTGATGTGCGCGATGCGCGGATCCTGGCTGAGCGCGTCGTAGCGCGACTTGTAAGCGCGCACAAGGTTCGCCAGATGCGCGTCGGTCATCAAAGCCGTGGTTTGGGAGTGGTCGGGCGTGTCGACAATGACATCGTGCACGCCGAAACCCTCGATGCTGCGGCGGGTGCGATGTACGGTGCGCACCGGCTCGCTGGTGCTGCTCAAAGCGGCGAATTTGTTAGGCACAACCCGCACTTGCCAGATGTCCGTCCCATCGGCGGGAATGCGCAGAACTTCGGGCGGCGTCTTGCTCTCGTTGCCGGGGCAAAATGGGCAAGTGGCCACGCGGGAAGCGATGGTTTTTGGGGCGCGGCGGGTGGCCAGTTCCTCGGGACGCTTGGCGCGCTCGGTCGCAATGATGACCCATTCCTTGGTGGCGTAGTTTTGACGAAGCTCAGGCATGTGAGGGACTCCTCGCTATCCTTAATTCCCTATCGGCACAAGTGCGGAATTTCAGCAGTTTGCGCCGCACTTTCCGGATTCCCGCTGGATACCGCAGCGGCTGCCGTCCCAAGCATACGGCTCGATGTTGTAGAATCCAAACCGGCGTGATGGTAGTCACATCTCCGGCGAAGTCCGGGGAACGGGAAGAATTTCAGGGTGGAATTCGCGTCACCTCACTTCAATCTTAGGTCCGGGAAGCCCCTCTAATGATCGTGATGAAATTTGGCGGCACCTCGGTGCAGGATGCCAAGGCCATCGAGCGCGCGGCCGCCATCGTCAAGGAACGCCTGCCGCTGCGGCCTGCCGTGGTGGTCAGCGCCATGTCCAAGGTGACCGACAATTTGCTGGCCATGGCGCGCGCCGCCGGGGCTGGAGACCGCAAAACCGCGCTCAAGCTTTGCCGCGCGCTGCAGGAGCGGCATTACGACACCGCCGGGGAGTTGCTGGGTACGGCGCTATTCACGGAATTCCATTCCGACCTGGCGGGCGACTTTGAAAATCTGGAAGAGCTGCTGCGCGGCATCGTGGCGGTGGGAGAAATTACTCCGCGCACCACCGACACGGTCGCCGCATACGGCGAAATGCTATCCAGCAAGATTGTGACCGCGGCATTTTCCGCGCAGGGCATGCCGGCGGCACACGTCGATTCGCGCGATTGGCTGGTGACCGACGGCGCGCATATGCGGGCGGCGCCGCTGTTCGATGAAACCAACGACCGGCTGCGCACCATCGTTCGGCCCCTGGTCGATGCCGCCAAGGTGCCGGTGATGGGAGGCTTTATCGGCGCGACGAAAGCCGGAGTCACCACGACCATCGGGCGCGGAGGCTCGGATTATTCGGCCGCAATCGTGGGCGCGGGGCTCGATGCCGAGCGCATCGAGATTTGGACCGACGTCGATGGCATGATGACGACCGATCCCAACGTGTGCCCGGAGGCGCGGCGCATTAAAGTCATTAGCTTTGAGGAGGCGGCGGAATTGGCGTACTTCGGCGCGAAAGTGCTGCATCCGGCGACGGTGCTGCCGGCGGTGCAGAAAAACATTCCGGTGTACATTCTCAATTCGCGCAACCCGACTTGCGAGGGAACGCGCATCACCGCGCAGGCTCCGAAGTGCAAGAATTTTTTTAAGGCGATTGCCGCCAAGAAGCGGATTACCATTGTCGAGGTGGCGGCGCCGCGTATGCTGCTGGCGCATGGCTTTCTGAAGGCGATTTTTGAGGCTTTCGACCGGCATAAGATTGCGGTGGACGTGGTTTCGACCTCCGAGGTCAGCGTTTCGCTCACCGTGGATTCGAACGAATCGATTCCGGCGCTGGCGGCGGATTTGTCCAAGCTGGCGGATGTAAAGTACGAAGGCCGCAAAGCCATTGTCTGCGTGGTGGGAGAAAATGTGCGCAACACTCCAGGAATCGCCGCCCGCGTGTTTAACGAAGTGAAGGACGTGAATATCCGCATGATTTCCCAGGGCGCGTCGGAGATCAATCTGACGTTTGTGATTGAGGAAGACGCGGTGCCGGGGGTAATTCGTAAGCTGCACAAGACGTTTTTCTCGGAACTGGACCCGGAAGTGTTCGCGTAAGACCAGAGTGCTGTAGGTACGTAGCTTGGTACGTCTCTGGCTGGTGATAGAACGGGATTCGTATCGGGGCGTTGTTGGTTCGTAACGGGGCATCGCTTCAGCGATGCCATAACGCGCACTCAGTCGACCCCTTTAGGCGCTGCGGCTTCAAACCATGAACTTTCTCATTCTCGGCCGAGGCAAGACCGGTTCGCTGGTGATGGAAGTCGCCCGCGAACGCGAGCACCACGTTGGCTCGTTCGATGTCGACGATAACCTGCATGCCGCAGCCCTGACCCCGGAGACGCTTAAGACCTACGACGTCGCCATCGACTTCACCACGCCCGAAGCGGCGCTGGAAAATATCGCCGCCTGCGCCCGCGCGAAGAAGAACATTGTCGTGGGCTCGACCGGCTGGTATGGCGAACTGCCCGCGGTTCGGCGCATGGTGGAGGAAAGCGGCATTGGATTCCTCTACGCGGGAAATTTCTCGGTCGGGGTGAATCTTTTTTACGACATCGCCCGCACCGCGGCCGCCGCGCTCAAGCACGGATATTCCGGCCAGATTTTCGAGCGCCATCACGTCACCAAACTGGATGCGCCCTCGGGCACCGCAGTGGTGCTGCAGAACATCATCAAAGATGCTTCCGGGCGGGAATTGGAAATCACTTCCTTCCGCGAAGGAGAAGTGGTGGGGATGCATGAAACGATACTCGACTCGCCGAATGACACGATCTATGTGTGCCACGACGCCAAATCGCGGCGCGGCTTTGCCGAGGGCGCAGTGCGCGCGGCCGAATGGCTGGTGGGCAAGAGGGGATTTTTTGACTTCAAGGATGTTTGGCGGGAGTTGTGAGATGCGGCGCGGGCGGTCCCAAGCCCATCAACCCGTTCGCCGCAGGAAGTACACTCGGTCAGTCCAGTTCCATCGAGCAGTCTCTTTGTAGAGCCTCAGCAGGGCGCGAACCAGGCCGCCGACATCCGCGGGTGAAATCGTCTTTTCATCTACAAAAACCACACCACCGTGATGCCGTCCCTCCTCGGCCCAGAGCTTGAGCGGCGGAGGGATGGTCCTTCGGTCGTAAGTGACCAATGTCAATCCTTGTTCGAGAGCCGCCAGCACGCACGCAGAGTCGTCTTGGCCGAGAAAAGTTCCATTCTGCCAATCCGCCAGTGCATGAACGACTAGCGATCGGTTGCGGCGGCGCAGGCCGTCTGCCACATCGCGGGAAACATGCTCATCCAGCAGAAGCTTGAGCATGTCAGCGAGGGAAGCGCTTACGCGACGCCGAGTCGACGGCCTGGGGCAGCATGCGCTTCAGGGTTGCGAAGTCCGCGGCCTCGTTCTCGGCGATGGCCTCGGCGATTTCATCGGGAAAGGCCTCGGCATAGCTAGCCGCCGCTTGCACCTTGGCCTCGGGCCAGCGGAGATGTTTGGCTACCGCGGCCGTGTTTCCCTTATAGCTACGCAGCAGGAGGATTACTTCCCATATGGCCAGCGTGCTGCCTTGCATGTAGGCCTGGCGGCCGGCGGCGGAATCGCGAAAGTCGAGAAAGGCAAATTCGGAGCGCCGTAAGCCTTCCTCGACCAGGCGGGCACTGGCATCGCTGGCGCTCCAACCGTGGCGGCTGGCGATACGCTTCAGGCGCCGTCCGCTCTCGACCGGCAAACGCATGCTAAAGACCATCGAACGAAGCGGCGTCATAAGCATTTCCTCGGTTTCGTAGCGTTTGTATACATTGTAACACGTTGATTGGCGAATTCTCCACGGGCGTAATCGCCTGTTTGCGAAAGCCAGAGAAGGTCAAAATCGGTACAGCATTCTGAGCGTACAATCAGCGGGTGAAAATCGTACTGAAAATCATTGCCGTAATAGACGCTCTTGCAGTCCTTCGTACCGTCGCGATGATTGTTCAGTTTGCTTCCACCGCAAGGTTGGCAGCACTGATCCGTTCAGGCGCGTTCGGAATCACGACCCTCGCTGCATGGTTCCTCATCCTTGTGGCTGGTCCAATTGCTTCCGTACAGTTATGGCGTCTGCGGCGTATTGGCCTCTACGTGGCTGCTTCTCTTTGCGCTTTAGCATTGGCTTATTATCTGTTCTGGTATCTGGCTAATCGGGGGCCTGAACTGCGAATAGCACCCCTTCTCACGCCCATCGTAGGGAACGCATTCATTTTGGCATTGCTGCTCTCGCCTTCCGCTCGCCGTGTTTGCTCGTAACGGTGACTGTCGCAGCATCGCCATTTCACCCATTGACCGTTTCCTCAGCGCACCGACCTGCCGCTGACCCCGCCCCCCCGTTTCACACTCTCGCTCTTTCGCGCTATCTTATATAGATCATGGAACTCCGAGGCTGTGGAACGGCGCTGGTCACCCCCTTCCAGCAGGATGGATCGCTGGATGAAACTGCGCTGCGCAATCTGGTAGCGTGGCAGATCGAATCTGGAATCGATTTTCTGGTTCCCTGCGGGACGACGGGCGAGACGCCCACTCTCACGCACGACGAATGGCTGCGCGTAATCGACATCACAATTGAAGTCGCCGCCGGGCGCGTGCCCATTGTGGCTGGGGCCAGCTCGAATTCGACTCGCGACGCGGTTGAAAAAGCGAAAGAAGCTGCGAGCCGGCCGGGCGTGAATGCCATCCTCACCGCGTCTCCCTACTACAACAAGCCAACCCAGGAAGGCCAATACCGGCATTTTTACGCGATTGCGGAAGCCATCGAGAAGCCGGTGATTCTCTACAACGTTCCGGGACGCACCGGCGCGGTCATTGAGCCCGCGACTCTGGCGCGGCTGGCTGAGGTGCCAAACATCGTGGGCGTCAAAGAGGCGACCGGCAACATCGCGCAGATGGCGGAGATGTGCGCCGCGGTGCCGGAAAGCTTTCTGATTTTTTCCGGCGACGATGCGGTCACTCTGCCGTTGATCGCGCTCGGAGGAGTGGGCCTGATTTCCGTGGCCTCGAACGAAATTCCACGCGAAATGTCCGACCTGACGCGCGCGGCTTTGAACAATGACTGGCCCACGGCACGCGCTATCCAGCGAAAATATCTGCCGCTGATGCAGGGAAATTTCATCGAGTCCAACCCCATGCCGGTGAAAGCCGCGCTGGCCATGATGGGACGGATCGAAGAGGTGTACCGCCTGCCCATGTTGCCCATGCGGCGCGACACTCGCTCCAAGCTGCAGCGGATCGTCACCGAGGTTGGGCTCGTGGCAAAGGCTGTTCCGGCCGCGGCTGAAACCGCCGATTTCTATATCTATGAAAACTGGCTGGCGGGACCGCACAAGATTGTGCTGCACCGCTCCAGCTGCGGACAATGCAATCACGGCAAAGGACGCCCCGCCGGTCATGACGCTAACCACGCCCGTTGGCATGGACCTTACGCTACGCTCGCGGGAGCGCGCGAGACCGCGCACAACATACCGAATATTCTGATTCGCAGCGAATGCAAGTGCATTTGAGGTGGGCCGACAAGAGCAACGTCAAAAGCGGCGGACAAGAGTGTCCGCCCTACACGCGCCTCGCGCTGCGCTCAGCATGACAGCAGAGCAATAGACATTCCTTTATACTTGCCCCCACATGTCCTCGCTCAAATCCGCCATCGAACGCCTGGCCTCGCTCGGCGAGGTGGAACGCAATCCCGACGCGCGCCAGATTTTCATGGACTTTCGCGACGAACTCACTCAGGGCAAAATTCGCGCCGCCGAAAAAATTAATGGGCAATGGACCGTCAACCTCTGGGTGAAGCAAGGCATTCTGCTGGGCTTTCGCCTCGGCGAACTCAGCAAGATGGGCGAAGACAACAGCCTTTCCTTCGTCGATAAAGACACTTTTCCCGCCCGCCGCTTCACCGTGCGCGATCATGTGCGCATCGTGCCCGGAGGCTCATCGGTGCGGCTGGGCGCTTACGTCGCGCCCACGGTGATTTGCATGCCTCCCATGTTCATCAACGTCGGCGCCTACGTAGATGAGGGCACAATGGTGGACTCGCACGCGCTGGTCGGCTCCTGCGCGCAGATCGGAAAGCGGGTGCATTTGAGCGCTGGGGCCCAGATCGGCGGTGTCCTCGAGCCGATCAATGCGGCTCCGGTCATCATTGAGGACGACGTGCTCGTCGGCGGCAATTGCGGCGTCTACGAAGGCACGCTGGTGCGCACACGGGCAGTCTTGGGCGCGGGAACCATCCTCACACGCTCGACTCCGCTTTATGACATTGTGCGCGGCGAGGTGTATCGCGCCACTCCAGAGAAGTCGCTGGAGGTTCCGGAGAATGCGGTGGTCGTGCCCGGTTCACGCGCGGTAAAGAAGGGCAAAGCGGCGGAATGGAATTTGTCGTTGTACACGCCGGTGATTGTGAAGTATCGCGACGAGAAGACCGACCAGAACACCGAGTTGGAAGACTGGCTACGGTAAAGAGTCGCCCGAACGGGCCTTCCGTTCCGCAACGGAGGTCTGGCCCGGAATGTTGTACAGAAGAATCGTCTTTCCCACGCGCTCAACCGGCTGATAGCGATCCAGCCACGCAAATGCGCCAGGAGGATACGTCTTGTGAAAAACATCGCCGAAACGCTGCGCCCTGCGGCTGATGGCGAACCAGCCTGAGACCGGTTGAAACGGCGGCGGCACGTCAAAGGAGGGCAAGCCCATGCGCGACATATCGGCGCTGCTCCAGGCGGCGATGCTGAGATGCTCGGTGTGCCGGGTGCGCAGCGCCTGCGCCAGGCGGAAGATGTCCTGGCCGCAGTCCAAGTCGCAACCCGCGACCATCACTAGGCTGGGATCGCGCCCGGCCAGAGGGTTGAAATAGGTGATGTAGTCCGAACCCGCGCTCAGACTGGACGCGGCTTGCCAGACTAGCAAGACCGCTAGCGCGAACCTCCCCAAAAAGCGCCGCTTCCCGGTCTGGTGCCACAAGTAGGCCGAGCCGCAGCCCGCGATCATCGCCAGGAACGGGAAGACCACCAGCACATGACGAACCCCCGCGTTGTATTTGACCGGCATAGTGACGATCAGAATGGCAGCCACGGATGCGACCGGCGCCAGGGCCGACCAGCGTGGGAGTCGAGTGAGGAGAGCGACGATTCCGACCAGACACAAAAAAAGCACGGGCAGCGGAGTCTTGACAGCGACCCCGACGAGAAAGAAATACCACCATCCTCCATTTTTTATGTGGCCGAGGAGGTAGGCCGGCGGCGCAGCCTTGTTCAGCGACCAAGCCATCGCCGCTCCGCGCAGCAAGGCGGGCGCCGGCACGAGGGAGTCTCGGAGAACCACGCGCCGGGCAAGGCCCCGCAACGGGCCGGGGAAATGCTGAAAGGAAGGCATGGACTCGGGAGAAAGTTGCATGCTCTCGCGGACGTGCCCAACCGAAAACCCGTAGCCGCCCCAAACCACGACCACTACCAGCGCGCCAGCCGCAAGAAGCTTTGCCAGCCGGCGAGTGTTGGCGGCGCGGGGAGCAGGCTCGCGGCGATATTGAAATATCCACCAGCACAGGAATATCGCCGCCGCAGACGCCGGCACAAATAGAAGGCTGGTCAATTTTGACAACGCGGCCAGACCCACCACGACTCCCAGCAACCAAGTCGAACGGGCCGTTGGGTTTTGCAACCAAGTCGTAAACGCGAACAGCGCCGCAAATTGCAGGCAGGCGGTTGGCAGATCGGTGTAAGCCAGGCTGGAGAATGCCAGCACTATCGGCAGCGTAGTGAATATCGCGGCCGCGATAATTCCCGCGAAGTTGCCGAATTCACGCCGAGTCCAAAGAAAAACCAGCGCGACCGTGAGTGCGAAAAAAGGAAGCATGGCGATGCGAGCCAGCACCAAGTTGCGCAAGTAATGCCCACTATCGAAGAGCACGCTGTTTCCCACGTCGTTATAGTTTTGCAGATGTGGATCGTCTGGCGACCATTTGGGAAATCGCTCTCCCGCCAGGTAGAGCGGCAGACCGATGGCAACGCGCGTCAACGGAGGATGGACCGGATCCAGCTGGTAGGTGTGTTTGTCCAGAAGCTCCATCCCGGCCGCGACATGGCAGGGCTCGTCGAACGCCTGCGAGGTTACGCGATAGGTAAGGACAATGCGCCCGATTGCGGCCATCGCGAGAAACACGACGGCCAGAACAACATAACGGTTGCGGTGCAAAGCGGCCTTCCTCAAAAGTGAAACGGCATGATAGCAGAGTCACCACCGCGGAATTTCCGTAGGGAGCGAGGCGGGATGTGGGTCAAATGGAGAGCAGAGCTCGGGTCTTCCTGGCGATTCGCGATAGCCGCGGAAAGCGTTCTGCGATTGTAAGCTTCAAGACTTTGGCGGGAGTGAATTGAGTTCTGAGTCCAAGATCGCCGTATTGGCCGGTCAGATCGACAAAGGCAAATTGGGACGCAGCCGTTTTTTGCAGACAGAACTGGGAGTAGGGCAAGGCGTAAATCGTCGCGCCGACAGCCTCGGCAAAATAAACGGCGAATGGGAATACCAGGGTCGGCTCAAACCTCGTTTTGTGCTCCCAGATGGTGGGGCTGAAATCATCTCCGGCGACAAAACCTCCATCGCGCACCTTGGGGTAGACCCGAATCAGATCAATGGCAATCCCCTTCAGGGTGTGGTCGGCGTCGATGTAGGCCAGATCAAGCTCGCCATCCGGAATCTGATCGATAACCTCAGTGGTCTTTCCTCGCAGGACCACCCGTTTGGCCGCGGCGAAATCGGTTTTCTCCTTCACTTCTTGAAAAAATTGTCCGAACATTGCGTCATCTTGATTCGCCGGCTTGTTCCAGCCGCTCAGGTGCTTCCACGGATCGATCATGTAATAGCGCGTCAATCCGTCGCATTGCTGCAACACGGTCTTCGCGAAGTCTCCGCGGTAGACGCCCACTTCAGCCATGCGCCGTATGCCTGCGGAGCGGATGAACTCAACCCACAAATCCAATCTGGAATGGGAATTGGAAATGCAATCGGTTAGAACTTGTTCGGTCAAGTCGGTAGTCTCTGGCATCGCTGCCATCCCGTAGTTCCCTTTTTTCCTTATTCTCGCTCGTTGTAGAAGCCCTGCCCAATTCATACCCAGCGGGCCCGTTGGATAATAGTACAACGCTGGGAATATCGCGCATGCCGCGTGCGTGCCCCGAAGCGGAGGGCGCATGCGCATTACGTCAGGCGCTAGAATCGGATAGATCGGATAGATAGGTGAGGATTCATTTTAGGGCTGCAGCATCTTAGGAGTCGGCACCGGCTGGCGGTGCGGTCTGGTAGGGAAGCGAGCCAGACGCGGCACAGCGGAATGGCTTCTTGGCGGGACGCCAGATTCATTCCTCCAAGAAAAACTGGGACCCTGCCGTGTTTTGCACGGCAGGGTTTGCCAAAGAGAGCAGGCACGTCGAATAGGGGATAGTTTCGGCCGTTTAGGCTTGAATTTTCACCTTACGCCGGATGACGCCCATTAGTCCGACCAAGCCAGCGCCCAGCAGACTCAATTCACCGGGCTCGGGAACCGCGAGCGTGGTCGTGGAGGTCCCTGAGGCTGAGGTTGTGCCTGGAAACATGTTGACGCCCGTATCGATGACAAACTGGAACGTACCGTTCGCCGGGTTGTTGTTTCCAGTTGTCCCAGATACAACTGCGTTCAGGGTGTACAGATCGGTCCCGTCAGGCTGTACTACAAAGCCCCAGGTTCCTCCCTGGTCAAAGGTGCCGGTGAACAATGTGCCCGTGAGACCGTCGGTACCATTGCCGGTGACGGTGATAGTGCCGCCGGGAAGAATCGGCCCCCCCGCCCCCGGGTTAGAAATTGATCCCAATTCGGCGGTATCGAATGACACGGTGCCCAGATTGGCGCCGGTGAAAGTTGTGCCATTGTCGGTAACCGACGTCAGAGTTGCGCCGGTCAGAACGTACCCGGCGCTATTTCCGGAGAAAGTGCCGCCGACGCTGACGAAGGTTTCGGTGTCGGCGAAAGCTGCCAGTGGCAGCGCCAACGCCAGAACCACGAGTAAAAGTAATTTGCTTTTCATAGTAATTAAGCGCCCTCCTATTTGGTTTGCCCAGTTACATTCACGTTAAGGGGAGGATTGCAAAACCTTCTTAGCGCGACGGGCAGAATGCGTCCATCGCGCACCTGGATAAGAGCATCTGTGATGCCAAACCGGAATTCCACTAAGAGGTTTACTTTGAGCAATATGCACCGCGGTCTCGATTTCCAGCTGCAGCTTCGCGCAAAACATTTCACTGGGGAAAGAGCTTCTCTTGTGTGGTGACAAAAAATGTCGCGGGCACGACAAGACGTGATGAAAAAGGCGTTACTAAAGTCACTTGGTGGGAGGATCTTGTACGCGTATCCCGCCTGGCGGAATGTCTCATTCCGACACCCGCGGGCCCAGTGCTTCTTCGGAAGACCTGCGAGGCGTACGATTCGGCGGCAGGCCGGCTTCTCGAATCTTGTACAACAATGCTCGATAGCTGATGCTCAGGGCACGCGCCGCCTGCTTCCGGTTCCAGTGGTGATTCTGCAAAACCTTCAAAATCACTTTCCGTTCCAAATCGCGCACCGCTTGCCGTGTCAATTTCTTCAAAGAAATTGGTCCGTCAAAATTCAACTCGGGATTGAAATATTCCGGTTCACGCGCCACCAGGTTACTGGTGATCCCTTCCTCGGTTCCCAGGATCACGTAACGTTTCACCAGGTTTTCCAGCTCGCGGATGTTGCCCGGCCAATGATATTTCTGCAGCGCGCTCATCAACTCGGCAGAAAGTGCCCGCGCCCGGCAGTTATACTTCTGGTTGTAATAGGCTAGGAAATAGTCGGCCAAATCCGCAATATCGCCACGCCGCTCCCGCAGCGGTGGAAGCTGCAAATTCACCACATTGATGCGGTAATACAGGTCTTGGCGGAAGGTTCCGCTTTCGATTTCCACGTCGAGCTGGCGGTTGGTGGCGCACACGATGCGTACTTCCACCTTCTTATCTTCTTGGGCGCCGATGCGGCAGAATTGCCCGTCTTGCAGCAGTTGCAGCAGTTTCGATTGCAACGCCTGATCCAGTTCGGAAATCTCATCTAGAAAAAGTGTGCCGCGGTGCGCCATTTCCACACGGCCGGGTTTGGAACCATAGGCCCCGGTGAAAGCGCCCTTTTCGTATCCGAACAGTTCGCTCTCCAGCAATGTCCCTGGAATAGCCGGACAGTTCACCTTAACGTACGGCCCCGTTTTCCAGGGCGACAGTCCGTGGATCATGCGCGCGATAATGTCTTTGCCGGTTCCGCTTTCTCCTTGAATCAAGACCGGAACATTCGCTCCCGCCACCTTGACCAGTCGTTCCCGCAACAGCTGCATCGCTTCCGTCCGACCGAAGACCACCGCATCGGGGGGAATCTCGCCCAGAGACTGAGCGAGAAGGCTCACCGGGTTTGGGTTCGTAATGGGCATCGCTTGGTTTAGTAACTCCTGTGCGCAATCATCTGGTCAGCACCCCGAGCACCAAACTGTGCAAACCTCCCATCGGGGTCCCATAATGAAACATACAATATTTATTATCAATAACTTACGAGGAAATCATTTCGTCTGCACGACGCCTTGAACGACTTCGAAGTCGCCTTAGGAGCAGCCTGTAAGGGAGGGAAAAGATTTTCACACCAGAGAAGCAACCTTCCGTCGGACGACCTTGCCGTTTCCGCTGGAGGACTCACGGACCAAAGGGCGGAAGAACCGAAGACCCACCAGATGGTAACCCTCGGCATGGGTTACACGCACGGTTCGGGCTCGCAAAACCCGCGAGGCCTTGGGTCGAGAGTCCAAAGCGGGGGAAGGTGGATTGGGGATTTCGAGCAAGACCTGTGCTGCCAAGGGCAACGACCGGCGAAGCACTACCAGCGCTCCGCCCGCCGACACGTTCATGGCAGTCGCGAACTCGAGAAAATCCTTGCCGTCGTCGCCATGAGTACGCACGAAGACAGGTATGGCTAGCGGCAAACGCGGCCAGCTACGACGTTCGATTCCCAGTTCTGTTCGGTGCAAACGTGCTCCTCAACCTCGACTTGACCCAGAGATTCTCGCACCTTGGGTGCCAAACAGCGGATTGGCCCGAAGATTTCGGCTAGAAAACCCGAAAGACCGTGCTCTAGCATCGTCAAAAGCATCTAGAACACTGGCATTTCTCCGAGGCATCTTCGCCTTATATGCGCCCGACATCGAGAGATCGTGGAGCCTGCGGAAACACTGCAGGTTGCAAGCTTTTGCTCTCGAGTGACAACTTCATTGCCCTTTCTCGTTGACAAGAGAGAAAAATATGTCATACTTTTATGGACATCATCTGGCTACGAACAGCTGTGTGGCGTCCCCTCCCCTTAGTTTGTTTACCCACGATTTCCTAAACTCATGGCAGCGCCTCTGGAGAACCCGTGTGCTCCGCCCTCCCTGGATTCGGGACCCTCTTTGGGGAAACGCCGGCCCTCCCGGCCGGCAGCCGCTGCGCCCAAACCGGACCCGGATCACAACCCGCAGATGCTGCAGGAATTCACCCAACTGCGGGAACGCTTCGCCCGCACCACCAACGCCTTGGCCTCGGCCGCGCACGATCTCAAAACTCCTCTAGCGATTCTCAATGGATACGTGGAAGTGCTGCAGAGTGAGAAACTGGGTAGTTTGAATCCCCGCCAACATGAAGTGCTGCGCGATATGCGCTCCAGCGGGCAGCGCCTGCAGCACTTTATCCAGGACTTCCTTACCTACAGCGTTTTGGAAACCGGCGAGCTCAAGCTGCACTATGAGAGCGCCAACATGAACGCCTGCCTGGCGGAGGTTTGCCGGCTGTGGTCGCCGCGGTTTCAGGAGAGAGGCATCGCGCTCTACTTCCTTCCACATGACAAGTTGGTCGAGTTTGCTTTTGACTCAGCCAAGATCGAGCGCGTGGTTTCCAACCTTCTCGAAAATGCCTCCAAATTCACGCCCGCAGGCGGCACAGTCTGGCTGCATGCCGAGCCTTACATGTGGGAGCGCCGCAGCGTGAATGAAACAGGTGTCACGGGAGAGCGCCGCCGGCGCAGTATTTCCGTACCCAATGCCGTCAAGCTGAGCGTCGCCGATACCGGACCGGGCATCCCTGTCGAGTATCACATCGAAGTGTTCGACGATTTTTTCCGCATGCCGACGACGGAAAGCCAAACTGACGGCATGGGTCTGGGCTTAGCCATCGCCCGCCGGCTGGTCAACGCCATGGGCGGAAAGATCTGGGTGGAGAGCGAGCCCGGGGCGGGCTGCAAGTTTTCCTTCTTGCTCCCGCTTAAACCGGCGGTTAGCCCAGCCGGCAAAGGAAAAAAGTAAATGAGTGAGACGGCCAAGATCCTGCTGGTCGATGACGAACCGGGAATGCTGCGCTACATCCGGACTCTGCTCGAGGTGGACAACTACAAGGTGGAGACCGCGAGCACGGGCGAAGAGGCGCTGGAGCGCGTGCAAAAGGGCCTGCGCCCCGACCTGGTGCTGCTCGACCTGCTGATGCCCGGCATCGATGGGCTGCAGACGCTGGAGCAACTTCGCCAGATGCAAAACGGCATTAAGGTCGTGATGCTCTCCTGCGTCGCGGACACGCGCAAAGTCGTGCAGGCGATTCGTCTGGGTGCGCACGATTACCTGACCAAGCCCTTCCAGAAGGCCGAACTCGATGCGGTGATCGATCAGTGCCTGGGAACCAATCCGCAGAACTATCCCGGAGAAGTGGAAGAGCTTGCCGACGATGTATTCTTCGTCGCCGCCAGTCCCGTCATGCGGAAACTGCGCTCGCAAGCGGCGCTGGTCGCGAATGTCGATATTCCCGTTCTCATGCTGGGCGAGAGCGGCACGGGCAAGGAAGTGATGGCGCGCCTGATCCACAAACTTTCGCCGCGTTCGCACCGCACCTTCCTCAAGGTGAATTGCGCGGCCATGCCCGGCGAACTGCTGGAGAGCGAGTTGTTCGGGTATGAGCCCGGCGCATTCACCGGAGCTACCCACGCCAAGCCCGGCAAGTTCGAGTTGTGCAACAAGGGAACCATTCTGCTGGACGAAATTGGCGAGATGCCGGCGGCATTGCAGGCCAAATTGCTGCACGTGTTGCAGGACCAGACGTTCTCTCGCCTGGGTGGCCGCAGCGTGATTAAGGTGGACGTACGCATCCTGGCCGCGACCAACATCAATATTCCCGAGGCCCTCGCCAGCAAGCGGCTGCGCGAGGACCTTTACTACCGCCTGAACGCCTTCACCTTGCAGGTGCCGCCGTTGCGGGAACGCAAAGAAGAAATTCCCATCCTGCTAAAACATTTCATGGCGCACATGGCGGAGCGCTACGCGCGGGCGCCGCTGCCGCTTTCCCCAACCATGTTGCAAGCTTGTCAGGAGTACTCCTGGCCCGGCAACTTGCGCGAGTTGAACAATTTCATCAAGCGCTACCTCGTCCTGGGTGACGAGAATCTGGCGATTCACGAGCTGACTCCCAAGAGTGACGGCGGCGGCGCGCACTTTGATCCCGTTCCGCGGAGCGCCACGGAGTCCTCGGGCGGGCTGAAGTCGCTGTCGCGCACCGCGAAAGATGGAGCCGAGGCGGAAGCCATCGCCAAAGCATTGCAAGAAACCAACTGGAACCGCAAACAAGCCGCGGTCTTGCTGAAGATCAGTTACAAGGCCCTGCTCTATAAGATCCGCCAATACGGCATCGCCGAAACCAAGAGCCACAAGCTTTCCGCCGGCGCTTAGGCGGCCACTGGGATATCGTACTAACAAGTAAGTACATCGCCTTGGGGAAATTCGGGGACAGAGGGAAGTGACCCCATTTATTCGCAAACACCGAAATTGGTGACAGGTCCGTCTGTCCCCGAATTCTTCCCGAATTCTTCCAGGTCCGTGACCGCGAAAGGTGGCCGCGGCCGTTTTCAGGGTTCAAGCAAGCGGATTCCTGCGACCGCATTGTTCGGGATGAACAGCACCTTTCCGGGAGACGCGGACGTACTGTTGGTTGCTCCCGCGAAGGAGCCTCCGCCGCCCATGGCCATTCCGCCCAGCGTGCCGTCAGCATTCATGGCAAAAGAAAAACTCGTGGGGCCGCTGATGAGCCCGCCTATGCCGCTGGCGTCGCGCATGGGAGAAATGACGCCTGAACTAAAGCTTCCACTTCCAACTATATTGTTGTCGGTGATCTGTCCCGTGTCCTCGCTGGCGAAGATGTAAGCGGGCGGGCTGTTCAGGCTATAAGGTCCGTTCGGCTGCACCTCGATAAATCCAAACAGCGCGGTCGGATCTCCGGTGCTTGAATTCGGGGTCGGCCCCGATCCTACGATGAAGGCGGCGATGGATTCGGTCGTATCCGTCCCCGAGGTTACCGGCGTCGCAAGGTAGAAAACGGGCAATTTTCCGCCACTGGCCGAAGACTGTTGAACGCGTCCCGTCGATGAACTGACGGAGTAGGTGTTCGCGATCGTGCTCGTCTGGGTTGCGCCGGCCTGTAGTTGATAGAGAGTGCCGGTAAGGGCTCCTGTAGCCGCATCCGCGTTCATAACCGCCACGTCCGTCAGGGCGCAGGGGCCGCTGGCGGCGCAGCTAGCGCCATCGCTCTGATAGTCAACTCCTTCAGCACGGTAGATGTAGTTTCCGGAAAGCGAATTTGCCGTGTAGGAGCTGCCTGTGACAATCGCCCTACCGCTGTAAATCGGGACTGACGCGTTGAGAGTGTCGGTAGAAACGAGCAACATTTCATTGGCGTTGACGATGTAGGACGCAAGATGAAGAGTCGTGGGGCCGGGCAACGAAAGCGTAACGGTTTCGCGTCCCGTAGTGCCGGTTGTTGCTGTAGAGCTCGCGGCGCCGGTGGCTCCGGTGACGGTGCTGATCGTTCCGCCGTCGTCAAAATCTTCGGCGAAATTGCTGAGGTTGCCGTTCGCGCTGTTGAAGCTGAAGCTTCCGCCGACCGCCACGTGCTTGCCAGCCATATCGAAGCCGTCCGTTCCAAATGCAAATCGCGCGGCGAGGCTGGACGCAGAAAACTCCGCCGGGTTTTGCAGGAGCAGAACGCCGGAGGACAGGTTCGTGGCGGCGCCGCCCTGCATGCCCTGGTACCCGTCAAATTCGATGATTCTTCCATAGGTTGCAATGTTGCTTGCATTCAGCAACTGGCTGAGGGCGAAGTGGAAGACGTTCGATGCGCCGCTCGTGTATTTCAATTGCACGCAGCCTTGTCCACTGGCGTTGACGGCGTAGTCGCCGCCATTGATCGTCAGATGCTGTGGGCCGGCGGCGATATTCACGTCTACCTCCCCGCCCGTGACCGTACCTGAGCCATTCGCGGCAAAGCTCCCCGCCATTGCGAGAGGCGTGCCGTTGGCCGTGGTGGCTTGGAATCCCTGCAGCAGGAAAGCATAGCTGCCGTTCAGCATGGACGGATTGGTGTTCGTCAAAAGGCTGCACGGATTCGTGGGGTCAACGACAGTGATGCTGAAGGTCGCCTGTTTGGAAACGGGAGGAGTCTCCGAGTCCGTAACCTGGACCGTAAAATTTGGAGAAACTCCCGCGACGGTGGGCGTCCCGCTTACGCTGCCATTGGAATTCAATGTTAGTCCCGCGGGGAGCGTGGTCCCATTCAGAAGCGACCAGGTGATTGGGGTGGCGCCGGCCCCGCCCAGATGTGTGGTGAGGTAAGGAATTGTGAGCGCCCCCAATGGCAACGGGCCCGGGTTCGTGGCGAGAGGGTTTACAACCTTCAAAAATGTTTCGTCCGCCCCTACGCCATTGTTGTCTGAGTTTGTAGCCATTACTTCGATCGTCGTCGTCCCGTAGCCCACCGCAGTGGCCAGCCCGGTCTTCGCATCGATCGTGGCGACGCTCGTGTCAAAGCTCGTCCAGGAATACGTCAAACCGGCCACGTTGACGGGATTCCCGGTGGTGGAGTCCACAGTGCCCCCCGTGTATTGTTCCTTGTCTCCTACTGCAATGACGGGAGATGTTGGCGACATGGCGACAGTGAAAGTTTGCACGCCGTTACCGCCGCCGCCGTTTTGTCCGCCAGGGCCACCGCACCCGGACAAGCAACCACACAGCAGCAGAGAAAACAGCAGCATCGCCGCCGCAGGGAACGAGCTATTTACCGGCTCGCTCCCATTGGATCGGGGGAACTGAATTCGAGTCGTCGTCAATTCGAGCATCGCGTCCTCGGTAGGCTGGTTAGCCGAAATTTTGGTAATTTACCTCAGGTTGTTTCAGTTTTCAAGGGGAGGCGGGTGCTGTGATCTTTCAAGACGTTGTCCATTCGAACGGTACCAGAGGAGCTGATTGTGACGAGCAATCCAGTTTCCGAGGTGCGATCGAATGGAGTTTGAAGGACAACTCCCCATCAATCTTGCCGCGAAATTCGCAGGGCTCATCAGCCTACTGCTTTTCTACTATTGCCGCAGGTTCCGCGCCGCGCTTAAGGTACGGAAATTCAGGCGCCACACCGTGAGGCGAAAATCAGCACCCTTCCTGCATCCCCGGGGCTGCAGCGCCAACTGGGATTAGGCTCGACGACGGCTGCCGTGATTGGCGGAGTCATCGCGGTCGGCATCTTCCTCACGCCGGCCGGCATGGCTAAGGCGCTGGGGTCTCCATTCTGGCTGTTGCTGGTGTGGCTGATAATCGGCGGCATGACGCTGAACGGCGCGCTCTGCTATGGCGAACTCGCGGGCCGCTTCCCCCGCGCCGGCGGCGCCTACGTTTATCTTCAGGAAAGCTACGGCCCTCGCCTCGCCTTCCTGTTCGGCTGGATGTGCCTGCTCGTCATGGATCCGGCCGTGGCGGCGTTCCTGTCAACCGGCATGGCCGGATATCTTGCTTATATCGTCCCGCTTCCTCCGCCCGCCATCAAGATTGTCGCGGTCGCGGTCATTTGCGGGCTGTGCGCGATGAACGTCGTCAGCATTCGGGTGAGCGCAGCCTTCCTGCGCTGGACCACTTGGCTTAAACTCGGCTTGCTCGGCTTGCTCACGGTTTGGGCGCTGGTCTTCCGGCTGGGATCGTGGTCAAATTTCCTGCCCTTTGTGGCGCAACGTCCGGGTTCCTTGCCTTTGGCGCCCGCGCTGGGCGTGGGAGTGGTGGGCGCATTCTTTTCATTTGGCGGATGGTGGGACGTGAGCAAAATCGCCGGCGAGGTGCGCGATCCCGGCCGCACTCTGCCGCGAGCGTTGCTGTTTGGCATGTTGGCCGTGACTGTGGTTTATGTCGTGGTGAGCATGACCTTTCTTTATCTGGTTCCGTTGGACAAAGTTACCTCTGACCAGGCTTTCGTTGCGCAGGCGGGAGAGGTTTTGTTCGGACCAACCGGCGGCGTCGTTTTCGCCGCCATTGTCATCATCTGTCTCATTGGAAGCCTTTCGGCGCTCATTATTTCCGCGCCGCGGGTTTACTATGCCATGGCCAAGGACGGCCTGTTCATGAAGGCGGTTGCACAGACCCACCCGCGCTTCGGCACCCCGGCGAACGCAATCGTCATTCAAGGAACGATCGCTTCGTTCCTGGTGCTGATCGGGAGTTTTGAGCAAATCATCTCCTACGCGGTTTTCATTGTGGTGTTTTTTCTGGGCCTGACTGTTGCGGGCTTGTTCGTGCTGCGCCCGCGGCAGCGAGCGGCCGAATCCGTAATCCTGACGCCCGGGTATCCGGTGACGCCGGTTGTGTTTTTGATCGTGGTCGCGCTGGTGCTGGTCCTGGTTGGGGCCCATAGCCCAAAAGAAGCGTCGCTTGGCGTGGTAGTCGTATTGGCGGGATTGCCGGTGTACGAAATATTGCGGCGCAGGCGGGTGTTGGCTGCGGCGGACAATCCAGTGCGGCCGGACGGCCAGCTTCCTGAAGAAGTGTGAAGCATGTCAACGAAAATCAAAGTAATTGAAGATAGCGAAGCGCAGGGCGAAGTCGCGGAAGCTTACGACTACTGGCGCGCCAGCTCCGGACGCAAGCAGGTTCCCGGAATTCTGAAGTGCTTTAGCGCGCGGCCAGATTTCCTAAAGCAGGCGGTCAATTTTACCAACACCCTGCAATTTTCCGCCGGTCATCTTTCCCGCCTCCATAAGGAAATGATCGGCTGTTACGTATCGTTTCTAAACGATTGCGCCTCAAGCCTCGACAGCCATACGTCTTTCTTGAAGGCCCAGGGCGCGTCCGATCAAACGGTTGCAGCTTTTGGAGAGGGCGATCTCAGCAAGGCAGAACTCACGGCCGCGGAGCGGGCGCTGTTGAACTATGTCAAGATCATAACGGACGCAGCCTATCGTTCCACGCCCGCAGACGTGCAAAAGCTGCGTGACGCCGGCTGGAACGAAGAGCAGATCGCCGAGGCCGCCTACGTTACTGCGCTGTTCGCCATGTTCAACCGCATCGCCAACGCTTTCGGAATTCCGCCGCAAAACTACTTCACCACAGGAAGGCTCACACCATGAGCGAGGGAAAAAAGCTGCGCATTCCGGGCTACATTGAGGCCGTATCGGAGTTGGGTCTGAAAATCAAGCTGATCCAGGACGCCGACGCCACCGGCGACACCGCCGTCGCCTACGACGAATGGCGCGCCCAATCCGGGCGAGAACTGACGCCCGGGATCCTAAAGTGCTTCGGGCAGAGGCCGGATTTCCTGCGCCAAGTCATGCAATTCTCCAATACCGTTCATTTTTCCGAGGGCCACCTCACGCGCCGCAACAAGGAAATGATCGCCAGCTACGTTTCCTTCCTGAATCGCTGCCCGTTTTGACTGGATAGCCATGCTCACTCCCTGCGTGTTCAGGGAGCCACCGATGAATGCCTGAGCACCGTACTGGAAGGCAAACTGGACGCAGGCGGCCTGACGCCGGCGGAGCGCGCCCTGTTGGAATACGTCAAGCTGATCACCGAAGCTTCGTCCAGCTCTACCGCGGAAGACGTGCAGAATTTGCGCGATCACGGCTGGACGGAAAACCAGATCGCCGAAGCCGTGTACATCACCGCCATGTTCGCTTTCTTCAATCGCGTCGCGGATGCCTTCGGAATTCCCTCGCAGAATAGTCTGGTGACCGGGAAATTCGGGCCGTAGCTTTGACGCGCCTGTGGGCGGCGAAAAGGCCAAACGCGGATGACCAAGATCCTGGCCTCAGGCGCTAAAGCGCTGCGCTATTTCGAAGGGGTAACGGCACGAGTGAAACTCGTGCCCTTCCCAACCGGCACAACCTCGACATTTTCCCGCGGCTAACGAAACTCGTGCCTTCCCGAATCACGGCTTGGCTTCCGCCTTGGCCTCGGCCTCCGGCGAGAAAGAGCCACAACGGGCGCGCATGCCTTGGCGAAATTTCTCGCGCTCCTCGGGCGTCATTTGCTCCCAGCGATGCCTCATGCGGTATCCCCACGGACCGCGGTGGCTCGATCCGCGGAAGCCGCGCAACCCGCCGAACAGAAGCCAGCTCAAAACCATGAGACCCAACGCCTGCCCAAAAGTGATCGCCGGCAAGCGGAACAGGCTGGGCATCAGCCAGTTCCACAAGTAGTGAATGGCCTCTCCGAATACAAAAACGGCGATGCTTGCAAAAACCACAATCTTCAACACCATCAATCTAATCCAGTGTCGTTTCATTTTCTTGTCCTCATTCCTGGTTGAACTCGTCGTAGATCCCTTGCAGCCGCTCGCGTAAATGCAGCACCGCGTAGTGCTTGCGCGACAGCAGCGTATTCACGCTCAGGCCGCTTTCCGCGGCTAGCTCCTTGAAGCTGCGGCCTTCGATCTCATGCGCGACAAACACTTCGCGCTGCTCTTCCGGCAGCTCTGCCATCGCGTCTTGCAGTTCCTCAAGCAACACCGACCGCGCGTAAGCCGCCTCGGGACCGCCATCGGATGACGGCAGCAGGTCTTCGAGCAAGAGCCGTTCTCCGTCGTCCATCTCGAACGCCTGATCCGCCAGCGCTTCCGGCTTTTTCTTGCGAAACAAATCCGAAATCCGGTTGCGCGCTACGCGAAACAGCCAGGCGCTAACCTGCTGAATCGGCTGCGTCAGGCGGTACGCTTCCACGAGTTCGTAAAAGACATCTTGAAGAATGTCTTCGGCGTCACTCGCATCCGGCACTCGCCTGCGGATGAAGTTGCGCAGACGAGCCTGCTCCCGCCCGATGGTCTCGGAAATCCGTTGATCCTGTTCGGCGGCCATTCCGTCTATCGCTAGCGTCTGCTTCATCTACGACTGTAGACGAACGAGGGGCACAAATATTGTGAGGTAATTCAGTATTTTCTGCGGTCTTGGTTCCAGCGAGACCAAATCGGAGGGTTAGAGCTTGATTCTAATTTGGCTGCCCCCCAGGGATTCGAACCCCGATATGCTGATCCAGAGTCAGCTGTCCTACCATTGAACGAGGGGGCAGCAAAGGGTTGGACGCGGGTCTCTGCGCCACCTTGATTCTATGGGCTGTGGGAAGCGCGGTCAATATCGCCGGCAGTGCTTGCTTGGACGCCGATTCAGGGCGCGGATTTCGTGGAAAGGCCAGCGTCCACCGCGCTAGAATCGTTTCGTTACTTGCCTTGCCTGAAGGAGTTCTCTTGCTCACTACTCTCGGTTCCGCGAATCTCTCGACTGACGACTACGCGGAAATCGCGCGGCGTTCTCTCGAGGCAGAACGAACCGCTCTGCTTGTGATCGACATCCAGGAAAAGCTTCTGCCGCCGATCTTCCAGAAAAAACAGCTGGTTCGAAACTCCGCGTTGCTGATCCGCCTGGCGGGCATCTTGAAGATGCCGGCGATCATGTCCACGCAGTATGCCAAGGGGCTGGGCAACACGGTGCCGGAGGTTGCCTCGTTGTTGCCGGATACGGTTGCCATCGACAAGCAGATGTTCTCCTGCTTCGGCAGCGACGTTTTCTGCTCGACCCTGAAACGTTTGCCCGGCAACCGCAATACCGTTCTTCTATGTGGCATGGAAAGCCATATTTGCGTGATGCAGACTGCGCTGGGAGCGCTGCGTGAAGGATATGTAGTGCACATTGCTTCCGACGCCGTCAGCTCGCGGACCGAGTGGAACTGGAGGATCGGGCTGGAACGCATGCGTGCCGCGGGGGCTGTGATCTCTTCGACCGAAATGGCCATTTACGAACTGCTGCGCTCTTCCGCCGCGCCCGGCTTCAGGGAGGTTTTGCAGCATCTAAAGTAGTAAGGGGGGAGGTCGCCGAGGTCACGAGCGGTGGGGCGCCAGGGTTGGGGACTCCAAGCAAACAAAGGGGTTGCTGAGAGAAGCGGTTTCGTCCGCAGGAGCAACCATTCGTAACTTGACCGCATCTGGCGTAAGTCGCTAGCTTACCGCAACTTACCTCCAGATTGAGGGTTTACAGAATTGGAATCAAAGTGCCCGGTCAAACTGTGCGACCAATCGTGCGGTGACCCGGACGACGTGGAAGTGAGCCGCTTTGGCCTTCCACACGGGAGCGTGCCATGAGATCTCTGAAGGGTGTTATTTGGGGAACCGTCCTTGGGCTGTCCTTGGCGGCCGTGCAGGTTTGGGCGCAGGGTCAAATGCCGCAAGACCAAACCCCGCAGGGCCAAACCCAGCCAGATCAAACCCAACAACCACCGGATCAGCAGCCAGCGCAGCCACCAGCTCAACCGGACACTCAAGTAGCGCAACCGCCGGCGCCCGAGCCTCCGCCGGCAGCTCAACCATCGGACGCTCAGCCGCCCCAAGCGGAACTGCCTCAGGCTCAACCCCCGCAGGCTCCGCCACAGCAAGCTCCGCCGCAGCAGGCTCAGATGCCGCCTGCGCAGCCGGGAGATCAATCCGGGCCGGACGCGCCGTCGCGGGTAGCGCGCTTGCAATATACCTCGGGCTCGGTTTCGATTCAGCCACAAGGCACAGGGGACTGGGTCGAGGCATCCATAAATCGCCCGCTGACTAACGCCGACAATGTGTGGGCCGATAAAGACTCCCGCGCCGAGCTGAACGTCGGCGACGGCGTTCTTCGCCTGGGCAGCGAAAGCAGCCTGACGCTTAGCAACATCGGCGACAACACAGTGCAAGTGGAACTGCATCAAGGCACGCTGAATCTGCGCGTGCGGCAATTGGGCGCGGGCGAAGTTTTCGAAGTGGATACGCCGAACATGGCGTTCACCGTGCAGAAGACCGGCGAATACCGTTTTGACGTGGACCCCAACGGAGATTCCAGCATCGCAATCGTGTGGAAAGGTGAAGGCGAGGCGACGGGTGAAGGGCCGGCGGTGCAAGTAAAGGCGAATGAGCGAGCGCGCTTTAGGAACGGCACTTCGCTGCAGCATGACATTTCTTCGGCGCCGCCCAACGACGGTTTCGATGACTGGTGCCAGACGCGCGATGAGCGCGAAGACCATTCCGTCTCGGCCCAGTACGTGGCTCCGGGCACGATCGGAACCGAGGATCTTGACGAATACGGAAGCTGGCGTAACGAGGAACCTTACGGCGAAGTGTGGGTTCCCTCCGGCGTTGCCGCGGGATGGGCCCCGTACTCCCTTGGCCATTGGGTTTGGATCGCGCCGTGGGGATGGACTTGGGTGGATGACGAGCCTTGGGGATTCGCTCCCTTCCACTACGGCCGCTGGGTTTATGGTGGCGGCTATTGGGGCTGGGCGCCGGGTCCGTTCTACGCGCGTCCGTTCTACGCTCCCGCGCTGGTGGCCTGGTTTGGCGGCCCCGGCTTTGGAGTTGGATTCGGCTTCGGCTTTGGCGGCGGCATCGGATGGTGCCCGCTAGGCTGGGGTGAACCCTTTTTCCCCTGGTACCGCGGGAGCTGGGGATATTTCTCGCGTGTGAACTTCTATAACGCGCGCATCGGCAACATCAACCAGTTCCGTGGCTTCTACCACGGCGGAGTGTTCGCGGGCGCGTCGTTCCACTACGCCAATCTGCGCGCGCCGGGCGGCGCGATTGCGGTGCCACAACGCGCACTGACGAATTCGCTGTCGGTGCGTTCGGCAGCGGTTCGGGTTCCGGCGAGTCAATTCGACCGCGCCTCGCTGGGTGGTGGGCGCGTTCCCGTCAACCCGACAATGAACAGCCGGCTGGGCGCGAATGCCGGCCGGGCGACGGCAGTTCCGCCTTCGCGTTCTTTCTCGCGGCCGGTGGCCTCAAGATTGGCCGCGCCAGCGGGAGCCCGGGGAATGGCGTCCGCGAACGCGGGCCGTTTTGGCATGAATGCGACGGCTTCCGGCCACTATGTGCCGCGGCCGCCGCAAGGAAACCTGACCGCGCGAAACAACGCAGCGGGAGCATCCGGAGGCCGGTCTTACTCTTCCGCAGGGACTTCGCACTACGTGCCGCGGCCGCCCGCAGGCTCGCAGATGTCGCAACCGCGCAACGCACCCGAAAACAGATCGGAGCCTCGTGGGACGAGCGGCGGCTATTCCCGGCCCACCGAGCACAGCACTCCTCATTCCTCACCGGAGTCGGGCCATGGCCGGAGCTTCAGCTATGCGCCTCAGTCCACTGCGCCGGGGCGAACGAACCCATCCACTTACGCCAACAACGGTTACAGGAATTATTCCTCTCCATCGTATTCGTCGGAGTCGCGCAGCTATATGGGAGGGGGAATGAGATCGTACGGAGGTTCGCAGAGCTACAGCGCGCCGTCGTACAACGCCTTCACTAACCCGGCGATAGGCCCCAGTGCCTTCACAGCGAGGTTGGTCATCCTGGCGATCGTGGTGGCCCCCATGATAATCTACGCCATCTCATACTACTACCACAAGAGGAGGGGCTTCAACCTCAGCCTTCTCTCTCAAGAGCTGCCGCCGGAGTAATACGTCGTCCCCTGCCCCCCACTGTCCTCCAGCATGCAGACTCTCGACCAAATTCGGTCGACGCAGGTTGTGCGGTTATCTGCTGTGTAACTTCACCTGCGAGGTAAGCTATCTAGTTCTGTCGCAATTCAGAAGTCATCATCGGAGTCTTCTTCCCGCTCTTCATCCCCGTCGTCATCCTCGGAATCTTCTTCATTATCCTCTTCTTCCTTCTCGTTATCCTCAGTCGACATTTCAGACCGCCCGAGCCATCTCATGCACATACGCATTTGAGGTTCGGAACGACCGATTGGAACTGAACTACTCAGCTTATGCTGCTCCTCCCTCCCCTTCGGTCAGAACTCCCATTTCTAAGCGTCTTCCTTGGAGAGCCAGGACAGGTTAAGCGGCGTCTGCACCGGTACGCTCGACTCGGCCTCCAGCGAGTTCAGAATGTCGCGATACAGCGCCTTGTCACTCTTCTTCGCGGCCTGCGAGAGCTTCATGATTATCAGCTTCGGCGTGTTTGAGCTGCGGCATACAGTGCGACCGGGAATCACCGGCTGGGCGCAAGTCAAATATCAGTATGGGGCGAGCGTGGAAGAATCAAAGACGAAACTAGAATACGACTTCTTCTATATCAAACATATGTCCATCGTCTTGGACTTGGCGATACTATTCGAGACGGCCAAAGTAATGATCTATGGACGCGGAGCCAAATGATTGAACCACAACCTCCACTGGTGTCAAGGCTGAGTGTTGAAGGCAAACAGAACGGGGAGAAGCACCGGACTCTTAAGGACACATTGCTGATCTCAGCCTGGGTGGCGGCTTATGCTTTTGTTTTGATCGCTTTTCGAGCTGCCAAGGCTCTGGAGAGCGTGTCGTCCAACAAGCGAGGGCACTAGACAGTCGAGGCACGGAAGGCGAAAAGAGTGCGCCGGTTAAATAACTTGTCCTGAAGGTGACAAACAGCTGGCTATCGCGGGTCAAGCCAGCACTCCAGCTAGACTAGAGTCCGATGCATAACTTATACGAGTCCTCGAAATGAGGGTGATTGAGATCTTCGCTGGCTGGCGGACCTAACGGAGGAATTTCCGCATCCT
>CAVZMC010000041.1:0-14203 GCA_963776125.1 uncultured Acidobacteriaceae bacterium | reverse complement strand
TTCGAGTTTGTCGCTGCAAGACGTACGGGTGCCGGAGTCGGCTCTGATGCCGGGGAGCTCGGGCCTGAAGTCTCCGCTAATGTGCCTGAACCAGGCGCGCTACGGCATTGCCTGGGGAGCGATCGGCGCGGCTATGGCTTGTTACGACTGTGCGTTGCAGTATGCGCTTTTCCGCAAGCAGTTCCGTGATCAGCCCATCGCTTCGCACCAACTGGTGCAGGAAAAACTCGCCTGGATGATTTCCGAGATTACCAAAGCGCAGCTTCTGGTCTTGCAAGTAGGGCGGCTGAAAGACGCTGGCAGAGTTCAGCACCAGCACATTTCCATGGCGAAGCGAAATAATGTCTGGATGGCGTTGGAGTGCGCCCGCATGGCGCGCGACATTCTGGGTGCCAATGGCGTGGCCGACGAGTACCCAATCTTCCGCCACATGGCGAATCTGGAGTCGGTGAAGACTTACGAAGGCACCCACGACATTCACACGTTGATTATCGGA
The DNA here is from genome assembly GCA_963776125.1 of uncultured Acidobacteriaceae bacterium. GTDB lineage: Bacteria > Acidobacteriota > Terriglobia > Terriglobales > Acidobacteriaceae > PALSA-270. The sequence continues at coordinate 13,707 of CAVZMC010000041.1, read as the reverse complement.
TCGAGTGTGACGGGGATTGACGCGTTCTGAGTGAGCGCGACCGACTCGCTCGCGTTCGGCCGCGAAGCGTGGTCACCTACGCCACACCGGTCCTAGGTAGCGATCGATTGCCAAGGCGCCCCGCCAGCGCGGGCGACTCGCGCAACTGCGCGCGAGCCGAGGCGATGGACGAACGCACACCCTCGGAGCTGCGTCCGGTAATGGCGGCGACTTCCTCTACCGAGAAACCCTCCATGGCATGCAGGATGAAGGCCTCACGATCGGAACGGCTGGTGCGGCCTAGGGCGCGGTGCACTAAGTTGATCATCTCGTCGGAGGCAGCGATATCTTCCGGCGTGGCTACGCGCCGGTCGGCAATCACGTTTTCTTCGCTTAGGGTTTCGTCGGGCTGGTGAAATTGCAATTCGGGCTCATCGCTGGCTTTGACGTTCTGCAGCCGTGCGGATTCCTCAAGGTGCACCGCTGAATCGATTTCCCGCGCCCCGGAAGCCAAGTCGTCCATGGCGCGGATGGCCAGGCGGTAGAGCCAGGGTTCGAGAGCCAGCCGCTCCGGCTTCTCCCCGCCATCGCCGAGCGCTCGCGCGATGGCCTCATCCACCACTTCTTCTTTGGCGACCGAATCGCTGCGAACCTGTGCGGCGGTTTCCCGGAAATACAGCTCGCGTTCGACAAAAAGTTCGAGCCTTTTGAGATTTGCATTCACGTACGAACGGATGTCATCGGCGGATGCCCTCGAGGGTTGAGCCGACGCAAATGTCTCCTCGAATGGCACCTGCCGTTCGGAGCGCCCGTTGGCCGAGCCCCGGCGCGACCATTTGTGCGGATTGCGTAGCATGTCCTTATGTTTGGTAACCTGTTGCAGCAGGTCGTCAAAGGCAACCTTCGCGGCGCCTGCAGGCGTGGACGCCGAATGCTGTGCCGCCATTTGCCCCGAAGGCAGGCGCAGGTTCAGCGAGACGGAGATTCGCCTGGGCGGAGAAGTTTCTTCCACCACTCCCTTCAGATGCACCAGCTCCGGGCGAAAGATCTGCAGGCGCTTGCCCAGTTTTTCCAACAGGTGGTTGATTTCCTTTTCGATGTCGGAGGTCTTATGCAGTTTATAAGTGATATGCACATTCATATGTGAGCCTCGGACGACGGGTAGCGGGTCCCGTGAAGCTTGTCTATCACGATTTGATTTTACGCCTCGCGCTAAGGTGTCAAACGTGAATTTTGGAGGGGAAGCCGCGGAGAGTAGAACTTTGGATGTGACAAAGTGTTACGCAAGATCTCACACCGCCACTGTAACCGACGTCTCCGTCCGCGTAACGGGGCGGTACAGCGTGTCCCGCTCAATCGGCTCGCGGCCAGCTTCTTTGATCAAGCGAATTAGGTCCTGCCGGCGCATGCCTTGCGGCGTAGTCGCTCCGGCGTCGTGGTAAATCTTTTCTTCGATTACGGTTCCGTCGATGTCATCGGCGCCGAAGCGCAAGGAAATTTGGGCGATCTTGGCGGTCATCATCTGCCAGTAGGCTTTGATATGGGGGAAATTGTCGAGCACCAGCCGGCTGACCGCGATCTGCTTAATGTCGAGCATGCCTGTGGTTTTCGCCAGATGCTGCAGCGGAGTATTGTCGGGATGGAAGGCCAGCGGAATAAAAGTCTGGAAGCCGCCAGTTTCGTCCTGCAGCGCACGCAGCTTCAGCAAGTGATCCACGCGGTCTTCGTCGTTTTCCACGTGGCCGTAGAGCATGGTGGCGTTCGATTTCAGGCCGATCTGATGGGCAAGGCGGGCCGTATCCAGCCATTGATCGCCATCAATCTTGTGATCGCAAATGATGTGGCGCACGCGGTCGGCAAAGATTTCTGCCCCGCCCCCGGGAAGTGAATCGACGCCAGCGGCTTTCATCTGCTCCAGCGTCTCCTTAATCGACAGCTTGGAACGCTTGGCCAGATAAGCCACTTCGACCATGGTAAAAGCTTTCAAATGCACCTGCGGAAAGCGTCGTTTGAGGCCGGAGATCAAGTCAAGAAAGTATTGGAACGGCAGATCGGGATGCAGGCCGCCGACGATGTGAAACTCGGTGACCGCCTCGTTATATCCCGAGGCAGCGGTCTGGAAGGCTTCTTGAAGCGCCATGGTGTAGGCACCGGGCGAATCTTTTTTGCGGCCAAAGGCACACAGGCGACAGGCGGCCACGCAGACGTTGGTTGGATTAAGGTGCCGGTTGACGTTGAAATAGGTGATATCGCCGTGCATCCGCTCGCGAATGTGATTTGCCAGCCAGCCCACCGCCAGAATGTCGCCCGTTCGGTAAAGGAGCAAGGCATCATCGGGCGTCAGGCGCTCGCGAGCAAGAACCTTATCGTGGACGGGCCCAAGCCTGGGATCATCGGTCTGGAACGGGTGCAAGCGAGCCATTCTGCTGATGATACCCTATGCCCCCTTGGTTGTGAGCTGACGGTCTCGCTTTCCCTTCCGCGCGGGAGGAGCATGCCGCCAGTCCGGTGCCCGCTAATCCTTCCCGTTGCCTGGCCGATGGTTTTGTCAAGCCCTGCCCCTGCGGACAGATTCCGCCTGCCAAGGCTTGCCATTCGCAAAGTAAAGAGGAGGACTGATGGATTTCGACGAGGCAATTGCCGCGCATTCCCAGTGGAAAACGAAGCTGTCCGCCTACCTAACAAATCCCGATGGCAGCCTGGACGCCGCTACCGTCAGCTTGGACACCAAATGCCCCTTGGGCCAGTGGATAGCCGGAGACGGGCTGAAACACTCCGCACTTCCTGAATACGCCAGGCTGAAAACCGAACACACCCGCTTTCACAAGGCCGCAGGAGAGGTGGTGAGGAAGGCCTCCTCCGGCCAGAAGGTTTCAGAAGATATTGCGATAGGAGGGATTAGCGAGTTCTGCAAAGCCTCCAGTGGCGTGGTTTTGGCGATCATGGCCATAAAAGCCAAAGCTGCCCATTGACCGCGTGGAGGCGCTGATGTCTAGGACGAGCCTTGAGTTCCACGACCTTTTGGAAAAGCGACAGCGCTTGGCTATACTTCAGGCGGCAATTCTTGGCTTGCTTATGAAGATCTATCTTGCTGGACCGCTATTCACCGCCGCGGAACGGTCGTTCAACCGAAGGCTTCGCGATCTGCTTGAAAAGAAATACGGCCACGCGGTGTGGTTGCCGCAAGAGCACGAGCCTCGCACGCGAGGCGCCAAGGACATTTTCAAGATGGACGTGAGCGGCCTTGATTCCTCCGATGTCGTCGTAGCGAATATGGACGGGCCAGACCCCGATTCGGGCACCTGCTGGGAATGCGGCTACGCCTACAAGAAAAAGCCGATTGTGGTTTACCGGACGGACTTTCGCTCGTCGGGAGACACCAAGACCACCCCGTACAACCTAATGTTGACCGAGTCCGCCGACGTGAGGCTGTACCTGCCTTTTGGCGACGAAGAAAAGGCTGCCGCTGCCATTCACAAAGCCTTGTCCAAGCTTAAGACGCGGCGAGCCATCAGAGCTTGACCGCAGGCCCGAACAACACGAAAAGCTTCGCTTCCGGGTCGGCGCCTTTGATAGTTTCCAATATATCGATTCGGCTGATGAGAAACACGGGTAATAGCACGAGCAGGGATTCCGCCAGCAACGCGGCTGCGGGAAATTGCGCAACCAAGTTTCTTCCCGTCAAGGCAAAGATCAGCAGCAGCACCGAGCACCAAACCACGGTCATGCCGTTTCGCCACGCCCATTTTCGGGCTGATCCGGTCGCGTGCAGCCACCGGACCCATAAAATGTCGTAGAGAAGAACGGCCGCCATCCCGATCAGAAAAGGATTCAGGATGAGCCAGAACCGCATGCGCGTCGTGATCGTCAGACTCCAGGCATAAAAGAGCGCGAAGTGAAACAGCGCGCTAAAAAAATCTCTGCGATAAGCCACGGGATTGGGAAGACCCGCCTCCAGGTGTGTCTTGTGCGAATAGAAAATCCAGCCAAAATAGAAGCGAACAATCATCACCATGAACAGGATGAGGCGCGCGAATTCAAGACACTTCTGGGCAAGTTCCGGCGACATTTCCGCTGCCGTCAGCAACGGGCGGAGCCGGTCCGCCAGCCAGTTGTGATTCAATCCGTGCAGAAAGCTCTCCAAGGCTCTTTCAATGGCCAGGGCAACGATGACGCCGAGCAAGAAGTCCGCTCCAGCGTGGATGTCCTTCATATGCGTGTGCGCGGAGCAGTGTGATCGGCCACAATAACACCTCAATAAGACCGCGAGGGGAATCGCGGCGGCATTATTCCTTTGCGGAAGGCGTTCGTCAATATGCAAGGCGCATCGATCTCGACGGGTTACCTAGCCGCTTGCTGTCCTATTATTCAGCAGTGTAAGATTTGACTGCATCGGGCGCGCATGAAACGCCTGCGGAATCAGCTATAAACTGCGGATTCCTGCGATCCCTCCAATTGACCTGCGGTCTGATTCAAAGCGGAAGTGGTGGAACTGGCAGACACACCATCTTGAGGGGGTGGCGCCGAAAGGCGTGGGGGTTCAAATCCCCCCTTCCGCACCAATACTTTTACTCCACTTCAATTACCAACAAGGGCAAGAGCTCGTTTGCATCGACCCACATGTAACGTTTTTCTTTCCCTGGCCCTTGCAACTTTACCTTCACCTGGCCAGACGCAATCCCCACGGCGCCCCCAAGCTTTCCATCAAGATCGGTGATCAAGCGGACTACGCTGCTGGTTCGCCAGAGAAACTTGTTGTTGAGAGAAAGTTCCGCCGCGCCAGCGGAGTATTTGATCTGCGCTATTTTCGTAGGGGTCACTTTGAGGCGATAGGTCGCGGTGACTGATTCCGCCAGCGGGCGCACGTTCCACTCCAAGACGTCTTGTACTTGGCGCACTCCCGCCAATCTCCAGATGAAATCGATGAAGACCAGAGCTGCAGGCGAGTAATCGCCAGTATCAGGGGTAAACTCGCCGCTGATCGGATCCATTTGCTGGAGAAAGCTGCCATTACGTTCAATCGCGCTGACCCACTGCTGCATGAGGTGAGCGAGATCGGCGGGCTTGCCGTAGAGCTCCATCCATCGTGGGGCACGAAGCGCGGTGAGCGCCTGCGACGCTCCACCCCAGGAGTTGCGCGGAATGGGGCGCACGAAGGCTGGATCGTCGAGCGCAATCGAGGACAACGGATACTGCGCCCAAAACGCTTTTGGGTTGTGGATCTGGCGCTTGTAAACCTTGCTGATGAGCTTGTCGTAAATTGCATCTTCGCCGAGCACGCGGCTAATCACGTCGCCGCGCACGCGGACGAAGTGGTCTTGGGCATCGAGGTCATAAAACGCCACGTCTTCGGCGGAATAGAGCTTGGTCATTATCAGAGTACGAATCGCCTCGGCATCCGCCCGCCAGCGGTCCGCTTCGGAACGCTTTCCCAGCGCGTCTGCCATAGCGGCCAGATATACGCGGCCGCCGTAGACTGTGGCCGAAAGGTCAGGGCACAGACGCGGCAATCCCGGCACGGACGGGCATTTGCGGGCATCGCCATCAGGGCAATAATTCGGCATTCCCGCCCAGCGCGGGCTGTTGTCTTGACCGGTGTCCCAGGTGCAGAATCCCTCGCACAGGCCAGTATGGCGAGTGTCGCGGTAGCGGCGCAGCCACGCATCCCAGCGGCTGGAACCGGCATAGGCTTTTTCCAGCAACTCCTGATCGCCGGTCTGCTGCGAAAGTTCCCATGCCGTCGCGGCGATCGGAACCACCATTTGAATCTGCGCGAAGCCAATCGCCGTAGTCCGCACCCAACAGGGGATCTGCCCGTCTTCTTTCTGCAGAGCGAAGAAAATCAGATGATTGTTGCGGGCAATGTCAGGACGGATCAGCGAATACACGAGGCCTTCCTGCGGCGCGCATTCCAGCCAAACGCCCTTGTAGTTGCTGCCTTCGCTGAGCACAGGCTGGTCGTAGCCCTGCAAAACAATGGTGTTGCGATTGAGGACGCCGAGCGCATGATTGTAGGTAGCTTGATAACCGGCATCACTGGTTTCGAAAGAGATGCGCGAGTGAGCATGGGAAACTGCTTCGGGCCTCGCGTTCGCAGGTTGTGATTGCGCCGGGAAAGCGGCGGCCGCACGAGGAAAGACCGAGTAGGCCCCAGCCACTAAGCCTGCCTGTTTGAGAAATTCGCGTCGTATCATTGCCCGGTTACCCTGGTCGGCGCCCTTTAAAAATCCAACCGGTCCACCCTTTCCTCAGTTCGATCCGGGAAGTCGCGGCTGCCAAAGCTGCGAAAATCTGTTACGTCGCGCAGTGAATATGCGGCAATTTGCTTGCCTGCCTTGATGCGAAACAAGTCCACGCCTTGCACATCGTGCATCCAAAAGGCCGGGCGGTCGTCGGGCTTCTCCGTGGCGATCTCAATGTTGCTGAACTCAAGGTTGCGTGCGTGGCGCAAGAAAAAGCCACGCGCGGGAAGCGCGCCAAACATGGTAGCTTCCGGATAGCTGTTTTCTTTCTCCGGCGGGTCAAGCGCGGCCCAATCCTTGCTTCCGCCGCCGACTTGCTGGAGATATACGTCGGAAATTTTGATGTCTTCGATCAGCGCACCCGGGATGCCACTGATGATCGAGGGATACTCCGCAACCGCGCCGGAGCTCACGATATTGCTCAAGATAATGCGCTTCATGCTGCCTGGTGGCGTGCTGTCCGGCCCGCGCATGCGGGCTCCCAAGCGCAGAAATAGCGGTGAGTGCACGAGGCCGCGCATTGTGAGATTAGTAACGGTAATGTCCTCTATCTGTGCGCCGTCAACGGTCTCCAGCGCCAGGCCGCGGCAGCCCTCGAAAATACAATCGGAAATTGTGATGTTCTTGAAACCTCCGTTCGATTCCGTGCCGCACTTGATGCGGCCCACCGGAGGACGGGAGAGCAATGGGTACGACATGCGCCTGAATTCGCCGCTCAGCAAAGTTCCATAGTCGTAGATACCAGTGACGTAGCAGTTGGAGATGGTCACGTTTTCCGTGACTCGCGCATATCCTAGTGCAAAAGAACTTTTGGGAACGATGGCGTCGTCCCAGGGAGAATTCACGCTGCAATTGGAGACCCGGACATTCTTGCAGCAGTCGATGTCGATGCCGTCACGGTTGGTGTCGATCTTGAGGCCGTCGATGATGACATTGTCGACGCCGGTGAGCAAAATTGCGAAGTGGCCGCAGGCCAGCATGGAAAAATCGCGAAAGGTGACGTTGCGGCAATTCTTCAGCGAGATGGCTTTGTTGCCGACGCCGGGACTCTCCGCGAGCGGCATTTCGGTCTTCTCGCCCCGGCTCAGTCCCTTGCCCCAGATCAGCCCCGGACCCAGAATGCTCACGTCGTGCAGGTCTTCGCCCCAAAGGAGGCTGTTCCGCCAGTGATTGTGACCAAAGTCCTGGAATTTCTCCCAGGGCTGAAGGGGGCCGGCGGGATCGTACCCAGCGGTTGTCGTTCCTTCAGCTGGAACAGGCGCAGCCAGGATTGTAGCGCCCGCATCCAAATACAGCGCGACCGAACTCTTCAGATGGACTGAGTAGCAAAGATACGTCCCTGCCGGAAAATAGACGCTCCCACCCCCGGCTGCGGCGGCGTCGTCGATTGCCTGATTGATAGCGGGCGTGTCGACGGTCTTGCCGTCGCCTTTGGCTCCGAAGGTACGCACGTCGCGAACCCCTAGGCCCTCCGCCGTGGGCGTTCTGGGAGACGCTGCCGCAGACAGCGACTGGGCCTGAGCAGAGCTGGAGATCGACGTGACCCCTGCCGCAAGAGTTGCGGCCAAGAACTCTTTGCGGGTCATTCCGTTAGAGAACACATTTCCTCCTCGGCCTTTTCGGGAGTCCTAATTAACCTGACCGAGCGAAAAGGCCTCATGGTTGTGGCGGCTCCTCACAGGAAGCGTGAGCAGAGAATAGGCGAGTCCGCTCGCAATCGCATCTCCCCGGTATGGCGGCGAATATGTCTTTCGCCCATCTCTACTAGCGCACTTCGCCCGGTTTTCGCCGAGGATCATACGCTACGCCGGGCGCCACAAGTTGTGCTGCGCAAGGTCCGCATCGTACAATACGCGTTGCACCGCAGAGTCGGCGGCACCGGGTGAAGTCACAGCATGGTCATTCTACTCACGATCGTCCATATTTTCGTCTGCGCTTTTCTTATCATCGTGGTCTTGCTGCAAAGCGGCCAGAGCGGTGATATTGCCGCGGCTTTCGGCGGCATGGGCAGCCAAACGGCTTTCGGCCCGCGTGGCTCCGCCACGGTGCTGTCTCGCGTGACCACCTGGTCCGCGATCATCTTTATGGTGACTTCGATCACGCTTTCGGTTTACGCACAGCGTCGGTCGGGTTCAAGTTCAGTGCTGCAGGGTATCAAGAGTTCACCGGCAAAATCGCAGCCAACTGCGCCGGCAAAATAGCTCTGAGTCGTTCGACTGCCGTCCCTTCATGATTCACGAAATCCTTCCGGTGGGCCCGCTGCAGTGCAACTGCTCGGTCATTGGCGACGAGGCCACGCGCGAGGCCATGGTCATCGATCCCGGCGCTGACATTGCGGATGTCCTCAGTCTCATCGCCAAGCACAATCTCCAAGTCAAGCAGATCATCATCACTCACGCGCACATTGACCACGTGGGCGGAGCTATGAAGCTGCGCGCCGCCACGGGTGCGCCCATACTGCTCAACCAAAACGACTACGCGCTGCTAAGAATGCTGGACGTGCAGGCGGCATGGCTTGGCATGGCCGATCCCGGCAAGGTGGAGATCGACCTAAGCATTGGGCAGGCGAACACGGTGAAAGCAGGATCCCTCGGCGCCGATGTCATTCATACGCCGGGGCACACCGAGGGCAGCGTTTGCCTCTACTTCCCTCTCGAGAAAAAACTCATTGCCGGGGACACTCTGTTCGCCGGCAGCATCGGCCGCACGGATTTGCCGGGCGGATCATTCGACAAGATTATCCGCTCACTACACGAGAAAGTGATGGCCCTGCCCGACGACACCGTGGTAGTGCCCGGCCACGGCCCGCTTACCAGCATTGGTGAAGAGCGGGAGAGGAATCCATTCCTGCAGAGGCGCTAGGCGCACTCCCGTGCAGGCGCGAGCGCGCTAGCTTCCGCCATTCAGATGTTTAAGGATTCGTGCTATTCCCCCCCGGAGCAGCTCTGGCGGAGTAATCAGGCTCACGACCAGATATCCGTCATCAGGGAAATCGTAAAAGTGCCCCGGATGAGCGAGCACTGACTGCTGCCGCAGGAGCGCAATCGCCAGATCTTCGTCGGACTGCGTCACCGGAACTCGCAGAAGTGCATACCATCCACCCTGGATTTCCAGACGCCGGCAGCTGTTCTGCAAGGCCAAATCATGATCGAGGTGCCGCAGATTCCCCCGCGCGCGCTCCAGCAAAAAGCCCTGCACGTTTTCGCGCTGGTCCAGCAGAACAGGCGCCGCCAACTGAATGGGTGCGCTCATAGAGAGAAACGTATCCGCGACGATTTCAAGTCGAGCCACCGCGTCTTTCGCCAGGACCTCAGGCCCACTGGCTGCAATCCAAGCCAGTTTCATCTGTGGTAAGCCAGAGATTTTCGACAGCCCGCTGAGCGTGAAGGTCAGTGCATCCTGATTCGCAGCGAAACTCGGCCGCGGCGCACCATCCAACGGATAGTCGAGAAACACTTCATCGGCGATCAGCGCCAGGCTGCATTCGCCGCAGATCGCATTGAGAGCGCTTCGCTCCTCCGCGTTCACGTAAGAACCGGTTGGATTGTTGGGATGAACGACGACGATTGCGCGAGTGCGAGGATTCACCGCCTGGCGAAGGGAAGGTAGATCAATCTGCCAGCCGTGGTCGTAAAGCAGCAGATACGGAACCAGTTTCACATCTTGCAGGTCGGCGAGAAATTCGAACAAAGGATAGCTGGGTTTGGGAACCAGAATCTCGTCGCCGGGATTGCAGAGCAGGCGAAACACATACGAATAGCCCTCGCTGGTGCTGGTGGTGAGCACCAGAGATTCCGGGTCAACGTCAAATCCTTGGTGCGGTCGGCGGTAGTAGGCCGCAACCGCTTCGCGCGCGCTGCGCAGGCCCTTGGGCTGTGGGTCGTAATCCATTGCCTGCGGGTTGCTCAGCGAATGCAATATCGCCTCAACGTCATAAGACACGCCGGCGCGAGTCGGATTCGAAACCGTCAAGTCGATGACTTCCCTGCCCGCCGCGAGCATCTCACGATGAACTTCGGTGAATCGGTTGGGGGCAAGCTGCCAGCCAGTGCGATGGGAAAACATGAAGGTCACATGATAGCGGATTGCGGCCGCGCACGGCGCTGGGAGAGTATCGCCTGAGAATATAATGGTTTGGTTTTCTCGCCATGAAAGAAGCGATCCAGCACGAACTGCGCTTGGCGGAGCGAACTCTTCGTTTAGGAGACGAGACCGCTTTTGATGTTCTGGTCAGGGCTCGGGAAATCGAGCGGCGGGGCAAGAAAGTCATCCACCTGGAAATCGGGGAGCCCGATTTCGCCACGCCGGCAAACATCGTAGCGGCAGGGGTTCGCGCTTTGCACGACGGCTGTACACACTACGGGCCCCCCGCCGGCTTGCCGGAACTCCGGCAGGCGATTGCGGAAGAAATCAGCCGTTCACGCCGGGTGAAAGTCTCCAGCGACGAGGTGGTTGTGGTTCCTGGCGGCAAGCCGATCATTTTTTTCAGCTTGCTGGCTTTGGCGGATGCCGGGGACGAGGTCATTTACCCCAACCCGGGCTTTCCCATTTACGAGTCGGTCATTCGCTACGCGGGAGCAACGCCGATTCCCATCCGCCTGCGTGAGGAGAAGCATTTCGGCCTCGACGTGGATGAACTCGCTTCGTTGATTAACGACCGCACCAGAATGATCGTTCTCAACTCGCCGGGAAACCCAACCGGCGGCGTGCTAAGCCAGCGTGACCTTCACGACATCGCCGAGGTCATCGGCGACCGCAATATCATGGTGTTATCGGATGAGATATACAGCCGACTTGTGTTTACGGGGGACCATCATTCCATCATCTCCGAGCCCGGATTCCAGGAACGCACTATTCTGCTGGATGGGTTCTCCAAGACCTATGCCATGACCGGGTGGCGTCTCGGCTACGGCGTGATGCGGCCCGACCTGGCCGCACACGTCTCTCGACTGATGACGAATTCGAATTCCTGTACCGCGAGTTTCACGCAGATTGCCGGGATTGAAGCGTTGCAAGGAGATCAGTCGCCGGTCGAACGCATGCGGACGGAATTTCAGCGCCGGCTCGAGGCTTTTGTAACCGGGCTGAACCGCATCCCCGGCTTTGCCTGCCGCGTCCCGAAGGGCGCGTTTTACGCTTTTCCAAACATCACCGCGACCGGATGGAAAGCCAAGAAATTAGCCGATGCGCTGCTCGAAGAAGCGGGCGTGGCATGCCTGGCTGGGACGGGGTTTGGCGAATTCGGCGAAGGCTATCTTCGATTCAGCGTGGCCAATTCATTGCAGAACCTGAATCAGGCGCTGGAACTTATCGAGCATTGGGCAATGAGAAATCTGCAGCGTTGTTGACGCAATACGGGGAGGTTATTTCATGGCTGCGCGGAGAACTAGCGGTGAAGGAAAAACTCCCAGCGCCGACCGGCCGCACATGCCCGGATACGGTTTGCCCGAAGGCAAGAAAGGCTTGCTGCCGTGGACATGGGCGGTGCAGAAGCTGAAGAAGAGCCACAATTATTGGGTGGCCACAACCCGGCCCGATGGGCGGCCGCATGTGATGCCGGTTTGGGGCCTGTGGGCCGCCGGCGTGTTTTATTTCAGCACCGGGAGACAATCTCGCAAGGCGCAGAACCTAACCCAGAACCCTAGCTGCGTGGTGGGCACCGAGAATGCCGCGGAAGCGGTCATCGTGGAAGGCGTCGCCCGTGAAGTACCCGACGTTTCGTTGCGCCGTAAGTTTATCGCCGCCTGCGAACGCAAATACAAATTCGACATGTCTTCTTTTGAGGGAGACATCTTGAATTTGAAAGAGCCCATCTACGCCGTGCAACCGTCCGTCGCCTTCGGTTTGCATGAAAAGAAAACGCTCAACACCGCCACGCGCTGGCATTTCCGAAGGTAGTATCATTTTTTGCTTGCGTCCGACGGACCAAAAACATGGGAAAGAGATTTCGTGTGTTCGCCACCTGTGACATTGGGAACGCCCTCGACCTGCTGCGTCAGCGAGGGTACGACGTCGAGGTGTATCCCAAACCCGAAGCGCCGCCCAAGAGCTTGATCGTCGAAAAGGTCAAATCCGGTGTCGACGGCTTGATCACCACGCTGCGTGACCAGATTGACGCCGAGGTTTTCGAAGCCGGCAAGGGCACGCTGCGAGTCGTCGCGCAGTTTGCCGTCGGATTCGACAACATCAATCGCGCCGACGCCAATCGCTATCAGGTTCCCTTCACCAACACTGCCGATGTGCTCACCGAGGCCACGGCGGAGTTTGCATTTTTTATCATGGGTGCGCTGGCGCGCAAACTGTGGCCGGCTGAACATCTGACTCGCGATCAGAAATGGGGTTATTGGCATCCCTACCTTCCGTTCCTGGGAGATGAAGTCACCGGCAAGACCATCGCCGTCATCGGCACCGGGCGCATTGGGCTGGCCATGATCAAGAAGTGCGCGGGCTTCGACATGAACATCCTGTGTTACACCCCAGCGCATCCCAACTACACCTACATTCGAGCCATTCAGGAGACAATGGACCTGCGGCATGCTCGCGGAATTTGCAATGGGAGGAACTCGATCAAGTACGTGGGCTTTGAAGATGCGCTTGCGCAAGCGGACTTTGTAAGCATCCACGTGCCCCTGCTGCGTGAAGGTGAGAGCGCGACGCCGACTTACCATATGTTCAACGAGCGCACCCTGCGCGGAATGAAGCCTACGGCGTTTCTGGTCAATACGTCGCGTGGGCCTGTGGTCGACGAATCCGCACTGGCAAAAGCTCTGCGAGAGAACTGGATTGCAGGCGCCGCGCTCGATGTCTACGAGAAAGAGCCCTTGCCTTCCGACTCGCCGCTGCGCGATCCTGCCATCGAAGACCGCTGCCGGCTTTATCCGCATTTCGCCAGCGCGGGCAAGATAACGCGGCTCTCGCCCGACCCGAACCTCGGCATGGCGGGACGCTGTGTTCAGGGGCTGATTGACGTACTCGAAGCAAATTACAATGGCGACATCAAGAAGATGCCGTACGTGGTGAACAAGGAAGCATTCGGGAAATAGGCTTCCTAAACTCGGCTTAACGCCTTCTACATCTCCGCCCGTGAACTCTATGGTTTGACTGTCTTTCTTGACGTAGTCGATGGAGTCCGCAGTGGCCAATCTTCCGCCCGATGGCCAGCAGACGGTAACTACGGCGTGCACGGCACATCGGGAAGGCCAGCAAGAGCCGCTTCGCTCGGTGACTACTCGGAAACCGTGCGTTCTTCCATTTTTCGCGAGCGATTCGCCGGCCCGTTCTCGTTGGAATCCGGGCCCAGCCAGACCCCACACACGGCTATTCGTAGCGTAGGGCTTCAATCGGATCCAGATTCGCCGCCCGCAGCGCCGGGACCATTCCGCTGACTATTCCCACCACCCCAAGAATCGTGGTCGCGATCGCCAGCGTCTGCGGCGCGACAATCAGGCGGATATCGCCCGCCTCGGCATATTTCGCCATCGCGCTA
>CAVZMC010000040.1:0-3625 GCA_963776125.1 uncultured Acidobacteriaceae bacterium | reverse complement strand
TAAAGAGCAATACCAACATCAACGCGGCGGCCGGTCCTGCGGACGTGAGCCTGGTGCCGAACTTGCAGCCCGCAACGGGCGAGAAGCCCAACATCTTTATCTTCGTGATCGATAGTCTTCGCCAGGATTTTGTGTCCGCCTACAATTCGTCAGTCGACTTCACGCCGGAGATGGGAAAATTTGCGCAGGACAGCGTGGTCATGCAGAACGCGTTCACCCGTTACGCAGGCACCGCGCTTTCCGAGCCCGCCATTTGGGTGGGCGCGATGCAGCTGCACAAGCAGTACATCAAGCCTTTCTACCCCATGAACAACCTGCAGAAACTGCTGGATAGCAATGGGTACCAGAGCTACATCAGCGTCGATCCGATTCTGCAGGAGATTCTGCGGCCGTCCTCCACAATCACGGAACTCGATAAGAGCCGGACATTTTGGGAGGATTTGGATTTCATTCCCACACTGAAGGAATTGGAATCGAAAATCGATGCGCAAGGGAACAAGAATCAGCCCATTTTCGCGTACACGCAGCCGCAAAATGTGCACACGCTAACCCTGGACCGCATGCGCGGCGGGCGCAGTCGGCGCGAAATCAGTATTCAGGAAATGCGGCGGATGGACACGGCCTTTGGCGGGTTCGTGCAATTCCTGAAAGACCGTGGAATGTATGACAACAGCATCATCATTCTCACCTCTGATCATGGCGATGCTTATGGCGAATTTGGCCGCTACGGCCACGCCGATTTCATTTTTCCGGAAGTGATTCGCATTCCGCTGATCATTCATCTGCCGCCGCGCCTGCGCAAGAATATGGTTTGGGATGCGCGGCAAATCGCTTTCTCGCTGGATATCACGCCCAGCCTCTATTACCTGCTGGGGCAGCGCCCGACCGTGAATCGTGAGCTGTTTGGTAGGCCGCTGTTTACCCAGACTGCTGAAGAGCAGTCCGTTTACATGCGTTCGCAATATCTCATCGTGTCCAGCTACGCGCCGGTGTATGGATTGCTGACTAAGAGCGGGAAGTCGTTCTTCATCGTGGATGCCGTCAATCGCCGCAACTACTTCTATGATCTGGCAGTAGATCCCGAGGGATTGCATAGTCATCTGACGCCGCAGATTCGGGACGACGGCGAGACGGAAGCTCGGCGGCAGATCGGTCTGATCCAAAACCTTTACCATTTCTCACCGGCGAACTAGCCCCTTTTCTGAACCAGTCGGAGTTTGTGTATCGAACTTGCCTCCGATCTCCGAGAGTTTGCTAAGACCCGCCGGCCGGCTTCTCGCGTATCATTGAGGGCGGCGTATGCGCCTGATTCTCGACATTTTCGGACAGACTCTGCGCACCTTGTGGTCGCACAAACTACGCTCGTTCCTGACAATGTTCGGAATCGCTTGGGGCGTGGGGTCGCTGCTGTTGCTGGTCGGGTTGGGGGAGGGTTTCCGCTCGGGCAATCGCAAGCAGTTCGATGAGATCGGCGAAAACGTAATGTTCATATGGGGAGGCCGCGCGCCGCTCATGAACGGCAGCTTTACCGGCCTGCACTGGTACTACCTCACCTATCGCGACTATCTCGATGTGCTGACGCAGTGTCCAGATGTGAAAGCCGCAACCCCGGTCATTCGGCGCGACGATATCAGGATCGTCAGCGATTTTTCTCAGAGTAGCGGACAGTTCCTGGGTGTCCTGCCCAATTTCAACGTGGTTCGCTACGAGCCGCTGGCCGATGGCCGCTGGATCAACGATCTGGATGTGGCCCAGAAGCGGCGGGTCATTGTGCTGGGCGACGAGTCGCGGCGTGTGCTCTTTCCCGGCAGGCCATCGATCGGCAGCACGGTTCTGCTGAACGGAGAAGGTTTTGAGGTGATCGGAGTGCTGCAGCGTCTTGGGCATGGCGACAACACCAATCAGAACCTAGGCAACATGGTCCCGTTCACCACGATGCAGGAAAATTTCCCGCCGTTGAATACGGGCGAGACCACCGATGCCATCAGCTTCATGAACTACCAGCCGCGGTCGCGCGGCTTGCACGAATCGGCGCAGCTGGAGGTTCATCGCGTGCTGGGCCGGAACCACGGCTTCGACTACACCAATCCCGACTCGTTCGACGAGTGGGACACGGTCAAGACGTCGGACCAAGTGGGCAAGATTTTCGACGCCATGAACCTCTTCTTGGGCAGCGTGGGATTGGTCACGCTGGCGCTAGGGGCGATTGGGATCATCAACATCATGCTGGTGGCTGTGGCCGACCGCACTCGAGAGATCGGGCTCCGCAAGGCGTTGGGCGCGACCAACCATAGCATCATGTTTCAGTTCTTTGTCGAAGGCGCGTTCCTTACTCTCGTAAGCGGCGGGGTGGGAATGGGGGCAGCGGCCGGACTAATGGCGTTGCTTTCCCTGCTGCCGTCTCCGCCGGGATGGGACACACCCCGGCTGGTGCCTTGGACGGCGGCGATCGCAATCGGATCGCTGGCTTTTGCCGGCATTGTGGCCGGGCTTTACCCGGCGCGTAAAGCCGCGCTTCTGCAACCCGTGGAGGCCCTGCGCCGGGAATAGCATGAGCCGCGACTTGTTATACCAGGCCTACGGCGCCATGCGCCACGATCTGCGCAAGACCCTGCTCACCATGCTGGGCATGGCTTGGGGCATCGCGACGGTGGTCCTTCTGTTGGCCTATGGCAACGGTTTCGGGCAGGCGATTGAGAACATTTTTGAGAGTTATGGCGCCACTGCGGTCGGAATCTTTCCCGGACGCACATCGCAGGAGATGGGAGGCAACAAAGCGGGCGTACGGGTTCGCTTTACCGATGACGACGTCGAATTATTGCGCAACGTGATTCCTTTGGCTCGTCACGTCGCCCGCCAGGGTTACATGTCGGCGACCGTCGTGAACAGTCCGCGCTCGTTTACCTTAGACGTTCTGGGGATTGATCCTTCGCTCCAGGATATTTGGAATCTTTCGCTGGACTCCGGCCGGGTTTTGAATGATCAAGACAACCTGGGTCACGTGCTCGATGTAGTTCTCGGATCGGAGGCCAAGGACAAGTTGTTTTCCGGCGTGCCCGCAGTGGGGCAGACGGTTCGCATCAATGACGTGACTTTTCAGGTGGTCGGCGTGCTGCAGCCGCGCATGCAGGAATCGGGAGACAACACCAACCGGCTTGTCTACCTTCCGTACAACTCGATGGAAGTTCTGCAGGACACGCACTACGTGAACGGAATCTGGATGGATTCTCTGGGCCTGGACCACGAACATCTGACCACCGCTATTCGCGCCGCGCTGGCCTCGGCACACAACTTCAAGCCCGATGACATGCGGGCGGTGTTCGTCTTCGACGCGCAGAAACAACTCTCGCAGTTCGGCATTATCATCCTGGGCATCAAGATTCTCATGGCCTTCATCGGGACGGTCACGCTGGGCATCGGGGGAGTGGGTCTGATGAACATCATGCTCGTATCGGTGACTCAGCGGACGCGCGAGATCGGAGTGGAAAAGGCTTTGGGCGCGCGCAAGCGAGATATCCTCTTTCAATTTCTGGCAGAGGCCCTGGTCATCACCGGGATGGGAGGCGTGTTTGGAATTCTGCTTTCCTATGTCATTGCTCTATCGGTGGGGCGTCTGACTTTGTAT
>CAVZMC010000039.1:0-23014 GCA_963776125.1 uncultured Acidobacteriaceae bacterium | reverse complement strand
AAGCTCACGGACGGTCAGGGACGCATTGCCAGCTTCCGTAACGCAATAATCATTCTGAGCTCCAACGTGGGCTACTCCATCCTCAGCAAGCTCCGCATCGGGTTCAATCCCAACAAGGAAAACACCCGCGAAGCCGTATTGGCAGAAGCCAAGAAGGTGTTCCGCCCTGAATTCCTTAATCGCATAGACGAAATCATCGTATTCGACTCGCTCACTCCCGAACATTGCTCCCAGATTCTTGATTTGGAGCTTGAGAAGGGTACGCCAGCGGACCACATACGGCAGCATCACGCTGTCGCCAGCCCTCCACGACCACGTCCTCAAAGAGGGCTTTTCAGAAGGATGTACGGCGGCCGAAACCTCAAGAAAGCCGTTGAGCGCATTATTGCTGACTCCATCAGCGATGCCTTGATTCGGGAGGAAATTCCGGAAGAAGGGCACTTGTACCTCGACTGGAAAAAGGAGAAGGTCACGGTCTCAAAGATGAAGGAGGACGTGCCTATCGTATCTCCGATTCTCCCATTTGAAGCAGGGGAGATGTGCGCTACCTGATTCCGAAAGGAATTTCTACGAGATAAGCAGGCGAGATCATCGGCTCAATCGTTGCGGTTCGAGAGTCGTCCGCTGCCATACATCAAAGCTCCTCTGGCAATTCGGCCAAGGAATCCACGATGGTAGGTGCCCTGGCGGCACTGAAGGCTATTGTGGAGAGTCACACGCCCCCTGATTCGGCAGGTACCCAGAGCCTGCCGAGATGGATATCGATATAATAACTTCAGAGGCGATAAAAGAGGCCGCTGAGATTATTGGATTCACCGCTGCGATACGACCTGTCCAATCAATTATCGCCTGCAAGACGATAGTTAGTACCCCCGCTAGTCCCTTGGCTTTGATCACTTTTCCCTAGCGTTCCTCCAGTCATTTCGTTATATTTGAGAAATATGGCTGATTTAGCTGAAGAGCCCGGGCCATTTCTCGACCGGGATGCAGAAACCGTGCGCTGGATGACCGTTGCCACACCAGACGAGGCTAAGCAACTGCTGGAGCAAGTGCAGGAGCCAATCACCTGGTTGGAGGCACTGAACGCCGCGCAACTATTCCTGGACAACGTGCTCGACGAGCAGACCGGCCAGATCAGCATCATGATCTTCCTCTCAGTATTCAACGAGGCAGAGCGAGAAAACCTCATCGAAATGCTGGACGCGTTGGTGTCGCGCCTCTGGAGTCACTCAAGAAAGCTCTACATCGTGCGGCTTGCTTGAATTCCCACCTGTGCAGAAGCAGCGCTGGGCGTATTGGACATATGCAAACGGCACAGTTGAGGAGGACGTCATCGAGAGAGTCGTCGCTCGGCTGGAAGGCATCGAAGTCATCGTGGGCGTTGACCGGCACTGGCCAAGGAAATCGAGTCCAAGATGTTCGCCAAGATCGAACAGTAGAAATAGCTCTTAACCGGCCTTCGCGCTCGTCCTGCCTCGCCTCGCCGGCGCCGCCGGTTGCTTCTGTTCCGCCGGTCCGGGTCGTCGGTAGCCATAAAGTGCGGACACAGGGCTTTTGATCTTGACCAAGGCGGGCAGCTTCTCGATATCTGTCAAGTCCTGCGCGTAAAGCCATCCTAAAAATGGCGCGAACAGAGGGCAAACCCAGACCGCATGCTTGTCCAAGTCCCCTTTTGCGTAGCCTCCGGGTTTGAAGACAGCACCTTCACCTGTCTGAAGATCAAGTACCAATAGGTTGTCTTTTGCCCAGCCTCTCTCGGCCAGCATGCTCTGCCCACCAACCTCCGAGCGGCGTTGCCATTCACTTTCCGTGAACCTAGCCACCATAAACTTTCCCCAATTCATTCCCCCCGCATCTACGTTTGTGGCCTCTATAAATTTCGTCTTCATTTGTGTCATATAACACGTCCAGGCGGCACACGCCATTAAATCTTATGATCCAACGCATCTCGCCAAGAAAGTGTCGTGAGTAACAATAAGTTGACAAGAAGCTCCGCCCAACTTAAAATCACAGCGGTTCTTTGATGAGGATGAATTGGTTTCGACCCATGTGTCGTCCCAGGGAATGCAAGCCGAGGACGGTTCGTTGGCCTCGTAAAAATTAGGACCAAAAGACAGTTGCCAACACAAGCGTCGCCTTCGCGGCTTAAATTGCCGCGACGCTCACCACCGACACCTGCTACGGTGGATGAGCAAAGCAGCAGGCATGAGCCGAAGTGAAGACAGCGCGCAACGGTTCAAGAAAATTCCATGCTGACTAAGCAGCCGAGTTCTATGATGGGAAGTTATCCGGCAGCCGACAAAATGTCCCAGTTAAGCTTGCAGAGTTTTTTGAGAAAACATTAGGACCGAAGTTCGCTGGATCGCAGGCTTGTGCGGCCGCATGATAATTGTCGCCTTGGGATGCCTGCTGTATGTGGTGGTGTGCGTGTGCATTCCAAAAAGCAAAACGGAGTCCAAGAAGTAGGACCCGCCAAAATGAAGGCCAAAGCAAAGAAAAGTGCCGGCTTGCTCCTTTTTAGGCTGAAGGAATCCAGCATGGAGGTGTTCCTGGCTCACATGGGAGGACCCTTTTGGGAGCACAAGGAAGTCTGCGCCTGGTCGATCCCCAAGGGTGAGTTTGAGGACGAGGCGCCGCTCGATGCCGCGCGGCGCGAGTTCCAAGAGGAGACGAGCATGACCCCGGAGGGAAATTTCATCGAGCTCACTCCGGTGACGCAGCGAAGCGGAAAAACCATTTTTGCCTGGGCGCTGGAGTGGGACTGCGATGCAGCCAAGGTGAAGAGCAACGCTTTCAGCATGGAATGGCCAAAGGGGTCCGGGCAGATGAGGGAATTCCCCGAAATCGATAGAGCCGCATGGTTCTCTCTGGCTGAGGCACGCCCAAAAAATACTGAAAGGACAAATTCCCTTGCTTGACCAGCTGCAGACCAAACTTTATCCTGCATAACGATATGAGTGTCCGATTTTTCGGCATCGAAAGAGCTTCCCTCCAGTGCATGCTGCGCGCCGAGGGTGGAGACCCTGACGAAAGCACGGAAAGAAAGTTTGGCTCGCTGTTATTACAACTTTTGCACCAGCTGGGCAAAACATCGGAAACGATTGGAGGATGGTACTGGCTCGCCTCAAGGGTCTAGAAATTAACCCAACATAAACACATGGCCAAAAAAGACTTTCCCGATGACTGCGCGTTCGTTTACCGAGGCGCCCGCGTTTACCACACCCTCAGAGACCTCTCCGCTGGCCGACAGAACGCCACCTGCAGCGAAAACTGGCTGACCTGGAAGTTTAGCGACCGGGACATGGACTCGCCAGAGGGCAACCAGTTCGACCTGCGCGAGCTTTCCAAAGCCCCCAGCGGTTATGCTGATCGGACGATTGTTCGTCATTGTCTTGGGGCAGTTGGCTCGATCGGGAGGGGGCAGGAGAGATGCATCCCAACCATAGAATCAAGCCTGCCAGCAGGATGGCTTTCATAGCGAATCCCGGCGGCCGCGGGAGCTGGCGAGTCGGCGAGCTTCTTCTCCGCTGACCACGCTCGCGGCGGCATGCGTCCCGATTCCCGGCACCGTTCTTCCAACCACCGGCGCGATCTGGCGGACTTGCGCCATTAGCTCATCGAACTGATCGGGATAGAGCGACTGAATTCCGTCCGACAATGCCTTGTCCGGTTGGTGGTGGACTTCGATGATGAGGCCATCGGCTCCGACCGCGACCGCGGCGCGGGAGAGTGGCGTCACCTTGTTGCGCTTGCCGGTGCCGTGGCTGGGGTCGACCACGATGGGGAGATGGCTTAGGCGCTGCACGGCAGGGACGATGCTCAGGTCGAGCGTGTTGCGGGTGTGGTCGGCGAAGGTGCGCACGCCGCGCTCGCACAGGATGACCTTGTAGTTGCCTTCGCTCATGACGTACTCGGCGGCCATGAGGAATTCTTCTAGCGTCGCGGACATGCCGCGCTTCAGCAGCACCGGCTTTTTGGCGCGGCCGGCGCGTTTGAGCAGCGAGAAATTCTGCATGTTGCGCGCGCCGATCTGGATTACGTCGGCGTACTCGGCGACCAGCTCGAGCGACTCGTTGTCGATGGCTTCGGTGACGATCTTCATGCCGAAGCGGTCGCGAATCTCGGCCATGATCTGCAGGCCTTCTTCGCCGAGGCCCTGAAAGGAGTAGGGCGAAGTAGCGGGGCTTGTAGGCGCCTCCGCGGAAGAACTGGGCTCCGGCTCGCGCGACGCGCTCGGCGACCGCGAACGCCTGCTCGCGGGTTTCGATGGCGCAGGGGCCGGCGATGATGGCCAGGCCGGGGCCTCCGAAGGTGGCGTCGGTGTTGGAGAAAGTGATGACGGTGTTTTCCTGCTTGAGGTCGCGGCTGACCAGCTTGTAGGGCTTGGTGACGCGGATGAGTTCGACCACGCCGGGCATTTCTTCGAGGGTGCCGGGCTCGACTTCTCCCTGGTTGCCGGTGATGCCGATGGCGGTGCGCTCGGCGCCGGGAAGGGCGTGGGCGCGGTAGCCCATGGACTCGATTTTCTGGCAGACGGCGCGCACCTGCTCTTCGGTGGCGTGGGCCTGCATGACGACTAACATGGTCGCGACCTCAA
The DNA here is from genome assembly GCA_963776125.1 of uncultured Acidobacteriaceae bacterium. GTDB lineage: Bacteria > Acidobacteriota > Terriglobia > Terriglobales > Acidobacteriaceae > PALSA-270. The sequence continues at coordinate 18,417 of CAVZMC010000039.1, read as the reverse complement.
ACACTCAGTTTATCGGTTTGGGCGGAGCGCAGCAAACCGTTCGTTGTAAAATAAATGTTTATCTTCTACCCGAAATTTGTCTCAATGGCTCAGGAAGAAGCAAGCAAAGGCCCGCGTGACGACCGTTACGACGCGCAGGCGGTCGAGAGCAAGTGGACGGCACGCTGGCAGAGCGATCCGTCGCTTTACGCCGCGGAAGTCAGCTCCACGAAACCTAAGTATTACGTGCTGGAAATGCTGCCTTATCCTTCGGGCGCGCTGCATATGGGGCATGTGCGCAACTATGCGATTGGCGACGCGCTGGCCCGCTACATGTGGATGAATGGTTATAACGTGCTGCATCCCATGGGATGGGATTCGTTTGGCTTGCCGGCGGAGAATGCGGCGATTTCAAACAACACGCCGCCGCGCGAGTGGACGCTGCGCAACATCGCCAACATGAAGGCGCAGATGAAGCGCCTGGGGTTTGCTTACGACTGGTCGCGCGAGATCACTACCTGCTTTCCTGAGTACTATCGCTGGAATCAGTGGTTCTTTCTCAAGCTTTATGAGGGCGGGTTAGCGTATCGCAAGAAGAGCAAAGTGAATTGGTGTCCGAAGTGCGCGACTGTGCTGGCCAATGAGCAAGTAGTAGCGGGGTGCTGCTGGCGGCATGAGGATACTTTGGTCGAGCAGCGGGAACTGGAACAGTGGTTTCTGCGCACCACGCACTATGCGGATGAGTTGTTGCGCGATCTCGACCAGCTGGACGGGTGGCCGGAAAAAGTTCGCACCATGCAGCGCAACTGGATTGGGCGCAGCGAAGGCACGCTGGTAGATTTCAAACTCGACGACGCGGCGGGTTCGAAGATCACGGTTTTTACAACGCGCGTGGATACGATCTTCGGGGCAACTTCGGTGCAGCTTGCGCCGGAGCATCCGTTGGTGGCGGAGTTGGCTGCGGGGAATGCGCCGTTGCGCGCGCAGATCGACAAGTTGATTGGTGAGCAGCGCAAAGCCAAAGAGATTGGGGATATCGGCGAGATCGAGAAGCATGGGGTGAATGCCGGGCGCTTCGCGATCAATCCTTATAACGGCGAGCCGGTGCCGATCTGGGTGGCGAATTACATTTTGATGGATTATGGGACCGGCGCGATCATGAGTGTGCCGGCGCATGATGAGCGGGATTTTGAGTTTGCGAAGAAGTATGGGATTCAGATTCGAGAAGTGATCGTGCCGGCGGTCGCGGGCGGGGGCGCCCGCGCCACACCATTCACCACGCATGACGGCACGCTGGTGAATTCCGGGGAATTCACAGGCCTCGGTTGCGATGATGCCATCCAGAAGATGTCGGCGTACGCCGAGAAGAACGGTTTCGGCAAAGCTACCGTTACCTATCGGCTGAAGGATTGGGGCATCTCCCGCCAGCGTTATTGGGGCACGCCCATCCCCATGCTGTATTGCGAGAAGGACGGCATTGTGCCGGTGCCGGAGAAAGATCTGCCGGTGATTCTGCCGGAGAACGTCGATATCACTCTGACCGGCGGATCGCCGCTTGGCCGTGTGCCGGAGTTCGTGAATGCGACCTGCCCGAAGTGCGGCGGGCCGGCGCGGCGCGAGACCGACACGATGGACACCTTTGTCGATTCGTCCTGGTATTTCTATCGCTACACCGATCCACACAACGACAAAGCTCCGTTCGATAAGGCCACAGCGCAATACTGGTTTGGCGAGCGCGGCATCGACCAGTATATCGGCGGGGTCGAGCACGCGATCCTGCACCTGATTTATTCGCGCTTCTGGACCAAGTGCATGCGCGACATGAAGTTGATCGAAAACAACGAGCCTGTGCATCGCCTGTTCACGCAAGGCATGGTGATCAAAGACGGCGCCAAGATGTCGAAGAGCCTGGGCAATGTGGTTTCGCCGGACGAAATGGTGGCTCGCTATGGCGCCGACGCCGCGCGTCTGTACAGCTTGTTTGCCGCGCCGCCGGACCGCGATTTGGACTGGCAGGATGCGGGCATTGAGGGAATTCAGCGATTCCTGGGGCGGGTGTATCGCTACGTGGTTCGCAACGCGCACGCGGATCATCCGGAATGGCGAAAGCCTGTGCCCGCAGATCTTTCGCCTGAGGCCCGGCAGGTCCAACGCAAGCTGCACCAGACGATCAAGCGGGTGAGCGACGACTTTCAGGGGCGCTGGCATTTCAACACTTGCATTGCCGCCATCATGGAGTTGGTGAATGAACTTTATCTGGCGGAAGACCTCGTAGCGCGGCCGATTTCGGGTGTGCTCCCAATTCCGTTGCTGGCGGAGGTTCAACGCGGCCTAGTCGTCTTGCTGGCGCCGTTTGCGCCGCATCTGGCTAACGAACTCTGGGAACTGCTGGGGGAACGAGGCAGCCTTCTGAAAGCGGCTTGGCCGAGGTTTGATCCGGCGCTTGCCAAAGAAGACGAAATTGAAATTCCGGTGCAGATCAACGGCAAGCTGCGTGGGCGCATCGTTGTGCCGGCGGACGCGACCGAGGACTTGATTCGCGAACGCGCGTTGGCCGACGAAAAGATCAAGGCAGCTCTCGCCGGCAAACAAGTCGTCAAGACCATCGTCATTCCCGGCAGGCTCGTCAATATCGTCGTGCGCTAAGCTCGGGAAACGCCGGGACACCTAGATTGCGTTATCCTGAACCTCTATGCCTTCATCTTCCCCCACGCTAACCGGTTTCCGGTTCATGTTTCGGCGGCCTTCGCTGGGGTTGGCCGAGATTGCGTGGCGCTGGAGTTTCGGTTTTGCGGCCGCTCTTCTGCTCGCGCTTTCTTTCATGGAGTACCTGCACACTCTGCCGGTTACGGCCGGAGACTTATTTCTCTTGCGCACGCAGCAGCCCTTTCTGATCTCGCAGGCGATGGCACACATTTTTGCCGGAAGCGGCCCGCGCGTTGTGAAAGCAACGATTTTGCTCGGGCTGGCGATGACGGTGGTGTGGATCGCAATCGCCGCTCTATGTAGATCGGTGACCCTCCGGGCGGTAGAGAGCTACCTGTGCGAAGAGGGTATTGCAGGCCAGGGCTGGCGGATGGGTTCGCTCGCCGGCCTGAATTTCCTGCGCGTGGCTGCGGCTCTGGCGGCAGGGTTGGGCGGTTTGGCGGCGTTTCTGATTGCGGGCGCAGCTTCGCCGGAAGGTGCTTCGGCCCCGGGAATCGCTGTGCTCATTTTCCTTACGGTGCTGCTATTGGTCTGGCTGGCCTGGGCGGTTATGAATTGGGTGCTCTCGTTCGCCTCGGTATTTGTAATCGCGCAGGGGGAGGATACTTTTGGGGCGATCGCTGCGGCGCTGCTGTTGCCTCGCAGCCGCGTCGGGCCGGTGCTGGCGGCGAGCACATGGTTTGGCTTGGCGCATGTGACGGTCTTTGTGATCGCCAGTTCCGTGGTGGCGTTTGTGTTGGCTCTGGCGGGGGCGCTGCCGCCTATCGTGATCTTTCTTGGCGTACTAATCGTGACGTTGTTTTACTTCGCGGTGGCGGATTTTCTTTATATGGGGCGGCTGGCGGCGTACGTGGCGATTGTCGAAGGTCCAGAAGCGATTCCCGTGGTGGAGGCAGCGCCGCCCCCAGTTGGGAGTCCGTCACCTATCACAATGCAGGCGGATGAACGGGTCGATCCGGCGGAGCTTATCTTGAGCGATGTGCCTGCTCCCGGCCCATCCTAACCGCACCGACTGGCCACTCCACAGCCTTTCCCTTTACACTGTTCTGCCGATCTGAGAAACTCATTCGTGGAAACCCAATCCCTGCTCGGTCAATCGATCGTAGTCCTCGACTTTGGCGCGCAGTATTCGCAGTTGATTGCACGCCGCATCCGCGAACTGAATGTTTTTTCCGTGGTGCTGCCTTGCACCGCGCCGCTGGAGGAGATCCGCAGTTACTCACCGGTGGGCATCATTTTGTCCGGGGGCCCGTCTTCGGTCTACGACAAGGATGCGCCGGTCGCGGACCCGCGCGTGTTCAGCCTGGGCCTGCCGGTGCTTGGCATCTGCTACGGTTTGCAATTCATGGTGCACGCCCTGGGAGGAAAAGTGCGGGCGGCCCAGAAGCGCGAGTACGGCCATGCCGAGGTCGAGGTGCAGAGCGGATCGCGATTGTTTGAAGGACTTCCCGCGCAAATCTCTGTGTGGATGTCGCATGGCGACGAGGCGGTCGAGTTACCCGCCGGGTTCCGGCTGACGGCCAAGTCTCCTAACGCGGTCGCTGCCATAGAAAACCCGGAACAAAAGATGTGGGCGGTGCAGTTCCATCCCGAAGTGCATCACACGCGGCACGGAAAAGATATTTTGCGGAATTTTGCGCTGAATATTTGCGGCGCCAAGCCCAACTGGACGCCACGGCACTTTATCGACGCAACCATCGAGAGCGTGCGGCAGACGGTGGGCGATGGGCGCGCCATTTGCGCGCTTTCCGGCGGCGTGGATTCCGCCGTGGCCGCGACCCTGGTGGACCGCGCGCTGCGCGACAAGGACGGAACTTCGCGCCTGACCAGCGTGTTCGTGAACAACGGCGTGCTGCGCAAGAACGAATTCGAAAAAGTGCAGCAGAACCTGCGCGACAAACTGGGATTGCATCTTATTGCTGTGGACGCGAGCAAGCGTTTCCTGAGCAAGCTGGCCGGGGTGACCGATCCGGAGACGAAGCGCAAAATCATCGGCGCGGAATTTATCGCGGTGTTTGACGAAGAAGCGCAGCGCCTGGAACAGCAGTCAGGAAAAGTCGAGTGGCTGGTGCAAGGCACGCTCTATCCGGATGTCATTGAGTCGCGGTCGGTGCGCGGGCCATCGCAAACCATTAAGTCGCATCATAACGTGGGCGGCTTGCCGGCGAAGATGAAGCTCAAACTGATCGAGCCGCTGAAAGACTTGTTCAAAGATGAAGTCCGCATCATCGGGCGCGACCTGGGCATGCCGGAGGAAATCCTGCAGCGGCAGCCGTTCCCTGGGCCAGGCTTGGCGGTGCGGATTGTGGGTGAGGTTACGCCCGAGCGCCTGGCCATTCTTTGCGATTGTGACGAAATCGTAGTGGCCGAGATCAAGCGCGCAGGGCTGTACACCAAAATCTGGCAATCGTTCGCGGTTTTGCTGCCGGTCATGTCGGTGGGGGTAATGGGCGACATTCGCACCTATGCGTACACCTGCGCGGTTCGCGCGGTGCATTCCGAAGATGGCATGACCGCCGACTGGGTTGACCTGCCGCATGAAGTGTTGAAGTCGATTTCGAATCGCATTGTGAATGAAGTAAAGGGCGTGAACCGCGTGGTGTACGACGTGACCTCGAAGCCGCCGGGGACGATTGAGTGGGAGTGAAGCAGTTCCTAGCCGCTAGCTTCTAGCTATTAGCTTTTCTTGGGGTGAGTAATGAATCTAACCGTTTCCGATGCGCTGGTTTTTCTGGGAGCTACCGGTGATCTGGCGCATAAGAAGATCTTTCCAGCGCTGCAGGCGCTTGCCAAGCGCGGACGGCTGAATGTTCCAGTCATTGGTGTGGCCAAGGCCGGGTGGAATCTCGATCAACTCAAGGCGCGCGCCAAAGACAGCGTGGAACATTACGGCGGATTGGATCCGGAAGGCTTCGCCAAGCTGATGAGCGTGCTGCAATATGTGGACGGCGATTACGCCGATCCCGCTACCTTCCGCCAGATGAAAAAGCTGCTCGGCAACGCGCAACACCCGATCTACTATCTGGCGATTCCGCCCAGTCTTTTTGGCGAGGTGGTGAAGCAGCTTCAAGCTGCGGGATGTACACAAGGGGCGCGCGTGGTAGTCGAGAAGCCATTCGGACGAGATTTGGCTTCGGCAAAAGAGCTCAACGAAATATTGCACTCCGAGTTCGACGAATCGGCCATTTTTCGCATCGATCACTATCTGGGCAAGAATGCGGTCCAAAATGTCTTCTATTTCCGCTTCGCCAACGCTTTTCTCGAGCCGATCTGGAACCGCCGCTACGTGGAAAGCGTGCAGATGACCATGGCGGAGAACTTTGGCGTGCAGGGACGCGGCGCTTTCTACGAGCAGGCTGGCGCGATTCGCGACGTGGTCGAGAACCATCTGCTGCAGGTGCTCACCAACATTGCCATGGAGCCGCCACCGAACGCCGAGATCGAGCGAGTGCGCGACGAGAAAGTGAAAGTGCTGCGGAGCATTCGCACGCTGCGCCCGGAAGATGTGGTCCGCGGACAGTTCGCCGGATATCGCGAGGAACCGGGAGTGGCTCCCGAGTCGCGCGTCGAGACTTATGTGGCGCTGCGCCTGCACATCGACTCCTGGCGCTGGAAGGGCGTGCCGTTTTACATTCGCGCTGGCAAATCGCTTCCGGTGACGGCGACGGAAGTGGTCGTCAAACTGCGGCAGGCGCCCGCCATCTTCGCGGATGCCCCACCGCCGAACAACTATTTCAGATTCCGCGTAACTCCGAATCTGGAGATTGCCGCGGCCGCGCTGGTAAAGGAATCCGGCGACCAACTGCAAGGCAAGATGACCGAGCTGATGGCGGCCGAGTGTTCGGACCCCGCGGAAATGCAAGCCTACGAAGAGCTGCTGGGCGACGCCATGCAGGGCAACCAACTCTATTTTTCTCGCGAGGACTATGTGGAGGAGGCGTGGCGGATTGTGGATCCGGTGCTGGGAGACGCTACGCCGGTTCTCCCGTATCAGCCTGGGAGTTGGGGACCGGCGGAGGCCGACGCGCTGGTGGCGCAGGATGGGGGATGGTTTAGCACGCGGGCTTAGTGTGCCGCTGTTTGCTGGACGCTGCTAGGCTTTTTCCGAAACCCAGCGCGAGATCGCCGTGACCATTTTTCGCGGAGCAAAACGCCCTGACTCGGCCGTCAGCCAATTGCGCAAGCCGGGAATGACCAGCGTCTTGTCTTTCATCAGTCCGCGATACCCGGAGCGCGCGACCGTCTTGGCGTCCATGGGGCGGAGTTGTTTGAACAAACGCGAGCTGGCATTGCCGGCGCGGTGCTGGAATTGGGTGTCGGTCGCGCCCGGACACAAGCAGGTCACCGTCACTCCGCTGCATTTCAGTTCGTTGGCCAGAGCCTCCGAGAACAGGATTACGTAGGATTTCGTCGCGTAATAAACGGCCATCAGCGGGCCCGGCTGAAAACCGGCTGTGGACGCCACGTTCAGGATTCTGCCGGAACGCCGCTGTAACATCGGCGCCAAAAACAGTTTGGTGAGCGCAGTGAGCGCGGTGACGTTCAATTGAATTTGGTCCAGACTGTCTTCCAGCGGAATCTGCGCGAACTCGCCGTAAGTCCCGTAGCCGGCGTTGTTCACCAGGGTATCGACGGCAATATTCTGGCGATGCAATTCATCGAAGAGGGATTGCGGCGCCGTGACGGCAGAGAGATCGAGCGTGATCGGTTTGGCTTGAATACCAAATTGGCGCTGCAATTCGCCGGCAAATTGCTGCAGCTTGGATTCGCTGCGCGCCACCAGGACCAGATTGTGATGGTCCTTGGCAAAGAGCTTGGCCAGTTCATAGCCAATTCCGCCGGAAGCGCCGGTGATGAGGGCAGTGGGTGCGCGGTTGGTCATGGAGCTACCTTGAGCCACTAGCGTAGCATCCCCAGCAAAAAAGGCACGGGCCCCCTCGCCCGTGCCTTCTTGCTCATGCCACACAACACCACAAAAAACTTACGCCACCAGCGCCGGTTCGACTTCGTAGATTGAGTGCCAGGAAGTCGCGGCCTTCAGCTTGTCGTTCACGTTGTTGATGTTCTTTACGCCTTCGGTCTCCAGCCACTTGCGGAAGGCGGCGGCGCCTTGTTTGGCGTAAATCGGAATGCCATCTTTCCAGGTGGCGCGGCCGCACAGCACGCCGTTGAATTTCACTTTGGTTTCGGCGGCCAGTTCGAGGGTCTCCGCAAACTCGGCGTTGCTTACGCCGGCGGAAAGATAAATGAACGGCTTGGTGGTCACGGCTGCGGCTTTGTGAAACAGATCAACCGCCTCCTGTTTGGTATATGCCGCATGGCCGCCGAAAGACTTCGTGCCCGCGACGAACTTCATGTTCACCGGGACTTCGACTTTCAGAACGTCCACGCCATAGCGGTCTTTGGTGAATTCGCGCATGCTCTCGGTCACGATATGCGGCTTCTTCTTGGCGTACTCCAGGCCCTTTTCATCCGCGCCCTCTTCGTAGCCGACGAACTCGAGGAAGAAGGGAATGTCGTTGGCGCGGCACTCGTCGCCCAGGCGCTCGACCCAGGCGTGCTTCTTGTCGTTGATGTCCTTGGGATCGAAGGGAGTGTAGTAGAGCAGAATCTTCACGCAATCCGCGCCGGCGGCTTTCAGACGCTGCGCCGACCAATGGTCGAGCAGATCGCCCAGGCGGCCGGGACCGGTCTTATCGTATCCCGTCTTTTCATAAGCGAGCAGCAGACCAGCGTTCTTGGCGCGCCGTTTGGCCGCGGGCAGCCCCCATTCTGGATCCAGCAAAATCGCGCTGGCATGCGGGGTCAATACCTCGGTGACCAGCGACTTGAATTCTTCCATCATGGCGTCGCTGACTTCGCCGCCCTTTTCCTTGGCCAGGGACTTCTGTAGCGATCCGCGCTGATCCATCGCGGCCGCGGCGATCACGCCGCGCTCATTGGACACTTTCTTAAGGCCGGCCAGCTTGCCAGGGGTAAGCTTCATACGTGATTCCTCCGATTAGTGCGTTTTAATTTGGATGACGTCAGCCAAACAGAATAGCTGAACATTGTAATACGTTTTCACATCTCCAGCCGCCCTTACCACGGACAAAAACACGAGGGGCCGTGATTCGAATCACAGGGGGTCGTTCGACAAGGACCTATCATGAAATTGGCCGACTGCCATCTGTCAGGTAGGGAGGTGGCAAATGAAAATCGCACTTGTTATGTTTTTTTGGGTGTGCGCGGTTTTGCTGTTCGAAATTACGCTGCACGCCGAGCGGAATGAGGAACGGGGCTGGAAGAAGAACCACTCCCATTTGGGTCCCGGAGACAAGCACTAATCGGCGGCTGAAAGGGGGACATCGAGGAACATTTATGCCGTTTCTCCACCGCTATCTTTTCGCGGCACTGTGGCTAAGTTACTTGGCCTACTGGCAGGTCAAGTCGAAGGATGTGAAGGCGACCGAACGGAGCGAATCAGTGCCGTCGCGGCTGATGCGGGTGTTTTCCATTGTCTGCGCAGTGCTGCTGCTCTCGCTGCCAAGGGTTCCGCCTTCGTTTCTGAATGAGCGATTCCTTCCGCTCAGCGACTGGTGTTTTTGGTGCGGCGCGGGGATTACCGCCTGTGGTCTGCTTTTTTCCGTCTGGGGGCGACGTCACCTTGGGACTAATTGGAGCCAAGCCGTCACGGTGAAGAAAGGCCACGAACTCATCACCAGCGGTCCCTACGGATTGGTTCGCCATCCCATCTATACCGGACTTCTGCTGGCATTCGTCGGTTCCGCAGTGGCTCGTGGCGAATGGCGCGGGCTGCTGGCGGTTGCCCTGGTTTTCGCCGTACTGTGGCACAAACTAAGTCTTGAAGAAAAATGGATGCGCGCGCAGTTTGGCGAATCCTATGAGGCCTATTCGCGGCACGTGGCGGCGTTGGTGCCGCACGTGATCTAAGCGCCCCAAGGCCCCGTACCTGGAGTGGAGTGACGGTGGTGAATCCGTTCGCCAAAGAAAAGCACGCATTGTTGGCGGGGTTGCTGGGGGAGTGATTCGGCTTGCCGCTAGAGGTAGCGAGCTACGTCTCTACGGCGCTACTGCAGCAACATGAGCTGTCCTAGTACGGCTTGCTGCTTCGCGATCAGCGAGTGCACGCCTTCGCTGGCCAGGGTGATCATCTTGCCCAGTTGTTCCTCGTCGTAGACTGAGTGTTCCGCCGTGGCTTGCACTTCCACGAACTTGCGGCCGGCGGTCATAACGAAATTCATGTCCACGTCGGCGCGGGAATCTTCTTCGTAGCACAGGTCGAGCAGGATTTCCCCATCCACGATGCCCACGCTCACGGCGGCGACAAAATCGCGCAGCGGGACCGAAGTCAGGGTTCCGGCATCCACCAATTTCTGCAGCGCCAGCCCGAGCGCCACAAACGCGCCCGTGATCGAAGCCGTTCGCGTGCCGCCGTCAGCCTGAATGACGTCGCAATCGATCCAGATGGTGCGCTCGCCCAAGCGGACCAGATCGGTGACCGCCCGCAGCGAACGCCCGATCAGACGCTGGATTTCATGGGTGCGTCCGCTTTGGCGGCCTTTGTTTACTTCGCGCGGGGTGCGGGTCAGCGTGGAGCGCGGCAACATACTGTACTCGCTGGTGATCCAGCCCTTGCCACTGTTGCGCAGGAAGTTGGGAACGGTTTCCTCGATGGACGCGGTGCAAATCACCCGCGTGTTGCCCACTTCGATGAGCACCGAGCCTTCCGCGGTCTTGATGTAGTCAGCAAGAATATTGACCGGCCGCAGCTGGGCTGAAGTCCGGTTATCCGAGCGATAGTGCATGCCGGGATTCTAACAGCGAGGCGGGCGTTCAGCGTCTTTACTGCGAAGCCTGCAGCGCGTTCACCATCTGGCCGACGTTGGCAACGTCATAAACATCGGCCAGATCGGCATGGCCGGCAAGCGTGTCGCGCTCCTTGCCATCCACCAGGAACTTCACCCGCGTGATGCCGGGAGTGTTGGCCGACAGAGTCTCGACCAGAGAGCCGACAGTAAGCTCTTCCACCAAGACCCCGGAACGGTGGCCGTTGGCGAAGTCGGCGTTGAGATCGACCACCGCCAAGCCGGGATCGACGAGATAGACGTCGCGAACCTCGGAACCAGGAGGCAGCGGATGAGGCGAAGACTTTCCCAGATAGCGATTGAGCAGGGCGCGCAGCAATTCTTCGGCGCGCTGCTGGCGGTCTTCGGGCAGCGGGATGCTCGCGCTTTCGGGAAGCAGCACGCCAGCATCGTCGTAAGCCACGTAAAGCGCGATCTGCTCGGTGGGTCCGGAAACCGGAGGCGCCACGGGACTAGTGTAATTGAGCCGGGCCTCGTCGAGAGCCCGGCGGCGCATGTTCCACACATAAACCCCGGCGCCAAGCGCAATGGTCAGCATGGCGGCGACCGCAATGATCAAAGGGCGCGGAGTCATCGCGCGGCCTCCAGTTTTTCGCGGACCGCAAGAACTCCGGCAGCCACGCCCGCGGCGACCAGTTGCTGGTAAGTAGCGGAGTTGAGATCGGAAACTCCCGCCGAGGAAGGCGCAACTTCCACCGTAACCGCCGGTGTGGAGATATTGTTGAGCGGACGCAGAGGCGCCAGCAACACCCGCACCGGAACTTGCCTCCTACGCAGCTCCAGCGCCAGGCCGTCCGCCGCGGCCCGGCTCAGCGGGAGGAATGCGGACTGAGCCGTGTCCCAACTGACAAGCGGCCCGGTATTGTCTCCGCCGGCGGGCAGTAGCGCAGTGTAGAGGCGCACCCCGTGCCCCTGCGACGAAGCATGCAGGCAGAGGTAGATGGCAGGATGCTTTTCATTGGTCAGGCTGGCACGCTGGTCGGGTGTGATTGTGGCGTCGCCGTCGCGCAACAGCAGCGTGGTAATGCCGCGGGCTTGCAGTTCTTGGCGCAGGGCGCGGGCGAGGGCCAGGGTCACATCCTTCTCCGCCAGTTGATCGGTAAGAGCCTCGCCGCGCTCGTCGCCGCCATGGCTGGCGTCCACGACCGCGAAGTATTGCGCCAAGGAAGGATAAGTTTCGCTTCCACGGCCTTGCGGCTGACCCGATGCACCGGCTCCGGAAGCTTGCGCGCCAGACGCTGGAGTGGCGGTTGGCGCCGCGGACGGCGATGCCGGCGTAATGGTGATGGTGCGGTTGCCGTTGCTGAAGCTGGCGAAAAGCGGCGCGTTTCCATTGATTGTGATCTCAGCCGCGCCGTTGTCTTCCGAGAAACTCGCCGAGGGAATGACGTTATCGCCGAAGGTGAGCGACGGCGAACCTGGCTCGACCACCGGCTCATGGTTGAAAACCATGCGCAGCTTTCCCGGTTCGGTGGCGATCATGGGATTCACCGGCGCGGAAAAATTCATCACCAGGCCGCGCGGCGTCTCTTTATTGACTTGGGCGGTGAAGTGTATGGCGACGCTGCCGATGAACACGCGGCGCGCCGCTTCGTGAAAAGTGACCGGGCCGCCCAGGATTCGCGACATCAGCGGGCCCAGGGTGGATAGGGGAACCAATCCGCGTCCGTTCTCCAATAGGAAGTTGGCCCGGAGATCGAAGTTGTTTTGGCGAATGCGGGCGCGGCTGGCGCCGGCGGTGAACTCGGCCGGCTGATTGTTGTAGCGAAGCCGCCAATGGGCGCCTTCGGTCGTGGCGCTCACCGCTCCCAAGGGCTCCAGGGCTTCGAGCAGGCCGGTGTAGTCCTGCCCATTACGCTCGACCACCGGCAAGGAATAGTTGGCGACCAGCGAATACACCGAAAGCCGTTTCTCCTCGGCAGCGGAGGAGAATCGCAAGAGGGAGAAGACTGCGGCGACAACCGCGGCCATGGTGATCGGGAGAACCAGCCTGCGGAAGGTGGGTGCGGCGGCCATGCAGTTGGCAAGAATGAGAATCCTAACCAACCTTTATACCGCAGTGGCCGGGAAAGAGCGCGGTGGCCTCGCTGTGATGAAGCTGGCCTGCTTGAAAGCAGTCGACTACTAACGCCGGGGCGGGTGCGTCGTAAAAACCCGAAGCGCCTATTCCAGTGGGTAAATGCTCAACCCGCTGAGCAGCTTGGGGAAAAAGTCAGTGGACTTCTGGGGAAGGACTTCACCGGCGAAGGCGATATCGCGGACCTGCTGCATACGCACCGGGTTCATTAGGAACGCGATATTGGCGGCGCCTTTGCGGACTTGCGCCAGGGCCTCATGAGTTTCGCGATAGTAGCCGATGTTCTGCTGATCGCGGATGGCTTCCGGGGAGATTCCCAAGACGCCTTCCAGCAGGCATTTATGCAATTGCACCACATCGAGCGACTGCTGGCGGAGGGAAAGGCCCGCGAAGATGTTGGAGCTGGCGGCTCTGGGCGTGTCCAGAAGGAAAGCGCGATTGGGGGTGACAGCCAGGAGCGCGGTTCCACCGCGCCCAGCTTCGCGCAGGATGGTGTTGGCACGGCTGGCGTCGATAGAAGGATCGACTTCCTCAACGCTGAAATAGGCGCGGGCGCCTTCGCGGAAGGCGTCGGCCGAGAAGTTTGGCAGGCCGTGTGCTACGCGATGGGTGGGCAGGATGACCAACCCGGGGCTGTCCATGTTGACGAAAGTCATCATGACGTGTTCGTAGGGAGCGTCGGGCGGGGGGGAAGATGCAGCGGCACGGCGTTCGTTGCGGTAATTGAGCGCGGTTTCGTAGCGGTGATGGCCGTCGGCGATGATGAGCTTCTTGTCGCGCATTTTGCCCTTCACCAAACTGATTGTGGCGGGATCAGAGAGTCGCCAGACCTGATGTGCGACGCCATATTCGTCGCGCGTCTCCATGTCGGGAGGGTTGGCGGAGGCCAGCGCGGTTTCAATTTCGGCAGACGGGTCGCTGTAGAGCATGAAAATCTGGCCGAAGTGGGCCCGGGTGGCGCGGAGCAGGTCCAGGCGATCGGCCTTGGGTTTGGCCAGGGTTTGCTCGTGGCGGAAGACAATTTGGGCGGAGTAGTCCTCGATGCGGCCTAAACCGATGAATCCACGGCGCTGCAGCTCGGTCTTTTCGCCGGGAACGGGGAAGCGCTGGGAGTAGAAATAGAGCGAAGGTTCGGGGTCCTGCAAAAGGATGCCCTCGCGGCGCCAATCGGTTAGGTAGGTGGCAGCCCGGGTGTAGACGCTGTCCGCAGGATGGTCGAAGGGGTTGCGCTTGCCGAGAATAATCCGAACCAGGTTATAAGGGCTGGCCTCGTAATAGTGCTCCTGCATTGCCGGCGTGATCTTGTCGTAGGGTTGGGTAACCACGTCGGGCAACGAGACCCGGCCCGGATTGTAGCGGAGCGCGCGAAAAGCCGTAATGTTTGCCATAGATTGGGAAGCAGAAATTGTAACAGGAGCTTTGCCGCTTGCGGGAGGCTGAGATGTGCAGAATTGAGGCGAACTCGAAGGTCTTGGGGATGGAAGCCAAGAAGAATCTTCATAGTAAGCAAACCCCTGCCCAAATGGGTGATCGAAGGGCCAGCTACCAAGGGAACGTACGAAAAAGTGTGACGCGATTCACACCTGCCTGTGATACGATGCACGTCAACGAGGTACCTATGGCCCGCTTTCGCGTGCGCGGGTTGTTGCGAATTCCGCTTCAGAACGGGAACCCTCCTTCGGCCCCCAGTCGCGCCCGGTGTCGTTCCTTCTTGTGCGCTAAAAACCAAGCCTTGGCAGTTTTCGCGATTCTGACTTGGATGTTGGCTGGGTTGTGCAGCCTTCCTTCGCCTTCCTGGGCCCAGGTTCCGATCGATGACGTGCATATCAAGCCGCGGATCACCGCTGTCCCCGATACCTCGCCAAGCGGAATTGTCGATGCCTCGCTGCAGACCCATACCAAACCGATCAAGGTGGATACGGACTTGGTGCTGGTCCCGGTGACGATCACCGATCCCATGAACCGGCTGGTGACAGGGCTGGATAAAGAAAACTTCAATGTCTTCGAGGGGAAAGACCAGCAGGAAATCCGCCATTTCTCAAGCGAGGACGCTCCCGTCTCGATTGGGGTGATCTTCGACATGAGCGGGAGCATGAGCAGCAAGATAGATCGCGCCCGCGACGCGGTTGTGGAATTCTTCAAGACCGCCAACCCGCAAGACGAGTTTTTCATGATTACTTTCAGCGACCGGCCCGAGTTGGTCGCGGATTTCACTTCGTCCGTGGATGATATTCAGAGCCGCCTGGTGTTTACCGTTCCCAAGGGACGTACCGCACTGCTCGACGCCATCTACTTGGGCGTCAATAAGATGCGGCAGGCCAAGTATCCCAAGCGGGCCTTGCTGATTATTTCCGACGGCGGCGATAATCATAGCCGGTACACCGAAGGCGAAATCCGGTCCACGGTGAAGGAAGCCGATCTCGAGATCTATGCGATCGGGATTTACGATCACGTCATGGCGACGCCGGAGGAACAGGCCGGGCCGGCGTTGCTGAGCGAGATCACGGAGCTGACCGGGGGCCGCGCCTTTACCATCGATAATCCCAACGACCTGTCCGACGTGGCCACGAAAATTGGCGTCGAGTTGCGCAACCAATATGTAATTGGATACCGTCCTAAGAACCGGGCCCACGATGGCAAGTGGCGGAAGATTCGAGTGAAGCTGATTCCGCCCAAAGGACTGCCGCCGCTCCGGGTGTACGCTAAGACGGGTTACTATGCGCCTTCGGAATAGCCGCGTTCTGGTTTTGTTGGCCGGTCTGTTTTTGTCGACAATCGGGACCCGATCCCAGGAAGCCAATCCGCCCCAGCCCGGGGCCGGCAATGCCGCCCAGCCGGCGGCCGGCGGCGATCAAAGCAAACCCGCCGCCCCGCCGCAGGACACTCCGCAGGTCTCCACCGAAAGCGGCGTTTTCGTCATCAAAAAGCAAGTCGATGAAGTGTTGCTGCACGCTACGGTGGTGGACAACAAACAGCGCATGGTCATGGACCTGGACCGAGGCGCTTTTTCGGTTTACGAAAACGACAAGCCCCAGCCCATTACCTCGTTCCGCAAGGAAGACGTGCCGGTCGCCATGGGGATTGTGATTGACAACTCCGGCTCAATGCGCGAGAAGCGGGATCAGGTCAACAAGGCCGCCCTTAACCTGGTGCGTGCCAGCAATCCCCGGGACCAGGTCTTCGTGGTCAATTTCAATGACGAGTACTATCTGGATCAAGACTTTACCAGCAACATTGCCAAGCTGAAAGAGGCGTTGGAAAAGGTGGAGGCACGGGGAGGAACTGCGCTGTACGACGCGGTGGTGGCCTCGGCCGGCCAGCTTAAGCAATCGGACCTCGCCAAGAAGGTGCTGTTCGTGGTCACGGACGGCGAAGACAACTCGAGCCAGGAGACACTGGAACAGGCAGTCCGAAACCTGAGCGAAGTCAACGGACCCGCGGTGTACACGATTGGATTGTTGGGCGGCGAAGAGGGAACCCGGCGCGCTCGCCGAGCGTTGCAAACTCTGGCCGACAAGACGGGCGGAATCGCATTTTTCCCGAAAACGCTCGACCAGGTGGATGAGATCAGCTCGAGCGTAGCCCACGATATCCGCAACCAGTACACCATCGGCTACAAACCCACCACCCCCAAGAATGTCGAGGGGTATCGCACCATTCGCGCCGAGGCGCGCGCCAAAGGCTACGGCAAGCTGACGGTAAGAACGCGCAGCGGCTACTTCGCAGGGCAGGAACACGCTCCGGGCGGCGATTAGCTTTTCCGCGCCCCGCGTGGTTCCCGATTCTGTTCCTCTTTCCGCAGCGTTCCTTCCGCGCAATTGACGCTCGGCCCTTCGCTTCCGTACCCTGATAGTGTGCCCAAGAAAACGCTGGAAGAAGTCCACCTGCGCGTCGCCGATGACATCACCCAACTGGTGGGCGAGACTCCGATCCTTCAACTGAAGAGACTGGTTCCCGCGGGCGCGGCGGAGGTTTTCGCCAAGCTCGAGTATCTGAACCCCGGCGGCAGCGTAAAAGACCGTGCCGCCATTGGGATCATCCGCCGGGCGGAAGACCAGGGAAAACTCAAATCAGGCGGCACGATTGTCGAGGCTACGGCGGGAAATACAGGAATTGGCCTGGCGCTGATTGGCATCAATCGCGGCTACCGCGTGGCGCTGTTTATCCCCGAGAATTTTTCGGAGGAGAAAGTGATGATCATGCGGGCCCTTGGCGCTGAAGTGGCTCGCACTCGGGAAGCCGATGGCATGCAGGGAGCGATTCGGCGGGCGAATGAACTTGTGGCGCGGACCCCCAACGCCTTCATGGCGGGGCAATTCGAGAACCCAGCGAATCCCGACTACCACTACGAAACCACAGCACGGGAGATTTTCGAGCAAATGGAAGGTCGCATTGACGCTGTGGTCATCGGGGCGGGCACGGCCGGGACGTTCACCGGAGTGGCGCGGTTTGTGAAGGAAAATTTGCCACGGGCGGTCACCGTTGCCGTCGAGACGCAAGGCTCGGTGCTGGGCGGAGGCAAGCCGGGCAAACACAAGGTGGAAGGCATTGGCGCCAGCTTCGTGCCTAAAAATTTTGACCGCTCGGTGTGCGACGAAATCATTATGGTGACCGACAAGGATGCGTTTGACATGGTGAAAACGCTGGCAGCGCGCGAGGGAGTGCTGTCCGGGTCGAGCGGCGGAGCCAATGTCTTCGCGGCGCTGCAAGTGGCGCGACGACTAGGACCGGGAAAGCGCGTGGTCACCATGATTCCAGATTCAGCGGAACGCTATTTGTCGAAGAAGATATTCGAAGGCGGAGCGTAGGCAGCTCTCCGCGCGGGAGCCGTGTTCCCTGAATCGGTTGTCATTCCGAGCGCAGCGAGGAATCTGCTGTTTGCTCGGGGCAAGATGAAGCAGATTCCTCGCTATGCTCGGAATGACAAATGGCCAGTAGTGAATCATGAATAAATCCAAGCAACCCGGTTTTGCTACCCGCGCCATTCACGCCGGTCAGGAACCCGACTCCGAAACCGGCGCGGTGGCGGTCCCCATCTACGCGACTTCGACCTACGTTCAGCAGGGACTGGGCGAGAACAAGGGATACGAGTACTCGCGCGTCTCGAATCCCACGCGCACCCGGCTGGAGCAGAACTTGGCGGCGCTCGAAGGCGGAATCGCGTCTCGTGTTTTCGCCAGTGGTATGGCGGCGATCAACGCCATCTGCGCGATGTTCAAGGCTGGCGACCATGTGGTCTGCGGGCATGATCTTTACGGCGGGGTTCCGCGGCTGTTCAATCAGGTGCTGACTGGCTATGGGATCGAGTTCAGCTACGTCAACACCGCGCAGCCGGAGAACGTGGAGCGCGCCATCCGCAAGAGCACGCGCATGGTGTATGTGGAAACGCCCACCAATCCGCTGATGTCGCTGACCGATATCCACGCCGTTAGCCAGGTCTGCCGGCGCAAGAAAGTCAATTTGGTCGTCGACAACACGTTCATGTCGCCGTACTTTCAGCAGCCCATCGCGCTTGGCGCAGACATGGTGGTGCACTCGACCACGAAATTCCTCAACGGCCACAGCGATGGGCTGGGCGGTGTGGTCGTTTGTACCAGGCCGGAGCAGGCGGAAACGCTAGGCTTCGTGCAGAAGGCCGCGGGAGCGATTCTTTCGCCGTTTGAGTGCTGGCTGGTTCTGCGCGGCGTGAAAACGCTCGCCGTGCGCATGGAGCAGCACGATCGCAGCGGCAGAGTGGTCGCGGAATTCCTCGCCACCCACAAAAGGGTCAAAAACGTTTTCTATCCT
>CAVZMC010000038.1:5000-16704 GCA_963776125.1 uncultured Acidobacteriaceae bacterium | reverse complement strand
CGGGATGGCGGAACTGGCAGACGCAGCGGACTCAAAATCCGCCGACCTTCGGGTCATGGGGGTTCGACCCCCCCTCCCGGCACCAACAAAATAAAGAGCTTAGATTGAATTGGCCTCTCCAAATCGGAGAGGCCAAAATCGTTTGGTGGCTGTTCTGATGGCTGTTGGTTCCCACAGTAGCGAAGAAGAAGCTACGGAATGGTCCGAAGAGTCTCAACAGCCCTGCAATCGCAAATTGAGAATTTTGGCACACGTACGAGATGGCAACTCGACGGGCATGTGACAGCAAGCGCATCCACCCTTCTCGCGAGCGGCGAAGCTTACTGTAGGACGACTCTGCTACCACTTGAATCGGGCCTCGGGAGAGTCCCTCGGGAACATGTCGCCTGGAAGTGGTGTCTAAAATATTGATCACGTTTGCTTAGGCGGAAACGATGAAAGCAAGTTTCCTGGCCGTGTTGTCGCTTCTGCTCGCTTCATCCTCCACCGCGCAGCTTCCCGTTACCGAGAACGAAGCGGTGGTCTACGCCAAAGCTCTCGACGTCAGAACACTCGATCCTTCACTTCCCTCGCAGGGTCTTGAGGACTGGCTCAAAAATGGCCCGCCACACATCGAGGTTCTGCGGTGGCAAAGTGCTGATACTTGTGACCTCCATCCTGATGGGGATTTCGACTATCCGCGCTGCGTGCGCATAGCGTTTGCACGGGGTGGCCAGGAGGGATTCTTCCTAGTCCTCATCGGGACCCTCAAACGAGGCATCATCGGGCCTCCGCAGCTCTATTACGGGATTGAGGTCGCAGAGCCCGGCTTCGTGCAAACCGGAGGCAGTGACCGGCTCTCCGGCCTTCCTCAACTTCTCGACCAACCCGCTGTCACCGGTGGGGTGAGCGACCTCTACCAGAAGATCGTGGAGCGACACCTGATCGGCATTCCGCAAGGCGAGGATAAGACAGACCTCTGGCCACTCCTCAGCCGACGATTGACCCAGCAACTGGAGACGGCGCAAGCTTGCGAGGATGACTACCTTCGCGAACAGCCCAAGGCAGGCGCTATTCCAAAACCGTCATGGATGACGAGCGATCTCTTCTCCGGCGAAGACGAACGAACAGCACCTTACTTTGTGAACATCGTTCACAAAGAGCCGCTGAAAGGTGGATTCTTCGCAGTGCAGCTCGACGCGGTCGAGCGGGACGTCACAGGAAAGAACAGCTCAATCATCGCAGGTGGGATTCGAGCCTATAGAGTCAAAAGACACTGGCCGATCATCGCCACCGTAGTCCTTGAAGACAATCGGTTCGTAGTCGATGACATTCGCATCTTCGAGGAAAGCTCGACCGACGGCCCGTCTCATTTGCTCTCAGAGACCTTTGCGGGCTGCGACGGCCCCCACTGGACGGGGGTACATGTCGAGAAGAAGCTTGTTGCGGCTCGAACTCCTCCTCCCGTTGTGAATTGGGACGCCGTGAACGCCCTGCGATCAGCCGCCCTTAAAGAGGAAGTTGCCTTCGCCAAGGCTGTCGATGTGCACCAACTCGACCCTTCGTTACCCTCACAGCGCCTGGAAGACTGGCTCAACTCCGCATTCCTGCATGTCAATCACATCGAATGGCATGCCCACCAATGCAATATCAAAGAAGGCAGCGACGGCGCCACGCGGAATCCGCAGGGTGGCCTTTGTGCTGGAGTGTCGTTTCAGCGCGGCAACGCCCGCGTTGACCTCTTTGTCGGCAAAAGTATCTCCGATCCGCCAAAAGTCAAGTACATCGGAGTCAAAGATAAGGATGATGGGCTCTTGATTCGCCTCGATGGTAACAAAGAAAGGGCCTCGGACTCGGACCGGCTGTCGGATCTTCCTCGTCTTCTGAACGAAGAATCAGTCATCGATGTCACTCGCAACCTCTACGACGCCGTCGTGGCCCGTCATCCACTCGGCATACCGCAAGGCGCAGACTGGACCAGGATTAGCCCCCTGCTGAGTAAACGTCTCAAAGATCGGCTTGCGACCGGGCAGGCCTGTCAAGAGGATTACCTCCGGCAAGCTCCAAGCCGGGGCGCAAGCCCGCGGCCCGTGTGGCTTGGCGCCGGGCTGTTCTCCGGTGAGGGCAAATTTGCCTTGCCGGGTGCTGATCTCATCGATCACAAAGATCGACAAGATGACGGTTCCTTTCTCGTCATTGTGTGGCTATCTCACAAGGACTCAGGCGTTCCACCCGCCCCTGCAGCCGAAGCAACTTGGAGAAATTGGCGAGTTGATTCGAGAGTGATATCGGAAGGCGGTCGCTTTGTCGTCGATGACGTCCGGCTTTTCGATGGAGTCTCCAGCGACGGCCCGTCCCATTTGCTGTCCGACTCCTTCCCGGGGTGCGACGGCCCGCGTTGGGCTGGCATCGGTACCCACGATTAGGTAAGCTCACACTGCTCACATGTACGGAAAACGGTACGAGTTCAGTGAGTCGATGCAACACACGCCTCTCGCCAATCGGGTTCAACTCACCGTGGCGGTTTGATCGATGACCGAAAGTCTGTGTTCCGGCGAGAGATGGCTGTAGCGTGCGGACATCGTAATCGTCTTGTGGCCGGCGAGTTCCTGAATCTCCTTGATCGATGCTCCGGCCATTGCCAACTAAGAGCAGAATGTGTGCCGGTTCGAATGCCAGACGTAGCTCGCAATCTTTGCCTCTTCCAGACATGGTTGGAACCAGCTTATGCGAGATTTTGCGACCGGGTGCAACTCGCTGCGAAAGCCCTAAAAACAGACTCAAAATCCGCCGACCTTCGGGTCATGGGGGTTCGACCTCCCGGCACCATCCGCAATTTTCTTCGTCGTGGCGCCTGAACCCCTCTACGCCCCCAGCGCCTTCCTAATCGCCCCCGCAATGCTCCCCGCCAGGCGCTTCATCTTCGCTTCCGATTCCGCCTCAATCATCACGCGCGCCAGCGCTTCCGTTCCCGAGTAGCGCACCACCACGCGTCCATCGCCATCCAGTTCCTGCTCGGCCGCCGCAATCGCCTGCTGAATCTCCGGCACCTTATGAAACGGCGTCTTCTCCCGCACCCGGACATTCTGAATCGTCTGCGGGAAAACCTTGAGATCCCCCACCAACTCCGCCAGTGGCTGCCCCGTCCGCGCCATGATTTCCATCACCCGCAGCGCAGTCAGCAATCCATCCCCGGTCGTGGCTTCGCCGTCGCGAAAAATAATGTGCCCGGATTGCTCACCGCCCAGCATCGCCCCGCTCTTATGCATCTCTTCGAGCACATACTTGTCGCCGACATTGGCCCGCAGCATGCGGATTCCCGCCTTGCGCAAGGCAATCTCCAGCCCCATATTAGACATTGTCGTCGCGACCACCGTGTCTCCAGGCAACACGCCCCGCGCTTTCATGTCGCGCGCCGCCAGCAGCAGTACCGCATCCCCATTCACCACCCGCCCGGCGGCGTCACTGAACAGAACCCGGTCCGCGTCTCCGTCAAACGTGATCCCCAAATCGAAGTTACCGACATTTTCCGCGACCGCTTTGGCCACGGCTTCCGGATGCAATGCGCCGCATCCCGCGTTGATGTTCCTGCCATCCGGCGACGCACTGACAAACAGCGCCTGAATTCTGCGAGCCCGAAACAGCGCCGGCGCTTCCGCGGCCGCCGCGCCATTGGCACAATCCACCAGCGCCCGCAGCCCGCTCAGGTCCGCGCTCACGTTCTGCGCCAGCCACTCCACGTAGGCGCGCCGCAGGCTGGCCTCGCCCGGCAGGCTGGCCACGGATTTTCCCGCCGGTGGCTGGGGCGGCTCCGGATCGCGCAGCAAAGCGAAAATTTCCCGCTCAATCGCCAGTTCCCGCGCGTCGGGCAATTTATAACCGTCCCCGGAAAAAACCTTAATCCCGTTATCCGTCCAAGGATTGTGCGACGCCGAAATCACCACCCCCGCGGCGTATTCGCCGGAGCGCGCCAGGTAAGCGATCCCCGGCGTGGTAATCACGCCCGCGCTGTGCAACTCACATCCCGCCGAAGCCAGTCCCAGAGCGACCTGATCCCCGATCCAAGAACTGGACTCCCGCGTGTCTTGCCCGATTACCACCCGGGCCCGCGGATTGGTCCTCATCAAATCGTGCCCGAGCGCTCGCCCAATCAGAAAGGTGTTCTCCATGGTCAAGGGGAACTCGCCGGCCAGGCCGCGAATCCCATCGGTTCCAAAAAGTTGCCGGGTTTGGGGAGTCATCTTGTCGAGTTAGCGTTGTTGGATGGCTGGGCGCCGCTCGCGCTCGAGGTTTTCTGCATGATCACGGTCACGCGAATCGGAGCCGGATCGACCACTTGGACCATCGCGTCAGCGACGTAAGCGTGCGTCACGAAAGTTCCGCGGTCCATCGTGCCGCTCACATCCACCGGATCGGTGATGGCGGCTTCGACCGCCTCTACTCGCTTCCGCGGCCCGGTGATGTCGATCGCCGGAGGATCGGCCACAATGCGCGCGATGCTGTATCCCGCGGCAAATGTGCCCACCACCCGGGGATGAACCTCCACCTGCCGGGTAAGCCGCGTGTCAAACGCCAAGTGAAGCTGGCTGGGCACGACCGACACTACTTCGAGATCGTAAGGATGGTGAACTTCCGCGCCCGTAAGATCAAAAGTGCGCTCGCCGGGCTTGACCCGGCTCAGGTCGATCCGCACATCTACATCCGAGCGCTGCAGCCGGCGCATCAGCCGCTCCGCTCCGCGCAAGCGAATCTGCAGTTCTGGAATGTGTTCCGAGCTGATCTCAATGTCTTCGGGAACATTGCGGAATTCGATGGGCACTTCGATGGGAACTTCCGCCTGTTGGTCCCGCGCCACCGCCAGCCACAAGCCCACGGCGAAGGCGAGAGAAACGACCTTCAAGCCAAAATTATGCGCCACGTAGCGGCGGAAGAATTCCTTCATGGCTAGCGGTCCGCCTCCCGGCTCAGGCGGGAATCCTCCGCCCGCTCCTGGCTCGGGAAATCGTCGGTGTTGAAACTCGCTCTCTCCCTTCCGTTGTTGATTGGAGTGGGCAAAGTCGAAGGCGTCACCCGGCGCTTCAACAACGCCCCTAGCCGCTCGCGCAGCTGCTCGATCGTGAGGTCGCGCTCAATCGCCCCGCCCACCGCCACGCTGATCGCCCCGGTTTCCTCCGACACAATCACCGCAATGGCGTCGGTTTCCTCAGTCACGCCGATGCCCGCCCGGTGCCGCGTTCCCATCTGGATGGAAAGCCGGGGATTCATGGAAAGCGGCAGAAAGCACGCCGCCGCCGCGATGCGCTCGTTCTGCACAATCGCCGCGCCATCGTGCAGCGGAGCGCTGGGCCGAAAAATCGTAGCCAGTAAATCGTAGGACAGCTTGGCATCCAGCGGCACTCCGCTTTCAATGTAGGTGCGCAGCCCGATTTCGCGTTCAATCACGATCAGCGCGCCGGTCCGGTTCTGCGAGAAAAGATTCGCCGCCAGCACAATGTCGTCGTACGCATCGCCTTCGGCCGCGGACGTGCGCCGCAGCGTAAACCGCCGCCCCAGCCGCGCCAGTGCCTGCCGGATCTCCGCCTGAAAAATTACGATCAGCGCAAACGCCGCGTAGGGCAACAGGGTGCTGATCATCCAGTTGAGGGTCGCCAGCTCGCCCAACCGGGAAAAATAAAAAGCCAGCGCCAACGCCCCTACCCCCACCAGCATCAAGGCCGCGCGGGTGCCTTTTACCAGCGCCAAGAATTCGTAAATGATGACCGCGACCAGCACGATGTCGAGAATGGAGAGAATCGACACGTGTGACCACAGCGTTGAAAACTGCAGCACGCAAAACCCCTTTCAAACCATGTTCCTGGAGGGCCGAAGGCTAGCCTCTATTGTAATCTAGCCCGCAAAACTCCCGTGAAACTCCCATCCAGTGTGGCGCGGGCGCCCCCGCCCGCGAAATGCCAGCATTCACTATGACGTTTTTCCCGGAAAGGGCTTATTCGGAGGCTTCCCTGGAGAATCTGCCTGAGGGTCTGCGTTTCCGCGGTGCACCCTGGGCCCTCTGTGGTTAACCTTTCTTGCTCTTCACTCTGGCCACCACCGTCCCCCGCGCCAACCGCGCCGAAATCTCTTCTCCCGCGCGAACTCTCGCCGCATCGGTCAGCAACTTTCCCGAAGCATCGAAAACCAACGCATAGCCACGCTCCAAAATCGCGGTCGGAGAAAGCGCCGCCAATTGCGCAGCCAGTTGCTCGATCCGTCCTCGCCGTTGCAGGAAGACGGTCCGCGCCGCCGACCCTAGCGCCACAACCCGCCCGTCCAATTCCTTCCGAATCCCCACCAATATTCGCCGCGCATCGTAATGCTGCACCGCCCCCGCCAGACTTTCAAATCGCCGCCGGCGCCCTTCCTGCGCATCGCGTTCGGAATGAACCAGCCGATAGAGCAACTCATCCACCCGCTGTTGCCGCCGGCGAATCAAATCCATCATTCGCCCAAATGCCCCGTGCTGTGCCAGTTCGGTCAGGTTCTGCCGCGCCATCAGCAAGTGATAGCGCAGTCCTTTTTCCAGCCGCTGCTGCAAACTCAAAACCTGTTCTTCGATTTCCTGCCGCGAGCGAATCACCAACTCCGCCGCCGCCGACGGCGTAGGCGCCCGCAGGTCGGCCACAAAGTCGATGATGGTGAAATCCGTCTCATGGCCCACCGCTGAAATCACCGGAATCCGCGAATCCGCCACCGTCCGCGCCAGCGTCTCATCGTTGAAAGCCGCCAGATCCTCCGCCGACCCTCCGCCTCTCGCCACCACAATCACATCCACGTTGCGCGCGTGATTGAAGTATCGAATCCCCGCGCTGACTTCCACCGCCGCCGCTTCCCCCTGCACCTGCGCCGGGAAAATCAAAACGCTGGCCGAATGATGCCGCCGTTGCAGAATGTTCAGAATGTCCTGCAACGCCGCCCCTTGCGGAGAAGTCACCACTCCAATCCGTCCCGGCAGCGCCGGAATCGCCTGCTTGCGCCCCGCATCGAACAGCCCTTCGGCGTCCAGCTTGGCCTTCAGTTGCTCGAACGCAATCTGCAGCGCCCCTGCGCCCTTTGGCTCCAGATACTCCGCCGAAATCTGCAACTGCCCGCGGTCTTCATAAATCGTGATCCGCCCGCGCACCACAACTTGCATCCCGTTCTCCGGGCGAAACCGCAGCAGCCGCGCCTGCGACCGAAACATGACGGCGCTCAGCTGCGAACTCTCATCCTTCAACGTGAAATAGAGATGCCCCGAATCATGCGCCCGGAAATTCGAAATCTCCCCCTCCACCCAAGTGTCTCCATACTCGCGTTCAATATGCGTGCGCACCGCGCCCACCAGATCGCGCACCTTCCAAACCCGCCGGTCCGGCGGCCGAAAGCTAAACCCAAGTTGATCCCCAAAGTCCATGCCGAGAAAGTCTACAGGCGCAGTTACTCGAATGCCTAGGTGGTTATTCCGTGACAAGAACGTGCCGGGACAACAGAGGCAAGCCGCGGAGCGGCGAAATACGTTAGCCCAGGACGTAAGTCCTGGGCAAGCGAGAGATTAAGCCAAGTCCCGTAGGGACGATACCGGCGGCTTGCGCAAAACGGATTGGGTCTAAAGACGGCTGTCCTTCAGCAAGCGTCAGAGGAAATACACGGTTGACGAATGTTGTGATCGCGCCTTCGCCCACCAGAGCGTTTTATCTGCCCTGGGAAGTTTGTTGCTCAAGCGAGTTGGATGATTGCTTCTGCTACTCTGCTACAATTTCCGGCTTCTACGAACTACAGCACAGAGGGAGCCGATATTGCGCTGCGCGACGCTCCGAACCAACCTCTTTTTTGTGGTTGTTTTCATTTCTGCTGCGACGAATCTGGGCGCGCAACAGCGTGAAGGATCAAGATGCCCCCTCCTTCCCGTGCCCCACGCGGAGAAGTTCGGATACATAGACGGTTCCGGCAAGCTGCTGATCAGCGCCCGCTTCGACTTTGCCGAGTGCTTCCATGAAGGTCTAGCGCTTGTCCAACTTGGCTCAAAGTACGGGTTCATCGACAAGGCAGGAAACCTTGCTATTCCTGCCAGCTTCGATCAAGCCAGTTCGTTTTCTGAGGGCCTCGCCGCGGTGAGTGTTGGGACCAAATGGGGATTCATCGATTCGAGTGGGCGGATGGTCATTCCTCCCAGATTTGATGACCTCGGCTTTCCACCTGGAGCGAAGCCATTTTCTGAGGGACTGGCCGCCGTCACTATCGACGGGACCACCGGTTACATCGACAAGACCGGCAAGATGATGATCACGCCGCAATTTGACCTATTCACCGAGTTTTCCGAAGGGCTGGCAGCCGTGCGTCCTCGTGGCGTCAATACCCGTGAATACGTGGCTCGCACTGGCACAATCGCCAGCCGTGACTTTGGCTACATCGATCGGACCGGCGTGGTAACCATTCCTTTTCAGTTCCACAATGCGCATGCTTTCCACGAAGGGCTGGCAGTCGTGATTGTTCGCGGCAGCGGGGACAAGCACTTTGACAACTTTGGTTTCTTAGACCGCACAGGCAAGCTCGTAATCGTACCGAAGTTCCAGTGGGCGGAGGACTTTTCGGAAGGGCTGGCGGCGGTAAAGGTGGACAAGAAGTTCGGATACATCGACCACCTGGGCGCGTTCGTTATCGCTCCCCAATTTGCGCAGGCGGGGCCGTTTTCCGAGGGGCTGGCTCCAGTGCTCCCGCACCAGGACAGCCGTGTGGGGTTCGTCGACAAGACCGGGAAGATGATGATCCCGCCTCAGTTTTCTGAGGCCTGTCCATTCATCAACGGATTGTCCCTGGTGCAGATGGCAACCAAGATAGGTGTCATCGACAAGCATGGGAAATTCGTCTGGGGTCCAATGGAGGAACGGAACACTTGGGGAGAAGGTGGACCGCCGTGTCCACATTGAACACATACGACTAAGGTCAGGTCGGTCAATGCTGGGTGGCTAAAGCACATGGAGTAAGTTCTGGTAGTCGCTGGATCGGGATGTCGGCAAGTCCTGGAAGGATCGCGGCCAGATAGTCGCGCACAGGGAGTGTTAACCGGCGACAGCTTTCCACAACCGAAAGGATCGCTGCAATCTTCGGCCCTGCCTGCGGGCTGCCGACGTGCATCCAATTCCGCCGTCCGATTGCGACGGGACGCATTGAGTTCTCCGCCAGGTCATTGCTCAACTCCAGTTCGGGATATTCCACGAACCGCGTGAGTTTTTGCCACAGGTTCTTCACCGGGGGCCGCCACGAACAGAGGCCAAACCTTACCGCCGAAATCTCCCCACCAAGTAAAACAAAACCGACAACACCACACTAACCACAATCGAAGTCGCAAGAGGAAAATAGAAAGTCGTGTTCTTTCCCCGGTAAACAATATCCCCCGGCAGTCGTCCCAAGGGAAGATGAGTCCGGCCCAAAAAGACCACGAGCAACCCAGCCACTACAAGAACGATGCCAAGAAAGACTAGTAGCTTTCCCATCTCGATCATACAATCCGAGTCTAAATCAGAGGGCGGGACCGCGTCGGCGAGAACTAGCAACGCGCAAGTGTTTCCTTCGTGAACCTTCGTGTCCTTTGTGGTTGACGAAGTTTTCTGCGACCCTAAGCCGCGCTCACCTGCGTAACCCTGTGCCCCCTGTGGTTAAGCGCAGCCAGCGGCCAGTGTTAGAATCTCCGCCCATGAGATTCCCGGCCTATTTATTTTTCTTACTCGCCGCCATCACCCTAACCGCCCAAACCCCCGAAGTCGAAATCACCTCTGAACCCCACCATCACCTTGTCCTCCAAAATTCCTACATCCGCGCTTTCCTGGTGAACATTCCCCCAGGCCAATCCACGCTCATGCACCGCCATCAGCACGACTACATCTATGTAGTGCTGGGCCCATCCGAAATCTCCAATCAGGTCGAAGGCAAACCCGCCGTCCAGACCAAACTGCAGGATGGCGAAACCCACGCGGTGGACGGCGGCTTCTCCCACCAAGTCCGCACCGTGAGTTCCACCCCATTCCGCAACGTCACCATCGAACTTCTTCAGGACGCGCAAGCCCGCAACACGCCTCCCGCGAAATGGGATGAAGAACGCGCCCTCCACATCCTCGACGGCGGCACAGAAGACGTCATGTTCGTGAAAGACGGCGTCCGCGTCGCCGAGACCGAGCTGCAGCCCGGCGGCATGACCCATAAAGAAACCTATGCCGGCCCTCGCCTAACCGTCGCCATCACCGATCTCGTATTGCAGAGGGACGTTGTTGGCAAGGGCACGGCCACCATCACGCTCAAAGCAGGGGAAATCAACTGGTTCCCGGGTGGCAAGACGAACATGATCATGAACGTGGGTAAGCAGCAGGCCAAGTTCGTCACCCTGGAATTTCACTAGAACCGTCTTATAAAACGGTTTCGGGTAGGGCACGGCCTCGGTGGCTGCGGAAAAACTCTGGGTTGGCAGGCTCTGGGAAGGGCACGGCCTTTGGTCGTGCCGCTAAGCGACTGAAAATGCGTCAGCGCTTTAGCGCCCCTATCCCTGACCAAGAAATTCGTTCATGGACGTCGCCAATTCCTCGGACTGCTGGTTGAGCAACTGCGAGACGTCCTTTAATTCTCCGATGGTCTGGCTGAGCGCGGTAACCAGTTGCGCAGTGAGGTCGGCGGCGGTGCGCACCGCAGTAATCTCCCGGTCGATCTCTCCCGTCGCGGTCGCTGTCTGCTGTGAAAGTTTCTTGACCTCGGTCGCCACCACCGCAAATCCTCGGCCCGCCTCGCCGGCGCGGGCTCCTTCGATGGTCGCATTCAGCGCCAACAACTTTGTCCGGTCGGCCACGCCGGAGATCAGCTTCACTACCCCTCCGATTCTCTGCGATGCTTCATTCAACGCGTCCACCGTTTGGTGCAGATTCTGCCGCTTCGCGGCAGGCGTCTTGCCGGGCTTGCCCCCTTCGTGCCCCGCGCCATTGCCGGAACCCTGCGCCATCTCCGTCAACGCGCCGGCGGTCGTGTTCATGCGGCTGGCGGTGGAAGCCAGCCCGCTTACGACGCTCTTTACCCGCTCGGAGAGCATACGCCGCGAGGCTTCGACCCGCGCCATCTCCTGCGCATCGTTGGACAGTTGTTGCGAGGTTCGGTTGATCTGCTCGGCCGTCCGCTGAAACGATCCTCGCATTCCGCGCAGCAGCACCCGGCGATAAAACTTTTTTTCCGCCGCGTGGGCCAGCGCCGCTCCCGCCTCACGCAACAAGGCGTCGGTCATATCGAGAAGGTGGTTGACGGAAAAGACCGCGCGCGCCACTTCCCGCGACGCCGGGCAATGCAGCAGGCGCGGCTCCAGGTTGCCTTGCGCGGCCTGTTCGCACACGTCCGCGATGTTATGAATCCATTCGCCGTACCCAGCCCACTCCGCGTCCGCGTCTTCGCTCGCGGTTCCACCCCTGCCCCGCGGAACAAGTTCAGTCGCCATGATCCATTTTCTCCAAGTTCCCGGCTAATCAGTTCAGGCCGATAAGCCCGCACCGGCAAGCTCAGACCGACAATATGAATTCGTCGTAAGCCATGTTCTTCTCCGCGATCATTTGCAATAACATCTCCCCGGCCGCCGCCATGCCTTGTTGCCAGTCGGCGTGCCGCTTCTCCTCGGTTCTTAGCTTGGCGTACACTTCTTCGAACAGCTGCACCTGCGCGCGTTCCGGCACGCGCCGGTTCG
>CAVZMC010000038.1:0-2500 GCA_963776125.1 uncultured Acidobacteriaceae bacterium | reverse complement strand
GTCAAGTCCTCATGGCCTTTATGTCCAGGGCTACACACGTGCTACAATGGCCGGTACAAACCGTCGCAAACTCGCGAGAGGGAGCTAATCGGAAAAAGCCGGCCTCAGTTCGGATTGGAGTCTGCAACTCGACTCCATGAAGCTGGAATCGCTAGTAATCGCGGATCAGCACGCCGCGGTGAATACGTTCCCGGGCCTTGTACACACCGCCCGTCACATCACGAAAGTGGACTGCACTAGAAGCCGGTGTGCCAACCCGCAAGGGAGGCAGCCGTCCAAGGTATGGTTCATGATTGGGGTGAAGTCGTAACAAGGTAGCCGTAGGAGAACCTGCGGCTGGATCACCTCCTTTCTAAGAGAGAACGTCATGGCACTGGCGCTTCGGCGCCGGATGTTGCCATGTACCCGTCCCCGCTTCCTTAACCTGTGAAGCGAAGATGGAATAGCTCTCAGCTTCTGTAGAGACGTAGCTTGCTACGTCTTTGCGATGAAGCCGAGAGCGACCCGTTCGGATCTCTCTTTCTCGAGTCCTAACCGCTCGATGGTCAGGCTGGGCTTAGCCCAGCCGCACGTTCAACCTTTGTCCTCGAATTAGATCTCTTGAAGGACGGTGGTATGAGCTCTGACGAGATTAAGAAAAAGCGTAGCTATCGGAACTGGAGGAGTTTCCTCTCCAAGCCTGGCTACTCGATTCCCAAACTTGCGAAGCGTCGTGCCGCCGGTCTTTGCCGAGGTTGCGGGAAAGATCCTGGTGAATGTAAGAATCCACGCGCTCGGCGACAAGAGTGATTCAAGGTTCCGGGAGTACTCAAGGCCGGGCCTGTAGCTCAGGTGGCTAGAGCGCACCCCTGATAAGGGTGAGGTCGATAGTTCAAGTCTATCCAGGCCCACCAAAATCAGCCGCTAGTCGTCAGTCTTCAGTCGTCAGGTTTTGCTGACGACCGACGCCTGAAGACTGACGACTGCCAAAGGGGCTGTAGCTCAGCTGGGAGAGCGCCTGGTTTGCAACCAGGAGGCCACCGGTTCGATCCCGGTCAGCTCCACCAGGATTGTTTGTCATACCGGGTTTGTCGTGCTGAGCGGAGCAAGGCTTCGCGCAGCGAAGGGTTGCGCAGTCGAAGCATCCCTGCCTCCGGTAAACTGCCGGGAACAGGGTCGCTGCGCTCGGGGTGACAGTGAAGAGGTGATCGTATGGAGCGAGCGATCTTGCTGGTTGTTTGCATTGCCTTTGGCTTGTGGGTTTCGTATCGACGCTTCGAGCGCGTGCTGCCTTTTAACATAGTGCGCCGGGGGAAGTGATTGTATGGAATGGATCGCGAGTTTAGGCCCGTTTCTAATTCCGATCGTGGCCGTTGTTGTTGGCGGCGCAATCGCCATCACGGCGATGGTCCTGAAGCATCAGGAGCGCATTGCGAAGATTGAACGCGGTATGGATCCAGACGCGCCGCCGCGGCAGTAAGTAACAAGCCAACAAAATGTTGGGCGTCAACCGCGACAACCGTGAATTTGTTCACGGTTCAATGAAAGTCGCTTGGCGCCGAACATTGGGTTGGAAAAGAAGCTGTCAGCAGTGAGCTGTCAGCTTTCAGTAAAACCCAAGCCCGCCCAGGCGGGTAAGTGGATGTAGGTTTTTGGCTGATGGCTGAAAGCTGACGGCTGAAAGCTTCCACGAGGACGATATTTGACAACTGAATAGATTGGGCAATCTACAAGGCTGTAAGTTTTTATGAGTGCCTAGAGTGAAACTTCCGCTGGGGCGCGAGACGTGAGAGCGTCGACCGCGCGATGAGCGGGAAGTTTAAGGCCCATAAGATTTGCGAAGGCGTGTGGGGTTGTTGAGCTGTAGAGACGTAGCTTGCTACGTCTTTGCTGCGAGGCCGCTCCGTGCTTCGAGTAAATTTTATGGTCAAGCTACTAAGGGCGCATGGTGGATGCCTTGGCAGAAGCAGGCGATGAAGGACGTGGCAAGCTGCGATAAGCCTCGGGGAGCCGCAAGTAGGCATTGATCCGGGGATTTCCGAATGGGGAAACCCACTGGGGTAAAACTCCAGTACGCCGCAATGAATCCATAGTTGCGGACGAGCGAACCCGGGGAAGTGAACCATCTCAGTACCCGGAGGAAAAGAAAGAAACCTCGATTCCGAGAGTAGTGGCGAGCGAAATCGGAATTAGCCTAAACCGTTTTCACCTTCGGGTGACAGCGGGGTTGTAGGGTCGACAACAGTAGAGTTACCAATCCAGTCGTTAGCTGAAGCCCGCTGGAAAGCGGGGCCATAGAGTGTGATAGCCACGTAAGCGAAAACGAGCTGGACTCGAAGTCGATACCTGAGTACCGCGGAGCACGAGAAACTTTGCGGGAAGCTACGGGGACCATCCCGTAAGGCTAAATACTAGCTTCTGACCGATAGTGAACCAGTACCGTGAGGGAAAGGCGAAAAGAACCCCTGCGAGGGGAGTGAAATAGTACCTGAAACCGTGTGCCTACAAACGGTGGGAGGAC
>CAVZMC010000037.1:0-91892 GCA_963776125.1 uncultured Acidobacteriaceae bacterium | reverse complement strand
CGGCGGTCTCGCCCGACTGCGTGATCAGCATGGTGAACGTATCGGCGGCGATGATAGGGTCGCGATAACGCCATTCGCTGGCGTAGTCGACTTCCACCGGGATGCGCGCCATCTGCTCGATCATGAACTTTCCGGCCTGGGCGGCATGCCAACTGGTGCCGCAGGCGGCGATGTTGATTTTCTTGGCCGACTTGAATTCGGCTTCGGAAATCTCCATCTCATCCAGGAAGACGTGTCCGGTATCTTGCGAGACGCGGCCGAGGGTGGTGTCGCGCACCGCGCGGGGCTGCTCGTAAATCTCCTTCAGCATGAAATGCTTGAAGCCGCCCTTTTCCGCCATGACCGGGTCCCAGGTAACGTGCTGCACCTGGCGAACCACGGGCTGGCCGTGGAAATCGGTGAGCCGGACTCCCTCCGGGGTGAGAATGGCGAGGTCGCCATCGCCGAGGAAAAACAGATCGCGGGTGTGATAAAGAATGGCGGGCACATCGGAGGCGACGAAATATTCGTCCTTGCCCAGGCCGATCACGGCGGGCGGCCCGTTGCGGGCGGCGATGATGGTGTTGGGCTCATCCACCGCGAGCACGGCCAGCGCGAATACTCCCGTCAACATCCCCACCGTCTTGCGCACGGCTTCTTCCAGCGAGGGGCGGTTGCCGTTGGCCGGCTTCGTGAAAAACTTTTCGACCAGGTGAGCGATGACTTCCGTATCGGTTTCGGTGGTGAACTTGTGGCCCTCTTCGATTAGCTTTTTCTTGAGAACGATGTAGTTCTCGATGATGCCGTTGTGCACAACGACAATGCGGCCGGTGCAATCGCGATGAGGATGGGCATTCTCCTCGGTGGGACGGCCGTGGGTAGCCCAGCGGGTGTGGCCGATGCCGTAGGTCCCGTCGATCGGCTTGAGCCGGATGACTTCCTCGAGGTTGCGCAGCTTGCCTTCGGCGCGGCGGATTTGCAAGCCCTCGCCATTGCCGCACACCGCGATTCCGGCCGAGTCGTAGCCACGATACTCCAGGCGTTTCAGCCCATCCAGGATGACGGGCACGACGCGCTTCTTACCGACATATCCGACGATGCCACACATAGCGACACTCCTCTTGGCCAGCGGAACGGACGAGGTTCTGAGCTGTGTTTTGAACTTCGATCAGGGAGGGAGAACAGCTAACCACCGGAGGAAGAATCCCGATACTCCTCATTATTCCTCTTAAATTCCGATTGATTCCCTACTCCTCCAGGGAGAAACGAAATTCTTCGATCACCGGGTTTGTGAGTACGTCACGAGCCATCCGTGCCACTTCCGCCTCGGCTTCGGGCCGCGTCAAGTTTCCGTCCAGCGTCAGCTCAAAGTACTTCCCCTGGCGAACTTCCTCCAACCCCTTGTATCCCATCTTCTTAAGAGCGCCCTGAATGGTCTTACCCTGAGGGTCCAGCACGCTCTTCTTTAGAGAAACGTATACGTAGGCTTTCATGGGGACAAGAAGATTATACGTCAGAACGTTACCAGGGGAATCAAGGCACGGCTCAGGTCTGGTTGTCGATCTTGGCTTGAAGATAGCCCAAGGCATCCTCCGGGCGATGCACCGAGCTGCTGGCAGCGCTAGACAATGTCGCAAGCAATTGCTCGAAAGCTGCAAGTCTTTTGCCTCACATTGCCGGCCTGTTTGCTCTGACTTGAGCTCGCTCCCTGTCCGTCCGGGCGCCGAAATCCGTTCTACCAGTTGATCTTGCACGGATTAGCTCCCCGAGACTTTACCCTGAAGGACGGGGATGCCGGATAGGCGATTGCGCCCGAATTTCGCCAAACCTCGGTCGGCAAAATAGTTTTCCATGAAAAACGATTTGGTTTATCATTTTGCGGCATTGTTGAAAAAGTACACCCGGGAAACACACTGCTCGAGGGGGGCATGTTGGATGCAAACTCGCGCAAATGGTACCGGAGAGCCACTTTAGTTCAAGCGCCGAACTTCGACGCTACGAGGCGCTGCTGCAAATGGCGGACCTTATGGTCCACCACCGCGACTTGGGAGAACTGTTTCGACAGCTAGCCACCCGCCTGCGAGAAGTTACCGCGTTTGAGTCCGTTAGTTTTTCTCTGCACGATCCCGAGAATGAAGATGTGGTGCAGCACCACGTTCTGGACGACGACGCCCATGTGCCCACCGAAATTCGGGTGGAAGGCTCCATCAGCGGAAGGGTCTGGCAAACTCAGCAACCGCTGGCCATCGACGACGTGGACAAGGAAACGCGATTCCCCGAGTGCGTCTTGCTGCTCAAGCAAAGCCGCTTGCGGTCGTGCTGCGTTCTACCCCTGACCACGGCGCAGCGGCGGCTGGGAGCGCTGGGGCTGGGCAGCTCGCGCCCTAATGTTTCCAGCGAAATGGACATGCGTTTGCTGCAGCGGGTGGCGGAGATGGCCGCGCTGGCGATCGAAAACGCGCAGACCCGCAGCGCGCTGCAGCTGGAAAAAGAGCGCCTGCGCATGCTGCTGGAGGTCAACGCCACGCTGAGTTCCAACCTCGAGGTTCCGGAACTTTTCCCGGCGATTGCGGGGTTGATTCGCAGCGTGATCAAGCAGGACTTCGCCAGCATTTCTCTTTACGACGAGCCTACGCAAACCCTGCGGGTTCATGCCTTGGATTTTGCGGTCTCCCACGCGGACATGAGTCCGGGCACGATTCTGCCATTAAAGTCGTCCGCCCCGGGCCTGGCTTTCCTGGACAAGGAAACTAAGATCTTCAGCCGCGAAGAGCTGAAGGGATTTCACCGAGTTTGCACCGATGAACTGGTGGCGCAAGGCGCCCAGTCGGGTTGCTGTATTCCCCTCATCACCGCCAAAGGCCCGCTGGGAGTTTTGAATTTGGCCAGCCGCGACCCGAACGCCTTTCTGCAAGACATCACTCTTCTAAAACAAGTGGCGGCACAGGTGGCCGTCGCCATCGATAACACCCGTGCTTACCGGGAAATTGCCCAACTCAAGGATCGGCTGACGGAAGAGAAGCGCTACCTCCAGGGCGAGATTCGCTCGGAACTGAATTTTGAAGAAATCATCGGAGAGAGTCCGGCGCTGGAACGGGTGCTGGAAAAGGCCAAAACGGTCGCTCCCAGCGACGCCACGGTATTGATTCTAGGGGAAACGGGCACGGGAAAAGAGCTGATCGCTCGCGCCATCCATCGCATGAGCGGACGGAAGGACGCCACTTTCGTCAAACTGAACTGCGCGGCCATTCCCACCGGATTGCTGGAAAGCGAACTGTTCGGCCACGAGAAGGGCGCATTCACGGGAGCGGTGAGCCAAAAGATCGGACGCCTGGAACTTGCCGACAAGGGCACGTTGTTTCTGGACGAGGTGGGAGACATTCCGCTGGAGTTGCAACCCAAATTGCTGCGGGTGCTGCAGGACCAGGAATTCGAGAGGCTGGGCAGCACGCGCACCATCAAGGTGAACATACGTTTGATCGCGGCCACTAATCGAGACCTGCCCACGAGCGTGGCGGAGCGCGAGTTTCGCAGCGACCTGTACTACCGCATCAACGTCTTTCCCTTGCGCATGCCGGCGCTGCGCGAGCGCCAGAACGATATCCCCCTGCTGGTGCGCTACTTCGTGCAGAAGTTCGCCCGCCGGATGAACAAGCAGATCGAGAGCGTCCCCACGGAAACCATGCATGCGTTGGAAGGCTGGGAATGGCCGGGGAACGTGCGCGAGCTAGAAAACTTTATTGAGAGGTCGGTCATTCTGACGGAGGGCTCGGTTTTGAATGTTCCCCTGGCGGAGTTGTCCGGCCATCCCGGATCGGCCAGCGAGGGCACGCTGGAAAGCATGGAACGCGATCACATTGTGCGGGTGCTGCGCGAAACCGGCGGGGTGATCGCCGGGCTGAGCGGAGCGGCGACCCGGTTGGGAGTGAAGCGAACGACTCTTCAGTCGATGATCACGCGTTTGGGGATCACTCGCAAGGAATACGAGAACTGACCAGCTTGGAAAGTGCCGCGGTGTCGGCAGGATGCCGCAAGCTCGGCATGAAAAGCTTCAATCAGCCCCTTCCCCTACCATAAACTCCCTCATTAGTCATTCATTTACAGGCATTTAACTATTAGGTCACCTTTGGAACGTTACCTGCCATGGATTTCCACAAGGCGCGGGTGAGGGTGTGGGTTTTCAGGTTCAAAACCATGCAAACGGGCAATCACGAACTCTGCAGGCAGACCGCTTCTACCGGAATGGAAACCGGTGGGAACGGTGTTCTGGCTCTGATTGGCGGAGACCGCCGTCTTCGGGTTCCGGAAAGAACACCGGCAAGCGATTGCTGGCCGCTTAATGCCCCACGCCTGGACCCTTTGTATCTGTTCCACTGCGGGCTGCGATGGCATGGCGAAGGGGACACCAGTGCGGGTTGGGAGCTGATCCGAGGTCTGCGATCACGAGACCGGGACGCTCGCGCCCTATCGGCATCTCTGCTGGCGAAAACAGAAAAAGCGCGATTGCTGGTTCGCGATTTGCGGCGCACCAGGGGCAGCATGCACGAAGCAAGAACCGGCTGGGGCCTCCCTCGCCGGCAAGATGTCGGCGAGGTGGAGATGAAGACCCCGTACGGACTGGAAATCATCGAGAGCTGTCTCTCCTGCAAATTGCGCAAAGACAATTGGTTTTGCGGGTTGTCTTCCGAGGTTCTGAGACCATTCAGCGCCGCCAGCCGCCTGGGGACCTATCCCAGCGGCGCCGTGTTGTTCGTGGAGGGCCAGATGCCGCGCGGAGCTTTTGTGCTGTGTTCCGGCAAGGTCAAGCTTTCCACGACTTCCCGTGAGGGCAAAGTTCTCATTCTTAAGGTCGCGGAAGCCGGGGAGGTGCTGGGGCTGAGCGCCACCATTTCTGGCACCTGCTATGAACTTACGGCGGAGACGGCGATGCCGTGCCATATCAACTTTGTGGAACGTGAAGCCATGCTGCGATTGATGGAGAAGAGCGGGGAAATGGGATCGCACGCCGCGCAGGCGCTCAGCCGGGAATTCCAGTCGGTGTACCGCGACATCCACGAACTGGTGTTGGCCCGGTCTTCCGCGGGCAAGCTGGCCCGGCTGCTGTTGTCCTGGTCGCCCGGCCATGAAAGAACAGCGACGTCGAGCGAGGTTCGGGTTCGCGCCGCCATGACCCACGAAGAAATGGCGCAGATGATCGGAGCCTCGCGGGAAACCGTGACCCGCCTGCTGAGTGAACTGAAGAAAAAAGAACTCATTCGCCTGGAAGGATCGACCTTGGTAATCCGAAATCGAACGGCGTTGGAAGCGCTGGCTGCGTAGTGAACTGGGCAGCCTGAAAAGGCGGCTGGTTTGCCCCCCTTACCAGCCGCCTTCCCCCTTT
The DNA here is from genome assembly GCA_963776125.1 of uncultured Acidobacteriaceae bacterium. GTDB lineage: Bacteria > Acidobacteriota > Terriglobia > Terriglobales > Acidobacteriaceae > PALSA-270. The sequence goes on along the minus strand of CAVZMC010000037.1, from coordinate 86,533 downwards.
TTTCTCGTTCCTGCACACCTGAAAACACACACGGTAGAGACGTAGCTAAGCTACGTCTCTACGGGTTAGAAATGAAAACCTAGCTGCGCGGTTAGCGCCCGCGGGGTCACGTAGTGGGTGCCGCTGAATGTCGATAGAAAGTTGTAGAGCGCATTCTTATTCAAGAGGTTAACCGCCGTGAGTTGCAGGCTCCATTTGTACCTGTCGCCGTGGAAAAGATTGTCATCGCCCAGGGCGAGGTCGAAAAGATTCCGTGGCGCAATGCGCGGAGGATTGTGGTCGTCGTCTTCCGTGTTCGGTGCCGGCACTTGGATGAGCGAAGAGCCGAACTGCGACGCCAGGCAAGTGGAGGGCAGCGGAGTGGTCGGGGTGGCGTGGGCGCCATTGCAGGTAAATCCGGCCTGGAACTCCTGATCGGCGCTTAGCGGGTTACCGAAAACGTCTTGCAATAGGACGGCGGGTTGCCCGCCCAAGGTAGTGGACTGCGGGCAATCGTTGTTGGGACCTCCGAAGCAGGGCGCATTGCCGGCCACCAGACCGCTGTCGTAACGCCAGTTGAAGCCGAGCCATGGCGCCTTCTTCCAGGGCTGGTATTGCACGTGGGCGGTCATATTGAATCTTTCGTCGTGGTCAATGCGGAACGGCAGCCCCGCACTGGTGGCAACGGTCGCGCCCGCCCCGCCGATTTGCGGCTGGAAGAATCGCGCCGCCACGCTGGAGAAGACCATGAGTGCCGAGAAGCCATGGAGATTCGGCACGCTCACCCGGCCCGCGTACCCAGGAATTTTGGAGTTGTGCCATTCGATGGGGAATGTGATCGGAGTATTGCCGAGCACGCTGAAGTCATAGCCGTTGTGTGTGTACTTCGAGATCCATTCCCCGGAGAATACCAGGTACTTGCCGAAGGCTTGCTCGAGCCCGGCGTGGAATTCATTGCGAAAACCGGGAGTCAGCGCGCCACTTGAAACACCAGTGCAAGCGAGCAGCGGGGCCAGGACCGCGTTGTTGCATCCGGTGCTGGAAAGTATCAGATTTTCGTTGAAGGGAGTTTCCAAGGTACGTGCGTAGGAAACTCGAAGAATGGTGTTGGTCTTCTTGATATTGTAAGCGACCCCGACGCGAGGCTCGGCCTGCCGCGCGGTGGAGAGACCGTTGTAGAAATCACCGCGCAAGCCAAGGTTCAGCGACCATGCTCCTTTGGTGATCGCGTCCTGAATGTAAAGAGCGAGTTCCTTGACGTCGGTGTGGCCGACGAAGTTGAACAGGCTTCCACCGCGGGTCAAGTCGTAGGGGAGCAGGGTGGGATTGAAATTAGGGTAAAGAGCCGAGCCGGGCGCGTCCGTGTTCGCGGAGGTGTTGGGCTCGTAGACGCCGGCGCATTGCGAGGGATCGGTGAATCCCGGGGCGGCCACAAATTGCTGCTGGTCCGCGGCGAAGGTTATGCAAGGCGCGTTGTAGGCTGGATCGACGATACCAAGGAAGTCGTCCTCATTGAGGAGCGTTTGCTCGTAAGTGACTCCAGCCTTGATGTTGTTGATGCCTTTCGCGTAGGAAATGTCCGACCGAACGCCGACGTTGGACAGCGTCCGGTGCTGCGCCACCGACTCCCGCTGCAGGCTGGGAGGTCCCAGATCCGCGAACGGGTCGCTGCTGGGGTAATAGTTAAAATCGTCGCGACGCCCGAATGCACCCACGGTAAGCACCGCGTGCGTGCCGATCAGATGAGTCAACGAGGGCGCGATGTTGAAGGTCTTGATCTGCGACCTTTGATCCGTCGCGCCGACCGCATTGCCATTTGGACCGAGGCCTCCGTAGTTCTCGACGGACGGGTCAACCCCATCCAAGCCAGACCAGGCGGTCGCGTTTTGCGCGTCGAACGAATTGGGCGTCTGGAACCAGGACCGCGTGAATCCCAGGTTCAGATGGATGGAGTCGTTGGGCGAGAGCTGATAATCCACGCGGTCAAAGGCATTCTCCTGGTTGCCCTTGTCGTGCAGTACGGTGAACTCTGGAGGATCCAGAAAACGGCTGGTGTTGAGTCCGCTGCCGGCGATGAAATTCCCCCAATTCTTCCCCCCAAAACCGAGGTTGAAGTCCACATCGGATGTGCCAAACGAGCCGTAGGAGGTTGTAATGCCGCCGTGCGGCGTGGTCATGCCCTGGCCGGAGCGGGTGGTCACGTCAATGACGACACTGGTTTTGTCGCCGAATTCCGCCGGCGGCGCCCCGGAGATAACCTCCATGGATTCGACGGAATCAAGCGGGATCTGGTTGGAAAACACCTTGCTTTGCTGGTCGGTGATGGGCTGACCGTCGACTGAGAATGAGTTTTCGGCGTGATCGCCCAAGCCGTGGAACAGACCGTTAGAGTCGGCGGCAATGCCAGGGGTAGCGAGCGTAACCAGCGAACTCACCGACGAGGACGCGCTTTCCAAGGGAAGTTTGTCGAACAGTTCCTTGTCCACATCGGTATGGAAGGTGGACGTGTTCTCCAGCAGGTCTTCCGCGGAAGCTTCCACGGTTACAGTTTCAGACGAGCCAACCACCTTCAAGCTAACGGCAACGTTAACCGGAACGACAGATCGAACATCCACGTCCTGCACGTAAGAAGCGAATCCAGATCTCACGACCGTCAGGTGATATGGATTGAATGAAACATTCTGGAAGCTGAATTTGCCAGAACTGTCCGTGTTCGTGGTTCGGTCGAAGTGGCTAACCACGTTTTGAATCCGCACGGTGGCGTTCGGAATCACCGCGCCTGATGAATCAACGACGGTACCGATGACGGATGTAGAGCTTCCGCCGGATTGCGCATAAGCTGCGACGCCCAGTCCCAAATAGAAAACCACCAGAAGAGCCGCACGAAGCGGCCTCTTGTAAGAAGCCAGCATAAATTCCTCCCAAAGGAATAGGGTTGAAAGAACGAATCCAACGAATTTTCGGGGCGATTCTTGTTCAATCCCTAGACTGTGGGAGGCGGGCGGATGCGGAGACCGGAAACAAAGCCGCGAGATCCAGCGATTGGGGCGGGCGTAATTAGCAGCACGGTACGAACAAAGACCGGTACCGGACGGTACTGGGCCGTGACCTGGACGCCAGCATGGGCCACCGCGCAAATCGAGCACTCGTGACTGGGAAGCTTGGAGTCTTCAGAATGGACGTGGACGGCCTGAACGAATCCGGCAAACGCCACCAGCAGAATGCACGTCAGAGCTAGCGCCCTGGCGAACGCACCCCCACTCGGCATTTTTTCGATTCGGACCAAGCGGACCGCCCTAAAGTGCTGAGTATATTACGACTACCCCCGAGATCCACATTACCTTGGTGATGGTTGGATGCGCGCAGGGGATTTCCAGTTGCGCGAAAAAGCATCAATTTCTACAGCCCGAATAGTTCGCGAAGGCGCTTGGTCTGGACGCGGCTGACTGGGATTTCCGTCTGTTTCTTGTCGTCCATGCGCAATTGGTAGGAGCTTTTGAACCAGGGCACCACTTCCTTGATGCGGTTGATATTAACCAGAAAGGAACGGTGGGTGCGCCAGAACACATTGGGATCCAGACTGTCGAGCAACTCTTCGAGCGTACGGCAGTTGGACTGCCCTTCCATGCCGTTAGCTCCGCCGGTGACGACCGTGATGACCCCGTCCTCGATCGACGCAAAACAAATATCTTTCTGACTCACCAGGAACAGGCGGCCGGCGGATTTGAGCAGCACTTTGGAAGTTTGCGGGTTTTGCGCTTCCAACATGCGCACCAACGTCTCTAGTTTTTCCGAGGAAGTGCCAGCCACTTCCAATTTTGCGCGCGCCTTTTGGATGGCCTGTGCCACCCGCTTGCGGTCGAAAGGCTTCAACAGATAATCCACCGCATTCACTTCAAACGCCTTGACCGCGTATTGATCGAACGCCGTGGCAAACACGATCTTGGGCAGGGGGATCTTCTTGTCCAGCAGTTTCTTGATCACGCCGAAACCATCGAGTCCCGGCATCTGCACATCGAGAAAAACCAGGTCGGGATTGTGTTCGCGGATGAGATTAACGGCCTCGAGCCCGTTCTTGCCTTGCGCCACGACGTCCACATCGCCGATGTTCTTGAGCAGGTAAGCGAGTTCATCGCGGGCGAGCTGCTCGTCATCGACGATTAATGCCGACAAACAGGCGGCGGTTCCGCGCGGCTGTTCGCCGCCGGAAGTCGAGCGCTCGCTTTTTGCCGGCGTCAATGTTCCCATAGGTTTACTGTTGTGGCGGCATGGGACGGCCCATCATCCCGCCCATGTCCATCTTCTGATAGTCCGATGGAATCTCGAAGAGGCTGCTCGGCTGCGAGCCTTCCTGCAGGTTGCGCAGTTCCATGCCGCCGCCGTCGGCGCTCGTGACTTTGATTAGATAGCGCGACTTCGAGTCGATCCAGGCTTGGCTCTTTTTCCCGTCAGCGGAAGTGCCTTCGTACTCGATGGCGCTGCGCCCATTCACGGTGTCGGAGCCAACTTTGCGGCAACTGCCCTGTTTTTGCTGGGTTTTCAGCTGCTCCGCCAGCTTTTCCCAATCGCCGCAGGCGTTGTCGATGTCCGCGGGGCGCCAAAACGCAAACGCGTGCCGCGGCATTCTGTCGCCGACTTCCATGTACATGTGCTGCGCCGGCATGAGCATGTAAGATTTCTGCGCGGCCATGTCCAGAATCATCACGCCGCCGCCGCGGGCGTCGCGGGCCTCAATGCGTATTTTGTCGCCACTGACAAAAATCTTGGTGGGGCCGGAGCCGTGGTGCGCGGGATTCAAGTCCACCATATCGGCGGAAAAATCCTGAGCCAGACAGAGGGTGCCCGCAAGGGCAATGAAGCTCACGACGAGAACGCAAGACTGCACTTTACGGCGCATAGGCAAATCCCCCAAGCGAATGTATTGGGAGCGGCTTCTCCAACTCGCCGCATCCACGAATCCGGCAGAAGCATACCAAAAGCAAAACCAAGACAGAAGCTAGTCTAGCACTGTGGCCGCCTCTTACCACCCGGCCGGGGCGACTCGCGCGCCTGCCTCGCAGAGGTTAAACTGGCGGCTCATGAATTATATCTACGGCATTAACGCGGTTGGCGAATCGCTGAAAGCGCGCGGACGGGCATTTCAGTGGGTGGGGGTGGCCAAGGAGCGCCACGACCTGCGTTTGCAACGGGTCGTGGAAGAATGCCGCCGGCAAGGGGTTGCGGTGCGGTTTCTCTCCCGGCCGGAACTTGATGAGATGGCCGGGAACAACGCACACCAGGGCGTAGTCGCGGTCACTTCCGCCAAGCAGTACACCGGCCTGGACGATGTGGTCGACGGGAAGCGCGGCGAGCACTCGCTGGTAGTTGTTCTCGACGGCGTAGAGGATCCCCACAATCTGGGAGCGGTGATCCGCACTGCGGACGCCGCCGGCGCGGACGGCGTCGTCATTCCCGAGCGCCGGGCCGCGAGCGTTACCGCTATCGTGACCAAAGCCTCCGCGGGCGCCAGTGAACATATGCCGATTGCCCGAGTCACGAATGTCTCGCGAACCCTTGAAGAATTGAAATCGAAGAATCTGTGGATAGTTGGGCTGGACGAACGCGGTCCGCAGAGTTACGAAGCGCTCGACTACAACATGGACTGCGCCATCGTGCTGGGCGCGGAGGGGAAAGGCTTGCACGATCTGGTGCGCAGGAAGTGCGATTACCTGGTTTCCATTCCCATGCTTGGCAAGGTCTCTTCGTTGAACGTGTCGGTCGCGGCGGGCGTGGTGCTGTACGAAGTGGTGCGGCAAAGACGGCAGAAGACGCGATGAGATTTCTCTGTGTCGTCTGTATCGTCTGTAGCTTGGCCGCGCCGGTCTTGGCCCTGGACCGCGAGGCTTTTACCTTCACAAAATACGATCTGAATGTTCGCATCGAGCCCGAGCAGCAGCGCCTCGGCGTAAGAGGAACGATCACGCTGCGCAACGACTCGAGCGCGCCGCAGAGAAACCTGGCACTGCAGATTTCCTCCAGCTTGGCGTGGAGGTCGATCCGGTTGGCCGGTAAGCCGGCGCAGTTTGTCTCCCAGCCCTACACCTCGGACATCGATCACACCGGCGAGCTTTCCGAAGCGATCGTCAGCCTGCCGCAGGAAATCGCGCCCAAAAGCACCGTTGAACTGGAAATTGGATATGAGGGCATCATTCCTCTGGATACCACGCGGCTCACGCAGATTGGAGTCTCGAAGGAGCAAGCGCAGCACACCGACTGGGACCAGATTGGCGAGCCGTTCACTGCGGTGCGCGGCCTGGGGTATGTGGTGTGGTATCCGGTGGCGATGGAGGCGGCCGAGTTATCCGATGGCGACAGCGTGTTTGAGGCGTTGGGCCGGTGGAAAGCGCGCGAGACGCAGGCGGAGCTGCAGATTAAGCTGAGTTACACGGGGGACAGTGCCGCAAATCCTCCTGTTCTCTTGTGCAATTACGGTGTCGATGACTCGTACCACTACGAGGAATTGGGTAGTGAGCTGCTCGTGACCACGACGTGTTCCTTCAAGCCGCTGGGTGCGACCATACCATTGTTCGTGATGGCCCATTTCGAACGCGTCCAGAATCCGGCAGCCACAGTCTTCTACCTTCTAGACCACAAATCCTCGGCGGAAGACTATGCGCGCGCCGCCGAGAGAATCATGCCTTTGACCACCGACTGGTTCGGCTCCCTTCGCGAAAAGGCGCAGATTGTGGACTTACCGGACGCGCAGGCCGCGCCATACGAGAGCGGGAGCACGCTGCTGAGTCCGTTGAGTTCTGTCGATCCACGGCAGGCCGAAATTGCGATGGCACACGCGCTTACTCACGCCAGTTTCGCTTCGCCGCGCCTCTGGATTTACGAAGGCGTCGCGCATTTCGCAATGGCGCTAGACCGGGAACGGCAGAGCGGACGCCAGGGGACGCTGGATTTCATGAACGCTCACCGCGATGTCATCGCCGGTACCGAGAAGACGCTGGCTGGTCCCATCGGCAAGACATCGACGGACCGGTCGCTGATCAATACCAATCTCGAGGAGCTGTACCGCGGCAAAGCCATGTATGTCTGGTGGATGTTGCGCGATATGGTAGGCGAGCCGGCCCTAAAGAAGGCGCTGGCCGCCTATCGCCCGGACGAGGACAAAGATCCTTCCTACCTGCAGCGGCTAGTTGAAGCACAGACGAAGACTGATCTCACCTGGTTCTTCGACGACTGGGTCTACCACGACCGTGGCTTGCCCGATTTTCGCGTGGCATCGGTATATTCCACCCCGACCACACAAGGCACTTACTTGGTCACGGTGACCATCGAAAATATGGGAGGCGCCGGAGCCGAAGTGCCCGTGACCATCCGCGGCAAGGACAGCGAAGTGACTAAGCGCCTGGAGGTGCACGGCGAGTCGAAGAACTCGTTCCGGGTGGTGATTCCCTCTCTGCCCGAGGAAGTCGTGGTGAACGACGGCAGCGTGCCGGAAAGCGACATGAGCAACAATGAGTTCAAGGTGCAGGCAGTCCCGGAAGCTCACTAGCATCTTGTGTGTGGTGTTGTTTCTCTCCGTGCCTCCGTGACTCTGTGGTAGTTTCTATAGTCTTTCGGAGAACCGTCTTTGGCCTATATCCAATTTCTTGGCGCTGCGGGAACGGTCACTGGGTCCAAGCATCTGATCAATACTAGCTCCGATCCCTCCCAAAAAGGCTGTTTCCAAACGCTGGTCGACTGCGGCCTGTTCCAGGGCGCGAAGGAATGGCGGACTCGCAATTGGCAGGATACGCCGGTTCCAGCGCATGAAATCGACGCCGTCATCCTGACCCACGCCCACATCGATCACAGCGGATGGATTCCACGCCTCGTGAAGGCCGGCTTTCGCGGCCCGATTTATGCTACGCCTTCCACCATTGATCTCTGCGGCATTCTGTTGCCCGACTCCGGGCACCTACAGGAAGAAGACGCCGAATTCTACAACCGGCACAAAAAGTCGAAGCATTCCCCCGCCCTGCCGTTGTACACACGCGAGGAAGCCGAGAACTGTCTGCAATATTTTCGCCCGGTGCAGTTCGCCGCGACCCAGCAGGTTTGCCCGGAGATTTCTTTCCGTTTCGTGGCGGCGGCCCACATTCTGGGATCATCGATGGCGGAAGTGACTTTGAAGATCAATGGCACGACGAAAAGATTGCTGTTCACCGGCGACATAGGCCGGGTGCGCGACAAGAACATCGCTCCCGGCAAGGTCGTCCACTCAGGTCCCCCCGAGGGCGAAACCGCGGACGTATTGGTCATGGAATCCACTTATGGCAATCGCCAGCATCCCGGCGACGATCCCCGCCCCCGCCTAGCCGAGGTAATCCGCGAAACCGTCGGGCGCGGCGGCAGCGCCGTGGTGCCGGCGTTCGCTGTGGAACGCACGCAGAAATTCCTATTCATGCTGAAGGAATTGATGGAATCGCGCCAGATTCCGCAGCTTCCGGTTTACTGCGACAGCCCAATGGCTATTAAAGCCATCGAGGTATTCCTGAAACACACCGAGGAATACAGCGACGAGACGCGCCGCCTAATCAGGCAATACGGATCGCCGGTCGAGTGGCCGGGATTCACTTTCGCGCTGACTTCGGAACAATCGAAAAAGATCAATGACACGAAATATCCCTCGATCATCATTTCCTCCAGCGGCATGGTAACCGGCGGACGCATTCTGCACCACCTGGCGCAGCGTCTTCCCGATCCCAGAAACACCGTGGTCTTCATCGGCTTTCAGGCGCCCGGCACGCGCGGCGCCACCATCAAGAGCGGCGCGCCGGAGGCAAAGATCTTTGGAGATATGGTGCCTATCCGCGCGCAGATCGTGGTGTTCGAGCAGTTCAGCGATCACGCCGACACCCCGGAACTATTGCAGTGGCTGCGCACATTTTCCAAGAAGCCGGGCGCCACGTATCTGGTGCACGGGGAGCCGGCGGCATCTTCGCAGCTGCGCGACACCATGATTCGAGAGCTAGGCTGGAACGTTCAGGTCGCCGAGTGGATGGAGAAAGTTGAAATAAAATGATTTCTCCATTCATGAATACGGTGGACTTCTGCGACGCTGCCAGAAGCGGCATGGAAGGGCACGGCTTTCGGCCGCGCCGTTCGAACGCCCAGACAACGCGGCTTTAGCCGCTGGGGACAAGGGCTCTATGACAGAAGCTGAATTAAAACAACACCTCGACGCGGCGGAAAAAAGCCCCAAGCAAATCGCGGCCGCGGTTTCCGGCTTGCCGGACAAGGTCCTGCGCTACAAACCGTCTCCCGAGAAATGGTGCATCCTGGAAATTCTCGGCCATCTGGTGGATATCGAAATTGTGTACGCGTACCGCTTGCGGCAGATGCTGGCGGACAAGAAGCCGGTCATCGCGCCCATGGACCAGGATGACTGGGCGCGAAATCTCGGCTACATGGAAACTCCGCCCGCTGAGTTGGTCGCGCTCTACGGCTTGAATCGCCACTACAACCTGCGTTTGCTGCGCCGGCTGAGGCCGAAAGATTTAGACGAATCCGCCTACCACCCTGAACTCAAGCGGGATGTGAACGTGGCAGAGATCGTTGAGATGATGGGAAGGCACGGCGCCAACCATCTGGCGCAGATCGAGCAGCTGAAGAAGGAGGGCGGACGGTAGGCGTTTTGGCGCAACCTTAGCACGGGTCGGCTTTTGTAAATCGCACCAGTGCTTCCAGTTTGGCTTGTGCCGCGCCAGAGTCGATGGACTCAACCGCCATGGGCAGCGCACCCGCCAAATGATCCGCCTTGCCCGCCGCCACCAGTGCGGCGGCCGCGTTCAGCAAAACGACATCACGCCGCGCAGATTTTTCTCCCTCTAGAATCCGGCGGATGATGGCCGCGTTCGCAGCCGCATCGCCGCCGAGAATCTCGTCCAGGGATGCCCGCTTCAGGCCGAACTCCTCGGGCGTGACTTCGTAGCTGCGCACGGTTCCTTCGCGCACTTCGGCGATTCGCGTGGGCCCTGTTACCGTGATTTCATCCAGCCCATCCGAGCCGTGGACGACCAGAACCCGGCGCAAACCCAACATGCTCAACGCCTCGGCTAGTTTCTCGACCAGGTCGGCCGAGTACACGCCCACCACCTGCGCCGAGGCGTGCGCGGGATTGGTCAGCGGGCCCAGCAGATTAAAAACCGTGCGGATGCGAAGCTCGCGGCGCGCGGCCTGCACATGCTTCATGGCCGAATGCATCGCGGGGGCGAACAAAAACGCCATGCCCACTTCCTGCAGACATGCCGCCAGTCGCTCCGGCGGCAAATTGATGTTCACGCCGAGCGCCTCCATCACATCCGCCGAGCCGCATTTTGAGGTCAGGCTGCGATTGCCGTGCTTGGCGACGCGCACGCCCGCGCCCGCGGCCACAAAAGCCGTGGCGGTTGAAATGTTGAAAGTGCCGCTGGCATCGCCGCCAGTGCCGCACGTGTCGACCAGAGCGTCGCGCTCGGTGTCGCTCACATCCACGGTTGAATTCTGCCGGATAGGCAGCGGCGCGGCGGCGGCGCGGATCGCTTCGGCGAAGCCGACGATCTCGTCAACACTTTCGCCCTTCATGTGCAGCGCAACTAGCAGCCCGGCAATCTGCGCGTCGGAGCATTGGCCGCCAAGAACTTCAGCCATGACGGCCCGGGCTTCTTCGCGAGACAGAGATTCGCGGTGATTGGCGATGCGGTGCAGGGCGTCGAGGATCATGGCTCGGATGATAAGGGTACCATCAAGCTTCCCGGCTTGAGTCTGAGCACCAGGCTGCTGCGAACGTTGCAGCCGACTCTCGTGAAAATATCTCCGACTGTTTGCCCAATCCTCCAATGATTCTATAAGATGAGTAGTTTGCTGCCCGCACTACTAAGCTGCAAGCGCATGCCTGCCGATCAACACTTAGGCAATCAGAAATAGGCGCCGATATTATTCAGGAATCACTATGAAAATCCACGAATACCAGGCCAAGGGAATACTGCAGAAGTACGGAGTTCCCGTGCCGCGCGGAGAAATGGCCGAAACCCGCGAGCAAGCCGAAGCAGCCGCCAGAAAGCTTTTTGACTCGGGAGCAACTGGCGTGGTCGTGAAGGCGCAGATCCACGCCGGAGGCCGCGGCAAGGGCGGAGGCGTGAAGATCGCCAAGTCGCTGCCGGAAGCCTCGGAACTCGCCTCCAAGATTCTGGGCATGACGCTGATCACCCACCAGACTGGCCCCGAAGGCCGCGTGGTGCGCCGTTTGCTGATCGAAGAAACACTGCCCATCGAGAAAGAACTCTACCTGGGAATCGTCGTTGACCGCGCGGAAGCTCGCCCGGTATTCATGGCATCGGCCGCGGGCGGAATGGAAATCGAGCAGGTCGCGGCGGAGAATCCCGACGCCATACGCAAGGAATACGTTGATCCAGGCATGGGGCTCGAAGCCTTCCAGGCGCGCAAGTTGGCCTTTGCGCTAGGTCTCAAGCCGGAGCAGATTAATCCTGCCGTCAAGTTTATGACCGGGCTGTATGAGGCCTTCGAGAAAACGGACGGCTCCTTGGTGGAGATCAATCCTTTTATTAGTTGCTCCGACGGCAGGCTGTTCGCGCTCGACGCCAAAATGAATTTCGACGACAACGCCCTGTTCCGCCATCCCGACATTCGCGAGCTGCGCGATCCTTCGGAGGAAGATCCGCTCGAAGTAGAAAGCTCCAAGTACGGGCTGAACTACATCAAGCTGGACGGAAGCGTGGGCTGCATGGTGAATGGCGCGGGCCTGGCCATGGCGACCATGGACATTATCAAATATGCTGGCGGCCTGCCGGCGAACTTTCTCGACGTGGGCGGCGGGGCCAACGCCGAGCAGGTCACTCACGCTTTCGAGATCTTGCTTAGCGACAAGAACGTGAAAGCGGTGCTGATCAATATTTTCGGCGGCATTCTGCGCGTGGATACACTGGCCACGGGCGTGGTGGAAGCGGCACAGAAAACGCACATCCAGTTGCCCATCGTGCTACGACTGGAAGGCACCAACGTGGAGCAGGGCCGCGAAATCCTGAAACAATCGGGACTGAATTTTATTGTCGCAGAGACGATGAAGGATGCCGCGGAAAAAGTGGTTGCCGCGGCGAAACTGTAGAGACGTAGCTGGCTATGTCTCGGGGTAGGAATTAGCGCGCGGTTGGCAAGACGTAGCGAAGCTACGTCTCTACGGAGAAATATGGCAATTCTGGTTAACGGGTCTACCCGGGTAATCGTGCAGGGGCTAACGGGGCGCGAGGGCACCTTCCACGCCAAGGCTTGCGCGGAGTATGGCACCAAGATTGTCGGCGGGGTGACTCCCGGCAAAGGCGGCACCACGCACGAAGGCTGGCCGGTGTTCAACAGCGTACAGGAGGCCGTCGACAAGACCGGCGCCGACGCTTCTGTCATTTTCGTGCCGCCACCCTTCGCGGCGGACGCGATTATGGAAGCGGCGGATGCCGAGATTGAACTGATCGTCTGCATTACAGAAGGCATTCCGACGCTGGACATGGTGCGAGCCTGGGAGTTCCTGCAAAATCGGCGCTCGCGACTGATCGGCCCCAACTGCCCTGGCATTATTTCGCCGGGGAAATGCAAGATTGGCATAATGCCCGGACGCATCCACCTCGAAGGCCCGGTGGGAATCGTTTCACGTTCCGGCACTTTGACCTACGAAGCCGTGTATCAGCTCACCACGCGCGGCGTTGGCCAATCGACCGCGATTGGCATTGGCGGAGATCCCATCATCGGCACAAACTTCGTGGATGCGCTCGACCTGTTCAATCGAGATCCGCAGACCGAGGCCGTGATTATGATCGGCGAAATTGGCGGCAACGCGGAAGAGGCTGCGGCGGACTTCGTGAAAGCGCACATGAAGAAACCGGTGGTAGGATTCATCGCCGGACAGACCGCGCCGCCGGGCCGAAGAATGGGTCACGCCGGCGCCATCATCTCTGGCGGCAAAGGAACTGCGGCGGAAAAGATTAAGGCCATGCAAGCCGCGGGCATTCGCGTGGCAAAATCGCCGGCCACGATTGGCGAGACCGCGGTTGCGGCTATGGGGGTAAGAGTCTAGCATCCCTCGCATCACCGCCTTAGAACGAAATGCCGGCGTAGATACGTCACAAAACGAACGACCGAAGACGAACAACCAAGGACCAACGACGGACCTATGAAAACTCTGCAACGCACTCTCACCATCATTAAGCCGGATGCGGTAAAGAAAAACGCGGTCGGCGACATCATCGAACAATTCGAAAAGAACGGCTTCCACATCTTGTCCATGAAAATGCTGGAGATCTCGAAGCATCAAGCGGAACACTTTTATGCCGTGCACGCCGGCAAACCTTTTTTCACGGCGTTGACCGATTTCATGTCCAGCGGCCCCATCGTCGCATTGGCGCTGGAGAAAGAAAACGCCATCGCCGATCTGCGCAAGCTGATGGGCGCGACCAATCCAGCCAACGCCGAGGAAGGCACCATCCGTAAGAAGTGGGCGACGAACATCGAGCACAACGCAATCCATGGCTCTGATGCAGAGGATACAGCGCGGTTCGAGCTGAGCTTTTTTTTCGCGGGATACGAGTTGACGCAGTAAGCGTCTCGGAAAGCGACGGTTTGACCGGACAAACGCGGGCGGGGGCGCCCGCGCCACACGATTTATCCCACCGGTTCGTACAGATGCCCTTCCACCCGCTCCCCTAGCTTGGGCAGCTCTTTCTTGGCGTACTGCAGAAAATGAGGCGAAGCGCGGTGCGCTTCGAGCGCAGCATCGTCCTTGTATTGCTCATAGACAAAGAACCGGCGCGGCTCGGTCTTGTGGCGATGAACCTGGTAGAACACGCAGCCGGGCTCTTTGCGCGATTCCGCCGAAAGTTTGGTGAAGACTTCGATTCCTTCTCCCTCACGCCCCGCTTTCGCCATCCACGTCACGGCCAGAACGACCATTGCTTGCTCCGTTTGCTCCAAAATTTCAGTTCGTCAAATATTCGACAGCGCCTTGGTCTTTCCCGCGGTCAAGGACGCCAGTTCCGCGGTGAACTCATCCACAAACAGGGTCTGCTCCCGTCCCGGCCCGGTTGATACCACGCCGATCCGAGCGTTGCTCTCCTTTTCCATGAAGGTCAAGTAGTCACGCGCGGCTTTCGGCAGCTTCTCCACGTGCCCAATCCCTTGCGTCGCAGTACACCAGCCGGGAAGCGTCCGATAAACGCATTCAATCTTGTCGTACCCGCCGGCCTGCGCCGGAATTTCGTCGGTGACTTTGCCGTCAATCCTATAGCCAACGCATACTGGAATTTCGGCGAGTTCATCCAGCACATCCAGTTTGGTCACCACCAGCCAGGAGATGCCATTAATCATGCCAGCGTAGCGCAAGAGTGGCAAATCCAGCCAGCCGCAGCGCCGCGGCCGGCCGGTCACCGCTCCATACTCGTTGCCGCGGGCGCGGAGTTTGTCGCCGGTAGCATCGTGCAACTCCGAGGGGAACGGCCCTTCGCCAACCCGCGTGCAGTAGGCCTTGGTGACGCCGATCACCGCGCCGATTGCGGTCGGCGCAACCCCGCTTCCGATCACCGCTCCGCCCGAAGTTGCGCTGGAGGAAGTCACGAAGGGGTAAGTGCCGTGATCGATGTCGAGCATGGTGCCCTGCGCGCCCTCGAACATGACGGACTCGCCATCCGCCAGCGCCCGGTTCAGCAGAGCCGCCGTATCACACACAAACGGTGCAATCTTCGCCGAGGCTTCCGCATACTCGTCGTACATCTTGTCAGGATCGAGCGGCTCGGAGTTGAACAGAGCATGCGCGATCATGTTTTTCTCGCGGCAAGCGTTGCCGATGTGCGTCTTTAGCAGCTTAAGGTCCAGCAGATCGGCCACGCGCAGGCCGCGGCGTCCCATCTTGTCTTCATAAGCGGGCCCAATGCCGCGAGAGGTCGTGCCGATCTTGACTCCTCCGGGCGCGTTCTCCGACGCCAGCTCGATCATGCGATGGTAGGGCAGAATGACGTGGGCGCGGTTACTGACGAACAGGTGGCCATCGACCGCCACGCCATTGGCGCGCAGAGCGGAGACCTCCTTGAGAAATGCCATGGGATCGAGCACCACGCCGTTGCCAATCACGCTGCGGCAACCCGCGCGCAACACGCCGCATGGAACCAATTGCAGAATGAACTTCTTGCCGTTGATGATAACGGTGTGGCCGGCGTTGTGTCCGCCCGCGTAGCGCGCCACCACGGAAAAGTTTTCCGAGAGGACGTCGACAATCTTCCCCTTGCCCTCATCGCCCCACTGGGCGCCGACGATGACCGCAGCCTTACCTTTCTTCAAATGCCCGCTCCATTTCGATAAAATGACGCAACCGTCCGTTGGACTCCGCTTCGGACAAGCTGCGGCTAACCGTGGGGTCGCACACACTCGCCCGCGGCCGACCAGGCAAAAACTCTTAATTGCAGGGAAAAGCGCGGAGAAGCGTACACAAAATCATACCTTGCCCCGCCTGGATGAGCAATAAGAAGGGTCACGAAACGCCCGCTCATTTTTTCGTTCCGGGCTATCGGCAATCCGATTTGAGATTTACATCGTAGACTAAAAGCAAATGCCTGAGCTGCCCGAAGTCGAGACGATCGCTCGCGGACTGGCCCGCCGGGTGACCGGAGACGTCATCGAGTCCGTTTGGCTGGGATCGAAGCCCGAGCCCCTGAAATCTCCCGCGACGGAGATTGCAGCGACCCTTGCGAACCAGCGCATCGCGGGCGTGCGCCGAGTGGGGAAGCACATTGTCTTCGATCTCGAGAGCGTCGAGCGAGAATCCTGGCGCGGCGGACAAGCCGCGGATCCTGCCATCCAGCGTGCGCAGTGGATCGTGCACCTGGGCATGAGCGGCCGAATGTTAGTCTGCGATTCGAACACAGAAATCGCCAAACATACGCACGCGATCGCGAAGCTCGCTTCCGAACGCGAATTGCGTTTCGTCGATCCACGGCGGTTCGGCCGGCTGAGCGTAGCGCGTGGTTTCCAGGCCGCCGGCTCCGAACCACTGGACGTCGATTCGCGGAGTTTTGCCAACTTGTTCCGCGGCCGCAAGACGCCAATCAAAAGCGCACTGCTGAATCAGAAGCTATTGAGCGGCGTTGGCAACATCTACGCCGATGAATCCCTGTTCCGCGCGTGCATTCGTCCGCGCCGGCGAGCATCGACACTTACTAAAGACGAGTTCCGTAAGCTCCATGCAGCCCTTCGGCAAGTCCTCAAAGAGGCGATTAAGCTGGGCGGTTCTTCCGTCTCCGACTATGTCGGAGCGGACGGCGAAGAGGGATTCTTCCAGTTAAAGCATCGCGTTTACGGGCGCGAAGGCGAGCCGTGTAGGATTTGTAAAACCCCGATCAAGCGCATCGTGATCGCCGGACGAAGTTCACATTATTGTCCAAAATGTCAGAGGTGATAACGGCGGAGGAATGGCCTTAGGCAAATTTCTTTACCCGGCGATTCACGTCTTCGGCAAAACGTTGAACGAACCCGCCAATATATTCCGCCGGATCGAGCTTTTCGTTCTCGATCAACGGCGTCAGGTCGATGCCAAAGTTAATCATCTGCGCGGCATCCACCGCGTGGCTCTGGTAATAGGTGGCATGGGCACGGCGGCGTGCCAGGGTCGCTAAGTCATAGCGCTTGCCGCCGGCAATTTGCGAATCGAACACACCCACCAGGGCCGCCGCAATGTTCTCCCGCTCATCCAGCCGAAACATAACCTTGTCGTCATCGACCAGCCAGTCCAAATCGCGCCAAACTTCGCAGCCATAAAGCTTTTTCGGCCGCTGCTCGGCTGGCAGTTCGCGAATGGCGGCAACAGTTCGCAGCGCCACGGCAACATGTGTGTCATGTTTGTCGGCTAGGTTGTGGGTGTAAATGACTTGCGGGCACGCCGCCGCAATCACCGTCTTCAGGTCGTTCTTCGCGCCCGCATCGCCGGAATTCTTCAGCCCCGAACTTGGATGGTTTAAGAGCGCGACTGCCGAATACTCTCCGACGAACGCAGCTTTTTTCTGCTCAGCCCGGCGCACCGCCTGCATCTGCTCGTCCGTGTAAGCGGCATAAGGGCCGCTGCGCGGGCTTCCGGCGCCATCCGTGACGATGACTGCCATGAACCATTTGTCCGGCTTGCCGAAGCAGGCCAGGATGCCCTCGAGCGCCATGATCTCAACATCATCCTGGTGCGCCGCGATGCAAAGATGGGTCACGCGCTCGAGCGCGGCGACTTCGCTCGCTCCATCGGGAACCCAGATTTCGGCACTCGCTTCCTTCAGCTTCATGGAGACTCTCGAAACAACTTTAACGTGCCGCGGACTTCAGGCCCGCAACCTCTTCCGGGGTGAGCCGACGAAACTTGCCGGGATGCACATCCAGCTCCAGCCGTCCATAACGCACCCGCTTGATCTTCTCCACATGGTGTCCAATGGCTTCAAACATGCGGCGTATCTGCCGGTTGCGGCCTTCGATCAGAGTGATTTCATACCAGGGATTATCAGACTCGCGGATCAAACGAACCTTGGCCGGCGCGGTCTTCACTCTGCGCCCGCGTTCCGACGCGATAAAAAGACCGGCGCGCAACCGCGCTAAAGCTTCGGGCGCGGGCTTGCCCGCAACCTTTACCATGTAAGTCTTGGGCACGTGCGACGCAGCCTTCATCAGGTAGTGCGCGAAATCTCCGTCATTGGTGAGAAGCAACAGGCCTTCGCTCGCGTAGTCAAGGCGGCCAACAGGATAGACCCGCGCGCCCACGCCTTGCAAAAGATCCATTACGGTGGGACGCCCTTCGGGATCGCGCAGCGTCGAGACGTATCCCTTAGGTTTATTCATCAAGAGGTAAACATGTCGCTCGGCGCCGTGCAGCAGCTTTCCGTTAACCCGAATATGGTCGTGCTCGGAATCAGCTTTCGAGCCCAGTTCGGTTACAACTTTGCCATTGACCGAAACTAAACCGCCGGTAATCAATTGCTCCGCCTTGCGGCGGGAAGCGATTCCAGCGGCGGCGATGATCTTCTGCAGGCGCTCAGTTGGCATAAATTGGGATGGTCAGATGTTGTTGAGAATGGCTGCGCCGGGACGTAGCTTCGCTACGTCTTGCCAATGCCGTCATAATTTCACGCTAGAGACACAGCCAAGGTACTCTCTACGCGGCTGGATCGCTCCCGCCACTGCGAACCGGCTCTTCCGCCCGCCCGGCCTCTGCAGACTCCGCCTCAATTGGCTGCTCTGCAATCGCCGATCCATTCGCAGACGCGGCCTCCTCCAGCGGCAAATCGCTCTGAAACGACTCCGCCACCAACTTCTCGAACTCTTCCATGCTGGGCAATTCTTGGACATCCTTCAGCCCGAAACGCAACAGGAATTCCTTGGTGGTCCTGTAGAGAATGGGCCGCCCAATCACCGCCTTGCGCCCCGCCGTCGTGATCAGCTTGCGGTCGAGCAGCGTGGCGATCACCCCGCTTGAATCCACTCCGCGAATCTCGCCGATTTCGGGCACCGTGACTGGTTGCTTATAGGCGATCACAGCCAAGGTTTCGAGCGCAGGCAGCGAAAGCCGAATCGGCGGCTTCAGGCTCTTGGCGAAGGCCCGCACCACATCGTGATGCTCGGGCTTCGTGGACATGCGGTATCCGCCCGCGACCTGGCGGATTTCGATGCCGTGTTCCGCCACCGCGTAGTCGGCGGTCAATTCTTCCAAAGCCGCGCGGACGCTCGATTTCAACTCGCCGTCATCGCCGGGAAGCTCGCTGGCGGATGACTCTTTAGCGAGTTCGACAATGTGATCGAGGGCGATCGGCGTCTCCGCCGCGTAGATGATGGCTTCGAGTTTAGCTTTAAGGCTCATGATTGTTGAACATCAGTCGTCGGCCGTCGATCAACGACATTCTTTCTTACCGCCAATCATCGCGCACAACGGCCTGTTCCGCCATGACCGCGTCGAATCCCGTGTGCTTGCGCAGCAAGATATCGCCGAACATGCGGTCCTGCCGCAACTGAATGGCCTGCAGGCGCACCAGTTCCAGCAAGGCCAGAAACATGCAAACCAGCGCTTGCCGCGAACTCACGTTTCGTAACAATTGTTTGAGATGAAGCGGGCGCTCCTCAAGCGACATGCGCCGCCGCAAATAATCGACCATCTGCCCGACGGTGGCGCCGTCTTCATCCACTTGCAGCACGGGACGCGTGCGCACGCGCTGCATGATCTGCTGGAATGTCTTGACCAGGTCGATTACGTCGGCGGCCATCTCCGGATCGGTGCCCTCGTCGTCCATGAATTCCTTGATGGCGGGGTTTGACCAAACGGCGTTCTCGATCTGTTGCTTTTGCATCAGCATCTGCGCGGCCGATTTGAATTTCTCATGCTCGATCAGCCGGTTAACCAGTTCCATGCGCGGATCCTCCAACGCATCGGAGGCAGCAGCAGGATCACGCGGCAGCAACATCTTCGACTTGATATGAATCAGCACCGCCGCTATGTATATGAAATCGGCCGCCACATTCACGTCCAATTCGCGAAGCTTCTCGACATACGCCAAGTACTGCGCCGTGATGCGCGCGATCGGAATGTCGTAGATGTCGATGTCCTGTTTGCGGATGAGGTCGAGCAGCAGGTCGAGCGGCCCTTCATACACGTCGCCAACCGTAACCGCGAAGGGAGAATCGCTTTCTTCCTTCCGTTTCTCGGCCCCCACTAAGGTCAGCGTGGGCTGCGCAGCCGGTTCCGCCTGCGAGGCATCTCCCGGTGCGGATTTCGAGATTTCCTGCATTGACATCGATTCCCTCTCCGTCGACTATTTCGCAGCTTGCCGGCTTTCAGGCGGTTCGTATTCCAACGACATGCCCATCGCCCCACGAACCTCCGCCATGGTGGCGCCGGCAACCTCCCGCGCATGCGCCGAGCCTGCCTCCAGAATATCCCAGGCGAGCCGCGGATTCTCCTCATATTTCTTCCGCCGCTCCTGCATCGGGTTGAGGATACTCACAAGTGCATCCGCCGCCCAGCCCTTGCACTCGATGCAGCCGATCCCTGCCGAGCGGCAGCCCGCGTTCACCTTGGCCATGGTTTCGGGGCTGCTGAAAATCTTGTGCAGATCGCCAACCGGACAAACGTCCGGGTTCCCCGGATCAGTGCGGCGAACCCGCGCCGGATCCGTGACCATGGTCTTGAGCTTCTGTCTTACCACGGGTTCCGGGTCCGAAAGCAGAATCGTGTTTCCATATGATTTCGACATTTTCCGCCCGTCGGTGCCTGGCAACTTGGGGGAAGGTGTCAGCACAGTCTTCGGTTCAGGAAAGACCGGCGCGTTTTTTTGACAATAGAAGCCATTGAAGCGCCGCGCAATCTCCCGCGTCAGCTCCACGTGCGCCGCCTGATCCTCGCCCACGGGAACGAAATCTCCCTTGTAGAGCAAAATATCCGACGACATCAGCACTGGATAACCGAGAAACCCGTAGGTGCTCAAGTCCTTTCCCGTGATGTTCTCCTGCTGTTCCTTGTAGGTCGGCACGCGTTCCAGCCAGCCCAGCGGCGTAATCATCGAAAGCAGCAAATGCAACTCCGCGTGTTGCGGCACGTGCGATTGGATGAACATGGTGCAGCGCTTGGGGTCGAAGCCCGGCCGCCAGCCAGTCCAGCAGAACGTCCAGTGAATTCTCCTTCACCTTGGATGTGTCCGCGTAGTCGGTGGTGAGGGCGTGCAGATCGGCAACGCAGAAAAAGCATTCGTGTTCGTCTTGCATGCGCACCCAATTCTCCAGCGCACCGACAAAATTGCCGAGATGCAGTTTGCCAGTCGAGCGCATACCGCTGAGCACGCGTTTCCGCTTGATCGAAGAGGCCATCAGACGCTTACCAGAATGTAGTTGAAGAAATGAAGAAATGGACTGAGCAATTGGTCCAGGAATCCACCGCCAAAGTAAACCAGCGCCAGCAGCCCCATCCAACCCACCGTATCATAGGCGCGAAGCGCTCCCGCGGGAAGAAAATGGCGCAGCACATGGCTCCCATCCAGAGGCGGGACGGGAATCAGATTAAACACTGCCAGAACGACATTGATCTGCATCAGCTCATAGACCAGCAAAGTGATCGGTACCAGAGGCGAATTCGATTGCACCGAAACGTCCCCCATCACCACATCGTGGCCAAATGGCGAACTAAGCTTGATGATGACCAACAGCGCCGTGGCTCCGCCGGCAACCAGGAAATTGCTGATTGGCCCGACCACCGCGGTCAAAATATCGTCGCGCACCGGGTGCTTGAAGTTGCGCGGGTCCACCGGCGTAGGCTTGGCCCAGCCGAGCATCGGCATGTGCGCCAGCAGCGCGATCAGCGGCAGCAGGATGGTTCCGAACAGATCGATGTGTTTGATGGGATTGAGAGTGATCCGGCCCAGCATCCGCGCGGTCGGATCGCCACACCGGTTTGCCATCCAGGCATGCGCCGACTCATGCACGCTGATCGCGAACAAGAACGCAATCACCTGAAACAGGATGTCAACATGTTGCAGAGTCATGCCAAGTCGGACTCGATACTAACACGCGGAACCCCGATTGGGCGGGGCCTCCGGGCCGCGCGAAGATCCCGAGCAAATACCGCCGAGGACCGCCGCCGCCCTACCGCTTCTCGAATTTGCTTTGCAGCTCCTCCGGCGCGATGGGCTTCACTTTAACCGGCTTGGCGGGAATCCCCGCGACCACATGAAACGGTTCCACATCCTTCGCAGCCACGCCCATCGAACCGACCATGCCGTGCTCCCCCACCTTTACGCCGCTCAGCACCGTAGCGTGGTAGGTGATCCGCGCCTGGGGCCCGATTTCCGTCTTGTGGTTGCTCACGATCATGCCGTCATTCAAATCGTGCGCGTGCGAATAGATATTGGCATAGTCGGAGAGCGAGGAGCCCTCGTGAATAATGATTTCGCCCCGGTCATCGAGCAGCACGTATTTATGAATGGTGCAATTGTCTTCCACCGTCAGGTTGTAGCCGAAGGAAAATTCCACGCCGTGAAAAATCTTGACATTCTTGCCGAGGTGCTTGAACACATGGCGGGCCAGCATGGCCCGCATGCGAAATCCCAGCCAGTGATTCAGGCCCACAGGTGAACGGTCGTACATCATCCAAAACCAGATGAGCGGCTTGCGCTCCGTGTATCGGGCGGCATCCACATCGCCGTAATATTCGGGTTCCAGCGTGGCGTTGCGCGGATCGAACGAGTGCACCAACGATTGCTGCGCCAGCGGTGCGCGGAGATTTGGCTCCGCATAGGGGCGCCCCAAATAAAGCTGGTGCAGCGCTTCCCGCACCACGCCGCTGCGATGCTCCGGATCGCGGTTCATGAACTCACGATCCAGCGCTTCAAGCCACTCCCCAAACGCCTTCGCCGCTGCGGGAGTCGGGGCGAGCGGACGGTATTCATATCGCGGCATGAGTGTCTCGCGGATAGGTTTCCGGACGATAAACCATAGCATACCGAGACAGCGAGGCCGCCCGCTGCAAGCAGAATGAGAAATGGCGAACGGCCCGTTACTTCTGCATGACCGTCAATTCATGAGCTCCCACCGTCGCGCTGTCAATGCGGTCCGGCAGGCTGAATTTCGAATCCAGTCCCAGGCCTGGATAGCGGGGCTGTACATATTTCTCGACAAACAACTGCAACACAAATTTCGGTATTTCCACTCCGTCCAACGATACCGAGTCAATTTCCACGTAGCCCACGCCGCCCGCGCCACGCGCGTGCGCCACCACCACAACATCGTGGACGCCGCTAAATATCTCGAGCAGCGGATTGAACGAGCTATGCCCGGATTTTACCCGTTCGAAATCCACGCGCGTGGTCGCCGTTACCACTCCCAGCTCACCCTGGAAAAGAATGGACTGAACTCCCGCAGGCAGGTTGACTTTCTTCGCGGCGAAGTAGTCGTTGATTTCATCCTCGGTGAATTCGGTGGAGACAGGCTGCGGATGGCTGGAAGTGCTATTGCTCTGGATGCGCCGAAGTTTGCGCTCCATGCTGGCAACCGGGTCGGCGCCGGCGGGCGCGGCCGCGGCAGAACAGGTGCAATAGACCACAGCAACGAGCAACGGAATCGCCCAGGCCTTCATGGCTTCAGAGCGGCTCGAGTTTGCTGGGCGCTGGCTTCCGCCACCCGCGGCTCAGTCAGCGGACCACTGATGTTGAAGCCGTGCGCTCCCGCCCGCATGAGGTTCAAGTCAAGCGTTCGCGTCAGTGACGCCGTGCCGCTCACTTCATAAACGCCTTCCGAAGTATCCAGTTGGCCGTCCTGAATCTCGAACTTGCGGTCGCCGAGTTGCAACCGTCCCGTGAAGCGACGCATGCGCAGCGGCGCCACCCCTCCGGGCAACACAATGTGCGGCAACGTGCCAGAGAACGTCTCCACCTGTACGCTCGCTTTGGCGGACGAAATCAGCTCAGCCCCGGTCGAGCCGAAGGCCGACGCCTGATACGTCGCATTCCCCGTGCCCGTAATCCAGCCGTCCTGCATCACTTGCGCAAGCTGTCCCAAAGCGATTCGTTGCAGCGAACCGCTGCCACTGTACTGGGGCGCCTTGCCGGTGAAATCCGCCTTCCAGTCTCCCACATGCTTTCCGCCCAGAGTTTCCCCCCGCAGGCCGGAAAGCCGGACCACGCCGTTCTCCAAATCGACATTCGCCGAGACGCGCGACGCCATCAGCTTGTGTATCGCCACCCGATTGGCGCTGATCCGGCCGCTGGCCCGCAGCGTGAGCAGATACGGACTTCGCGATTCCGGCGCCGACAGAAAGCGATACCAGGGCCGGTTCCGCGGGTGTGGGTTCAGCAGCTCGCTTAGACTGTCGGTTGCGACGGTGTCAGCTTGCAGATCGAAGCGTATGGAGCATGTTCCCAGCGCGGCGCAGCCTCGCGGCAATTCCAGCGATCCGCGCCATGTGCTTCCCGCGACGGAAGCCGCCAAGTTCTTCACTTCGACTAGGTCTGGTTCCAGCAACAGGTTGGCCGAAGCAATCTCCAGCGGTTCGTTCAAACCACGCACTTCCGCGCGGACCGATTGCAATTGGGCGGTTCCGGCAGCTTTTGCCGCCGTGAAGGCCGACCACGCGCCCGCGATCTGCAAATCGACTTTCGCCGTTCCATCCGCGGGCGGCTGCAAGGCCGGCAGCCCCACCGCCCGCGCGACTTGCAGAAGCTTTCTGATTTGCGCGTCTCCCACAATCTGCAAACTGTAATCCGTCCGCGACAGCCATATGCGCACGGCGGCAGGCGTGGGCCGGCCCAGCGCCAGATTAAACGGACCGATTTCCACGTGAGCAACCTCGGCGAACTGCGCCGGCGCTGGCTGCGGCCTCGAATGCGGGCCGCCCGCATCCCGCGGCAAAGGAGCGCCCGACGAAACCGAGAACGGAATCCGATCCAACGGCAGTTCAGTCTTAGCCAGCGCGGACCCAATGGCAAAATCCCGGGTTTGGCCGCCGCCCGTCCAGGCCGTCAGAAACTGGGACCCCTGGCTTCTGCGCGCAAACTTGAACGCCGCGTCCAACGTGCCGGTTGCCACCAGATCCTCGGGAATGTCCTTCTTTGCATGCATTGCCAGCGCAACCAGGGCTTGCATGGGAATGTCCTGCGCCAGCAGAGTCAGATCGTAAGTGCGGGAACCGGACGCGCCGCCAACACTCCCGTCCAAGCGAAAGAAACCGCCACTCACCGGCGCCTGACAAGACAGAGCCGGCAGCGCGCGATCCACCGAACGGTAGTGGGCGTTGCATTGCGCGGCCAGCCGCAGGCTGTCGCCATCGGCCAGGTCGTAGCGCCGGAAGTCGTCCACCGAATCGCTGGTGGCAATCGTCAGGTCGGCGGGCGTTCCGCTAAGCGCCACCGAGGCGGCAATCGTCCCGCGCCATCCTAAGTCTCGGCCGTAGGCGAGTTTCGTGACCTGTCCCAGTTGGGCGCGCTCCCACTGCAGGCTGAATTGCACCGGCGTATCGCGCAGCGCGGCGGCCCGCTGCCAGGATCCGCTCACCCGCACCGTGCCGGTGTCGGAGAGATCGAAGTCAGTCCGCATGGGTCGCGCTTTCAGCCGCATTCCCCAGGCGTTTTCCGAATCCTGCCAAATGCTGAAGTCGGCTTCGGTCAGCGCATAAGGCATCTTTTCCTGGCCCAGCTTGAAATTGATCCGCCCTTGGTCCGCCTCAATGTAGGGGAAACCGGGGCGCGCCTCACGCTTGCTCTTGCCGGTGGGCGCAACCGGCGTCAAGTTCGCCCGCACCAGAAGATTTTCCAGGTTCCAATGGCCCGTGCCATCTTGCACCAGATTCAGGCTGGGCTCGGTCAGCACAAGACGGGAGATTTCTAACCGCCCGCGCAATAGCGAAGTCAATCGCAAGGCAGCCGTGACTTCGCTGGCACGCAGCATCGGCTCCGCCCCGAACGCTGGATCCTCATAAACCACGAAATCCTGCAAATCAAATCCCGGACGGGGTAACAAGCGCAGGCTTACCTTGGCGATATCCACAGGCCGTCCAATGGCCAGGCTGATGGAACGCGTAATGCGGCCGCGCAAACGGTCCGCCCCCGGTCGTATCAGAAACAGCGCCAGAATCACAACTACGCCGGCGGCGGCCCTCCCGGCTTTGGAGCGAAGAAAACTCACCGCACCACCTTCAGCGTTCGGTTCCAGCGAGTCTGGTCAAAGAAATGGATGACCTTGTGCACCACGATGCCAATCCGATCGCCGATTCCGGTTTCCAGATACTGCCCGGCGGGAGTTTCGAACGACCAATAAATCAGCATGGGCCGGCCAATCACGTTTTCCCGCGGGATGAATCCCCAATAGCGGCTGTCCAGGCTCACGTCGCGATTGTCGCCCATGCCCACATAGCTATTGGGAGGAACCACCAGGTCGTCGCCCTGGATATGCTGGGCCAGTTCCACCGACCACTCCGGGGTCACATTGGGATTCAAGTCTGGCGGCACCGCCGGAAAATTGTCGCGATACGCGTTGTAATCTCCGACCGTGTGCTGCACGTACGGCTCGACCAGCTTCAATCCGTTGCGATATACCGCTCCATCCCGCAAGTGGATGCGGTCGCCCGGCAGCCCGATAATCCGCTTAACCACGTACAACCCCGGTTCCGCGGGAGAAAGAAACACCACGATGTCCCCGTGCCGGATCTCGCGATAAGGCAAGAGCGGCCCCAGCCAGGCTGTGCGCGGCGCGAACTGCACCCGGTTCACAAACACGTGATCGCCAATCAGCAGCGTGTCCTCCATGGAACTGGAAGGAATGGCAAAAGCCTGCATGATGAACGTAATGATGAACAGCCCCGTGACCAACACCACGGCCAAGGAAGCCAGAAACTCCACCGGAGTCTCATGGGGCGGCTCTTCTTTCTTCGGGACCTCTTTGTTGTTTCCTTTGTTGTTCTTGGCCACTGGCGATTCATCCTCTTTACCGGCGAGTTTCCGCCCTCAATTGACTAATCGAAACGTACGGTCCCAGCGCGTGATCTGCCACAAATGCCTGACGGAATACGCGAAGTGAATGAGTTTATCACCCGCGCTGGAGGACGCCTGCAGGTCCGGGCTGGCCTCGCGCATCGACCAATAGATAAGCAACGGACGTCCCACGATGTTTTCCCGCGGCACAAAACCCCAATAGCGGCTGTCCCGGCTATCGTCCCGGTTGTCGCCCATCACGAAGTAGCTGCCCTCGGGAACGATGAGCTGGCCGTCCTCCACCAGCTTACTCATTTCCAGCCACCAATTCCCGTCCACATCCGGAACTGGCTCGTCGAGCTGCGGGAAGTCGTCCCGGAAAAGATCCGGCCCCACTCCGGTATACCGGACGTACGGCTCGCTGCGAGGTACGCCATTCACGTACACTCGTCGCTTCATCAAGCGGACATGGTCCCCCGGAAGCGCAATCACACGCTTCACAAAATACTGCCTGGGATCCACCGGATACTTGAACACGATGATGTCCCCTCGGCGCACCGGCTGGTAAGGCATGGCATGGTCCCACAACTCTCCTCCGCCGTAGCGCAGCTTGTCCACCAACAAATAATCGCCAATCAGCAAGGTGTTTTCCATGGATTCGGAGGGAATCTGAAAAGCCTGCACCACAAAAGTGATGATGAAAACCGCAATCACAACCGCCGACAGCAGCGACTGCAGGGCGGCTATGGGATCGGTCGACGGTTGTTTCTCTTTCTGCATCACTTCCATTCGGGTTGGACCGTCAAGATTTTGCTCGCGCCAGCCGCCTCCCCGGTCCTGCGGCGTCTGCGGAGACCGGGAGCCCCGCCAAATATTCCAGCACCTGCCGCGCCGCATCCTGTTCCGCGGTCTTTTTTGTCGAACCTTCGGCCCGGCCCACGAACTCAGCCCCGCCCTGAGCGTCCTGCGCACGCAGCCGGGCCTCCACGGTAAAAGTCTTCCGATGCTCGGGGCCGTGCGACTCCACCATCACATAGACCGGCTGTGGCCTTCCCGCCGCTTGCAGTTTCTCCTGCAAAGTCGACTTGTAGTCAGTCAGCGGCAACGCGCTGCCGCTGCCGGCCAGGCGCTCCAGCTCCGGGTCCAGGATTGACCGCAACACCACGCGCCGTGCCGCCTCCAGCCCCCCGTCGAGATAGAGCGCCGCCAGCACGGCTTCCAGCGCATCCACCAGCAGAGCAGTCTTATGGCGCCCGCCGCTCTTTTCCTCGCCCCGCCCCAGGCGCAGGTACTCGCCCAGTTCCAGCTTTTCCGCCACTTTGATGAGATGCTTTTCGCTGACCAAGTGAGCCCGCAACTTGGAGAGTTCCCCCTCGCGAAAGTGCGGGAAGCGATGAAAAAGCTGTTCGCTCGAGATGATTCCAAGTACCGCATCACCCAGGAATTCGAGCTGTTCGTTGTCCCCAACCCGGCTGGCCTCAACCGGGTTCATGGCCTCCCGCTCCCGGGCCTGCGAGGTGTGGGTCAGCGCCTGTTCCAGCAGCTCCGGCGAGCGGAAAGAATGGCCCAGCGCCGCCTGCAGCCCCCGAATGTCCCGTTGTGTCATAGTAAGGTAACCGGCACGCGGCGTGGCGGGACACTCCCGAGCAGGCGGAGAATCCCGTGCAACCTTAGGGCCGCTGTGTTGGCCGGGGATGGTTTGTCCGTTAGTTTTTCGGTGCCACCGGAGCCGGAGTGCCTCCGCCCGCCAACTTCGTCAACTTGTTTTGCTCCTGGCGCGCCAGCATTCCGGCATTCGTGCCGTCCTGCGTCAACTCTACCGCCTGTTTCGCCGCTTTCAGCGCATCCGCATATTTCCCTTGTTTGTCGAGCGCAAACGCAAGCCGCAGTACGATGATCGGGTCGGGGTTTTGCGGAAAGGCATCGATCGACTTCTGGAAAGCATCCGAGGCCTCGGCAAACTTCTCCGCTTTATAATGCAGCAGCCCGATCACGCCGTAGGCATTGGAGCGCATGAGGCCTTTAAAAATCGCCTCCTGCGCTGGCGACATGCCCAGCGGGACATCGGTGTCCACCGTCTCCAAGGCGTGCTGAGCATCTTTCATCGCCGTGGCCAGGCGCTGGTCCTTGTCAATGTCGCTATCGCGCGTGCGGGACGCCATCACCTGCGCTACATCCACCAAGGCTTCGGGGTCGTCAGGGTCCGATGCCAGCATTTTTTGCCCCATCTCCAGCACCTTGTCGTTGTTATTCCCGGCCTGGTAGCTGCGCATGACCGTGCGGTAAAGCAAGGGAGCCAGATCGCTGTCCGGATAGGCGACAACGAAATCATTGGCCGCCTTTTCCATCGCGGCCGGATCGGTCAGGGCCATGGCAGCCTTATAGGCATCCAGTTCCGCTTGGGTTTTCGGCTGGGGTTGTTTCTTTCCCGGCGGAGTTGCCGGCTGCAGATCAGTCGATTGCGGCGCAGCCGGTTGCGCCCCACTCGGCTGCTGCGGCGCCGGTTGGGTTGCGGCGGGCGGCGCCGGCTGCTGTGCCCGTGCCACCATGGTCACTGCCAGTATCATGACAAATAGGCCTGCTCGCTTCATGGTTTCCTCTTCCTTGCTCGGTTATTTCTTCGGTGCAGATGAATTCTGGGTAGTGCTGGCTGGCGGGGCAGCGTCGGGCACAGGAATGCCTCCCGTCAGTTGCACCAGCCGATCCCGCTCCCGCTTCGCCGGGTCCGCCAACGCCTGATTGCCCTGGCTCAAGTCGACTGCCTGATCTGCCTCTTTCAACGCATCCGCATATCTTCCCTGCTTGTCCAGAGCCAACGCCAGGCGCAGCACCACCACGGGATCGGGCTGAGCCGGGTAGGCATCAACCGACTTGCGGAAATAATTCTCCGCGTCGCTGAACTTATCCTTGTTGAACTCCACCGCGCCCAGAATGGAATACACGCTGGAGCGCAGGTAACCTTTGTAATCGTCCACCTTCTCTTGCGGCGTGTTCGCCGGAATCGCCAGGTCCGTATCGATGGTTTGCAGTGCGTGTTGTCCCAATTTTGTGGCCTCGTCCCAGCGCTGCGCCTTATCGAGATCGCTGTCCCGCGTGCGCTCCACTAGCACTTCCGCCACCGCGATCAACGCTTCCGGATCGTCCGGATCAATGGCCAGGACCTTGCGGCCCATATCCAGCATTTTGTCCGCATTGTTGGCGGCTTGGTAGCCGTGCATCGCGGCTCGATACAGCAGGATTCGCAGTTCGCTATCGGGAAACTTGGCGGCGAAATCGTCCGCTACTTTTTCGGTCGCGGACGGATCTTTGACGTTGGCCATCGCTGCCTGGTAGGCATCAAATTCGGGCTGAGTCTTGGCCTGGGGCGGTCGCTTCACCGGCGGCGTCGCCGGGGCAGCGGCGGATGGGGTCGTGCCCGTCTGTGCGGCCTGAGAAGCCCATGCCTCCGGCCCTAGCGCCAGCGCCAGAATCGCCGGCCCCAGCATTATGACCATCATCCCTGCTCGCTTCATGCTCTCTCCTTCGTTCGCGGCCCGTACGCGGGGCCGATGGATTTCTGCTTCCGCTCATTGGAGATGAGCGTGCGCCTCATAGGGCTGCTGGATTCCGCGCTCGGCGGCCGCTTTGGCTTCCGGCAGCTCGGCCCCGGCGGTGAGCGCCGCGCGGTATTGTGCTAGCGCCGCTTCCCGGTCTTTCTGCAGATCGAAAATTCTTCCCAGGTAGATATGCGACCACGCCAGCACCCTGGGCTCCTGCGCCACTTCGATCGCCTTCTGAAAGTAATTCATCGCGTCATCGCCGTGTCGGGTCATCGCCGCAACCTGTGCCAGGATGAACAACGCCTGTCCCGCATCTTCGCTCTTTTCATCCAGAGCCTGCTGCGCCAGCATCTTCGCTCCATCCGGGTCGCCATCGGCAAGCCGCCGCGAGGCCGTCTTCAGCAATTGGCCCTGCGGCGCATGCGCTAAATGCACCACCTCGGGGTCCGCGTTCTTGGCGAAGTGCGTTTGCGCCGCTCGTTTCTGCTCCTTGCCCACATCAATGCCGGCCAGCATATCCTGATAGGCATTGCGCAGACCCACTGGACCCTTTTCGAACTGCACCAGTTGCTCGTAAAAATAACCGGTCAGAATAAACCCTTGGCGTTCCGACTCTTCGACCAATTGCTGGCGTTGCGCCTCCGGCGTGTTCTTCGTCCCCGTGGTGCGGGCTTCAATGGCCCGTATCAAGCATTCCGTGGCCAGCAGCCCCGGATCTCTGTGGAAGCTTTCGTCCATGGGAGAAGCTTTGACCGCGTCCAGCAAAGGCGTAAGGTTTTTCGTCTCCAGGGGATACTTCATCGCCAGCGGATCAAGCAGGTAATGTAGGTAGGTATGGCGGATCTGGTCCATCTTGAGTTCAGATCCTCGTCCCGGAGAGATCACCACATAGTAGTCGGACCCGTAGTTCCGGGCATTGGTTTGCCCGGGCGCCCCCATGGGATCGAGGAACACTCGGAATCCTCGCCCCAAGAACTCCTCAGCGGGTACCTTGAGATAGATGGACGTGTCGAACAGCATTTTGGACAGGGCCTCATGGTAGCGCTGCATCAGAAGCGCGTAAGCTTCCTGATGGCTCTGCCAAATGGCATGCAGTCCCTCTTTTTCGTAGAATTTTCGCAGCACCGGGACGATGGGGACCAGCGCGGTGCTGTCCGGCGGCATATCGGCTTCCTTGACTTTGAGAGAAAACTCCGGCGGCGCGTTGAGGTAAAGCGCCAGCGAAATATACTGGCTGAGCGTCTTCGAAGCATCCGCCGGCGGAAGCGCGGTGTACACATCGCACAGGGCCTTCGCGGCGTCCTGGTTGTCTTGCGAAGCTTGGACGGCACTGCTGACTTCATTCCGGATTTGCGTCCGCAAGGGGTCGGACACTTCCAATCCCGCGTCGTATCCGCAGGCGTTAATCGCGGTCAGCACGGAAAACAGGGTCTCGTTGTCGTCGAGCGCCATCGTGGGCGTGCTCTGGGCCAAACCAATCGGCGCGAGCAGCGCCAGCAGGGCCGCACTGAGCAAGCATCGCAACTGGAAATTCAGGGAATGCCTCCGGCTTGGCGGGGTATGCCTTTACCGTGCCAGTTTAAGGGGTTCTCGGCGGAGGGTCAAACAAAAGAAAGCCATTAGCGGTCAGCTCTCAGCCGTCAGCAATTCGCGTGAAACCTAAAGAGCCGACGACCGACGACTCATCCCGCCCTATCCCCTCACGCTAATCTTCGAGAACGACAGCACCGCCCGACCCGCCGTCGGCCTGCCCATGGAGGTCGCTGGACGGAACGTCGTGAACAGAAGCATGTTCTTCAATTCCGGCAGCACCGCTTGAGAATCCTTGGGATTGGACAAGATGCGGTAGTCCTGCACCCGCCCATTCGCATCCACGATGGCTTCAATGACCAACGAATCGCCATGGATGGCGTCCAGGGTTGTCCCAAACGCCGACTGCTGCAGCTGCGGCTCGGTGGTCAGGCCCAGCGGGACATCTGGGCTGTCCGCCTGCATCAACGGCGCCGCCAGGAATCCCATCAGCAATCCAAAAATCACGATCGTCGTGGTTAGCCCCGCCATGGCCGGAACCATAAAGGCATTCACGGTATTTTCCAGCCGGGTCAATGCGCCCGCCAGGAACGGCCGCCGCGCCCGCGCGGCTTCGCGGGAGATGGCCACGCGCAACCTCAGCGCCAAATCCTCCGGCGCTTTCTTTCGCCCCAACTGGGCCAACAACTGCTGGGTTTGGTGGAGCGCCACATATTCCTGGCTGCAGTCGGCGCAGGCTCGCACATGCTCACTGATCGCGCGCATCTGCGCCCCCGTGACCGCGCCGTCCAGGTACGAAGAAAACAACGATTTGGCTTCGGCGCAATTCATCGCGTCACCTCAACTTCTACCCCGAGAGACGAAACTCCTTCGCACGGAATCTTGTCGGCCGCCTTTTTGGGGCGCGTTTCGGTTCCCTTGCGGCTTTCCGCTGGAGCTACCAGCCCCAGTTGCGGACCCACTTCGCGCACGTAAGCGGTCAGCCGCTGTTTCAGCGCCGCCCGTCCCCGAGTCAGCCGCGACTTCACCGTTCCCAGCGAGACTTTCGTGATCTCCGCGATCTCTTCATACGACATATCTTCCAGGTCACGCAGAATCAGCGTAGTTCGATACGGCTCGGGAACCTTCCGTAACTCCTCTTCCACTCTCATCTTGATTTCTTCGTGAACCGCGCTGTCGAACGGCGACTCCCGTTCATCCATCAGCGTGTCCTTGATCGCCAGCGCCGCATCGGCCGCAAAACTTTCTCCCGAAGGCTCAATCGAGGTTTCCCGCGCCTTGTGACGGAACCACCACCGCCTCCGGTTGGAAGCCTCATGGATCGCGATGCGATAGATCCAGGTCTTCAAACTCGACTCGCCGTGGAAGTGCTTGATGCCGCGAAACACCTTTAGGAACACTTCCTGCGTGGTATCGGACGCATCGGACGCATCGGTGACAATTCGGTACACCAGGCTGTAAACCGGCTGGTGAAATTCGCCGATCAGCCGGGCGTAAGCTTCTTCCGACCCAGCTTTCAGTTCGGCGACCACCGCCGCTTCCTGCGTCCGAACTCCGATTACGCCTGCGAAATCTCCCAAGGTGGTTGCTCCCGCCATCATCGAGGCGTCACCCCATTATAGAGTCTTTTGGGCCGCAAGCCTCACCCAAAAGTGTCTTTTGCCCCCGGAAATCCACTCTTCCGGTCCGCATCCCTAGATATCTTAGACCCCAGGCATGGCCATTCAGTTCCAGGATCTAAGTATTTTTATTTCAATGGGTTATAACACACGAACGAACAAGGACGGAAAATCGCGCCTAGCGGAGCAACGCTGGGCGTCCTACTGTGTTTTCGTTGCTGGCGTTGCGGTTGCTGGCGAAGTAGTCGTAGCCGGGCTCGTGCCGGGCTTGGCAGCCGGCTTGGCAACAACCTTCTTTTTGACCGGCTTCTTCACCGGCTCATCGTCATCCACAATGATCTTCTTGGCTCCTTGCGAACTTGCCACAGGCTGGCTCGCCCTCACTTGAGCCCGCAAACGCGCCAGTTCCGCTTCTTTGGCGCCGGCCAGGCTTTCCATGCGATCGGCAAATTCGCGGCGCGCCTTTTCCAGCGCGCCCAAGTCATTGTCCAGCGATTGAAATTCATCCCTCGATCCGAACGCTCCCGCCGACTCGACCACCGAACCGAACACGTCATACAGCGCGTCCAGATTGCGATACAGCTTAAACGTCGAAGCCAGGCTTTCCGGCGAGGTCCGCAAATCGCTGATCATCCCCGGCAGGGCGCTCTGCAAATTGCGCGTAATGGATTCCACGTTCGCCTCGGCCTGCCGCTTGCTTCCTCCGTCCGCTTTCCAGCGCTCGATGCGCAGCTTGGCCAAATCGAGTTGCGTGGTCTGGGAGGCTTGCTCAACTTCCCCGAGCATGGTGTTGAGCTGGCTCACCGAGGAATACGCCACTGGGGGCGCGATCTCCGGCTCGGTTTGAGCCAGCGACGGAGCGGCACATGCCGCAACCAGCCATACCAACAAACCAGAAATTCGCAGGTTGGAAATCAATTCACCGTTCATGGGGGCTCGCCGCAATCTGCCAGCATACTCATTTTCGCAGTTTTCGCAAAATAGATGGGACAATATTCTTGGCGCGATAGGCTGTCGCAAGTACCCAGCAGCTTTCTTCACTGCAAGAAACGCGAATGCAATTCAAGATTTGGCCCTTGCGAGGTCTTAATCAATGCCCTTGCCATCCCCGCTAAATTCTGTGAAAATAACGGTTTGTCTTACCCCTACCAGCAGGATTAGGAAAGGAAACAAAGCTCTGTGTTAATGATTCGTCTAAAGCGCACGGGTGCGCGCAAGCAGCCGCAATACCGCGTGGTGGTCATTGAAAAGGAGCGCGCGCGCAACGGTCTCCCAGTGGAGGTCGTGGGAACCTACAATCCGCGGAGCAAGCCGGTCAGTATCGAGCTTAAGCGCGAGCGCATCAACTACTGGGTGTCCAAGGGCGCGAAGCTCTCGGAGCGGGTCACCAAGATCATGTCCCAGCCGGCACCGGCCAGCGCCGCTCCCGTCGCGTCGTAGTGCGAGCCGCCGAAGCCTTCCACTTGCGATTGACTTGGAGCCATCAATGAGCGAGCCAACCGGGGATGTTCGAGCCTTGGTCGAACAGATCGCGAAGGCGCTGGTGGACGCGCCCGACGAGGTGCTGGTTTATCAAGTCGAGGAAGACGGCGAAACCGTCATCGAACTGGAAGTGGCGCCCGCCGACATGGGCAAAGTGATTGGCAAACATGGCCGCACCGTTCGCGCCATGCGGTGCCTGGTGAATGCCGCCGGTATTCGCCTGCAAAAGCGCTTCGATTTGGAGATTCTAGAATAGCCGGCGAATTCATCACTCTGGCCCTGGTCGTAAAGACACAAGGCCGCCGCGGCGAAGTCGCAGTCGAGTTGCACACCGGCGTCGAAGATAGATTCCGCGAACGCATGCAATTGTCGGCGCTAGGCAAGGACGGCGCGCGCCGAGAGCTGAAGATCGAAGGATTCTGGGCTCACAACCGGCTTCTGGTTTTGAAATTCGCCGGCGTGGATTCGATCTCGGAAGCGGAAACGTTAGTCGGCGCGGAGTTGCAGGTTCCCGTCGAACAACGAGCGCGACTGGAGCCGGGCTGGACGTACGTAAGCGACTTGATCGGCTGCACGCTGTTCGATGGCGAGCGCGAAATCGGCAAGGTAGAAGATGTACGCTTCGGTGCCGGCGAGGCGCCGCTGCTGGTAGTGAAAGCCAAAGGCAAAGAATTCGAAGTTCCCTTCGCCCAGGCCTACCTGCAAGGTGTTGACTCCGGCCACAAGCAGATTCGAATGTTGTTGCCGGAAGGCCTGTTGGAAGTAAACGCTCCGCTCACGGAAGAAGAAAAGCGGGAACAAAGAAAAAAGCGACAATGAAGTTTCAGGTCCGCGATGCGAGTCGACATCTTAACGATTTTTCCCGACTTTTTCCGCGGGCCGCTGGACTTCGGCATCATTCGTAAAGCCAGAGAGTCTGGCCTGGCGAGAGTTGAAGTCCACGACTTGCGAGCTTTCGCGCACGACCGGCACCGCACCGTGGATGACCGCCCCTTCGGCGGCGGCGAAGGCATGGTGCTGAAGCCGGAACCGATCTTTGAATGTTTGGAAGCGCTGGAAATCGTGCCGCGAAACAAACGCGACGCCGTCAAGCAGAGTGTGGTGCTGCTATCGGCACAGGGAAAACGCTTCGATCAGAGCGCGGCGGAAGAACTCTCCGCCCAGGAACAAATGGTCCTGATCTGCGGCCGCTATGAAGGAGTCGACGAGCGCGTAGGCGAGCATCTCGCCGACCGTGAACTTTCCATCGGCGACTACGTGATCAGCGGCGGCGAGTTGGGCGCGGCGGTGATTGTGGACGCGGTCGTCCGCCTGATTCCCGGCGCCCTGGGCAACCAGGCGTCGGCGCGGCAAGAGTCGTTCAGCACGCAGCCCGAATGGGCGGCCGAGGGTTTGCCGAATTCCACCTGCGCCTCCGGCGGGCTGCTGGACTACCCGCACTACACGCGTCCGGCGGAGTTTCGCGGCATGGCGGTGCCGGAAGTGCTGGTGTCCGGCGATCATGAAGAAATCCGCCGCTGGCGCCGCCGCGCCGCGTTGCAAAAGACTTTACGAAACCGTCCGGACTTGCTGGCGCAAACGGCGTTAAGCGACGAAGACAGGAAATTGCTGGCCCAGATCACGGGCGGAAATAATTAGCCAGAGAACTACCACCACAAGGAATCAAGGAATAAGGACAATCCCATGTCGAACCTGATCATCGAAAAACTTCTCGCCAAAACCAAACGCAGCGATATTCCCGCGTTTGTCCCCGGTGACACCATCCGTGTGCATGTAAAAATTAAAGAAGGCGACAAAGAGCGGCTGCAAGCCTTTGAAGGCGTGGTCATCAAGCACACTCACGGCCCGCACGCCAGCTTCACCGTCCGCAAAATGAGCTTTGGCCATGGCGTCGAGCGCATCTTCCCGCTCAATGCGCGCGTGATTGATCGCGTGGAAGTGGTTCGCTCTTCCAAGGTCCGCCGCGCCAAGCTTTATTATCTGCGTGGCTTGCGCGGCAAGGCCGCCCGCCTAAAGGACGTGGAGCGCGAACAGGAAGCGCCGTTGGCTGCAACAGCGGAGTAGAGATGGGTAGTGCCGGCGCCTGACCGGCAGTCCCGAGGAGATCCCTCCCCCTCGATTGCGCTGGCGCGCCCTCGCCGGCAAAGCCCGCCGGCCCCCGCTCACACGAGTGTTTTCTTAATGTTGTGTAATGGAATCTCTGGGACCATGGGAACCGGCGGTTGCCAGTCCTACCTTTGGACTTCCAGCTGGAACACTTCCTCCAGCTTCTGCTCTTCCAGCTTGCGCAGCAGGTGCTTCAACGTCTCACGATCGCCCTTGCGGATCTCGTTGAACTCAATCCCAACTCCCAAATCGAGCGCCGCGTGCCGGACCTGCCCCTTCACGCTCAGCGCATAGTTGGCGACATTCAAAACCAGTTTTAGGTCGGTTCCAGGAAGCAGCACCTGCTTGGTTGTGACCAAGCACCCCATCTCCGACAAATCCCTGATGCCGGCCTTCTGATTCCCCTTGCGACCCGGCTGCAGCAATTCCGCAACGCCATTCACCCGGTAGCGTGCCAGGCTCCTGCGATTCCCGTCGCTCAACCCGCTGCGCCGCGAACCGTTTTCCCGCGGAATGTGCTCAAATAGATCTTCCATCTCGCGCATTTCGCCTTCAAACATCGCCCGTTCGGATTCCACGCATTGCAGTCCGACCTGCCCGCGCAGCTCCGAATTTGGCTCGCCAATCCATACCACGCGGCAGAATGACTTGTTGCGCCCGCGCTCGATGGCGATGATTTCTCCGGCCTCCTTGATACAGCGCAGGCTGGTGATCCTCGCCCCATGCGGCGAAATATCGTAGGTGCAGGCCATTTCCAGGCCCGGCTTCCGATCCTGATCCCAATAGGTAATCCGCACGGGCAAGGCTACGTGCACGCGCCGGTCATTGCGCTCGGACACTAATTTCGCTTCCTCCGGCGCCGTTTGCTGCTTGGTAGCTTCTTTCACAGGCACAATTGCGAACCACTCCTTGTGGGGAAAATACCAACCGCCGGAAATGCGGTCAATTTACCTTGGTAACCAGTACGCGTAACAACTAGATTGTTGCCATTCCCCAGCTGAAGTTGTCATTCCGAGGAGCGCAGCGACGAGGAATCCGCTGTTCGCCGGCCCTCGCGATGAAGCAGATTTCTCGCTGCGCTCGAAATGACAAATTTCTAAATTCATCCTTGCTCCACAGCCCGGCTCTAGGCGAAGATGCCGGTATCCCCGAGCAGTGGCCGCGAAAGCAAAACTCGCAGCGCAGAAAAGCCCGTCGCCATCCGCAGCCAAGCTGCGCCTGCTGAAGCGCCTGCGCTGCACCTTGCTCTACGAGAAAAAAGCCTGGGGATGCGGCGCGCAACTCGTCGCGGGAGTGGACGAAGTTGGCCGCGGCTCACTGTTCGGCCCGGTGGTCGCCGCCGCAGTCATTCTTGATCCCGCGTACCGCATCCGCGGACTGCGCGATTCCAAGCTGCTGCCTGCCGACCGTCGTGAGATTCTGGCGCTACGCATTCGCGAGCACGCCATCGCTTGGGCCATCGCCGCCGTCGATGCCGCCCGCATCGACCAGATCAACATCTACCAAGCATCGCGCGTCGCCATGCAAAATGCGGTTCTGCAATTGCAGCCGCGCCCCGATCATCTTCTGGTTGACGCCATGCGCCTGCACTGCGAGTTGCCGCAAGACCCCATCATCCACGGCGACGCGCTCTCCGCCTCGATCGCCGCCGCGTCCATCATCGCCAAGGTCGAGCGCGACCGTATGATCCGCGAATGGGATCCTGTCTTCCCTGCCTACGGACTCGCTTCCAACAAGGGCTACAGCACACCACGCCATCTCGCCGCCTTGCGCGAACACGGCCCGTCGCCGCTACACCGCCAGTCGTTCGCCCCGGTGTGGAATGCGCCGGTCCCGCAGGAAATACTGGCCTTCATGCTGGAGGAAAACGTCGAGGCGCTCGCGAGCGAAACTCTGTCTCCGTAGCGCCGGCGTCTCGTCTCGGCGTCGCGACGGCAGGCGCCACATAACCGTCTCCACGCTACAATCACTCCATGCTCCGCATGATGGTTATCACTGCCCACCCCGACGACGAAGCCGGAGGCTTCGGCGGCGCGCTTCGCGTGTATGCCGACCGCGGCGTCGAAACCTGCGTTCTCTGCCTGACTCCCGGCCAAGCCGCCAGCAACCGCGGCGGCGCCAAGACCGACGACGAACTCGCCGCCATCCGCCGCAAGGAATTCGCCGCCTCCTGCGCCATTCTCGGGGTCACCCGCCGCATCGTGCTCGACTATCCCGACGGCAAACTGCATCGCCAGGATCTTTATCGCGTAGTCAGCGATGTGACTTTGCAGGTCCGCGAGTTCCGCCCGCAAGTCATGCTCACTTTCGGCCCCGAAGGCGGGGTCACCGCCCATACCGACCACTCCATGGCATCGATTTTCGCCAACCTGGCCTTCCACTGGTCGGGACGCGACAACCGATTCCCCGACCAGCTCGCCGGCCAAAAACCGCATTGCCCGCAAAAGCTCTACTACCTGACCGCCAACTTCACTCTGCCCGACCGCCAGGCGGTCGTGCTCCCTCCTGTCTCCGCCACCCTCGACATCGGCAAGCACATGGAAACCAAGATCGCCGCCTTCAAGGCGCACACCAGCCAAGCCCCGCTATGGGCTCGCCTGGAAGAGCGATTACGCAAGTTTATGTATGAAGAGCGATATCACCTGGCCGCTTCGGCGAAACCCGGCCCGGTTGTCGAGGAGACAGATTTGTTCGCTGGAGTAGTGGAGGATTAGAGATCGTGTGGGGGGCTGGTTCGGGATCATGTACCCGAGGGATGCGAATCAGTGTGCAAATCATTGCATCTTGACACGAACCGTGATTGGGTCTCTACTTGCGCGAACTTTTTGTGGAGCAAAAAGGAAATTCCCGTTTATTTGGCCTGCGCTTTTGAGAGTAAAAGCTCTTCGGCTCTCCCAAAGCCTTGGGATCAATCGGCCTCATAGAGCTTTGGTTGTCGGCAGGCGGGCTTCTTTCTAAAATCCTGATCCTTCCCGAATCGGCGCAGAGTACCTACGCTTATTCTTGGAGATCGAGGTGAGAAAATGTTCAAGCTGCTCAGATTCCTATGTGGTCTCAGCCTCTTTGCGGTTCTGCCTTCCAACACATTCGGCCAGCAGTTCGTCCTTTCCTGGTCGGGGCCGTTCGGAAATGGTACGGCGACGGTGACTGCTACCCCCAAGGGAGGCGGGCTATTTCTGGTCACGTCGATGTCGAACGCCACTCAGAACGGGTCGGCTATCACCTTGCTGCCTCCAGGAGTGTACACCGGTGACAACTTGATACTTCCTTCCAACCCGGCTGCGCTCGTAGACAATCCCGGTATCTCATTCAGGGACGGCGTGAATAACTACAACATTTTCCTGCCCATCCAGTCTCTAATACCCTCTACGCATGCTATCCCTGGTGCCTACTATGAATGCTCATCTGGGACAGGCAGCGTTTGTATCGGTTCCGCCCCCCAAGTAGCCAGTCCACTCACGTTCTTTAAGATAACGCCGCTGGCGCCGCCTGCCATTGTCATTCCCGGGGTTATGGGCACGTCGCTCTATCTTGGAAACGTACTCCTATGGGTGAATTGTACGCTGGCCCCAGGCGACGATAGTTACCTGCAAACTTTGGATATTGATGCCAATGGTAACAGCGTTTACCCGATTCAAACCGGCTCCGTTTTCGATGGAAGTTTGCCGTGTTTGAAGGTGGCGACTGGAGAATTGGATTTTTACGGCAAACTGATTCAGTCGTTGAAGGACAATGGCTACGAATTAGACAAGACCCTGTTCGTATTTCCATACGATTGGCGCCTCGACAACGCCACAAATGCAAGCAAGCTAAACGCCTTCATTGAGACAACCGTCATCCCTCAATCGGGGCAAAGCACCGTCGACATCCTCGCGCATAGCATGGGCGGACTCGTCACGCGAGCCTATGCTGCCACCTACGGCGAGAGCCGCTTGGACAAGATCATTTACATGGGAACCCCGCACGGGGGATCTCCAAAGGCCTTTGCGACTCTGGTCAATGATTCTAGGGTCGATACTTCATTGGGAATTACAGTTTTCCCTATAAATGCGCAAGCATTAGCCCAGTTTGCAAGCACACTTCCGTCCGTCTTTCAGCTCATGCCTAGAGATCCGTTTATCGAATCTAGTGGCAAACTAAGCCTCGATGAAAGCTATCTGGATCCGCCACAAGGATTCGGCTTTCTGCGAAGTGCGGCCTGGGTTGCTGCAGCCAACGCATTCCACAGCTCAATCAGTTCACCGCTAACGGTTGCGCAATTCGAGATCGCTGGATCTGGCATTCCGACATTAAATGGACTCCAGTTAGTTGGGGATCCGGCGATAAAACCAAGAGTCTGGTGTTCCATACCGGGGAATGGGGACAGCACGGTTCCGTTGTTGAGTGCCACTGGAGCACCCGGGAGCAACATCCAGGTGTTTTATGCCGATGGCATCGCCCATGATGCATTACCGAATAACGCGGCAGTTCAATCGTTGGTGCTCACTATCCTAGGAAACAATTCCACCACTCCGCTTCCGCCGGGCATTTCTACGGTACCATTTTCAACTGGCCCTATGATCGACTGGTGCTCGCACAGCCCAATCAACGTTGCCATTGCGGACGTGAACGGCAATGTGGATGGCCTCGCGCAGGACGGTAGCATCCACACTGCAATACCTTTCAGCAGCTTCTTCGGTCTGGGGGAAAACCAAACAGGACTCCTCGCGCTGAATCAGACCTACCAGGTCGGAATTTCTGGCACAGCGGTCGGGATTTTTTCGCTCCAGTTCAACCAGGAGGACTCGAGCGGTAACGTTACTCAGACCACGAGTTTTACAAACGTTCCGATCGGCACCGCATCGAAGGGCAGTTTCACCCTTTCGCCGACCGGGGGGACGCCGATACTTGAATTGGACCTTAACGGAGACGGCGTTACCGACGTCTCAATACCTGCAAACAGCAGCGTTGATGCCGGAACCTCAGCGCACATTTTGAGTTTGATCATACCGACACTCTCATTGAATGCCGGCATTGAACGGAGCCTGCTCGCGAAGATTGAAGCAGCCAACGATGCCATCCATGACGGGGAGCCCTGCGAGGCAAAGCGCATCTTTACCGCTCTGAAAGATGAAATCGCCGACCAAAGTGGAAAGCACGTTTCCGTAGCACAGGCCAAAGGACTTCTGGTGATCGTGGACGGAATGATACAGCAAATCCACGCTGATGGAGCAGATGATTGCCCAGAACATAGAGAACAACGAGATCGGCATGACTGGAGTTGGGACAGGTCACGGGAACATAGTGAATGACGAGCCTGCGCCGGGTTCTATAAAGCTGGCCACCCTTGCTTTTGATCTTTATTGACTCTCAGTTTAACTGAGGT
Source organism: uncultured Acidobacteriaceae bacterium (assembly GCA_963776125.1). GTDB lineage: Bacteria > Acidobacteriota > Terriglobia > Terriglobales > Acidobacteriaceae > PALSA-270. Next base: position 44,439 of record CAVZMC010000037.1, on the reverse strand, counting down.
TGGGGGCTGGCCCACCGTCGCGTCTTTTGATTGCGCGCGATCCTACCCGCGCTCCAGCCGCAGCAGCTGCATCCTGCCTCGCCACTTGCGGTAGCTTCTCATCCAGGCGCGGCCCATCCGGAGCAATGGGTTCTTCGTGCCTAAAGACGCTTGCGGCCGTTGCCGAAACCGTTCCACGTTGCGCCCGTAGCTCGCCGCTCCGCCCTCCGCCTGCCTGGCCAGCGCATCGAGTGCCCGATCCACGTCGCACGCTGCGGCAAGCTGACTGCGGAACTTCAGTAGCAGCTCCGCCGCGCAATCGGGCAAATCAAAAACCGCGAAAATCGCCGCCAGGTTCAGCAACTTCCCGGCCGGCAGCGCGTTCCCAAACTCTTCGTACAAGCCGCTCCCCAAATCGCGCGCATACATCGCGTCCCCCTGATGCACCCGGCCGAATTCGGTCGGCCCGGGAGCGCGCCCGCTAAACCGGCTCGGAAGAGCGCTGGTGGAATATCTCCGGACCGTCAGGTTGAACAGTTCGAAGCCCCGTGCCTTCATGAACCGGTCCACGTTGTGGAAGGTACCATCCGTCGCGCACTCCGATCCCCAAAACCGGACTTCAATCCCCACTCCGAGAACCTGCAGTTTTCCTAGCGCCTGATCGAAAGAATTGAGGATGTCAAAGTCGGCGCCGTCCACATCAATCTTCAGAAAATCGAGGCTCGTGATCCCCTTACCCGACAAATATTGAGGTAGAACCAGCGGTGCCGCATCGGCGAGTTGCGCCGCCTGCCACAGGTTGGCCGAGCGCTTCTCCGCGTCGTCCGGATGCGCCTCCTTGGGGTAGACCAGCTCGAGATATCGCGCCGTGCTCAGTCGCGGCCACGGGTTGCGCTCCAGCAGTGGACGCCCCTGTTTCTGCCGAGCGAACCCATGATCGAGAGGCAGCCCTACGAATGCATTTTCGTAACTGACGGCAGGATTTTTTTCCCGTGCCCTGAGCCTTTCGATCTCCCGCACATCCGGGTCGATCCCAATCGCCCGCAGCCTGCTCCGCATTCGCCGCCACTGCCGGTCAATCCCGCCCGAGCAGCCCACATCCACCAGCAGGAACGCCCCCGGGGCGTTAAGCTCGGCCAGGTAATCGAGCAACGGACAGTAATTGACCAGGCCTTCCAATCTCGGCCACCCCCCAAGGCAATATCTGATTATTCACGAATGGTCCGGGCTGGTCTTTCTCAGCGCCCGCTGCGGCCCTTCCCTGCATTTCAAGGTAAGGTGGCCCTCCCTATATGTTCTTGCAAAGGCCGAGGCGAGAGGAACTCATCCCGCATTGGTTCTCACCTGCCGGGCGCGGAGATGAAAAAACGACTTAGCGTGCGTGCTCCCGCTCTAACGTTCAACAAGACCGCAGGCAAATAGGCGGCGCAAGCAGCGCGGCGATTCCGGGCGCCGTTCCCACGAGTTTCTGCAAAATTCCCAACCACCGCTAACTGGCGCGCCCGGAGGGACTCGAACCCCCAACCCTCTGCTCCGAAGGCAGATGCTCTATCCAATTGAGCTACGGGCGCATTGAAATATGCGGCTACCGCGCGTTGATAATCTCCCCCAGCATATCCGCTTTTGCTTCATCCCGCACCAGATGCGGATACCTCTCTCCTTCATGATAGTCGAGCTTGTAGGCCTTGAAGTAATCCGTATTCTCGACCAGCAATTCCAGCGGCCCCGAATTGGCCGTCTCGCGCAGCGCAGTCAAGAACACCTCGGGTGTAAACGCGCGACCATTCACTGCCACCACTTTCATGCCCGGCCCAATGCCGGCTTTGGCTGCCGGCAAACCTTCCACTGTATCTTCGATCAGGCCGTCAAACCCGACCGTCACCCCAATCGAATACGCCGCATCGATTTGCTTGTGCGCCCCTTCCCAGGCCGTGATCAACTCCGAGGCAGTTCCGTCATACGCCAATTTCCATCCGCTGTTCTCGATGCCCGTCAACGGCGCGTGCGGCGCGTGCGTGGTGAGCCGCTCCGTCCAGAAGCCGCGCCAGTCATACGGCACAACTTGATTCAGCGTGTTCACCACATCGTCGAATGTGTAGGTCTTGATCTCGGGCTGTCCGCCCGGCCCGCCATGAAACAGATGACAAAAGTCGTCTATCGATTTCTTACCATGGCTTTGCTGGCGAATAATCGTGTCCACCCACAGCCAGTTGAGAACATCTTCGTCATAGAAATCCGTGTCCCGCCGCCAAGACAGCCAATCTTTCGAGGCCATATAAAGCTCCGGCGCAGCGTCGGCCGTATCCTGCAAGTTGCGCCAGGTGCGCCCTGGATGGTGATCCATATCCGCGGCAATCTTCGCCAGGTTGTCGCGATACTGCTCCGGTGTGCGAATCCCGCTGCGCCCGCTCAGCACATCACCCAAGTAAGAAGTCAGCCCTTCGTAAACCCACAGCAAATCGGTTTGCTGCGGCTTTTCGTAGTCAGGCGTGGTCAAGTCCGCCGGCCGCCGGTATTTCCCATTCCACGAGTGCACATACTCGTGTGGCAGCAGCCCGGCTTCCACCAGGCGCAGCCCCGGGTCCACCAGATAACGTTCGCCTACCCGGCTGTCGTCCGATTCATGATGCTCCAGCCCAAAGTGCGCCACATGATCGCTCAAGCTATAGAGAAAGTGATAATCGCGAAAATGCTGCGCCCCGAAAAGCTTTTTCGCCTGCTCCGTCAGGTTCTTGTAAGGATCCAGAACCTCCTGCGTAACATCGAGCGCGGAAGCGCTATCCGCCGCAATATCCATTTCCTGATGCGGATTCTCCGCCAGTGGCACCACCCGCAAGTATTCCCCAGCAATCACCGGGGAATCCACCAAAGTGCCCAGCGATGCGGACTCAAACTGAATTTCAGCGCCCACCTGCGAAGCAATCGGCAAAGCGGTGCCATACTTCCATCCTGGCGGAAGTTTCAAGCTGGCTTGATACGTCAGTTCATCGAGGCTAAAGCCGGAAGGATAGAGCAGCAAATCGTTCCAGCTGACCACCGCCATTTTCGCCGTAGCGGATGCGCCAGCCGTGTAAAGAGCCTCATCCATGGAAACCGGAGAGACGTAATCGAGCGTCGCCTCGACCATGGAGACTCCCGCCGGAACATCGACGTGAAAGGTCCAGCCATCCAACAAATCGCGCCGCCATGGAAGCTCTTGTCCGTTGCCGCGGAATTTCAGTCCCAGCAAATCGTTGATCGGTCCGGTGGGCCCGTGCTCGCCGGGAATCCATTCCGGATAATAAACAGTAAGCGTTCCCGCGGATGCAGGAAACTCCAGCGTGGCATGAAAAATCTTACGTGGCGCGTCGCTCGCGTCCACCGAAATCTTCACCACGGGAGCCTTCGTTTGTGCGAAAACCGCGCCTGTCAAGGCAACAATGGCGACCAGGAACCGGAAGCGAGACCGTAGCACGATGCAAACCTCCCCACGAAAGAAAACACACACGGAGTCCCGAATATACCAGCACCGTTCGAGCCGGTACATAGCGGCCGGATGAAACTCTACGGATTTCTCCGCGATCTCCGCGTTTAAGATTCTCGCGAGGTCTTGAACCCAAAGTCTCAAAGCGCAGAGAAAGCCCGCCCAGAAACGCCAAGAGCAAACTGGCGCGCAATCGACAATCGCCCGATGAACGCGACCTGCCATGACACCAAACGCCCGCGTGCTCTATGATGTCGGACGTGCCCCATCGCGGCAAATTCATTACCTTCGAAGGCCTGGATGGCTGCGGCAAAAGCACGCAGTTGGAAAAACTCGCGGCCGCCCTGCGCTCCCTCGGCTTGGCGGTCGCGGAAACGCGCGAGCCCGGCGGCACGCAAACCGGCGAAAAAATACGCCAGTTGTTGCTCGACACCAGCACCTCGGACCTGGCTCCACTCGCGGAATTGGCGCTCATGTTCGCCTCCCGCGCGCAGCATATTAAAGAGGTCATTCGCCCCGCCCTCGCCGAAGGCCGCATCGTACTCTGCGACCGCTTCACCGATTCCAGCGAAGCTTATCAAGGCGGCGGACGCAAGCTGAGCAGCGAGCCGGTGCTCGCGCTGCATCGCATCTTGTGTGGCGATCTAAAACCCGAACTCACAATTCTAATGGACACCGACGTCGCCCTCAGCGTGGAGCGCGCCCGCCGCCGCAACAAGACGCGCACGAATCGCCTCACGGAAAGCGACGAAAACCGCTTTGAGCAGGAGAGCCGCGCTTTCTTCGAGCGTGTCCGCAACACCTACCTCGCCATCGCTGCCCGCGACAAGCAGCGCGTCGCGGTGATCGACGCCCGCGGCACGCCGGGCGAAACGCACAAGAAGATCATGGAGATCGTCGCGCGTAAACTAAAGCTGCCCGCGAGGAGCGCATGAGGATGGATTGGGTAATTGAGTAATCGGGTAATTGAGCAGTTTGGAAAATCATGACAGCGGGTTTTCAATTACCAAATTACAAAATTGCCCAATCACCAAATTTGCTATGTCTTTCTCCGACTTTCACGGCAACGAAAACGTCGTGCACCGCCTGCGCGAGATGCTGGCCCGCGGCCACTTTCCGCAGGCCGTAATCCTCGCGGGCCCCGCCGGCGCCGGCAAATACACGCTAGCCCTGCAGTTGGCAAGAGCGATCAATTGCCTGAATCCGCTCACCACACACGGCCTGCCGGATTTCTGCGGCAAGTGCTCCAACTGCTTGCGTATCGCCCAATCCGAAGACCTCGAATCCCGCTTCGCTGAGGCCGTGGAAGCCCGCGAGGCGATGCGCGAGACCGACAAAAAAGAAACCCGTCTCTTCGTGCAGACTCATCCTGACGTGCTCATCATCCCGCCCGATCCCCCGCAAATGATGATCAAGGTTGACCAGGTTCGCCGCGTCATCGAAACCATTTACTATCGCCCCGGCGACGCCAAAGAGCGCATCTACATTTTCACCGGCTCCGCCTTCATGAAAGAAGCCGCCAACTCCCTGCTGAAGGTTTTGGAAGAGCCTCCCGATTTCGCTACGATTTTTCTGCTCACGGAAAACCCCGGCGAACTGCTCCCTACTCTGCGCTCGCGTTCCATGATTGTGACGCTGGCCGCGTTGCCGTCGGCGGAGATCGAACGTTACCTGGCCAAACATCGCCGCGAGTGGAAGCCGCAGCAGATCGCGCTGGTCGCCCGCCTTTCCGAGGGCGCTGTAGGCCGGGCCCGCAATTTCGATCTAGCCGCCTACGTCGCTGCGCGCAGCCATGCGCTGGCGATCCTGCATTCCGCGCTGCGCGCCGCCGATCACAGTGAACTGTTCAAAATCACCGAAACCTACCGCGCCGGCGCCGAGGGCCGCGAAAAAATCGAAGCCCTGCTGCGCACGCTCTATTCCCTGCTGCAAGATTTGGCTTTCCTGAACTCCGGCACGCCCGAGCTGGTGCGCAATACGGATATTCTTGGTGAGCTAAAGAAGCTCGCAGAATCCGCCGACTTCGCCTGGATCTCGCTCGCCTCCGACCGCCTGGCCGAAGTCGAACGCGGCCTGCGCCGAAACCTGCTGCGCTCGCTCTCCCTCGATGCTTTCGCCACCGCTCTCGAACGCGCTTGACTGGCACGAATGGAGCATTGTCATAGCCCCGTTCCTGTGCTACGGTAAGAGAAATTCCACGCCTTTCGCCCCACAATCACTGGCAGCAAATGTGTTGTGGCCTGCGTGTCGAACGGGTGACACAATGAAGGATGCAATCGAGTCTGTCCCAGCCGAGCGGTCGCTTGAACCGGAAACCTACGCCAACCGTAAGTTGATCCGGCCGTCCCTGAGCCGCAACGACCACAACCACGGCCCGCAGTCGGTCTCGGTGAATGACCGCCGTGAACGCCCGGAGCGCCCCGAGCGGGGTGATCGTAACGGCCGCGACGGCGGCAAGAAGAACGCCCCGCCTGAGCAGACCAACGCGGAAAACTTCTACTATCAGAAGCAGATGCAGTCCAAGACCCCCATGGTCGTGGTGCTGCGCGACGGCGAGGAAATTCACGGCGTCATCGAGTGGTACGACCGCGCCTGCATCAAGCTCAACCGCACCACCGGCCCAAACCTCATGATCTACAAGCCCTCGATCAAATATTTGTATAAGGAAGGCGAGAACAGCCGGAAGTAGGGTTGAGCTTCAAAATCGAGGGCAATCTCGGATTACCTCACATTGATCCATTCGTGTGTCTTCAGAACTTGCATGGCCTTCGCGTACCCCTCTGCCGTTCGGACCACAATATCCGCGAATGAATCATGGCTTACGGCTACAAAGTAATCGAAATCGCCGCAGTTCCAGCGCGGAACATAGTAAGCATCCCATCCCACGATCATCGGCTGGAGCAAGCAACAAACCGACTCCTCGAACTCGTTGTGCCGGAAAGAGTGACCAGGAGCGACCTCCAGCGAGCGATTTTCGCCATAACTACGCCGGAACTGTTCCAGCGTCTTAAATCCAATCGCCTCCTCCTGCGAATTCCAGACTCCCCAAGTGGTGACCCACAGGTGAGCATGCGAAAAATGAGTTGCCTCACGCTCGAGATTCGCTACAAGCCTCGCCAAGTAGACTAGTTGGTGCGGCTCTTTCACTCTCAGGTCGACCGCAATGCGGCCCGCCCCAGGATCACCAAAGGAAAGATTGTCCCCTTCGCATCGCAATTCCTCGTAGGCGGCTAGCGTGCTCCTCATCTCGTCTTTGGTTAAGCCAATCATAGTCCCCGCCTTCTCAGATCCGAGTTACGCGCTGCTGGCGTGGGCTCACAGATCCTCGGGCGTCAACCCGGTATGCTTCGCAATTCTCGCCAACATCCGAGGCCCAATCTCTTCGTTCTCATGGAACGCCCAAATGAAATCGGGGAATTTGGCGTCACGATGCCGTAGTTTTACGTGGGAGCCAGCCTGAGATACAACCACCCAGCCAATCTTTTGCAGCGCCCGAAAAACGCGACGGGCCTTTGCGCTGGGCCACTGGCTCACGCCGACAGGCAATCAATACTGATAGATTTCGGCACGTCGTGTGACTTCTCGACGTCGTCCGCGATGGACCTCAGTGCCAAAGCGTACGCGTTAGCCTTAGCCTCGTCTTCCGTTTTCCCGTAAGCCAGCGCACCGGGAATCTCCGGAATTTCGGCGATCCAGCGGCCATCGGTTTCACGTTCGGTTTCGATCTTGAACTGCAAGCGACCTCTCCGTGTGTTTACGTAGGATAGCCCATCGTCCATTGCAAGCGTTAGGTTTTGTTCTTTAAGCTGGACAACTCCAGCCCGCTAGAATTCCGCCGGGTTCAAATTCCCCAATCTCCCGGTTACCGAATTGCAGATTGGTTCTGCCCGCCCGTTGACAATCTCCCTTATCTCCCTTAGCATCAATCACTTGATGGATTCCTAACATTCCGCCCCGGAGAGACCTGTGATCAAGCTCGACATCATCAACGAAGTGGTCAACAAGACCGGGATCACCAAAACCAAGGCCGAACTGGCCGTGGAAACCGTTTTCGACAGCATGAAGAACGCGCTCGGCAAAGGCGATCGCATTGAGCTGCGCGGCTTTGGCGTGTTCAACGTGCGCCCGCGCAAAACCGGCATCGGGCGCAACCCGCGCACCGGCGCCGAGGTTTCCATTCCGCCGGGCAAAGCCGTGCGCTTCAAGCCCGGCAAGGAGTTGCAATCCATCGAATGAGACACGAGGCATTTTGTAATTGGGCAATCGGGTAATTTTGTAATTTGAAATCCACGCGCTGCCGCACAGGATTCTCGATCACACCAACCGTCATTCCATCTCGCGTTGACCGGAATTCCTGATGTCTGACCCAAGCCTTCCAGTCTCCTCCACCACGGACTTCTATCGCCCTGTCGAAGTATTCTTGGTCCGCCCGCCCAAGCAGCGCTATTGGCTGCACGTTCTTCTGTTCGTCATCACCATCTTCACCACGCTGGTGGTCGGCGCGCGCATGGAATCCAACTTTCTAAACAACCGGCCCAATTTCGTCGCGGGCGATGAGTTCATGCCGTTCTTTCCCGTGGGCTGGGCTTTGGCGCATCCGTCGCGGCTATTGTTGGGAGTGCCATTCTCCGCGTCCTTGTTGTTCATTCTGTTCGCGCACGAGATGGGGCACTACCTCTACTGCCGCCACTATCGCGTGTTCGCCACGCTTCCCTTCTTTATTCCCGCGCCCACGCTGATTGGCACAGTGGGAGCCGTCATCCGCATACGCTCGCCCATCCGTTCGCGCGAGGCGCTGTTCGATATTGGAATCGCCGGACCCATCGCCGGATTCATCGTCGCGCTCGCCACGCTATTCGCCGCTCTCCTGCTGTCGAGGCCGTCAAGCACAACCATCCAACCCGATTTGGCGTTAGGGTTTCCTCTCATTTTCAGGATTACGCACAGCATTTTGGCCACTCTCGCACCGAACTCGGTTGCGGCGTTGCCATTGAGCCGGGTTTTATTTCATCCCATCGCGGTGGCCGCGTGGGTGGGAATGTTCGCCACCGCGCTCAACTTGCTGCCCAGCGGCCAACTCGATGGTGGACACATTGTTTACGCGCTCTGGCCACGCGCCCATCGCTTGATTTCATGGATCACCGTTTTGTTCATGGTCTATCTGGGATGGCATTTCGCGGGCTGGCGGCTTTGGGCGGGGCTGATTGCCGCCATGAACATCGTTGGCTGGCGGCAACGCCAGGCGCCGGATTTCCCCGGCATCGGCGGAGGGCGCCGCTGGCTGGCGGCCCTGGCCCTGCTGATGCTGGTTCTAACCTTTACTCCCGTGCCCTTTCATGGCATTGACATCGGCTGGAAATAATTGAGCCCACGCCGGCGCAGCGCGCCACCGATCCTAATCTTCCACCATCGGCGCGGTAGCTTCCTGCGCTGGCTCTCCACCCACCGCAGTCTGCGCAATAATCAACCTCCGCGCTTCCACTCTGATCTTCGGCAAATGCAATCCAAACAACATCGCGCCGCCCATGGCCGCGACCGCTCCCATCGCCACCGTCACCGGCGCGCCCAGCCGGTCGGCCAAAGCTCCTCCGAATAAGGCACCCAGCGGCGCCATACCCATAAACATCATCGAGTACACCGCCATCACTCGCCCACGCAGGCGATCCGGTACCATCGCCTGGATTAGCGTATTCGACGACGACATCTGCAGCATCATGCAAAACCCCACCGGGAGCAGCAGCGCAACCGAAAGCCAGAACACCCGCGAGAAGGTGAAGAACAACAGGCTCAGCCCGAAGCCTCCGCAAGAAAGCGCCACCCACCGGCCCAGTCCGCGCACCCCACTGCGCGAGGCCAAAGTCAGTGCGCCCAAAAGCGCTCCTACGCCCGTAGCGCCCATCAGCATTCCCAGCGCGCGCGCTCCGCCGTGAAGCACCCGGTCGGCAAAGATCGGCATCAGAACGGTGTAAGGCATCGCCACCAGACTCACCAGCCCCAGTAAAAGCAACAAAGCCCGAATCGGCGTGGTATGCCGCACAAACTGGAATCCTTCGATGATATGTTCGAAGGGAGATGCATTTTGCGCCAGATACTTCGGCTTAGGCACACGCATCAGGAGCAGACCAACGATCACGGCCACATAACTGATCCCGTTGGCAAAAAAGCACCACCCTTCGCCGATTTTTGCCACCAGAATCCCGGCAATGGCCGGCCCGATAATCCGCGCCGCGTTGAACATCGACGAATTCAACGCAATCGCGTTCATCAGATGTTCTTTCCCCACCATATCCACAATAAAAGATTGCCGGCCCGGAATATCGAAGGCGTTCACCACTCCCAGCGACGCCGCCAGGACGAAGATCTCCCAAACTCTCACCACCCCAAACAGCGTCAGCGCCGCCAGGATGAGCGCCAGAATCATGGATGCAGTTTGCGTCCCAATCACCACCCGATGCCGGTTATGCCGGTCGGCCACAATCCCGCCTAAAGGCGCTACCAGAAACACCGGAAACTGTCCCGCAAATCCCACCGCTCCCAACAGCAAAGACGACCCGGTAAGCCGGTACACCAACCAGGCCTGGGCAATGTTCTGCATCCACGTCCCAATCAGGGAAATGAGTTGGCCGCTGAAAAACAGTTGGAAGTTGCGATGCTCCAGCGCGCGCAGCGTCACCGGCAACCCGCGGGTCTTCGGCCCCGCGCCCGGTGGTGCCTGCTCGATATTGATTTCTGAAGCGCCCGAATCAGCCACGTCGATCTTCCATAGATGGGATTCCACAACCGCTCGATGCTTGCCTTGCTCGCTCAAGCGCGCGGCTAGCTACTAATTTCTCCCGTCACCAACTCGTCAACTTCCCAGCCGCTCCAAGCTGCGGTAGAGTCAGGTCAGTTAGGCTCGGGTTGGGCGCGAGAGCGTCTGGGTTTGCCGCATCCCCAGTATAGAAGCAACCGCTGGATGGATTGCGATTTTGCCCCCGCGCCTCCGCGCAAGTGGACGAGAGTGGAATCGTCCGAAGCTCTTAGCGGCAACACGTTCCTCTGGCCAGTTCACCCTGTGGCAATCAGCGAGGGTGAAACGCCGGTTCTTGGAGAAGCTATGCACACCGGCCCGGTTCGCATTGAACGCCGCCCCACGCAACGCTTCAGTTTTCAGCTGCCGGTTTCCGTGCGCCTGAAAGGCAGCGATCACGAAGGCTACGGTTTCACGCAAGACCTGAGTGCGCGCGGCGCGCTCTTCTACACCGAGTACCCGCTCTCCCAGGGCGATGCCGTCGAACTAACCTTGTACATGCCGGCGGAGATCACCTTGGCTGAAACCATGCGCGTGCGCTGCCGCGCTCGCGTGGTCCGGGTTGAGCCTTCGGCCGGAAGCACGGCGCGCGGCATCGCGGTGCGCCTGGAAGCCTATGAGCACTTGCCCGAACGGGGGACCGAAGGTTCAGCCGCCTTTGGCGCGGTTTCCCCCTTACAGGAGCCAGAGCAAGAAGAAAGCACTGGAGTGGCCTTGCACGCGTTTCATCCGCGCAGCGCGGTGTTGCCTTAACGGGCCCTGGCTTGTGGATTTCTCCCTCCCTCAAATCCCTTGTCGGGCGCGGGTTCTCACGGGTTCAGTGCCTTCCCATTTCGGCCCGTTTTGCATAGAATGGATTTTTCACGGCATTGGGTTCGTTCGCCGGTGATCGCTGGATTCACGCGGTCTTTGTCTGCGCGCATTTCTCGCCAGACGCGTGGAAGTACTAAAGTCACTTGGCGTTGGCTTTGTCCATTCATATCATGCTGTTACAAGGAAAACGATTGAGGATCGACTCATGGCCGGCATAGCTGTCGCCCTTCTGGCGGAAGACAAAGAGCGGCTCAACTTGCTCCAAAGTCGCCTGGAGAACACCCAGGCGGGCCAGATTGTGTTCAGTCATTTCGGGTTCCCCGCCAGCCCCAGCGATGCCATCCTGCGCCAGATCCAGGATGTCCACGCCGAGGTTGTGCTCGTCGATATTGATCCCCAAGCCGAGCAGCGTGCGCTCAGCGCCATCGAACTAATTCGCTCTTACACCCAGGACATCGCCCTCTTCGCCATGGGCGAGATGAACCATCCCGCCACCATCGTGGCCAGCATGCGCGCGGGTGCGACTGAATATCTCGAACGCAATGCGACCGCGGAAGCCATTGCGGAAGCCCTTATGCGGCTGTCGGCCGCGCGCGGCAAAACTCGGGCATCCACAGGCCGCGCACGCGTCTTCACCGTGGCCAACGCTAAAGGGGGCGCCGGCGCAACCACCGTCGCCGTGAACACCGCCATCGCCCTTCAGGAGGCCTACGGCAACGTGCTGCTGGTGGACTTCGCTCCCTTGGGCCATTGCGCTCTTCATCTCAACCTGCGCCCCGCTTTCGGCGTCTTCGACGCGTTGCAGAACTTGCATCGCCTCGACTCTTCCTTGCTGCAAGGCTTGCTCACCCCGTGCAAAGGCGGCCTGCAACTGTTGGCTGCCGCGCAACAGGGATTCACCGTGGAGCCTACCGCCGCCGAACTCGCGACGCTCTTCGATCTCCTGGTGTCGCATTTTCGTTACGTGGTCGTCGATTCCTCCGGCCGCGTGGATAAAGTTGCGCGCCTGCTCTGCGAACTTTCGAACGCCGTGCTGCTGGTCGCGCAGACCGATGTGGTTTCGCTATGGAGCGCCGGACGCATGCGCCCGTTCCTGGAAGAAGGCGCCAGCCGTGACCGCGTTCGCCTGGTGCTCAACCGCTACAAGAAAATTCCTGGCTTCTCCGACGAGGATGTCGAAAAAGCCACCGATTGCCGTCTGCTCTGGAAGCTTCCCAACAATTATCAAGTCACCGCGCCCGCCATCGATAAAGGGGTGCCGGTGGCCCTGCAGGAAGGCAACGACATCGGCCGCTCTTTCCGCGCCCTAGCTGCGACTCTGGCGGATGCCAAAGTCAGCGCCGAAGGCTCGCTCGACCTGGTCTATCAACACGACAAACCAGATCGCAACCGCAAGAAACCCGCCGGCAGCCTGCTAATCCCTTCCCTGCGCGCCGGCCAGTAAGCCGACCCCGCTATTTCTGTATCTAACGTGCCCAAACGGGTGCTGCTGGAGAGTGCGCTCCCGGAAAATGGTTCGTGTCAGGGCACCGCTTCAGCCGTGCCGCAAACTCCGGCCCCGGAGGGGCCACCGATAATAGCCCAGCGCTTCAGCGCTGGGAAAACTGCGAAAAGGTAAGCAGTCCCGGAGGGACGACTGAAACTCCCACGCTTGCTCCCGCGCAACCGCTATTCCGGAATAGTGCCTTCAGGCGGAGCATCGCCGCTTGCTGGGCCTTCCAGGAGGATTGCCACGGCTGCGAAGAACGCAGCCGTCATGCTAACCGCCTTAACATCTTGAATAACAGCAGCGAGCGATGCCGACACGATCCCCTGAATGGGACCTAGAATTGCAGCCGACGCCCAGCCTGCGACAAGAACGCGTTCCTTGCCTTTGAGAACCAGGGGGGAAACGACGCACAGGAAGAGCAGCAACGCGTAGAACGTCACGTTGACGGCCAACGTGGCCCGTGCAGACAATAGCGCGCCCAGCGGGAGAAGCCAATGAAAATGATGTGGAGATTGCCAGAATGCCGACCGGAGAGTCAGTCCGGCGACGTAGCCTGTCAAGACCACGCCAATTGCAGCGGTGAACCTACTGCCAATAAGCCGAGGCGTCTCTTGTCGCTGGTCCACCTTAGGCAAGATTATATCGTGACGGAGTTCCACTGACTGTCGTTAACAGGTCCTCACGACCCGTTCAACGAGCGCCCCTACGCCCCCGCGCCCTTCCCCTCCGCCGGCGCATAAACCGCGGCGTGCGTGCAAACTTCGTAGTACACCCGCTCTGTCCACCGCAGCAACGAAAAATCCCCTGCATCCACTTGCGGCACGCGGCTTGACCGCACCACAATTTTCCGAAAAATATCGTTCCCCACAGGCACCAGCCCCGCCTTCAGCTGAAAGCCTTCGCTTCCCCAAAGCTGCGGCAAGTCTACCTTGCAGGCTTCGAGCAAAATCTCCTGCTCCAGCCGCTGGAATGCCGTTTCGTTCATGCGGATGCCATTGAAGTTGTAATTCATAATGAAATCGTCCGGGCTTTCCGCCACCTCGGCGTCGCCCCGCGTCTGAAATACATAAACGTTAAACGGGTTTTCCCCGCCCTTCATGCTCTTCCGCATCCGCTTATTGCAGGAGGCCAGCCGGTCGCTCTCGTTGAGCGCGTCGGAAATCATGATCCGGTCCTCGCCGTCCATCAGATACATCGGCGCCGACTCCTGGCACGAAATGCCAATGCCCAACTCCAACGACGGCAAGCCTGCGCGCTCCAGCAACTGGTTGTAACCGTGCACAATTTCCATGATCTCCCGCGCCAGCACGCATGCCCGGCTCACCGCCAGTCCCGGCTCGCCCTGTTTTTCGAGCAGCGCCAGAATGATCGCGTCTCCCTCCAGAAATACCTTCGTCGCGCCATACTTAGCCAGCAGCTTGTTCACCGGATCGTAAAAATTCAAACTGAAATAAGACGCTGGATTCAGCCCCCGCTCCAACAACGACTTAGTCAGCCGCGAGGAATCGCGCACATCGGCCTTCACGATCACGTGCCGCAGAATCTTCTCTTCCGCCGGCCTTTGCTCGTTGCGCAACAGAAACTCGTACAGCGTGCTATTCAGCGCCGAGAGTTCCCGCATCTTCTCGTTGCCAATCAAGTTGGCGCTGTCCACCACTCCGTTTAGCGCCTCCAGCCTGCGCAGATCACGGTGGTAGCGCAGAAAGTCGGACAAAAACCGCGCCGCCATCTTGGTTCGATCCGCGCCGTGCGAGTTCGCCACTTTCTCCACCGCCACGTCCAAGCTCCGCGGAGAGAGCTTGCCGTGCTCCTCGATCAACTTTTCCACCCGTCCACGCTCTTCGCGCGAAATCAGGGCATTCTTCAACTGTTGCGCATTGATGCGCGGCGAGTATTCCGCCAGCAACGGCACCACTTCATAGGACGCCACCACGTGATCCATGAGCTGTTCCCGCTCCAGCAGGTCCGCCCATATTTGCAGGCGAGCATTCTGCGAGCGCTTCTGCAAAGTCGAATCGTCCCCGTTGCCATCGCCCACCAGCTCCATCGCGTTGTCCGGCACGTTCAGCCAGCGGTCGAGGTTGCTCTCGTCCTTGGCTTCCTCCTTCGCATCCGCGCCCAAATCCAGCGATTGCAAGAAATCGCATGCAATTCTGCGCACGTTGGCAAAGCGGTCCACGTCGCGGTCGAAGTTGCCCAGCATGACGTAATGCTCGGCGTTCAGATAATGATCGCGGCCGTCTTCGGTGAATAGCAGCGGATTCATGAAGAGTTTGTATTCGTCTTCGCCGCGCGTGCCGAAAAAAGAGCGCCGCGTGCGCGCCAGCGTCTCCCGCTCAATCTCCCGCAGCGTATGAAAAAGCTCCCGCCCCGCCTTGCGCAGGATAATTTTCTTCTGCACCTGAAAGGCCGCGACTCTTCCCCGATACTCCTGCCCTTTTTCCTGCCGGAACCCTTCCAAGTTCCGCAACATCATGCGCCAGCGCTCCAGGGTCTGGGCAAACTGCGCTTCCAGTTCCACTCGCAGGAATTTGATGACGGCCACCCGCGCCAGCACATCCACGGAAAGATTTTCGCTGGCCTTGGCTTGATTCAGCGCTCCAACGTGCAACTCCGTCAGCAGTGGTTTCAAATCCAGCGGCTCGACTCGCGTTGGCCCTTTCGATCCCGGGCCCCCGATGAACCGGTTCATGGGCACCTTCTCCAGCGACTCCGCCGCTTGCAGACCCTCCATGTCGCCGTGCCGCACGATCAAGCGCGCAATGTGCACGCGTGTCTGCTCCACGAATCCGCGGCTCAGGTGCACGTCGTAGCGCAGGTTATCCACTCCCGGCTGCAAGCCGTCTAGCGCCAGCGCAGGCGCGTACCCGGTCAGCACCGGGGGCTCCAGCGCCTCGGTCGCCCGCCTTAGTCTAAGGATGGGGATGCGTGGCATCTTCGATGGTACGGTTCAAACCAGAGGCTAGCGATTGCCCGGCAGACGAGAAAAGCGCGGCCGGACCGACAGCCCTGTCACGGCACAGCCTTTTCTCTGAAGCCGGCGATTTTCCTAGCCCTCGCCGGAGCCTAACACGCCCGTCCGGCCCCGAAAACGTTACCCTAGTTACCGCATCCTGATGGAAAACCGGGAGTTTTTGGACCACGCCGCCGTCGCCCAGCGCAGTGAGCGAGAAGCCAGCAGGAAGTGCGGGGCAGCTCAGGAGCAAACAACACGCGTCCCGCAAGGGACAAGCAGTTGCAGTCTTGAAAGACTCCTAATTCGGAAGCGCTCCAGAAGGGTCGGTCAGAGCAATCAACTTTCCGGGCGGAAAGTCTGCTGCCGTAAGAGGGACTCCGGGCTCGGGGTTGACAATCGTCAGCACCTTTCCGCTCTCAATCCCGCGGATGACCAAGCGCTGGCTCTCCACCGTAACCACTCGGTATTTCTCCTCAAAAATCGCCGTAGTCTCCCTCATGCACCCATTAGATGCGAAATTTCCCAACCGGGATACCCATTTCCCGCAAAGTGGACACTTTTAATGTTACCAACGGGTCAAATTGAAACTCATGGAGCGCTTCACATGGGCCATCTTTCCAATGTGCAAATCTTCCAGGTCAGACCTAATGCGCGACGGCTAGCCCGGCCAACCATCGCTCGGGAAGACGTTCACGCAGAACGTAGTATTCGTTCTCCGGCCGGTCGTCCTGCAAGGCGGGAGTCTGCGGCGCACCCGCAATCATCTCGTTCAAGGACAGCTCGCGACTGAGAACCAGATTAAACTGCCCTTCGGCACTGCTTTCCGGCCCCCACTCGACAAAGTCCTGCGCAGCGTGGGCCGGCAAGCCCTCCGCCAACTCCTGAGGGGTCCTAGAAACCAACGGCTGTTCGCTCGCCATGAAATGAAACCCTCGGCCGTCGAAAGAATGAAAAACGCGGATGTAGGGAAAAGATTCCTTCAACGCGCGAGCCACCGCCGCTTTCACCACCGCATCTCCCCTCGGCAGCCATTGCTCCAGGATTCCATCTGGCGCAAGGCGCCGCTTGATCGTCGAATAGAACTCTTTCGAGTACAGCAGGCTCGTCCCCGCGGCCTCAACCGGCGGCGGTGGGTCGATCGTGACTACGTCAAATTGCTCCGAAGTCCGCTCCAGAAAGCGGCGTCCGTCATCCACCACGATGTGAGACATCGGCGAGCGCATGATCTCCGGCCCGTCGGGATGGTAGTACCACAGCAACTGGGGAACGCTGGGCACCAACTCTACCGCGGTAACCGGGATGCCCCACGACATCAGAGAACGGTAGGTCGTACCCATGCCAAAACAGATCACCAAAGCGTTGCGCGGCGCGTGATCCAACGAAGCCAGCGGCAGGTGGGCCATCACCTTCGTCATGGGAGTCAAATACGTGATCCCAATTCCATTGATCAACAAATGCTTTTCCATGCCTTCCCCAGTGGCCACCACGGTCGCCGTGTTATCGCGTCGCACCTCACGATGCGGGAACTGATCTCCATAATCCTGCACCACAAACATCAACACCAAAGCCACGGCCGTGAGCCCAAGAGACAAAACGCGCTGCCAAGTCTTCCCCGTCTCGGCACCGGGAGAGTCCGACCATCGCGGATTCAGCGCTATCGCCAGCCAAGGCAGCGCGAATACAAACAGCGCCCAACGTTCGCTGATCAAGGGAAGTAAGATGAATCCCGCCACCAGCGGGCCAAGAATGCATCCCACCACATTGACCGCATAAGCCCGGCCCGCCAAATCGGGATCGCCGCCCGACCAGCGATCCACCAGCATCGGCGTCACGAACCCCAAAATGGCCGAAAAGGGCGCGATCCCGACCACCAGGCGCAGAAGGGAGTAAACATAAAACGCCTTGGGTTGAAATTGCGGGCTGGCGGCAAACAGCGGCAGCAGAGTAGCCAGTCCAAGCATGCCCCAAACCAGCGTGCCTTCCTCTTTATGGTTGCGGCTCCAAATCCGGTAGACTCGCGATCCCACAAAAGTCGACGCCAGATACACGCCCAGAATCGTGGCAAACGCATAGACCACCGTGCTAAGATAAGGTGTGAACTGCCGGATCCACACCACCTCCGCCCCCATGCTCGTCAGTCCGGTGGTAAACAGCAGCACCAGTTGTTTCCGGCTGCGCACCGGCCGATCGATCGCACCACTACCAGGCGTTTCAGACGCTGCCTTCTCCACGCTAGCTGATTGCCCAAGCGACAGCGCCATTGCGGATAGAAACAAAAGCCCATTCAGCATCGCGCCCGCTCTCAACGCCCCATGAAATCCATAAATCTCTATCAGGAACAACGGCACCACCGCACCCGCAACGGCTCCCAGAACATTGGCCAAATAAAGAAAACTAAACGACCGGCGAGAGTCGCCGCGGAAGCTCCTCTTGATCGCCAGCATGGCCACCGGAATGGTCGCCCCCATGCAAGCGCACCACGGCACCAGCGTAAGTGCAATCCAACTTCCTGAAGCCAGGTAGTAACTCCATGACGATGAAATCGAAATGCTTTCCAACAGGCGGCGGCCCCACTGCAACTCGTGCGGCACAACCAGCGCCGCAATGCCAATCAACAATTCCACCAAAGCGTAGAGCCGCAATGCGGGAGCCGTAATCCGGTCGCCGTACTTTCGTATGGCATACCCACTCCCCCAAGACCCCAATCCCAGGCCCGCCATGAACATCGAGAGCACAATGGAAACGAGAGCGCTGGTTACTCCGAACTGCGCCATGGATAGCCGCAGCCAGACAATCTCGTAAAGAATGCTGCAAAATCCTGAGATAAAGAAAAAAACAAAATACCAACCCATGGATCGCTCCCCTGTTGAAATGCAAAAAGCATTCTACGACCGCGGAACGCCACCTGACTTAATCGCGATAGCAAGGGAGCATATAAAACAAGCTCGCGTTTGTATAGACCGGTTGTCCCGGGGTTCTGGACCACACATCTTCCCAGCCTCGAAGTGACGCAAGAATGCAGCCACAGCGCAAGCTGTGGGCAACCGGAAAGCGATTCAGCCAACGGGGCGACCGCGTGCCCCTCCAGCAACATTCTTGCGCAAGCTGAAACGGCAAGCCCAGTCAGGGCTTGCCGTTTTTTCCACAAACGAAGCTGGTGCTCCGTTCCGTAAGCATCCTAGAACGTGAACTCCGACGGCAGAACATGGATATGGTCTTGCCGCACTCCCTGTAATTCCCTAGGATCGAAGCCCAGCGCCTTTATAATCGTCGGCGCCACTTGCTGGTTCGTCACCGGGGTTTTGATGGTCTCCTGTCCCAACCACGGAATCGAAAGCAGCAAAGCCACGTGAACGTCATCTTCATTCAGGCCTCCGTGCTCGGCAATCTTCGAGCCGCCGGTGAAGATCACGCCCGTGTTCACTTTCAAAACAATATCCGGCGTCCGCGGGTCCACTTTCGGATCGTTGAATTTGTTGATCAGCGACTGTCCCGCAAAGATTTCCTGAATCCCCAGTGCCGCCTGATTGGCCGGCGTGCTGAGCGTCGTCACCACACTCGGCGTCAACGACGAATCGGTAAGCCAAATCAGCGACCCATCGTCGGAGATGTCAAACGCATCCGCCGCGCCAATCGTCGCCGTAGGCTCGCCGCCCCCGATTCCCACTCGCTTGCTGACGTCAATCGGAGACTGCCCGTGCTTTGCGCCAACGATAATCAGCGTGTCCTCGTAAATTCCTTCCTTCTTCAGCTCGGCCACGAATTCCCCGAGCGATTGATCGATGAAATCGAGTTCGCCGGCCAGCCCCGCCGACGGCGTGCCCAAAACATCCGTGTAGCCGGCAACTTTCAACTTCTCGCCCACGCTGACCGCCTGAAAGTTCGTGCCAAACAACATCGGCACACCCACCCGCCGGCTGCGATCATGGGTGTACCCATCGATCTGGTTGAGCACCGCCTGCACATGCAGCGAGTCGTAGCATCGAATATTGTGTAGATCTGTGGTCCACCCATCGTCCGGTGTCGTATCCGGAGCCGGCACCGGACTGCATCCCGCAAACTGCGGCAAGGCCACGGGAATCGAGTTGATCTCCGGCCCATAGAAATCGTCCACGCCCCGCCCGCTCGGCCCATTTGTCCATTCATAAGAAGGATGCTTGTCGGTCCAGGCCGTGCGGCCGTGATGCGATTTCACCACTTCAAAAATCGTGTTCACCCGCAAATACTGGTGCGGCATGACGATGGTGCAATTGTTCTTAGGGTCGCGCGTCAAGAAATTAGGGTTGATTCCCCCGCCCCCATCCAGCTTGGTCAAATCAAAATCAATCGCTTCGTCCCACGCTACGTTGGTGCCAATCGTTCCCGGGCAAGCCCCGCCTGGATTTCCCAGCCCATCCGTCATCAACGGAGGTGAAAGGGCGCGGTTGTAGGTGTCGTCGTACCAGAGTCCGGTCGTAATTGGCGATCCCCCCGTCACCAAGGACGCCAACCCAGGAAACGAGTCCGAAGGCTGAGAAGTCGCCGCGTTGGAATAGGTAATGCCATGCTGGCTGAGCAGCGCGAGCGTCGACTGGGGATGCGTCGCCACATAGTTCGAGAGATCGAGCGCATGCAATCCATCCACACTGATCAAGAGAACGTGCTTTACGGGAGAGCCGCGGTCGCCATCCTGGGCATTCGCGGGTACAGTGAGCGAAAGTGAAAGCAGGAATGCCGCCAGCAGCACGGCCAGGCAACGATTTTGCAAAATTCATTTCGGTCCTCCTGGGACTGAGGACCAAATTCTAGGAGGCCAGGTAAAAAACAAAGTGAACGTACGATGAAAACTTTGTTAAAAGCGAGTTACAGCCTCGGAGTGCCCCGCCCTTGTCCCTCCGTTCTTCGGAAAGGCAGGGCGTGTTCTCCTCAGCGCCCAAAAGTGTAGTCTAAATGCACTAACCGTAGCACTCGGCTTTGACGATGAACCGCTCGAACTCAAGCACGGCCAAAGCTCTGCTTCTCTCCGCCTTGTTCCTTTGCCTACCCGACCGGGCCGTCAGCGCGGCGGAGCTGCAACCCGAAACCGCCGCCGCATTCGACCAGTACATTCAGGCGACCGAAACGCGAATCGCATCAGAACTCCGCACCGGCCCATTCCTTTTTGTCGACGCCCTGCCCGAGGAGCGGCGCCGGGAAGCCTACGCCCATCTTCGTGATGGCCAAATTCGGGTCGAGCAAGTAAACACCATGGCAGAGGGCCATCCCATCGAAGTTCCGCATGGCCTCATTCACGATTGGATTGGCGTGCTCTTTATCCCAGATGCGTCACTGGCCCGCACCCTCGCCATTGTCCAGGACTACAACAATCACCAGAACATCTACAAACCCGACGTGCGCAATTCCAAGCTCTTGGAGCGCGACGGTGACCATTTCAAAGTCTCGTTCCAGCTTTACAAAAAATCCCTGGTCACGGTCGCCATCAATGCCAATTTTGACGTCGACTACCAACACCTTAGCCCGAGCCGCGTTGTCAGCCGCGCCGTTTCCACCCGCCTCGCTGAGGTCGAAAACCCCGGCCAGCCCAGCCAGCGCGAACTGCCCGTAGATGACGGGCACGGTTATCTCTGGCGCCTCAATACCTACTGGCGGTTCGAAGAAGAAGATGGAGGCGTCTACGTACAGCTCGAATCGGTCGGCCTAAGCCGCGGCGTGCCTGCCATCATCGCCTGGCTGGTCAACCCATTGCTAAAAAGCATCCCACGCGGAACCCTCACCAGCCTGCTCACCGCGACTCGCTCCGCCGTCGCCAATCCCGGCGCATCCAGCCACTTGACACGCCTGCAGCCGCAGCCAACGTTCCGAAACCTACCCAGCCCAACTGAGCGCGCACTGCCGCGTCGCCAGCAGGCTGATCTCCCCAGAGATTAATCCCGCCGACTATTCCGAGATGACGTGCTCCTCCGCGACAAGGTAAGCCACTTTATTGCGGTCGATAAAGTTTGCTTCGTCATCGCTGGAAGCTTTCCATTCGGGCGATTGACGGGCCGCGCGTAGGGCCGGCATGTCATCAAACCAGAGTTCCGCCATGCCGTCATAGTCAGGCCGGTATTTGTCTCCAGGGACGGTCACGCGGTGGCTTTGCACCAGTCTGCGAAGCCCGGGAATGCGAGCGCCGATGGGCCCGTGGACGTTTTCCCAATAGCGAAAGAACTCTTCGTCCGTCAGGCCCGCCTTCTTGGTGATGCAATAAATGAGTTTGACCATGAATCATCGACCATTCGACCTAGCTCCTAATACTTCCCGTGGAAGAGCTTGGAGTTCAGGTACGGCCAATATTCCTTGAGCAAGTTGGAGGCGCCGTCTAGGCCGACTTGAGTGACCCAGCGCTGCCCGGTTTTGGTCCAGGTGCGCTCCTGGCTGGGGTAGTAGAGATTGGCGATTCCGGCCGCCGCGCCGTTGCCCACGATTTCGGCGACGTTGAACGAAGTGCCTCCGGCGTCGGTGCGGGTCACAAACAAGCGCGAAACGGAATAGCCGGTACGGCGCAGGAATCCTCCGCGCCCCAGGGTGTAGTAGCGCGGGTCCTCCCAGGTAACGGTGGGGACAATCGACTCGGTCATCAGGTTGCCGCCCAGCGTGTCGGCGAAGCTATGCCAGTAGTAGCGGCCGTAGCCGGCCGCGCCTTGGTGGAACTCCGGATAGGAATGCTGCTCTTGGCCGGCGCCGGCGAGAATGCCGACATAAATAAACGACGAGTAGTCGAAGCTGTCCTCCAGCATCAATTTGAACTTGCTGCCGGCGGACAGCGGCGGCAGTTTTTCGTCGACCGAAACGGAGCGGAAGTTGGGGATGATGCCAAGAATGCGCTTGGTTTGATGGCCGTTGCTGGAGGATAGGGGCGCCACGGTGCTGGTTACCGGCGTCGGAGCCGGGTCGTCCGCTTGGGCGGCCGGCGGATTCGCCCCAGCCCCCGCATTCTGTGCGAATGCTTCGGGCGCGCAACTGCTTGCAAAGACAACGACCACGGCTAAGAAGAGAACAGAATAAGGATTGCGCATGATACGTACTTAGATGCACTTATAGGCTCAGAGGTCGTTATTCCCTCCGTTTAGATGGCGACCAGCCTGGCGCCGGTTTTCGAAATTTCCGGACCTGCCGGGTGCGCGAAAAAGAAAAAGCTTGACGTGAGTAATTACTCACGTTACTATACGATCACATTAATGAAGGAGCAACGACCTCATGAACCTCGACGATCTCATCCTGGACATTGAACAGCACGTCGACATCAAGGCCACGCCGGAAAAAACGTTCGCCGCCGTCCTGCACCGCCTGGGAGAAGGCAACACCCGCCCGGACGGCCAATCCTTGCAGATGCGGCTCGAGCCCAAGCCGGGCGGCCGCTGGTACCGCGACCGCGGCAACGGGGTTGGCCACCTGTGGGGCCTGGTGCAGGTGATCAAAGCGCCCGCCCTGTTGGAATTAAGCGGCCCAATGTTCATGTCGTATCCGGCATTGAACCATGTAGAGGTCAAGGTCGAACCCGCGTCCGGGGGCTGCAAGGTCTCCCTGCGGCATCGCGCGCTCGGCATGATCGATCCGCAGCACCGCAAAGGCGTGGGCCAGGGCTGGAGTCACACCCTCGCCCAGGTCAAGAAGGATTGCGAGTAGCGGCGTGCCGGAATTCCCTGCCGCCATTGCGGACGAACTCGACCTGGTGTGGAAGGCGCTGTCGGACCCGACGCGGCGGGCGATTTTGGATTTCCTGCGTGACCGCCCTCGCACCACCACCGAGATTGTGGGGAAGTTTCCGCGGATGACCCGCTTCGGCGTGATGAAGCACCTGGAGGTGCTGCGCCAGGCGCAGCTCGTGCACACCCGCGAGGCCGGCAGACAGCGAGTAAACTCACTCAACGTTGTGCCCATCCGACTGATTTATGAAAGATGGGTGGGCCCGTTTCAGGAGCTTTGGTCCGGCGAGCTGCTGCGGATTAAAGATCTGGCGGAGGGGTCCTCGCGAGAGCGAAAATCTTTGCGCCGGAGAAAAAGGGATAGCCGAAGCAAGAAAGGCTAGCGGCAGAGCGGAACGTGCAAGGCGAAATCAGGAACGAATCAAGCAGAAGATTTCACAACTAAGAATCATAAGGAGGCTCCCATGGCTACGCTGCCTAAAACTCCAACCACACCCCATGAGGTCGTTTCACCGCAAGAATGGATCGCTCGGCGCATGGAACTGCTCCGCAAAGAAAAAGAATTCAGCAAGCTGCGCGACGAATTGAGCCGCCAACGCCGCGAACTTCCCTGGGAGAAACTGGAAAAGCAATACGTCTTCGATACTGCAAACGGCAAACAAACCCTGGCCGGCCTCTTCGACGGCCGCAGCCAGCTAATCGTCTATCACTTCATGTTTGGTCCGGGATGGGAGGCAGGTTGCCCCAGTTGCTCCTTGCTGGCCGATCACTTCGACGGCAGCACCATCCATCTCGCCAACCGCGATGTCACCTTGGCGGTAGTTTCGCGCGCACCCCTGCCCGAGATCGAAGCCTTCAAAAAGCGCATGGGCTGGCGCTTCCGCTGGGTTTCATCGTTCGGCAGCGACTTTAACCATGACTATCACGTGTCGTTCACCAAAGAGGAAAAGGCGAACGGCAAAGTGGAATACAACTACCAACAAGGCGATTTTCCCAGCGAAGAAGCCCCGGGCGCCAGCGTGTTCTACCAGGACGGCGGCGGGAACCTCTTTCACACCTATTCCACCTACGCCCGCGGCCTCGATATCCTGATCGGCGCCTACAACTTCCTCGACCTTGCGCCGAAGGGCCGCGACGAAGAAGGCTTGGCGCACAGCATGGCCTGGGTGCGGCATCACGACCGCTATGCCGACAACTATTTTGTGGACCCCAAAGCGCAGTATGTCCAGCCAAAAGTCATCGGATCCTCGTGCTGCGAGGAAGAGCACCACTCGTAAATGCCCGCGGCTGCTGTGAAAGTGATTCGGGCCGCCTCAGCCCGAGTGATTGCACGCCTTCCGCGTGTTGCCCCAGGTTTGACAGTTTCTTGCTAGACCAGGAAATTCGGGGAGCCCAGGTCATTTGCGGGAAGTTTTCGCGTCAGCCAGTCTCTTGGAGGTATCCGCCAGCCGATGAGCCAAAACCACGGCGATGGAGTGGTAGAACCGGGACGCCAGTCCGGGAAAAGCTTCAAACAGCCGGACCAGATCCGCCGCCTGGATGGCGTCCACTTCCACCCGATCCTCTTTCGCGATCACGGACGCCGTCGCCGTGGATTTCTCCACGAAAGCCATATCGCCACAGATGTCTTCTGGCTCCAGCTGCGCAATCACGGTTCTGGAATTGGTTCCGGCCAACTCCACCGCGGCCGTCCCACGGCGGATGACATAAAGCGTGTCTCCCACCGACCCTTCTTTGATGATCACTTCCCCAAGCCGGAAACTCAGTTTCTTGGCTTTAGCATTGATAAGAACCCAATCGTTTGCCGTCAAATACTGCAATCGACTTCTGCTCATGTTCGGGTGCTCCGGCTAAATTAGCGCGCAGCAGAAAAATGGCCCCGTGAGAACTGCCCGAGTATAACTGAAACGGCGCCGCCCGTGGCCGGCGGGTATTTCGCGTTGGCCAAACCCCCAAAAGCGGCAAATCGGGTAGGATTTAAGTCGTCTGACCATCCGTTAGTCGAAACCATCGGTTCGGAAAACACGAGATCGGGAAAAACCTTGCCATTTGCGCCGGAAAAAATCCATCGTCTCGCAACCCGTCGTCCCCGTTCTGCTAACCGTGCCTTGCTCACCGGTCATCTCCGGCAGGCCGCCTTGGCATTGTGTGTGGCAGCGCTATTGCTGCCCGCGCTCGCGCAGCAAGCGGGGGAAACCACCAGCCCGCTGGATCCTCTGCCGCAGGACACCGGCGCGGCGGGGCTGACGCAGACTCTGCGCCGCCTGCAAACTACCGCGCGATTGTTGCAAGTTGACGCCCACCCCGACGACGAAGATGGCGGAATGTTGACTCTCGAATCGCGCGGCCACGGCGTGAGCGTCACCCTGCAAACCTTGAATCGCGGCGAGGGCGGTCAGAATAAGGTTGGCAGTAATCTGTTCGATGTGCTGGGCGTCTTGCGCACGCTGGAAGTGACGGCCGCGGATCGCTACTACGCTGTCAATCAGCGTTTCACCCGCGTCGCCGACTTTGGCTATTCGAAAAGTCCCGACGAAACTTTCCAGAAATGGGGAGGGCATGACCTCGCCCTGGCCGATATCGTGCGCGTGATTCGCCAGTTTCGCCCCGACGTTTTGGTGGCGCGCTTTTCCGGCACCGAGCGCGATGGGCACGGACACCACCAGGCCTCGGCAAAGCTCACCCAAGAGGCTTTTCACGCCGCCGCCGATCCCGAACGCTTCCCCGAGCAGTTAAAAGAAGGATTGCTGCCCTGGCAAGCCAAGAAGCTCTACATCGGAAACGTGTGTTCGTTCTTTGCGCAAACCTGCGCCGACAAAGACTATACCGTCAAGTTGAACACCGGCGAGGTGGATCCCGTGCTGGGCGAGTCCTATGTCCAGTTCGCCATCGAAGGGCTCAGGCACCAACAGTCGCAAGGATTGAGCGGGATTTCACTACCCCAGGGGCCGCGCTATTCGTTCTATCGTCTAGTGGATTCGGTGCTGCCGCCGACCACGGACAAAGATGGGCATGAAAAAGATTTCTTCGACGGCATAGACACTTCGTTGTCCGGGTTGGCGGCGCGACTGGGCGAGGAAGAGAAGAAAGTTCCGTGGCTGCGGCCGGAATTGGCGAACATTGCGGATCGTGTGAAAGAGGCCGCGGCGGCAAGCGGAAAAGATCCGAGCGCGGCGGCCGGCCCCATCTACGTAGCGCTGGACGAGTTACGCTCGGCGAAAGATGACGTGGAGAAGAGCGACATCAGCCGGGCTGCGAAGGAAGCGTTGCTGGGGATCCTCGACGAAAAGCGGCAACAGGCCGAAACTGCGTTCAACCTGGCCATGGGCGTGTCGTTCAGGGTGGTCGTGGCCCCAGCCGGTGGTCCAAAGTCGCCCCTCCCTGCCGAAAAAGATGCTCTCACCGTAGTTTCGCCCGGACAAAAGTTCACCGTACTAGTGACGCTGCACAACGGCTCGAAGTATCCGCTGGTCGCGCAAGACGTAATCTTCGACGGAGACGCCGGATGGTCGGAGCGGTATGAACTGAAGGCGGCGACGATTGCATCGGGCCAACAATCTTCTTTCGACTTTCAACTGCAAGTTCCCGCCAAGGCCGAGTACACGCGCCCCTATTGGCACCGCGCCGATCCGGAGCGTCAAAGCCTCAACACCATCGATAACGAAAAATACGCGACTCTGCCTTTCCCTCCAGATGCGCTGAATGCGCATGTGGGCTATCTTATTTCTCAGCACTCGCATGCCGACCTGTCCGCGTTTGAAAGTCCCGCGAAGTCCGACGAGCAGCCCGTAGTCGATGAGGAAATCTCGGCTCCCGTCGTCGTGCCGTTCGTAGACGATAAAGGCGCGGAGCGGGACCGGACGCTGGCCGTGGCGCCGCCGTTTTCCGTCATGCTGGAGCCGGCCGAGCAGGCCATTCCGGTGGACAGCGCCTCGGCGACCACGGTGAAAGTGCAAGTCAGCTGCAATATCACCGGAGCGCCCAAGGGGAAACTTCGCCTGGAAGCGCCCTGGGGATGGAAGGTCGAGCCCGCCGAACTTCCCGTGGAAGTGACCAACCGCGGCGACACGCAAGATTATCAGTTCAAAGTGATTCCATCGGGCCGCAAAGAGCACCGCGCGCAGATTCGCGCGGTCCTCACGGTCCAGGAACCCGCGGGCGAAAAAGAATACAGCGAAGGCTACACCCTGGTCACGCGCGAGGATCTCGGCTCCTTTTACTACTATCAGCCCGCGTTGCAGCGCGTGAGCATGGTAGATCTCAAAGTCCCGCAGGGCCTGAAAGTCGGCTACATCATGGGCGCGGGAGACGACATTCCTACCGTGCTCCAGCAAATTGGCATCGATGTGGCCCAGATTCCAGCAAACCAGATTGCCAGCACCGATCTAAGCCAATTCGGCACGATTGTTCTGGGAATTCGTGCCTACGACACCCAGAAAGATGTCGCCACCAATAACCAGAAGCTGCTCGACTACGTTTCGAACGGCGGCACGCTGGTGGTGCAGTACAACGCAGGCGTCGGCGATTTCAATAACGGCCACTTTACGCCTTATCCCGCGGAGCTGAGCCGGCAACGGGTCTCGGTCGAGGAGGCGCCGGTGGATATTCTGGCTCCCAACGATAGCGTGCTGCGCTACCCCAACCCGATCACGCAACGAGACTTTGATGGCTGGGTGCAGGAGCGTGGCTTGTACTTCATGGATCAGTGGGATGGCCACTTCACGCCTCTACTGGCCTGTAACGATCCCGGCGAGCCCCCGCAGAAGGGTGGGTTGCTGCGCGCGCAATACGGCAAAGGCACCTACATCTCCACGGGATACGCATTCTTCCGCCAGTTGCCGGCGGGCGTTCCGGGCGCGATTCGGCTCTATGTGAACTTACTCAGCGCCGGGCATTGAAAGGCGTCGTCGGTCGCCGGCAAAACGGTTTACTGCAAACCCGGTTTTGGGCGGCGCAGCGCTTCAGCGTTGCGATAAAGGCTCGAAAATGAACCAAGGCTTCAGCCGCTGAGGTGTCGGGTCAGACTCTTTCAGCAAACGGTGCAAACCTTGCTCGCGACCATCCGGACATGACCTTCGCCAACGACCAACGACCAACGACCAACGACGCATCCCCCCAGCTCATCCGCGGAATCGGCCTGAGCGGCGCGACCGCGCTGAACATGATCGACATGATCGGCGTCGGGCCGTTCATTACTATTCCCCTGATCGTCGGCGCGATGGGTGGGCCGCAAGCCATGCTGGGTTGGATCGCCGGAGCGCTGCTCGCAACCTGCGACGGCCTGGTAACCGCGGAATTGAGCTCCGCCATGCCCGGCTCCGGCGGCACCTACCGCTTCCTGCGCGAAATCTACGGCCCCAATCGCCTGGGCCGACTGATTTCGTTCTTGTTCATCTGGCAACTCTCTTTCAGCGCGCCGCTGTCAATTGCCTCAGGATCGATCGGCCTGGCGGGATATGCCTCATATTTCTTCCCGTCGCTCGAATATCAATATGCCGCGCACACTTGGTCGGCGCGTATTCCGTTGCTGGGCGCGCTTCAAGTCCGCTGGATGATCTCCGGCGCAACCTTGGTAGCCATCGCCATGGTGCTGCTGGCCGTGTTGCTGCTCTATCGCCGCATCACCAGTATTGGTTGGATGTCAAAGTTGCTGCTGGCGGGCGTGGTCGGAACCATGGCGTGGATCATCATTTCTGGATTCACCCACTTCCATCGCGACCTGGCGTTCAACTTCCCACCCGGCGCGTTTCACTTATCCAACGCGTTCTTCACCGGGCTGGGCGCGGCCATGCTGGTCGCCTCCTATGATTATTGGGGCTACTACAACATCTGCTATCTGGGCGATGAGGTCAAAAATCCCACGCGCACCATTCCGCGGGCCATGCTGCTATCCATTTTGCTGGTGGCGTGTCTATACCTTGCGATGAACCTCAGCATTCTGGGGGTATTGCCTTGGCGGCAAATCGCGCAATCCGGGCAGTCCACCGGCGGCCTGTATGTGATTTCCATTTTCATGGAGAGAATTTACGGAGCCTGGGCGGCCAGGCTGGTGGCCGGTTTGGTCATGTGGGCTGCCTTTGCTTCCGTCTTCTCGCTGATGCTCGGCTACTCCCGCGTGCCCTATGCGGCCGCGCTCGACGGCAATTATTTTCGCGTTTTCGCCCGGGTTCATCCCCGCCATCATTTCCCATATGTTTCGCTGATCGCGTTGGCCTGCGTGGCCATCCCGTTTTGTTTTCTTTCTCTGCGCGATGTGATTGCCGCGCTGGTCGTCATCCGCATCCTCCTGCAATTTCTGGTGCAGGCTATCGGCTCGATTGTGTTGCGCATCCGCCGTCCCGATCTGCCGCGCCCATTTCGCATGTGGCTCTATCCGCTGCCCGCGTTGCTGGCGAGCGCGGGGTTCGTGTTCATCCTGGTAAAGCGCCAGAATTTTCTGCAGGAGATTCGTTATGCGCTGGTGATTTTCGCCCTAGGGTTGGCGATCTATCTGGTCCGTGCCGGACGCAATCGCGAATGGCCTTTTGCCGGAGCAACGCAATCTGCTGCCGGAGAAGTTTCGGGCAACTGAATATGACGGAGTCGATCAAAGCGTCGTCGTCGGCAAGCCTACAAGCCCAGCAGGGGAGCTCGCCATGGGCTCCACTCAGCGAGCCGCTATTCCGCTCGCTGTGGCTGGCATCGGTAATTTCCTACGTCGGCACCTGGATGCAAAACGTCGGCGCTGGCTGGATGATGACCCAACTCACGCTCTCCCCGCTGATGGTCAGCCTGGTGCAGGCGGCGACTACGCTGCCGGTATTTCTCGTCATCCTCCCCGCGGGCGCCCTCGCCGATATCGTGGACCGCCGCCGCTTTCTGCTGATCACGCAAGGCTGGATGGTACTGGCCTCCGGCGCGCTTGGCATTCTCACCCTGCGCCATTTCATCACGCCCTGGGTGCTGTTGGGCTTTACCTTCGCGCTCGGCCTGGGCGCGGTCATGAACGATCCCGCGTGGCAGGCCATCACCCCGGAGGTCGTTTCCGCAAAACAGCACGCCGCGGCGGTGGCGCTAAATTCGGTAGGCTACAACGTGGCCCGCGCGGTCGGCCCGGCGCTGGGCGGGCTGGTAATCGCCGCCGCCGGATCGGGTTGGGCGTTCCTGCTGAATGCGGC
Organism: uncultured Acidobacteriaceae bacterium; assembly: GCA_963776125.1. GTDB lineage: Bacteria > Acidobacteriota > Terriglobia > Terriglobales > Acidobacteriaceae > PALSA-270. The sequence continues at coordinate 14,125 of CAVZMC010000037.1, read as the reverse complement.
GTCGTTCTTTGGCGTGATCTTCTTCTTATACAGCTGGAAGCGCTCTCATTTTGAGCGGTTGGAAACCGGCCGGGTAAGCGACGCCATGCTGGCCGGGTTGCGCTACGTCCGCAGCGCACCGGTAGTCCGCTGCGTGCTGGTGCGCACGGGAGCGTTCAGCCTGGGCGCAAGCTCGTTGCTGGCGTTGCTTCCCATCCTCGCGCGCCCCTATGGCGCAAGCGGCTATGGCTTGCTGCTAGGTTCGTTCGGCCTGGGAGCGCTGGCCGGCGCGGCGATCTTGCCCAGGCTGCGTACGCGACTTTCCGTCGATGGCTTGGTGGTCTTCGACATTCTTTTATTCGCCGCCATGACTTTTGCCGCGGGAAGAGTGCAAGCCTTCCACTGGCTGAGTCTGGTATTGTTCGCCAGCGGGACGGCGTGGATTGGAATCCTCGCCTGCCTCAACGTAGCCGCGCAGACCATGTCGCCAGCGTCGTTGCGCGCCCGCACCTTGTCGGTATACATCCTGGTTTTACAAGGAGGGATGGCAATCGGCAGCGCGGCCTGGGGCGCGTTGGCCACGCGGTTCGGCGTTCCCAACGCGCTGCTGTGTTCCGCCGGAGCGCTGCTGGCCGGCCTATTCACCGTCCGCCGCTACCGCCTCACGTCGCACGAGTTCGAACTAGCCCCGTCCGTGATCAGGGACTAGAGATGATTCCGAAAGATTCGAAAGGGGCTCGGCTTCGAGCCGTGCCGATATCTCGGGTTGAACAGAAACAAAATTCGCAAGGAGAATAAGAAAATGAGAGTGAAACTGGCAAACGTGCTATCGCTGATCTTCCTGCTGGCCTGCGCAACCCTGGCGCTAGCTCAAGACTCCAAACCCGCCGCTGCTTCCACCGCCGCCGATGTGCTCAACGGTTATATAGGCCAGGTGGAAGGCGAATTCGTGCCTGCTGCCGAGGCCATGCCCGAAGACAAATATTCCTTCGCCCCATCGAACGGCGAGTTCAAAGGCGTGCGCACATTCGCCGAGCAGGTAAAACACGTGGCCGCGGTCAACTACCTATTTGGCGCGGCCATTCTGCAAGAGAAGCCCCCGGTCGACGTCAATCAAGGAAAAGGTCCGGACGCGCTGCAGACCAAGGCGGACATCGTGAAATTCCTGAAAGATTCCTTCGCCTACCTGCACAAATCTCTCAGCAGCGTGACCAAGGAGAACCTGGTCGAGCCCATCAAGAATCCGTTCGGCGACGGCACCATTCCTCGCTTGCGGGTCGTGCTGCTCGCCACCGGCCATCCCTGGGACCACTACGGCCAGATGGTGGAGTACCTGCGGATGAGCGGCATCGTCCCTCCCGCAAGCCGGCGCTAGCCGCGCTCCCGTATGCCATGAAAACGGCTGGTTCTCGCGCGTAGCACGGAGGTGCTATTTACAGCCCTGCGCACGAGAACTAGCCTTTCTTTTCCCCCTGTTCCAGGAAGCTTCGCCCGACAAGCAGAGGCGCTTCCACGAACGTGTCGTGCCGCGCATTTGTCTTTACGCTGGACTGAATCTTCCGGGGGTGTAGGAAATGAAAAGAAGAAAACATCAAACGCCTGGCGTGGAAGATGGCGGCGCCCGCGAAACCGAAGTCCGCCGCGAAATGGAGAACTTCTTGCGTGCGCTCAGCTCGTATCCCGATCGCTTCGCCCGCGACCCTTACCTGAGCTTCGAGCAACACCTCTTCAGCATTGCCTCGCCACGCCAGTCAGCCACGGCGGATGGCGGCAGACACCGCGGCTAGCGGTCGTTTCTCCTTAAGTCTTTGCCGTCCCGACCGAAAAAGCGGGATCCGCAGCGCGTCCTCGAGCGGGAAATCTGTTTCAACGCTTCGAACCAGCGCCGCGTGCCTGAATGGCAGAGGAAATGAGTTCGGCCGGGAGGCCGATCGAGTTCAGGTGCTCCGCCAAGCGCGCTTTCACTCGCGCCATGCTCGCTTTCGCGTCAACAAAAATCAGCGCCGAAGGCCCCGCTCCGCTCAACACCACGCCCAGAATGCCATAGGTCCCACTTAGCTTTTGCAATGCCGGCAACAGGGGACAAAGCGTCGCACGGTAAGGCTGGTGAATTCGATCCCCCAGCGACGCCGCCAGCAGCCCGGCGTTTCCCTGGACAAGGGCCGCGAGCAAAAGCATCGAGTTCTGAATGTTCGCGACCGCATCCGCCCTTGAATATTGCGCCGGCAAAACCCGCCGCGCTTCCTCGGTGGAAAGACTTTCTCGCGGCACCGCCAGCAGCAGCGGCCATCTTCCCTTTGGAACAAAGCGCGCGACTTGCGTGTCGGCTTCGCCCGACATGCGCGCAACCGTTAGTCCACCCAGCCAGCAGGCCGCGGCATTATCGGGATGATGTTCGCGGCGCGAAGCTTCGCCGATAATCCGGCTGTCGGTCCAGCGCAGGTTGCCAAAGTGAACCGCCAGCGCGATGCCGGCTAGCCGAGCCGCCGCCGAGGAACCACATCCTTTGCCGATCGGAATTTCGTTGTCGAGCCGAAGCGCCAGCGCGCCCGGAGTCTTGCCTTCCGCCGCGAGCACCTCCCGGTAGGTTGTAAGAATTAGGTGGTTTTCCAGCCGTCCACAGATGTCGGCATCGCGCCCGCGCGCCTCAACCGAGAATTCGCCAGCGGTTCGAGCCCGAATCCTGAGCGACAAACCAAGCGCCAAAGCCGCAGCATCAAAGGCCGGGCCAAGATTCGCGGATGTGGCGGGAAGAACAAGTTCCAGGCTGGAGTGTTTGCGATCCGATTTCTTGCTCATGTTGGAAGATTCAGAGTTTCCCCGCCGTTCTCTCGGCCTGCTGCAACGCTTTGACCACGGCATCGGCGCTCGCATTCAGCACAATCGGCGCGCGCTGCTGCGGCCGCAAGACTTCAGCCTCCTCCTCAAACTCGGTGCCGGTGAACAAATCCCCGCGATGAAACTTCAAAGTGAATTCCGGATCTTTGAGCAGATGACCGGTTAGAACCAGCGCGACGCGTTCCGTAGGCTTCACAAAGCCTTGCTTCACCAGCTTCTTGAGCCCCGCAAGGGTCACGGCGGAAGCCGGCTCGCATCCAATTCCATCCGCGCCAATTTCGGCCTTGGCTTGCGCGATTTCAATTTCGCTGACTTGCTCCACCGTGCCACCGGTCGTTTCTAGAACGCGCACCGCTTTTTTCCAGGACGCCGGCTGCCCAATGCGAATCGCGGTCGCCATGGTTTCCGCGTGCACCGGGACCAGCTGCGTCCCGCCGTTCTCGCGCAACGTTCGCACCAGCGCGTTGGCCCCTTCCGCCTGAATAATGGAAATCTTCGGCATGGAAGAGATAAGCCCAAGCTCTTTCATCTCGATAAATGCCTTGCCCAGCGCCGACGAGTTGCCCAGGTTGCCCCCGGGCACGATCACATGGTCCGGAGACTCCCAGTCAAACTGCTCAAGCAATTCGATCGCCGCCGTCTTCTGCCCCTCGATCCGGTAAGGGTTCACCGAGTTCAGCAGATACACCGGCATACGCGCGACCACTTCATTCAGCACCCGCATGCAGCCATCGAAATCCGTCTTGAGCTGGCAGGTGAGAGCCCCGTAGTCGAGTGCCTGCGAAAGCTTGCTCCAGGAAACCTTGCCCTCGGGAATCAGTACCAGGCAGTGCATGCCTCCACGCGCCGCGTAGGCAGCCATGGATGCCGAAGTGTTCCCGGTCGAGGCACATGCCACCCAGCGGAACCCATCCTGCAACGCGAAAGACGCGGCCATGGTCATCCCCGTATCTTTGAACGATCCCGTTGGATTCATCCCCTGATGCTTGGCATACAGATGCTTGACCCCCACGATGCGCGCGCAACGCGGCATGGCATAGAGCGGAGTGTTGCCCTCACGCAGTGTGATCGCGTGGTGGCCTTCGGCCAATGCGGGCAGAACTTCGCGGAAACGCCACACTCCGCTTTGATCGATGCCAAGGTTGGAACCGCGCCGCCGGCGCCACAGGGCTTTGAGTTCGGAAGCATTCAAGCCCCCCGCGCGCACTTCCGCTCTCCACGCGGGATAAGCGATTTCGAGCAGATCGCCGCAGGCCGGGCAGCGCTGGCTGCTGGCGGCGCGCTGGTGCACCGCTCCGCATGCGATGCAACGCATCTGCGAGACGCTTGGCTCGATCTTGGGCTCCAAGGTGGTTTGGCTCGTCATGTGGGAGAATCTTTGTCCGGGCGCATCCTGCGCCAAGCCTAGCATTCAGAATAACAGAGGAACGTTAATGGTCCGCGTGGAGACAACCACCCCCGGCTGTCCACCGGGCGCAGCCCGGTCGTTGTGTCCGAGCCTGTAACTTACTTGCCGCCCCGCAGATACTTGTCAGTCCCCTTTATCCAATCCTTTCGCGGCGGATGGAAAACATCCAGTGCCACGCAATCCTCAACCGCTTCCGCCGAATGCGGCATATTGGGGGGAATGGCCAGCACCTCGCCCGCGCGCACCACAATATCCTTGCCATCGATCGAAAATTTCAGCGAACCTTCGAGCATGCAGCTCACCTGCTCATTGTGATGATGATGCAAGGGCACAACGCACCCTTTCTTCAGCGCCATCCGCGCCACCATCACATCCTGGCCCACGATCATCTGCCGTTGCAGCAACGGGTTGACTTCTTCCACTACGACCGAATTCCAGGGAACATGCTTCGCTTCAGTTTTCGCGGCGCTCGCCCTCAGTGGTCTCTCATTCGCCACCTTCGCCCGGGAGCTGACTCTCCTTCTTTTCTTAGTTGCATTCTTTGGCTTTGTCATCTGATTGGCCTTCTTTGACTTTTTCCGTAGCGCCGGCGTCCCGCCGGCTGTGGTGGGGGCGTCCCCGCCCCCACACGCTCTACACTCCCCGATAAGTCCCGCCATCCACCAGCACGGTCTGCCCGGTAATAAAAGACGCCCGCTCCGAAGCCAGCCACACAATCGCATCGGCAATTTCCCGCGGCTCCGCTACGCGCTTCAAAGCCGCATCCGCCGCCCATGCGTCGAACATTTCCTTCTCGCTCTTGCCCTGCCCGGCGCGCGATTTCGCCAAATTCTTCAGCCGGCCGGTCGCGGTGAATCCCGGCGCGACGTTGTTCACCAGAATTCCATCCTTACCGAACTCATTCGCCAAGCTCTTCACCAGCCCCACCACTCCGGCCCTCACCGCATTGGAAAGCACGAGATCCGGCACCGGCTGTTTCACCGCCACCGAAGTAATGGTGATGAATCGTCCCCAACGCGCGCGCTGCATGTGCGGAATCACTTCCCGCGCAAAATAAACCGTGCTCAGAAAATTCTGTTCCACGGCGTGCCGCCATTCTCCGATGCTAGCCGCCAGGAATCCTTTCGCCGGAGGCCCTCCGGCGTTGGTCACGCAAATGTCCGCCGCCCCGAACCTGGCGAGAACATCCTCCACGAAGCGATGCACGGCATCGGCGTCGCTGACGTCCAACGCCTCGGCGAAAACCTCGCCGCCATACTGCTTCTCAATGTCAGCCGCTGCTGCGTGCAGCGTTTCGCGGTTACGCGCGCACAACGCCACCCGGCATCCCTCGGCCGCGAACCCCTCCGCTGCCGCCCGCCCAATTCCTTGGCTCGACCCCACCACAATCGCCACGCGATTCTTGATTCCCATTTCCATTGCACCTTGGATTATAACGACCACCGCCGCGCCTTGGCCTGCCCTAAGCGACGTCGAAGGACTTCCCCGAGCCTCGGCAGTCCGCCCACCCCTTGCTCCCCGGCTGCTCGCCCCATTACTCTTGAAGCTTAGGAGTCTCCATGAAGGCCCACCAGCATCGTCCCGAAACCGAGGCCGTCCGCGCCGGCACTGATCTCAGCAAGAAAGACGGTCCCCTGGCCACGCCTATCTACCAGACTTCCACGTTCGAAGTGACGGACAACGAGCAACAACTCCGCGCCACCAGCACGGACATGTTTTACACGCGCTACGGCAACCCCACGCACACGGTTGCCGAAGCCGCCATCGCCGAACTCGAAGGCACCGATGCCGCATTGCTGTTCGCCTCCGGAATGTCCGCCATCACTACGTCGGTCCTGGCCCTGGTGAAGGCCGGCGACCACATTGTTTCCCAGCGCGACATCTATGGCGGCGCGACAAAGTTTTTCACCCAATGGCTTCCCAAATTCGGCGTCGAAATCACCTTCGTGGACACCGTCGAGTACGACCAGCACGCGCGCGCCATCCGCCCCAACACCAAGTTGCTCTACTTGGAATCGCCCACCAATCCCACGCTGCGCGTCGTCGATCTCAAAAAGGCGGCCGCCCTGGCGAAGCAGCACAACATCACAACGCTCATCGACAGCACCTTCGCCACGCCCATCAATCAGCGTCCCGCAGATTTCGGCATTGATCTGGTCATGCACTCCGGCACGAAATATTTCGCCGGCCATTCCGACCTGATCTGCGGCATGGTGACAGGCCGCCGTGACCTGATTAAGAAGATTCACGAAACCCGCACAACCCTGGGCGGAGTTATGGACCCGCACGCCGCCTGGCTGTTGCTTCGCGGGATCAAAACCCTCGCGGTCCGCGTGCAGCGCCAGAATGAAAGCGCGCTCCGCGTGGCCCAGTTCTTAAGCCAGCACGGCAAGGTCCGGAAAGTGAACTATCCTTTTCTGGAAGGCCATCCTCAGCGCGCGCTGGCCATGGAACAAATGCGCGGCTGTGGCGCAGTGGTGAGTTTTGAAGTGGGTGGCACTGGCGAAGACGCTCGCCGCGTCAGCGAAGCTCTGCGCCTGTTCACTCTCGCACCCAGCCTGGGCGGCGTCGATTCTCTGGTCAGCATTCCCGTGCTCACCTCGCACGCCATGATTTCCCCTGAGCACCGCGCCAAGATGGGTGTCACCGAGCAGCTAATCCGCCTCTCGGTGGGCATAGAAAACGCCGACGACCTGATCGCCGACCTGGATCATGCGCTGACAGTGGTAAAGCCAACTCCGCAACACGCCGAAGTAGGCTGACCCGAAAATCTCGGATTCTCCCCTGTGCTCCTCTGTGTCCCCTGTGGTTTTTCCGCTACACTGCTCACCATGAAAACCCCGCGCGGCGCGGTAATCGGTCTAGGATTCGTCGGCCGAGCCCATCTGGAATCCCTGCGACGCCAAGGCATTCTCGTCCAAGGCGTCCTGGCCAGCTCACCCGACCGCACCAAAGAAGCCTGCCGCAATCTCCGCGTCGACCGCGCCTACGCCTCGCTCGACGAACTCGCGGACGACGACGCCGTCGATGTCGTCCACGTCTGCACTCCCAACTATCTTCATCTCGCGGAAGCCAAAGCCTGCATGGAATCCGGCAAGCACGTCCTGTGCGAGAAACCCGTCGCCATGAACACCCGCGAAAGCGCGTCGCTGATTCAAATCGCGAAAGCGAATGCTCGCGTGGGCGGTGTCTCCTACAATCTCCGCTACTATCCGCTGGTGCAAGAGGCCCGCTCCATTATCGCCCGCGGCTTAATCGGCGAGCCGCGCCTCATTCACGGCAGCTTTCTGCAGGATTGGCTCCTCTATCCCGGCGACTGGAGTTGGCGCCTCGACCCCGCGCAAAGCGGAGACCTCCGCGTCGTCGCCGACATCGGCACCCATTGGCTCGATATGGCCATGTGGCTCACCGGCCGCAAAGTCACCGAGGTGTGCGCCGATCTCGCCACGGTGGTGCCTATTCACCACAAGCCGCACGGCCGCGTGGAAAGTTTTCAGCAATCCCAATCCGCCGGTTTCGACGAAGTCAAAATCACCACCGAAGATTACGCCTCAATCCTGCTGCACTTCGAAGGTAATCTCCGCGGCGTGCTGACCGTTTCGCAAGTCAGCGCCGGGCACAAAGCCCGCCTCAATTTTGAAGTGAATGGAACCGAAGGCTCGCTCGCCTGGAACGCCGAAGAGCCCAACACGCTCTGGATTGGCAAGCGCAAAGAACCGAACCAACAAATGATGAAGGACCCCGCGCTCATGAGCCCGGCCACTCGCGGCTACTCGGTCTATCCCGCAGGCCACACCGAAGGCTACCCCGACACCTTCGCCCAGCTCTTCAAAGATTTCTACGCTTATATCGCGGCGAACGACTTCAACGCCCCGCGCACCTTCCCAACCTTCGAGACCGGACACGAAGAACTAGTTCTCTGCGACGCTATAGCCGTAAGCCACCGCGATCGCCGCTGGGTGCAAGTGTCGTACAAGTAGCGTCCACCGCTGGGTGCCCCATCCTAGCGCGCACTTTGCGCTAGGGTGGGGATTTCTCACTTCGCCCGCTTCAACGTCATCTCCCCGCCGGGGAAATTCGGGTCATCCGCTTTGGTCGTCAGCTTCATCGAATCCCCGTCGACCACTCCGTAATGCTTGATGGTCGCGCCGTTGAACGAAACTTCAAAATACAGATTATTTCCATCCATCTTGCCATTGGCGATCGGGATCGGGTCTCCCTGCGGCCCGTTCACGCTTCCCGTCACCTTCGCGCCGTCCTGCTTGAAGGTGAATGAAAGCGAGAATGAATTCCCATCCGGCCCCGCCATCGCGCCCGTCCACGTTCCCGTCACATCCGCAGTCGCCGCGAGCGACAACGTCGCGCACAGCACCATCGCAATCGCCACACCTGCCAATATCGATCTCTTCATTTTTATTCCCTCAATTTGATTTACCTGCATTTGGCATGATACTCGCCCGTAGTGCCGGCGTCTCGCCGGCCCAATAGCTGAGCGCACCTCGGCAAATGACGGTTTTCCCTCGCATTTCACGCAATGCGAAGTGAGAACACGGTACAATCCGCAGAATCACGGGAGCGCCGCCCATGACAACGCAACTCCGCCAGGCTCTATATCTTCTTCTCCTCATCGCCATCCCCCTCCGCGCGCAAAATCCCTTCGCCGGCATCGAAGGCGAGCTCAAGCAAAAGGCCGCGGAAACCGCGCTTACCAACCTGCTCAACGATCAGCTTCCGCTCCAGCTCGACGCCAACGCCACCTACCCCACGGTCAACACGCCGCCCGGCGGCCCTTTTACTCCGCAGCCGCTCACGCTCACCGCCGCCGATCTCGACAAACCGCTCCCGGCCGGCGACTACGCCATCCCCATGCTCGCCTTCTGCACCGAGTACTCCGTGCACCAGCCCGGACACGGCGTCGCCTACCGCCTCGGTCCCATGGAAGGCAAAGCCGCGCAAGCCATCGCCGCCCTGCAATGGCGCGGCACTTTGCTAAAAGGCATCTCCCCGCAGCAACTGATCGCCGTTTCCTGGACCATCCAATCCGGCCTCACCTATTCGCAGATGCCCAAGACTTATCAGGCCATCATCGACAACGTCATCCCCGACTACAAATCCGAACTCAACAGCGACTTCATCGCCAGCCTCGAAGGCACCTACGCCGGCCTCGCCAAACAAACCAAGCTCCCACCCCTCGATCAAATGTTAGCCAAGCTCGGCAAGCCCGGCGAACTCGCGCTCAGCGCGGAAAGGCAGCGCGCTATCCTGCTGCAACAAAACACCAGCGACCAGGTTAAGGAGCAAACTCTCTTCGAAGGCCAGGAGAGCGGCGTCTACACGCCCGCCAAAGCCGAAGACGGCCCCTGGACCGAGCGCATCCCCGGCGTCGCCTACATGCGCTTCGTCATCAACGGCGGCAACATGGCTCGCGACAACATCATGCAGGTGCGCATTCTGCCGCAAGCCGGAAACGCCGTTGCCCGCGCCGCAACTCCGCATCTCATCGACGCGAATTACATCGCCGCCGCGCAATCACCGAGCTACGTTCCCGTCGGCCTCTTCGAAAAGAAATCTCCGCCGCCGACTGCTCCCACTCCCACCAGCCCCACGCCCACCAATCTCGTCGAAGGCTCCATCGCATGCGCCGTCGGCCGCGGCGCACAGTGTCTCGGCCCCGTTCCCGCTCTCGGCGCGCAGCCCGCCACCACGCCCGCGAACGCCGTCGCCAAAGTCACCGAGATTCTCGGTAAAGTCACCATCACCCATAACGGCGTCACCAAGCCGCTCTCCGTCAACGATTTCATCGCCAAGGGAGACCAAATTGCCACCGGCCCCAAAAGCCACGTCGATCTTCTCTTCGCCGACAACACCGAATTCCTGCTCAGCGAAAACACTAAGCTGACCATCGATGACTACGTCTACGAACCCAACTCACGCTCCGGCAAGGCCGCCTACGGCTGGCTCCAGGGAGCCTTCCAATACATCAGCGGCCTGCTGGCGAAAACCCGGGACGAGAACATTCAGATCGAGACGCCGATCGGCGGTATCGGCATCCGCGGAACTCAATTCCTCGCCAGCTACAACGCCAAAACCGGCAAAGCCGAAATCGACCTCATCGAAGGCGCCATCGACTTCACCTCCAAAAACGGAGGAGGCCAGATGTCCTTCACCGCCCCCGTCCGTCTCACCTCGGATGGCACCAGCATCTCAACCGCTCCACTCACCCAATCCCAGTACAGCACCCTGAAGGCACAACTGATCCCCGCGCCCACAACCTAGCGAGAATCACGTGGGAACAGCCGCCCTCGGCCGGGTGCGCCAGGTCTCGCGGTTTTCGACACCTGGCTGTCGGATGCCGTCCAGAGGGTTCGTTTGTGACCACAACGCAAAAAGAGCGGCTTCGCAGCCGCCCTTCAATCTCAGTCCTAAGCAGAGCGCCTAGGTTCGCACCTTACAAGCTAAGTTTCGCGCTCGCCCGCTCGGGTGTCAAGGCACGTGTAGGGCGGACACTCCTGTCCGCTGCCGTTGACGTTGGTGTTGCTGTTGACTTTGATTCTTCGGGGGGAAGCCATCCCAAAGGAGCACGGCAAACCAAGAACGACTTCAGGGGCAGCGGACAGGAGTGTCCGCTCTACACGAATCGAATGAGCCCATCCACCGCCACACCCCTTTCCTTTTCAATAACTTACATCCAAACAATGCGGAATCGGACCGCTAAACCCCGTTTTTTCCCCTCTCGTTGGGTTCCGAGTGCGTTAATCCATCCGGCTCAATAAGATGAAGATGAGTTAATCCACAGATGGATAGCGCTAACCGGCGCTCCCAAGGTTCTGGCCGCCGAAACGCGGCCATAAAGCTGAGCGGTAGTACGGCCATTGGCAAGTTCGAGGCTGATTCGGCAAAAGCCCTAAAGCTGAGTGCTAACGGCTGACAGCTAAAACGAAAGTGAGATCACATGCATAAGCCGGTGAAGTACGTAGAGAAGGCAGTCACCGTCGCCGCCCGCGGCGTGTGGGTGGTTTACGATCGCGTCAACCGCATCAAACCCAACCCGTCGCCCACGCCCAAGTGGTCCGACAAGCCGCTGCTCAAGTCCTACGAGAAGTCGAAGCCGCCGCTGGGCTGGCCGCGCTCGACCGACTCGCTTTGCCCGCGCTGCGTTCCCGAGATTCGCCAGCAGATTCTCGACGGCAAGCTGCCCGTCGAAGTGCTCATGGACGAAAAGGTCGGCGAGATCAAGGCCACCATCATCGAACGCGACGGCAAGATCCTGATGGTGAAAGACTGCCCCAAGCACGGCCACTTCGAAGATGTGATGTCGATTGACACCGAATTCTCCAAGCACCTGGAAGATGTTTTCCCCGGCCGCGACATCAAGGCGCACAACGACGAAAAGCTGCATCACCACGGGTCTTCGACGGTGAAGTACGGACGCGGCTCGGTGCTGACCATCGACCTCACCAACCGCTGCAACATGATGTGCGATCCCTGCTTCATGGACGCCAACCAGGTTGGCTTCGTCCACGAGCTGACGTGGGACGACATCAAGACCATGCTCGACAACGCCATCACCATTAAGCCGCGGCGCCAGATGAGCGTGCAGTTCTCCGGCGGCGAGCCGACGCTGTCGCCGTACTTCCTCGACGCGGTACGATACGCCCGCAAAGTGGGATACAACAGCGTGCAGGCCGCCACCAACGGCATTGAATTCGCTAAGAGCTTCGAATTTGCGCAACAGGCCGCCGAAGCCGGCATGCGCTACGCCTATCTGCAATTCGACGGCATCGGCAACGCCGCCAACGCCCACCGCAAGGTCGGCAACTTGTTCGACGTGAAATTGAAGGCCATCGACAACCTGCACCGCGCCGGCGTGGAAATCGTGCCGGTCGTGACTATCGTCAATGGAATTAACAACGAGCAGGTCGGCCGCATCATCAAGTTCGCGCTGGATAATCCGAAGAAAATCGGCTTCCTGAGCTTCCAGCCAGTAAGCTTCACCGGCCGCGACGAAGCCGTGACCGACGACCGCCGCCAGGCGCAGCGCTACACGTTGTCGCATCTCGCGCACGACGTAAAAAATCAAACTGGCCTGGGCGAACCCGCTCGCGACTGGTTCCCCATCAGCTTCATGTCCACCTTCAGCGACTGGGCCGACCTCATGCACTCCAAAGATGCCGACAACAACTGGGGCCAGCTCAGTTGCGGTTGCCATCCTAATTGCGGGACGGGCATGGCGGTGATGATCGACAAGGAAACCAAGGAAGCGGTGCCAGTAACCGCGTTCCTGCATGGAGATCAGCTGGCAAAAGACATTGCCAAGGTGAACGACGCGGGCGCAGCAAATTCTGGACCGGCTTCGGCATGGCGCTCTGCCTGATGAAGAACTACGATCCGTTCCAGTCGCCCACACACTTCAAGCTGATGGACCTGCTGAAGAAGTTCGACAAGAACTACAACGTCACGGGGAAGAACTACGGCAAAGTTGGTCCGGACCGCACCATCGACGACGTCATGAAGCGCCGCCAGGACCGCTGGAACTTCCTGTTTATCGCCGGCATGTGGTTCCAGGATCTATTCAACTACGACTTCCGGCGCACCGAGCAGTGCATCATTCCCTACGCCACGCAGGAGGGCGAAATTTCCTTCTGCGCCTACAACACCGGCGTGGGCTGGCGGAACATCATCGAGAAGATGCACATGACCGCCACGCTCACCAAGTGGTACGAAGAGCATGGACGGCATGAGATCTTTGCCGGCGGCAAGAACGTGAAGATGGATGTACGTCGAGCACGGGCTGGTGCTGAAAGACGAGCTGGTGACGTCGGAAGAGCAGCAGGATCTCGACAAGCTGGGCATCGCGAAGAACTCGGGCGAAGAGAAGAAACGGGCACGCGATGCCAAGCTGAAAGATCCCACCCTTTCGCAAAGTGCGCGAAAGCATGGCCGCCCCGCGGCGCCCAGAAGAACGACGACGCTTACAACGCGCGTATGGCGCGCTATATCGGGAAGTCGTGCTGAAAGAGAAGCCGGTGCAGTCGGAAGGTGGCTTCATTCCTCTGGGGGCGTTGACGACTCCCGCGAATGGGAACGGGCATTCGAACGGAAACGGCGCAGAAAAGCCGAAGCCGGAGATTGCCGAGCCAGTGGCGGGAGACTAGATTCCAGTCGCCGGTCTTCGGTCGGCAGTAAAAATCATGGGCCGCCCGCGGGCGGCCCGTTTTGTTGGTTGTTCCAGGCGTTATCGCCAACCCTAGAGAGGCAGTGGGACTTCAAGCCGGGCCTGCAGGCTCGCAAAACAAATCTCACGACTGGCACCTCCCACCTTTGCAAAACAAAAACCGCGGGGGGGCCACCCTGTCCCCCATTCATGCCTTTTTCGAAGCGCCGGCAGATCGCATGGCCGGTTCCCCGAACGCCACCAACTGTGCGAGTAGTGCAAGCGCCCAGACGTACCACGGAATTGGGTCATGATAATGAAATTGCAGGATGACACATACCACGAAGAGCAGGCCTCCGAACATGATTCCCTCCCAACGGATTTGTTTGGTTGCAAACCCTAACAAAGCGGCAGCAGGAAGTCAGTGACCAGCAACACACTCATCCCAGTGATGCGGGCGGCCCATTCCAGCCGCGTGCTTTGCGACCGGAGTGGGCTTCGACTTCGCCGCTTTGAGATTTCTCGGGATTCGGCGGTGGCGTTCGCTTCTTTCCAAGCCTTGCGCCTGCCAGTCTGTGCCGCCGGAACAGCCCCACTCAAGCCAAAGGACGGCTTGAATGGGCCACCAGCCGGAATCTTCGCCGCTAACACCCGCGTCTCGAAAACCGCGAGACACGGGGCACCCTAAATACCTCAACTCGGGCTGAACGAGCAAAGACGACGAGTCAGTAAGTTAGACATAACAT
>CAVZMC010000036.1:0-50194 GCA_963776125.1 uncultured Acidobacteriaceae bacterium | reverse complement strand
CACGTATCGCTCAACGAAAGCGACGACGCCCATCCCATCCATCTGCATCGCCACAGTTTCGAGTTGACCAAGGTTGCGGGAAAAGCTACCGCGGGCATTTTCAAAGACGTGGTGATGGTGGATCCTTACCAGACGGTCGAAGTGGATTTCGCCGCGGACAATCCCGGGGACACGCTCTGGCACTGCCACCAGCAGCTTCACATGGATTTCGGCTTCATGGCGCTGGTGAAGTACGCGTGAAATGATTCATTCTGAGTTTTGTCTTTTCTGCGTTCTCCGAGAACGCGGAGAAAACAAAATCATTCGCGCTGTGGGCAGGTGAATCTACGAGCTTCTGCGGTCCCTCTGCTCCATGGAAATCCAATGCTGTGGATACGCCGGGCCCACGTACTCGGCACGGGGACGGATCAGGCGGTTGTCATCGAGTTGCTCGATCACATGCGCCGTCCAGCCGCTGACCCGGGATACGGCGAACACCGGGGTAAACAAATCCACTTCAATGCCCAGCGTGTGGTAGGTGGAAGCGGAATAGAAATCGACGTTGGCGTTGAGCTTTTTGTCGGCTTTGACGAACTGCTCAATTTTCTGCGAAATGTCGAACCATTTGGCCTGGCCGCTGGATTGGCCAAGATCGCGAGACATCGTCCGCAAGTGCGTGGCGCGCGGATCTTCGCTGTGGTACACGCGATGGCCAAAACCGGGAATCTTCTTTTTCTGCGCCAGCATGCCCTTCACGTAATCCACGGGATCGGCGCCGGAACTGTCGATGGCCTGTAGAATTTGAAAGACGGCCTCATTGGCCCCGCCGTGCAGCGGCCCTTTTAGCGCGCCGATGGCGGAAGTGACCGCGGAATGCATATCGGAAAGCGTGGCCGCAGTGACGCGCGCGGCAAAAGTGGAAGCGTTGAGCTCGTGGTCGGCGTGCAGGATGAGCGCAATGTCGAGAGCCCGCTCGGCGGTCGGGGAAGGACGCTCGCCATTCAGCATCAGCAGGAAATTCGCGGCGTGAGTGAGCGAACGGTCGGGTTCGATCAGACTCTTGCCCTTGCGGATGCGGTCATAGGCGGTCACGATCATCGCGATCTGCGAGGTCAACCGGATGGCCTTGTGCACGTTGGCTTCCCGGCTGTTGCTCATCTCCTCGACATCGTAGAGGGCGAGCGCGGAGACGGCGGTGCGCAGCACGTCCATGGGCAACGCGTGCCGCGGAGCGCTGCGCAACAAGTTGATGACCGAGGCGTCTAGCTTGCGCTCCTCCGCCAGGCGCTCATGCAATTCCTTCAGTTGGGGGCGGGTGGGCAGTTTGCCATTCCACAGCAGATAGCAGGTTTCCTCAAAATTCGAGTGGTCGGCCAACTCGTGAATATCGATGCCACGGTACGCCAGAACGCCCTGTTCCCCGTCGATGTAGCAAATGCTGGAGGTCGTGGCGACCACGCCCTCCAACCCCTTGGGAGCGGTCATCGTTGTCGGGCTTGACGTCATAACTGGATAGGCCTCGTTGAATTTTCGCGGATGCAGTTGAGTTGGCACGAGAAAGAGGCAACGTGCACCCAACTGATTCTTATACCCCAAAACCAGCAAGTTTCCAACCCGCAGCAGATTAAGAGGTTATGCGGAGGCGGCTGGGTATCTATGGCTAAGCCCTTCATTCTTCGAAGGAAAGCATCCGTGCTTCAAGCAAATAGCTTTTAGTTATAAAACGCCATAGGGCTAAGGAAGGGCCCAGGACGTATCGGGGCCCCGTACGACGGCCGCAGGGCTGAAAAGCGATCCTGGGCCAACCTGACGAGCGCCAGGGGCATTCTATTGCTAGGTTAGATGACCGCGGTGCGCCGTTGCCGAAATCCCCGACCCTGCATTATCAATATCATGCAGTTAATGTTTTGAAAGCAAAGGCTTTGGCAAACTCGCCTTCCCGGCGGATGCCTTGAAATGCGCAACTACGAGTGCACGTCGCCCTTTCGGCAATCTCGGCGGCGGCCATTCCCGGTTACAATCGGAAGCATGCGTTGGAGTTCCTTCTTCCTGGGCATTGCCCTCCTCGGGGCCGCCGCATTTTGCGTGGCTCAAGCCGCTAGTCCATCGGCTCAAGAGGAACCGGAGCCCAGGCCGGCCCCGGCTGCCGACAACGGACCGCAGAACATTCCTCTGTTTCCCTGCGGCGAGGGTGATGCCGCGGCCCCAGGCTGCGCTCCCTCGAAGAGAGAATTGAAGGAAGCGAAGGCTGCCTTCGCCAAGGGGCTCAAGTTGCAGAAAGCCAAAGACCTGGAGGGAGCGTTTGACGAATTCCAAACCGCGGCGCGACTGGCTCCGCGAAATGTCGACTACGTCACCGCGCGGGAACTGTCTCGCCAGCGGTTGGCATTCAACGACCTGCAACGCGGCAACACGGCGTTGCTGGACGGCCGTCCGATGGAGGCGCTGGCGGATTTTCAGGGTGCGGCTGGGCTCGATCCCCAGAATGAGTTTGCCCGGCAACGGGTGCGGGACGCGATGGGTGATAACGCTCCGCAGGCTGCGGCTAAGGCGCGCCTGCTGTCAGCTGCCGGCGAATTGCGCGTAGCGCCGGCCGCGGTGCGCGCCGACTTTTATTATGAAGGGGATGGGCGGGGGCTGCTGACCCAGGTCGCGAAAGCGTTTGGCGTGAATCCCGTCTTTGACGAATCCGTGGTCGGGCGGCCCGTCCGTTTCGCAATCAACAACGTGGATTTCTATACTGCGATGCGAGCCGCCTGCGCTGTGACCCACACCTTCTGGACGCCGCTCGCGGAAAAACAGATTCTGCTAGCGGAGGAGTCGGCCGACAACCATCGCAAGTTTGACCGCATGGCTACGCGCACCTTCTTCTTACCGGGATTGAACACCCCAACCGACTTCGCGACGATCGCCACCCTGCTGCGCTCACTGTTCGATATCAAAATTATTACCAGCCAGCCATCGTCGGGAACCATTGCCATCAACGCTCCCGAGCCACTGCTCGACGCTGCCACGCAATTCATCGAGAGTCTGGACAGTTCTCGTCCGGAAGTGATGCTCGACGTGAGAGTGTACCAAGTCGACCACATGCTGACGCGCAATCTGGGCATGCAGATTCCCAACCAGTTCCAGTTGTTCAACATCCCGGCGGCGGCGCTGGCCGCGCTGGGCGGGCAGAACATTCAACAACTGATCAATCAGCTGATTGCCAACGGGGGCATCAACCAAGCCAACTCCACGGCCCTTTCGGCGCTGCTGGCGCAGTTGCAGGGACAAAGCCAGCAGAGTTCGATCTTCAGCCAGCCGGTGGCAACCTTCGGCAATGGCAAGACCCTTATGGGGTTGACTTTGGGGACGCCGGGAGTCCAGGCCTCGATCAATCAGAGTTGGCTCACAGATCTGGAGCATTCGACATTGCGGGTTTCTCAGGGCAACGACGCGACTTTCCGGGTGGGCTCGCGCTATCCCATTCTGAACTCCACTTTCGCTCCCACCTTCAACAGTCCCGCCATCGCGCAAGTGATTGGGAACAACAGCTTTCAGGCTCCCTTCCCTTCGTTCAGTTACGAAGATCTCGGTCTTAGCCTGAAGGCTAAGCCGGTGGTGAGCCGGGACGATGTGGTTAGCTTAACTCTGGATCTGCAACTCCGCACCTTGGTGGGGCAATCGTTCAATGGCGTCCCGGTCATCGCCAATCGCGAATTCCAGGGAAGCCTCACTTTGATGGACGGGCAACCCGCGGTGGTCGCCGGCGAGATCAGCCGTAGCGAGACCAGCAGCCTGACCGGGCTTCCGGGGCTGGGCATGGTTCCCGGGCTGAACCAAATCATGACCAGCAACACCAAGCAAGATGAGGAGGACGAATTGCTCGTTGTAATCACGCCGCGCGTGATCCGCGAGGGCGGGCAGGATCAGGCATTGGTGTGGATGCCGGAGTAGATTGGCGTTTCCGGGTCTCTACTTTGTTCCTTCGGCGTCCTTGCCGGCAAACTCGACCAGGCTCTTGAGTTCCTCGTAGGACATTCCACCCAGGTTGGAGACCGAACGGCCATTGATGAACAGCGTGGGGGTGCCGCTTACACCCACCGCTTTGCCGAGTGCCACGGAGTGCTGCACCCGATCGGTGGTCTCCGGCTGAGCGGCGCAGGTGGCCATGTCGGCGCCTTTCACGCCGGACGCGTCGGCAATCGCAGTCAGCTTTTCATCCGCGTTGGCGGCGGTGATATCGGTCTGCGTATCGTAGGTGGCCTGCACGAATTTCCAAAAAGCGTCGCCGGAACTGCGCGCGACACAGTCCGCATAGCTGGCCGCTTTCATGGCCCAATCGTGCCCAGTGAGGGGGAAATTTTGAAACACCAGGCGGGCGTTCTTCTCCTCCGACAATAGTTTCTCGACCGTGGGCTGCGCCGCCTTGCAGTGCGGACATTGCAAGTCGCTGAACTCGACCAAAATAACCGGGGCATCGGCGGGACCGCGCGAAGGCCCGGTCATTCCCTTCTCCAGTTGCTTGCGCGTGGCGTCGAAGGGGTGTGCGCCGAACGGAATGATGTTGCCGAGCACGGCATGTTGGCCGTCGGCCGTGACGTAAAACTTGCTGGCCGACGAGCCTTCCGGTCCACTGATCACAACCGTGATTTCCGCCAGTCCTTCGGCTTCCGCCGGCCGGATGTCCTGCACTTTCCAGCTTAACGACGAGTTCCAGCCCAAGGTCTGTTGCATGAAGGCATTTACCGTGTCTTCCGACGGCAGGGTAGGAGCGGGCGACGGTTTCGCGGCGGGCTTGGCAGCGGGTTTCGATGCCGGGGCAGTTGGCTTTTGCTGGGCGACGGCCAGCGTGGCGAACAGAACGACGATCAGAAAACAGCTCAACGGACGGTGCATGCGATCCTTTCTGGCGATGAGTGACAATAGTCTCAATAATGGTCTTGGGAAGGGCACGGGTTTCCAGCCGTGCCGCTGCCGGTCATTTAGGAAGGCAGGCTTTAGCCGCTGAGGATCATTTCCATCAAGCAACGTTCATAAGACTGCGAAAGGAATTCATCGGCTCCGTTCTTGCCCCCTCAGGCCGCCGGAGGGCCGATGCCTTTCATCCGCTAAGCGGCCCGACCCAAGGTCGTGCCCTTCCCAAAACCAAACCAACACCTTTTTCCCGGACGTTGGCGCATTTAGACATCCGGCTTGGCGGCGATAGGAAAACGGCGTCCATAGCCGAAGGCTTTGCCGGAAATCTTCAGCCCCGGTGCAGCCTGCTGCCGCTTATATTCGCTGAAATCCACCAGGCGAATCACGCGTTTCACCACGGCCAAGTCGAAGCCTCTGTCGGCGGCGATCTGCTCCGCGGTATGCGACTCCTCGATGTAGTCTTCGAGAATGGGATCGAGAATCTCATAGGGCGGCAGGCTGTCGCTATCTTTTTGATTGGGACGCAACTCGGCGGAAGGCGGCTTTTCCAAGCTGGCTTGCGGAATGACCGCGCGCCGCGAATTCACGTAGTGGGCAATGCGATACACCAGGGTCTTCGGCACATCGGAGATTACGGCAAGACCGCCGCACATGTCGCCGTACAGCGTGCAATATCCCACCGCCAGTTCGCTCTTGTTGCCGGTGCTGAGCACCAGCGCGCCGAATTTGTTGGATAGCGCCATCAACAGCATGCCGCGAGCGCGGGATTGCAGGTTCTCTTCGGTCACATCTTCTTTTTTGCCCGCAAATACTTCCCGAAGTGTCTGCTTGAAGCTGCCAACAATGTCGGTGATGCACAGCAGTTCGAAACGGATACCCAGGTTGGCGGCCAGAGAGCGGGCATCGTCGATCGAGCCTTGCGAGGAGTACGGACCGGGCATGCCCACGCCAATCACGTTCTCCGGGCCCACGGCGTCGGCCGCGATCACGGCCGTCAGAGCCGAGTCGATGCCTCCGCTCAACCCGACCAATACTTGCCGGAATCCGCATTTGCGCACGTAATCGCGCGTGCCCAAAACCAGCGCCGCGTAGGCGCTGGCCCCTTCGCCGGCAATCTGCTCGTGCAGTTCGCCGGTGAATGAGTCGGCATCGAAGAAAACCAGATCCTCGTCAAAGGACTTGCCCTGCGCGATGATCGTTCCTTCGCCGTTGAGCACGATGCTCGATCCATCAAAGACCAGGCTGTCGTTTCCTCCCACCTGGTTGACCATCACCACCGGCACGCGATAGTGGCGCGCGATGGTGGCCAGCATGTCGCGGCGGATTTCCCGCTTCCCCAGCCAAAAAGGCGAGGCGGAAATGTTGAGCAGGAAATTCCCCCCGGCGTGCATCAGAGCTTCCACGGGATCGAAGGTGTAGAGACGCTTGTTCCAGAAGCGCTTGTCATTCCAGGCGTCCTCGCAAACGGTAAGCGCCATCTGCTTGCCATAAAACGGGAACAGAGTTTGCTCGCGGGCTGGGGCGAAGTTGCGCATCTCGTCGAACACGTCGTAGGTGGGCAAAAGCATTTTGGACTGCAGAAAAGCCAGCTTGCCATCGCGCAACAGCGCAGCCGAGTTCATCACGGATTTGCCGGTGTCGGCCTCGGCGGGAGTGACGAGTCCGCAGATGATGGCGATGCCGTGGACTTCCGCCGCAATGCGTTCGGCGGTTTCGCGGTTGCGGGCGACGAAGGATGGGCGCTCCACCAGGTCGCGCGGCGGATATCCGCATACCGACAGTTCGGGAAACAGAATCAGGCTTGCGCCGGCGGCTTGCGCGCGATGGGAGAACTCGATGATCTTCGCGGCGTTGCCCGCGAAATCCCCCACCGTGGGATTGATTTGTCCCAGTGCGATCTTCACCCTTCCAGTGTAAAGGCAGGCTGGATTGCCGCCAAGTCGCGAGGCGGTTCCTTGCTATGGCGGCGGAGGCGCGCCGCCACTGCCGCCTGGTGGTCCGGGTGGCCCGGGCTGCCCCATGGGTATGGAAGAAGGCTGATCGGGAGCGTTGGGCGGCGGAGCGGAAGGATCCGGGGCCTCGCCAGGACGCCGCAAACTGGGCGCGCCCGGCGGACGCGCGGCGGGCTCACCTCTGGCCACCGTTGGTTGCTCAAGGTCTATTTCCTTTTCCGTTCGCACAACTTTTTCGCCGGTGACCTTCATCGTCTCGACCCGAACTACGTAGTCGCCCATGAAGCGGACGAAGTCGACATTATCGGGAGGATCGCCGTAGATCCACTCTTCATACTCGTCTTCGCCGTCTTTCTCGCGCGTCTTCTTCGGCGGGCGGCCTTTGGCGTAAATCACCATCTCGTGATTCATGCCCACCAGCACCTGGTGCTTCTTAATGGCGTCTTTCGCTTTCGGCGGAATCGTCTCCAGGTAGGCTTCCAGGATCGATTTCGAGTTGAAGTCGAAGACCGGGCGGAGCGTGTCTTTTAGCTGGTCGACGCTCATCTGCGGGATGTAGTGGTCGAATACCAGGTCCAGAAAGGTGCCGTGGATATTGTTGGTGGTATCGCCTTGGTCGAGGGGAATATCGCCGCTGCTGCCGCTGATCACGATGTGCTGATACCACTTCTTTTTCTTGATCGGCCCGCCATTGAGTTCGAAATGAATGCGGTTATCGATGAAAGTAACGGCGGTGATCTGCGCTTGGTCACCGGGCTTAAGCGCCTGCCCCCACAGGCTGATGGTTTCCTGCAGTTGCTTGGCATCGGGCGAAATCGTGCCACCTTTGAGTTTGAGGCCGCTCTGTCCAATGGGGAAGGCGGTGCGTACGTACACCAACTCCGCGTTGAAGCCGCGAATGATGTCGATGCGTCCTCCATTGGTGATGTGGGGCGGCGGAAAGGAGGGTTTCTGGCTGTCGGCGGCGCTCCAAGTCGCGCCCGAGAACAAGCAAGCCGCCACGGCAAAAAGGTAGGGAAACTTCATCGGACGCCAGCCCCGAACTGCTGCCATTATAGCGCCGATACTACCTGGGAACCCTAAACCTCAGCCGAGACTCGCAGGCCTTCGCGCGCCAGGCCCAAGGGCAGGATTTCTCCGCCGTGCTCGCGGATGGCGGCAGCCACACGGCCGGTGGAACCTTTTTCCACCAGAAAGATCACGCAGCCTCCACCGCCGGCGCCGCAAGCTTTTGCGGCCAGCCCGCCATTTTTCGAGGCGACTGCAATCAGCTTGTCGATCAACGGCGTGGAGATACCTGGAGCATTGCTGCGGCGTAACTTCCACTCCTGGCGAAGCAGACGGGCGACCGCGTTCCAATCGCCGCTGGTCAGGGCGGCACGCATGTCGAGGGCGATGCCGACGATCTGCTCAAAATTCCGGGAAACGCGCTTATCGCCGTTGACGTGCGCCTTAAACACTTCCCAATTGTTGATGCCGGATTGGCGCGGCGCGCCCGTGTACGCCAGCACGAAACGCGATTCAATTTCCTCCGACGCAACCGGGACCGGCTCGCGGCGAATGCTATCTGTATCGAGATGAATGGCGCTGACTCCGCCATAGAGCGCGGGATAGTAATCCTGGCAGCCGGTGGGCACGCGGATGATCTGGCATTCCACATTTTGCGCAATCACGCGCATCTGTTCCAGCGAAAACTCGCGATGGGTGAAACGGGCCAGCGCGGCCGTAGTGGCGACCATCAAGGCCGAAGAGCCGGAAATGCCGGCGCCTGCCGGCGACTCGGAATTGGTCTCGAGCAGGAACCCGCCTTCGGGAGCGAAGAACTTGATCAGATGCGCCGCCAGCGGCAGAGCGAAGCGGCTGGCCCCGAGCAGCGCGTCAAGATTGGCAAACTGCTCCTCTTTGTGAGTGTCGAGGGAGCGCAAGTGGATGTGCTTTGCGTTCAGGGGCGTGATACGGCAGGTCGTGAGTATGTTGACCGCAAAATTTAAGGTCAACGCACCGGGATGGAACAAATAAAGTGGCCAGAGATCGACGGTGCCGCCCGCCAGATCGACGCGGCAAGGCGCCTGCGCGACAATTCGCGGCCCGCTAGCAGAGAGATTCTTGCGCATGCACTGTTTTGTATCACAAGCCGGGCCGCGGTCTACCGGGTCCCTGCGCGGGGCCGGAAATTCTCGCCTGAATCCAAGCGAGCAGACGGCTTCGGGAAGCTGCTCCCACCGGTAACAGGTTACTCGTCAGCATGATGCGGCACTAAGTTCACGGTCTCTGGTGTGCATTTGTCCGATTCTTCCATTGA
Organism: uncultured Acidobacteriaceae bacterium; assembly: GCA_963776125.1. Classification (GTDB taxonomy): domain Bacteria; phylum Acidobacteriota; class Terriglobia; order Terriglobales; family Acidobacteriaceae; genus PALSA-270. The sequence goes on along the minus strand of CAVZMC010000036.1, from coordinate 41,059 downwards.
CAAGCGGGGCCACATAAAGCAGACTTTTCTTAACGTTCTACTGCAGCACTCCCATCCTGTGGCATTGGTTGACCCTCATACAACTTAAGCGAGGTCGTCCCCTATGTCCGATCCCTCGATGTTCCCTCGGGCTATTCCTCCTCGAGCCGCTCGTGGACCGCTGGAAACGCCGATTCTTCTGCCGCGGCGGGCTCCGGCGGAAACCGCACCCGCCTTTTCGGAGACCGACGCCGAGCCAATTCTGGTTCGCTTGCGCGGCGCCGTGGCTGCGGGTGTTTCCGAACTGGGCCCCATTTTGACCGCCATCACGGAAACAGCGCGCCTGCTGACCGGCGCCGGCGGAGCTGCCGTAGCCTTACGCTGCGACGGCATGGTCACTTGCAAGGCGCGAAGCGGGGAGCCGGCTCCGGAGGTCGGGGTTTATCTCGACGAGGAATCGGGCATTTCCGGGCAATGCCTGCGTACCGGCGAAATCATGCGCTGTGACGACACGCTGACCGATTTCCGGGTGAATCCCGTGGTCTGCCGCACGCTTGGATTACGTTCCATTGCGATCGTGCCGATCCGCAATGGAAAGGAGACGTTCGGCATCCTGGAAGCTTTCTCCACTCGCCCCCACGCATTCAGCGAATCGCATATACGTTTCCTGTCGCGTCTGGCGGAGTTAGCGGGCACGGCGCAGGAGCAGGAACGAAGCCGGATAGAACTGAGTAAACGGGTGAAGATGGAACTGGGCGCGAAGCCGGCGGCGACGCTGGCAGAGGCAGAGGCGGCGGTTGAAGCGGAGGCGAAGAAGGTTCACGAATCCGTTCTGCCTAGCCTGGCCCCCGCTGCGGTCGAGAAAAGTGACGCTCATGACGCGATGGTGACGCGCCTGCGCGAGCAGCTCTACGAGGGGCGCTCGCTAGGAAACCTTTATGAGCCGGCAAAACGCCGCATCCCGTTTATAGTAGCGGGCGCGGCGGTGCTGGCGCTGGGACTGGCCTGGATGGTTTTCGGCGGCTCGGCGAGCGAGCCGGCGCACCATGCTGCACACCGGCCGGCAGATGCAGATATTGAGCCGCCCGCAGCGCAGGTCGACGAGGCCGCCGTAGCCGAGGAGGCGTCAGAGGACCGTCCTAGCCCCGCTCATCCAATGGAACGAGCGCAACGGGAAAACCGCACGCGCGAGGGTCGCCGGACGCAGCATGTGGAGAGGGCTACCACCGAGGACATTGTCATCCCAGCGGATAGTCCTTCCTCTCAAGCCGCAACCACGCACGACAAAACTGTCGCGGCCAAGGTGAACCCGGTGGCGGAAGTTTCCGGCAGCACTGCCGTAAAACAGCCCAAGATGGAAACAGCCTCAGCGGCGCCAGTCAGGATCGAGCAGACTAAGCTTGAATCAGCAAGACTAGAACCGGCAAAACCCCAGCCGGTAGAGCCCGAAACTGAAAAGCTTGAAACCATAAGGATCGAGGCCAACGCCGCCGACGGCGTGGCTCTCAGCAGCCTGCTGGCGGCTCACGCCGCGGAACCAAGACTCGGCGCCCCGATTTCGGGTGGGGTCTCGGCGGCTGTGATCGAGCATCAAGTGCAGCCGATCTATCCGCGATTCGCGCTCGAACGGAAGCTGGAAGGAGCCGTTGTTCTCCAGGCCACGATCGCCGACACAGGTCGTGTGCAAAGCGTGCGCGTGATCAGTGGACAAACCATCCTGGCACAGGCGGCGGTGGACGCGGTGAAGCAATGGCGGTATCGGCCGACAATTCTCGACGGGAAGCCGGTGCCCAACCAAGCGCAAATCACGATTAACTTCAAGGCGCCGCGCTAGTTCGTGCAAAACTCTGTCATCCGACCGTAGCGGAGCGGGGGATCTGCTTTCCCCCGCCCCAAGCGCCCCGCTGGAAACGACCGTCGAGTGGCTACGGCAGCACATCAACCCTCTGATTTGAATCGTTCGCCCTCAGGAATGTGGGTGCCCTATCCTAGCCGCGCCCTTTGCGGCCAGCCTGCCCTTGAGCGAGGTCGAAGGGGTGGGAGCCGACGCCCGGCGCAGGGGTTCACCATAACCGTAACACCGCTCAGAGTGTTGTCCATGGAGGAACTGGCTAATGCAGTGACCCACGGAATTGGCCTGGCGCTCAGACCGCTAGGCGCTGTACTGCTGATGGTGGCTGCGGCTTGGAGCCTTATGGCGATTGAGTCGTGCTCTGACTCTTTGGCGCTACCACTGCGTATGCGGATAGCTTTGCCATCGCCAAGACCCTCATCTCGAAAACCGCGAGATGCTCTGCACCCGGCTCGCGACAGCGGTTTTTCGCTCTGGCGGGTAATATTGCAAGTCGGGTTTGAAGGAGGGTTTTGGAACCATGAAGCGCAGACAATTTCTTGCGGGTGGGATATCGCTGGTCGCGTTATCGCGCGTGGCGAGAGCGTTGGGAAACTCGCAGTTTTTTCGCGGCGACATTCCCAACGGACCTTTCCTTCCCTTTTGGGAGTCCTTGAAGTCCTATCAATGTCCCGATTGGTTTCGCGACGCAAAATTCGGCATCTGGGCGCATTGGAGTCCGCAGTGCGTTCCCGAGCAGGGCGATTGGTACGCGCGAGGCATGTACATGCAGGGATCGCGCCAATATGAATTTCATGTCAAGCAATATGGCCATCCCTCGCAGTTCGGGTACAAGGACATTTGCCCTCTGTGGAAAGCGGAAAGATGGGATCCGGAGGCGCTGGTCAAGCTGTACAAGCGCGCCGGAGCCGAGTACCTGGTCGCGCTGGCCACCCACCATGACAACTTCGATTGTTGGAATTCGAAATATCAGCCCTGGAATTGCGTCAACATCGGCCCGAAGCGCGACATCGTGGGCACGTGGGCGAAGGTCTCGCGCGCCAATGGACTGCGATTCGGCGTGAGCTATCACGGAACGCCGCATCGGGTCTGGGACGAATTCCTTCCCGTCCGCTACAAAAGCGACACCACGGGTCCACTCGCGGGCGTCCCCTACGACGGCATGCAGACAATCACCGACGGCAAGGGCAAATGGTGGGAGGGCATGGACCCGCAGATGATCAATGGCAAGCCTCACCTGAAGAACTCTCCCTGTCCGGAGTTCGTCCAGCAATTTCTCTTGCGCGTGCAGGATGTGATCGATCAATACAATCCCGACATTCTCAATTTCGATGACGGCGCGCAATTCGATTTCGATGACGGCGGGCCCAAACTCGACTTGAAGGTATGGTTGGGCATTCCAGATCTGGCTCCGCAAATCATGGCCTATTACTACAATAAGAATGTGCAGGCCCACGGCGGTCTCCTGGAAGGAGTGGTTGACCTGAAGGAAGTTCCCGAGCCGGTCTGGGGCACGCTCACCCGCGACTTCGAAATGTCGCTCGCCGACAAGCTTCAGGAAAAGCCCTGGCAGACCGAGGCCTGCATCGGGCATTGGCACTACGAGCGGGCCCTGTTTGAGAATCATACCTACCAGAAGGCGTCGTTCATCATTCCTTTCCTGGTCGATATTGTCAGCAAGAACGGCAATCTTCTTCTCAGCATTCCCTTGCCCGGGCACGGAGAGCCGGATAGCGATGAGCTCGCTTTTCTGGGCGAGCTTGCCGACTGGCAGCAGGTCAACTCGGAAGCAATCAAAGGCACGCGTCCATGGAATATCTATGGGGAAGGCCCGTCGACGGAAGCCAAGGCGATTCCTTCATATCAATTATCGAAGATCACGTTTGACCACACCGACATTAGATTCACTACGAAAGACGAAACACTTTACGCGATTGTTCTCGGCTGGCCACCGGACGGAAGAATTCTTATCAAGTCGCTCGCTCAAAACTCCGACAACTACCGACGCCAAATGAGAAGCGTAGAACTGCTGGGGTCGAAATCCGAATTGAAATGGAGCCGTGGAGAACAGGGGCTGGAGGTTCAACTCCCCGATTCCCCGCCGTGTAAGTACGCGTTTGCGCTCCGGATTCTTCCGGGCTGAGATGACGGAAGCCGAGTGGCTGTCGCCCCAGGTTTCTCAGGCCTTCGGCGCGGGGACCTCTCTGGTATTTAGTTTCCGCTTCCTTTCACTGAAGCCCTCGTCCTGCTCAGGGTCGAAGACGTGGAAGCAGTTGCGGCCGGAGCTCTTAGCGCGGTAGAGAGCGGCGTCGGCATGCCGGAGCAGCGCTTGACCATCCATTTTTCCGGCCAGGGTGATCTCGACCCCCACGCTGACCGAAACCAGCATTTCCCTGCCGGCAAACGGTACCCGGCGCGACAGGGATGAGACCACTGTGGCAGCCACCATTTCTGCCGCCTGGGGGTTTCGAACCTCCGAAAGTAAAACGACAAACTCATCCCCTCCCAGTCTGGCGACCGTGTCGCTTGCCCTTACGGCGGCCAGCAGCCTTTGTGCAGTCACTCGCAGGACTTCATCCCCAGCCTGATGGCCGAAAGTATCGTTGACCTCCTTGAAGTTGTCCACGTCGAGCATCAGCAGCGCGAGTCCGCCCTGCTGGTGGCGCGCGTTTTCCACGGCGGCTTTCAGCCGGTCTTCAAGGACCCTTCGAGTGGCGAGGCCGGTCAGAGAGTCGTGGTGCGCGAGATGACGGAACCTCTGTTCGCTCGCGCGGAGCTGGTCGGCTTGCAACTCGATCCGCCGTCTTAGGATGGCGACCCAGCCCAACGCGAAGAGTGTGGCGGTGAGGGCTAAGCCGAGCACGATCAAAGCATGAGCCGGGGTCCACCAGGAGGGCCCCTCCAGAAGTGTTAGGTCGGCGGGAGAGCGCATGAGGACACGGAAGGACTTGGTCACGGCCACACCCGCGCGCACGTGGTTCTGCACATCGATGCTGACCGAGCAGATGCCGGTGACGCGCAGTCGGCTCCCGACCTTCAAGGTGCGAACTTCGCCTCCCGCGAGGCTCTTGGGCAGAATCGCGGGGAAGAGAATGTCGCCGGAGGAGAGTTGCAGAGTGTTGTCCGAAGAGGTCAGATCGTAGCCAATCAACTGGCCATCGATTTGGATCGGTTCGGAGCCGAATCCGCCGTCCAGAATCTTGCCGGCGGTCGCCGATCGGTAGGCAACCGGACGGTTGTCCCCGATGGCTCGGAAGACCGCATCGGTGATGACGGGCGCACTATCGTCGCTCGCGACGAATCCGGCCACGTCGACCAGATCGCCAACGGCGAGCGGGGTGGATTGACTTGTCTGGGCGCAGATTCCTCGCGTTGCGTCGCGAATGCAGAGCAAGGAACCGGGCCATTGCAGGGTTACCTGTCCGCGCAGGTGGACGCGATGAGTGGGAGTCGAGTTAAACTCCCAATGCAATAACCGGTTGATGGGGACGGCAGGGCGCGCAAAAGGATCTGCCGGGGCGGGCTCGATTACCTTTAGAGCGGACAGATTCGGCGCCTGCAGGTGGACGCCGACCATCTGGCCGTCGGAATTCGTAGTAGGCGCGGCATTGGCGTGAATTCTGACCTGGGCGTCGACCAGATCGGAGTAGGTTGCGCCCGGATCCCTGATCATGGTCACGTTGATGGACCCATCCTGCATCTCCAAGCGCAGCGTTACGCTGCGGGGATATTCGATGACGCTGTGGATGGAGCCTTCGACCTCTACCCACTGGGCGTCCTGGCTTCCGGTTTTGAGGACGGCAAAGCTGACGCGCGGCGGGTGCGGGGGAAGCGGCGCGCGGCCCAGGACGCGGAACTGCGGGTTGGCGACGACCGGACCATAACCCCCGACTGCGCTGACTCCCCGCACATCCACCAAGGCTCCCACGAAGAGCTGGTCGGCCGGCTTGCAGGTCAGTTCGCAAATCAGCTTGATAAAGATGCCGCCGGTGGCATCGTGAATGAAGATGGCCGGCTGTCCGCTACCGAAGTCTGGATCGAAGTAGGTGATGACGCCGCGCAGGTGGACAGGAATGGCACGCATGGCCTCCTCGTCGGTGAGACTGTGTGCCTGGAGCGCAGTGTTGACCGTCGTGAGCTTGCCTTTGGGCGGGGCGGTAATCGATGGCGCTTGGCTTGCGTACGAAAGGCAAACGGAAAACAGAGCGGCAGTGAGAGCGGCCCATGGAGGAAGAAGCGTCCTGGGTTGCGCTCTTGCTGTAGTGCGTGTTGGTAGCGGACACGTTTGCATGTTGAGGATGGCCTGGATTCTTTCTTTCTGGAGCCTCGGCATCTGAGAACCGAGAACTGCTCCATCCCCCGCTTCATGCCATGCCTGAACCCCGACCTCGCAGACTGCGGCAAGCTGGGTTGGCGGCTAAAACATCGTACACCAAGGTGCGCACGAGTCCGTTCTGCGAACCTCCCCTTTCGTAATGAAAATGTGCCGTAAAGGAACTCGCTCGGCTGAACGAAATGGGTCCCGTCCCGTGACCTTCGTAATCCCGCTGTGATGCGCATCACTGAGCCCCAACCTCCTCCGACCTCTTAATAGCCCTAGTGGCTGCCCTCCTCCTTTTTGATCCCACGAATGAGGTGACGAATGAACCGCTACATCTGGCTTTCTCTCTTATGTTTTTCTCTGTTCTCAATTCCGCTGGCCGCGAAAGATGGCGCGACGTTCTGCCGCGCCATGGAGGTGCAGCACTTCACCCAAGCGCCCGGCGTAGACGTTGCGCCGAGTTTCCTGGACTACTTCCACGTTTCGCTCAAGGAGTATTTGCAGAAAAACAATGTCGCCGCGCAGATCTATGACGACGGCGCCACGCCCGCGGCAGATGCCAGCGAAACCGTTCTGCTCGAAGGCAAGTTCACCAGCCAGGCCAAGCACATAATGGGTATTCGCACCCTCGACATGGAGATCAATCTGTACCGGAAGAGCGATCATCGCCTGGTCGCCACCGTCGTGCTAGAAGCCGCTTACAAGGTCGGTTTCAGCGGCGAGGCCGGGAAGAGCGCCGCCGAAATTGTTGGCAAGGACGCGGCATTCACGATCAAGAAACAGCTGAAAGATGCACCCGCACTAGCCTCGTTACCGCCTGCGGCAGCCCCTCCAGCGAATGTGGCAACTGCTCCGGCGGCCGCGCCTGCCCCGAGCGCGCCCAAGCTCGGAATTCAGGCCCGCGCCCTTACCGACGGCGAAGCCCAAAAGCTCGCCTTTGCCCAGAAGACAGGCGTGTACGTGATCCGGGTGGAGAAAGACAGCCTAGCCGAACTCATGCAGCTGCAAAGCGGCGACGTGATCATGGAAGTGAACGGCAACAAGGTGGCGGGAGTGGACGAACTCCGGCAGTTGCTGGGCAACGGCTCCAATGTGATGGTAAAAGTCTGGCGCAACGGAACCGTGCAGCAACTGACCGTACCGCAGAGTTTGTAGAGCTGGAATTCGGGCGGGGTGCACCGGGTCTCGCGCGCTTTTCGAGACCCGGGGCACAGGGCCGCGAGAACAGCCCCACCCAAGCCAAAGGACGGCGTGAGTGGGCCACCCGGCCGGCCGAAGGGGGAAAATGTAACTCGAACCCTACGAAATATTCAGCGCCCGCTTGATCGTCCCGCGCTCTTTCTGGATTTTTTGTTGCAGCAGGGTGATGGCGTAGATCAGCTGCTCGGGGCGGGGCGGGCAGCCGGGGACGTAGACATCGACCGGGATGACCTGGTTCACGCTTTGCACCAGCGCGTAGTTCTTGAAGACGCCACCGGAGGTTGCGCAGGCGCCCATCGAGATCACCCACTTCGGTTCGGGCATCTGTTCCCAAAGCTGGCGGATAACCGGCGCCATTTTGTTGGAGACGCGGCCGGCGATGATCATTAGATCCGATTGCCGCGGCGACGGGCGAAACACTTCCGCGCCGAAGCGGGCAATATCAAAACGCGACGCGCCCATGGACATCATTTCAATGGCGCAGCAGGCCAAGCCGAAGGTCATGGGCCAGATGGAGTTCTTGCGCATCCAGTTGACGGCGTTGTCGAGTGTGGTGAGGACTAGGCCCTCCGGTGTGGGATTTCCGTAGGTCAGGTCTTTCGCGACTTTCTTGCCGTTCTTGGTGCCGACGTAGGAGCCGAAATTTAAGCCATCGCTCATACGTCTATTCTAAACCAGCGGGGCGCGCCGGGGACATTGGAACGACGACCCTATGAACCTTCTCTGTGGTTCTGGCTTACGGGTTCAGCACGATCTTGCCGAACATCTTGCTCTTTTCCATGTATTCGTGGGCTGCGCGTATTTCGCTGAGCGGGAACGCGCGGTCGACGACGGGTTTGAGCTTGCCTGAGAAAACGTGCCCCAGCACTTCGTACAGCTCTCCCATGGTTCCCATGTAGGAGCCCAGAAGCGACCATTGGCGGGCAAACAAGAATCGCAGATCGAGGCTGACCTGCGGGCCGGTGGTGGCGCCACAGGTCACAAGCGTCGCTCCCGGCTTCATCGACTTCAGGCTTTCGTCCCAGGTGGACGCGCCCACATGTTCGACGACGATGTCCACGCCTTGTTTGTTGGTGATTCTTTTTGCTTCGACGGATATCTTCTGCTTGTAGTGGTCGATAACGTGGTCCGCGCCAAGCTGGCGAGCCTTCTCCATCTTTCGCTCGTCGCCCGCGGTCGCAATAACCGTGGCATTGAATAATTTGGCGATTTGGATGGCGGCAATTCCCACACCGGAGTTAGCGCCGAGCACCAGAACCGTCTGGCCCGGACGAATGCCGGCCCGTGTGACGAGCATGTGCCACGCTGTGGTGAAGACCAGAGGCGCGCTGGCGGCTTGGTTGAAATCCAGATCGTCGGGGATTGGGATGACGTTGACTACGGGCACCGCGATGAGTTCGCAGTTGCCGCCGTCAACGGCATTGCCCAGGCAAGTGAATTCCGGGCAGAAATTCTGGCGTCCCGAAGTGCATTGCGCACAATGATTGCAGAAATGCATGGGCGCGAGCAGAACGCGCTGGCCGGCCTTGATTCCGGTCACGTATTCGCCGGCCTCGACAACTTCTCCGGCAATGTCGCTGCCGAGAATTCGGGGCAGAGTGACTCCGGGAGTTCCCTTGCGCACCCAAAGGTCAAGATGGTTCAGGGCGCAGGCTTTCACGCGGATGAGGACTTGATCCTTGCGCGGCTTTGGGTCGGGGATGTCTTCGTAGCGGAGAACCTCAGGCCCGCCGAATTCGTGGATGCGAACCGCCTTCATGAGAGCGACCTGCTCCCTTCGGCCCTTGCGCCGGCAAGGAGCGGGGAAGGGGACTTTTAAACGTAACACAACAGCGCAGGAGGAATTAATATAGGGAGGCGATGGACATCTACGAGGAGATCGTCAAGCTGCGGCGGGAGGGACGGCGCGGGGCGGTGGCGACCATCGTCAACGTGCGCGGTTCGGTGCCGTCGTTTGAAACCGCGAAGATGCTGATGCGGGACGATGGCTCAATCCTGGGCACGATTGGCGGCGGATGCGTTGAGGCCGAGGTCTGGCAGGCGGCGCGCGAAGTGATGGAAAGCGAGAAACCACGCAGCCTGACGTTTAACCTGAATCAGAATCCGAAGTTCGACACTGGGCTGGTTTGCGGCGGTACGCTTGACATTTTTATCGAGCCGATTCTACCGGCAGCGTCACTTTATATTTTCGGTGCCGGCCACGTATCCGTGAACCTTTACAAGATCGCGCAGAATGCGGGTTTTGATGTGACCGTGGTGGATGACCGCGAAACCTACGCCAATCGCGAGCGCTTTCCGCAGGCCTCGGAGGTCATCGCGGAGGATTTCGAGCAGGCCATGCGCCGCTTAATGCCGAGTGAATCGTCCTACATTGTGATCGTCACTCGCGGACATCGCGACGATATGCGGGTACTGCGCTGGGCAGTGCAAACCCGAGCGAAGTATATCGGGATGATTGGGTCGAAGCGCAAGACGATTGGGATTTTCCGCGAACTGACGGCAGAGGGGATTCCGGCGGAATTGTTTGAGCGAGTGCATGCTCCGATTGGTTTGGATATTGGAGCGGTTACACCGGAAGAGATCGCGGTCGCGATCACGGCGGAGCTGATTGCGGCCCGCCGCAATGTGGAGCGTGCGCTGCCGCATATGAGCTGGTTTCATGGGAAGCGGCTTGCCGCAAAAGAAATATCCGACGACGCGGCGGAACCCCTCGGCGAACGGGAATAGTGCGAGGATCGCCCCGGCCCCCCATCCAGTGAAACTCAACAATTTCCGCTGCTTTCTGCTATCTTCGCCACATGAGCCGCGCGCCTAGCCTTTGTGCAGTGATTCTGGCGGCGGGCGAGTCCACGCGCATGGGGAGCGATAAGGCGCTGCTGCCGTGGCCGCCGGTCGAAGCCGGAAAACAGCCAGTCTCAAGCCAAACGTTTCTCACCGCGGCCATCGAGGCCTTGAGTCCGTTCAACGATCTGGTTATTGTGGTCGCGGGAAAGAATGAAGTGAACCTGGCGCCGCTGGTCTACGCTGCGGGCGCATCTGTGGTGCAAAACCCTGAGCCCGAGCGAGGGCAGTTCAGTTCCCTGCAGGTGGGATTGCACGAAGTCTTGAACCATGGGCGCGATGCGGCCATGATCACGCTGGTGGACCGGCCGCCGGTGAGCGCGTCCACCCTGGAAGTGCTTCTGGCCTCGTTTCAAACCGCGCTGTCGAACGAGAAGTGGGCGGTAGTGCCGGAATATGGCGGCAAGCATGGACACCCGATTCTGGTGGGGCGGGAGATGATCGAGGCCCTTCTGAAAGCTCCGCCGGCCTCCACCGCACGCGACGTTGTGCACAAGAATTTGGCGCATGTTGAATATGTGGCGATCGACGATCCCATGATTGCGATGAACGTGGATACGCCGCAGGATTACGCCGCGCTGCTTTCCCTGCGTGTACCGCGCTGATGCGCGGCCCCTTTACGAGATACGGAAGCTTTGTCATTCTGGATGTGCCTCCAAATGACGAATTCCAAGTTCAGCGACAAGGCTCAAGAATTTGTTGACTCCGTTCTGCGGCTGCGTCCGCAGTTTGCCGCTTTCGACTGCGATGGCACGCTTTGGCCGGGGGACGCCGGGGAGGGGTTCTTTAGCTGGGGATTCGAGCGGCACCTGGTGGCCGATGAAGTCATGCGCCGCGAACGCGCACGCTACGCCGAATATCTGGCTGGCCGGGTCAGCGAGGATGAGATGTGCGGCGCCATGGTCACCATGCTTTCCGGATTGATGGAAAGCGAGGTGCAACGCGCGGCGGCGCACTATTTCGAAGAGAAAATCGCGGCGCAAATCTTTCCGGAGATGCAAGAGGTGGTGCGCCGCTTGCTGGACTCAGGCTGCGACGTTTGGGCGGTTTCTTCCACCAGCGAGTGGGTCATTCAGCCTGCCATGAAGCATTTTGGAATTCCGGCGGAGCGGATTCTGGCAGCCGCGGTGCGAGTGGAAGATGGTCGCATCACCGATGAATTGACACGGCTGCCTTCCGGCGAAGGCAAGCCGCGTGTGATTCGCGAGGTGGTGCGGAAGGATCCCGACGCGGCCTTCGGGAATTCGCGGTGGGACGCGGATATGCTGGCCATTGCGCGGCATCCGTTCGCAGTAAATCCGACTTCCTATTTGGAAGAGATGGCTGTGCAGAGGGAATGGCCGGTCTATTGGCCGGATTCCATGCGGAAATAGGGTCAGGGCGCAGCCACGGATTTTCACGGATCCACGCGGATCGCGCAAGACACACATGCCTTCCGCAAAACCGTGTCAAACCCAGATTTTTCCGCCGCCTACCGTGGAAATCCGCGCGAATCCGTGGCTAGCCTTTGACTTGCTTAAGGGCCGCCCCTAGCGCATCGATGGCCAAAGCGCTGGCGTGGGCGGAAGCTTCGGGAAGGCCGCCGATTGCTTGCACGATATCTTCGCGGGCAAGGCGCCGCGCTTCATCGGTGGTCTTTCCTTGCACCAGAACTGTCAGCAACGAACCGCAAGCCATGGCAGGCACACAGCCCTTGGCGCGGAATCGGATTTCTAGGATGCGTCCGGCGGCGATTTTCATGGTAAGTTGCAGAATGTCGCCGCAGGCGGGATTTTCGAGCCGAACCGAAACATCCGGGGCTATCACTTCACCCGGATTGCGCGGGTGCTGAAAGTGATCGAGCAATTGGGCGGAATACATCGAAGCATTGTAACGGCGCGGGAAGAAATCGGCGGCAGGGCGCTTTCCACGTCCGCCAACTGCGGACCGCGGCGGGTGTGCTGTTTGCAGCCCAGCGCCACGGTGATTCTGGCCTCGATTGGCCAGCTTGACCGCGTGGTCGCCTGCACGAAGTACTGCGCCGAAGTCTGCCCTAAGGTAAGAGAGAGCGCGCGGACGATTGTCGCGGATTCCTGGACGGCCAAAGCCGCCGAGATCACGTCTGCGCGGCCGGATCTAGTTATTGCATCCGTTCCCTATCAGGAGAAGGCGGTAGTGGAAATTCTGCAATCCGGGGCGCGGTTTCTCGGGCTCGCGCCGAAAACCCTAGCCGACATTTACGGCGATATCGCTGCCATTGCGGGAATCATGCAAGCGGCCGAACGCGGGCAGAAAGTAATCGCGGAGATGCAACGGGAGATTGAAGCGGTGCGCGCGCGGAGTGATGGTAAGCCGCGCCCGCGCCTCTTCTGCGAGGAATGGGGCAAGCCGCTGATCGCGTCGCAGCCCTGGGTGGCGGAATTGGTGGAGGCGGCCGGTGGTGAATGGGTTGGCGTGCCGGGCGCTCGAACCTCTGCCGACCAGGTACTGGCGCACAACCCCGAGATATTCGTTGCCTCCTGGTGCGGCGCCGGCGACCGCGTCCCCCTGGAGAAGATTGTTCGCGAACGGGGCTGGGCGGAGATGCACGCGGTTCGGGAAAACCACGTGTACTGCATTCGCGACGAGTTCTTGAATACGCCGGCGCCCACTCTCGTGCAAGGATTGCGGGCGTTGGCAGCCGCGATTCGCCCGGAATGTTTTCCACAACCCGCCGGGCTACGATGTATCACGCCCCACAGCGCGAATCCCATCGGAGCAAAATCGCACGCATGAAACGAGTGGTCGCCGCGCTGATCGTGCAGAACGGGAAGATATTGGTTTGCCAGCGCACGCGCCATCAGACCATGCCGCTGAAGTGGGAGTTTCCCGGCGGCAAAATCGAAGAGGGTGAGCAGCCGCGGGATGCGATGCGGCGCGAACTCGAAGAAGAACTCGGCATCGACGCGACCATCGGCGATGAAGTGGCGCGCATGCGTTACGAATATCCGAACGGAGCCGCGGTGGAGTTGCGTTTCTTTGTGGTGCGGGAGTATGCGGGGGAACTGGAGAATCGGATTTTTAAGGATATCCAGTGGGCGAAGCCGGGTGACCTGCCATCTTACGATTTTCTGGAGGCGGATTTGAAATTGGTGCGAGATTTGGCGCGGGGGAAGATTCTTTAGGGCTCTTGCTGCTTTCGCATAACACGAGAACTACTGCGGTGGTCGGGCGACCGGGCTACGCCCTGGCCGGACAGCCAAGGCGGCTGTCGCCACATGATTAGCCCGTGGCGGGGGTTGGACTCCAGAAGTAGGCCACGGTCAATCCGATCATGATGACCACCGTTGCCCACGCCACTATGTTGTACAGACGCGTGTTGGTGTACTCACCCATTAGCTCTTTCTTATTCACCAGCAGCAGCATGAAGATCAAGACGAACGGCAGCACGATGCCGTTCACCACTTGCGACAGAATGGCGATTTTTATCAACGGCAGGTTCGGAGTCAGAATGACGCCCGCGCCCGCGGCGATCAGAATCGTGTACAACCAGTAAAATACCGGGGCTTCGCCGAATTTCTTGTCCACGCCAGATTCGAAGCCGAGTCCCTCGCACACGGTGTACGCCGTGGATAGCGGAAGAATGGACGCCGCGAATAACGACGCATTGAAGAGCCCCACGGCAAACAGGATGTACGCATAATCACCGGCCAAAGGGCGCAAGGCTTGGGCGGCGTCCTTGGCGTCGGCGATGTTGCGGTAACCGTGGGCGTAGAGCGTGGCCGCGCAAGCCACGATGATGAACCAGGCGACCACATCGGTGAAAATGCAGCCGCTGATCACGTCTAATTGCGAGGCTTTGTACTGGCGCGCGGTGATTCCCTTCTCCACGACCGACGATTGCAGGTAGAACTGCATCCAGGGAGCGATGGTGGTTCCCACCACGCCGATCACCATGTAGAGATAATCCTGGTGGCCGAACATCTCGCGCCGCGGCAGCTTAACCGTAGCCACCAGGGCTTCAATCCAAGCTGGCTTGGCCCGCACCCCGGCGACAATGTAGACGACGTAGAAGAATGACGCCGCCAGAAATACCTTCTCGACGCTCTTGTACTGGCCCTTGACGACAATGAGCCAGACGATGACCGCGCAGACTGGCACGGTGACATATTTGGATAGTCCGAAAAGTTCCAGGCTGCCGGCGATGCCGGCAAATTCGCCGACGACGTTGCCAAAATTGGTGAGCAGGATTCCGATCATCATGAAGAAAGTGACGCGGAAACCGAATTCCTCGCGGATGAGATCGCTCAGGCCTTTGCCGGTGACCGCGCCCATGCGGGCGCAGATTTCCTGCACCACGATGAGCGAAACCGTCACTGGAATCATGGTCCACAGCAGCATGTGGCCGAATTGCGCCCCGGCGGCCGAGTAGGTGTAGATGCCGTTGGCGTCGTTATCGACGTTCGCGGTGATGAACCCTGGGCCCACCACAGCGAAGAACAGCAAGATCCGAAGCTTTTGGCGTCTCAGAAATCTCATGGTGCACGATTCACGAACGGACTGAGGCGAAGGCCAGGAACGATCAACCAGGATAAATGCAGTTGGGAATTCTGAACAGGACGAATGTCAATTCTCTACCGGGCTCGGGACGAAAATGGGCTACAACTTGCCAATGGCGTCAGTAGCGGCTTTTATGAGGTCCACTAAGGCCTGTTTCACATCGTCTGGTTTGGTTTCAGGTTTCGATTTGCCAGTGCTGTGCTCTTTGTCATACTTCTCGGCTTCCACATAGGCCTCGGAAACCGCACCTTGAACCCTTCCCAGGTGCGGCATCGCTGTCCAGAAATCGACCAGAAGGATAACGCCGGCGATCACGACGGTCCAACACAGATTCAGCCAAGTCAGGCAAAATACCAGCGCCCCGCCAAGAAGTGCGACCATCGTGGAGCCAATCAAAATCGCGATGGTTTCGCGGCGCTCTAGGCTCGATAGGAAACCTGGATAGAGGCGCTGAATCTCCAATAAATGGCCGGAGACTTCCGTAGGATGATGCTTAACCCACGGATCGGCTGGATTCTTTCTGGCGCGAAAATATTTCCGCAGATTGGAAGGCGTGTAGGCCACGGCGGCTAAGACTTGACCCACCACATAGCACACGATGATGAGCAAGGCGACCACCGCCCAAGTGGGCGGCTGATACGGGTTGAGTAGCTTATTGACCTGCCCCAACGAAATCCGGCCGGAGAGCAAACCGATGGAGAGAAAAACCGCTCCCGGCATGGCGTAACCGAAGACGTCTCGCAAGAGGTTGAAGCTCTTCTGCAGCTCCGAAAGTAAGCCGGGCCAGCCTTGCGCGGAGTCGTCTGCCTTGGCGGAATTTTTGGAATCGGCCATTTGACGGCGGAATTTATATCAGGCGGGTCTTGGCGTCAATAGAAAAGCCGCGGATTCCACCGTGCGCTCTGGGGGCGTGTTGCCAACGCCCTCCGCCATTCAATGTCCCTTACGCTACAGTTTCGCACGCAGCAGGCTGATGATGTCGTCAGAGGTGATAACGCCGGTCAGCTTGCGGTTTTCGTCGACCACCGGCAGCGTCAGCAGATTGTACTTGTCGAACAGCTCGGCCACCTTGTTTTCCTTAGTGTCGCCGGTCGCAAAAATCAACGGCTCCTGCGTGAGGGATAGCAAGGGGGTTTCCGGAGTGGCCAGCACCAGTTTGGCCAAGGGGACGGCGCCCGCGATAGTGCCTCGCGAATCCGTCAAGTACAAGGTGCTGACGGTTTCGATGCCGCCCTCAAAGTGGCGCAGAGCTTCCACCGCATCGCGAGCCGTAGCGCTCACCCCGAGGGCAATGAACTCGGTGTTCATGCGGCCGGCGGCGGTGTTTTCTCCGAACTCGAGGAGTTCAACCATCTCCTTGCGTTCCTGGGGCTGCATCTCCTGCAGGATTTGCGAAGTGCGTTCTTCGGGCAAATCGGCTAGCAGGTCGGCAGCGGCGTCCGGGTCCATCTCCTCGACAATTTCGGCCGCACGTTCGGAGTTCAGCGACTCTACGATCGACTTCTGCACCTTGGGCTCGACCTCTTCCAGAGCCTCGGCGGCTACATCCTCGTCTAAGGTTTGGAATACGGCTTCGCGCTCGGCCGGAGCCAGGTCTTCGACAATGTCCGCAATGTCGGCGGGATGCAGGCGGGCCAGGCGCTCGTGGGAGATCTTCAGTTTCACCCGCCGCGCCGGATCGGTTTCGATCAAGTCGACGAATTCCCAGGGGATCAAGCGCGGCGGAATGTGATAGAGCAAGGTGCGCAGCGCCAGCATGGGCACTACGCCCTTCAGCAAGCGCCGGATAGCGCCGCGAACGCCGACATCGACCGAGCCCACGCGCAGTACGGGATGGCTATCGCTGACTTCTTCGTTCAGGTCAACGTCATTGACCCGCACCACCTTGCGCCCGTATACGTCGATGATTTGCTGGTCGAGCAGGTCGCGTTCCAGCAGGAAAAGGCCTTCCGCCCCGTTTACTTCATGCCAGGTGGAAACCGCCGTGGTGGCGTAGATGCCGCCATCGATGGATCGCACCAGGGTCGAAGGCAGCAGCCGGTCACCCGCCTTGGTGCGGACGATGAACGTCGCCACCCGGGCGCGGTCTTCTTGTGGCGCCAAAGCTAGTTCCCTTACCCTCCCACATTGGCCGCCGGCCGCGTCGAACACGGGAGCGCCCAGCAATTCGGTGAGGGCGAGCGAAGGCATGCCCTGAGCATACTCAACGTGTCAATGGGAAGCCAGAGCAATGCTGGTAGTAATCTTCAATTTAAGGCACGCGGACCGGGAACATTTCTAACGAGCCTCGGCTTCGGACGCCTCATCGTTGACATTTGCAGAGGGGAAGGGCAAACTACCGAGTCTGCCAGCCGGAGGGTTTTTCCACCTTCATAGCCTGGGCGCGCGGGTAGCGGGGATCCCGCCGGACGGTGTTGTGGATCCGCAGGGTTGTTTGCTGAATCTTTGCCATGACCGATTTCCGGATCTCCTACACGCTGGATTCGACGCTGGAGACCGTCGATAGCGCCGAGGAAACTGCCAGCCGCATGGCGGCCAAGGCCGGCTTTGACGAAGACGAAGTCACGCGCATCGCGATGGCGGTGCGGGAGGCGGCCGTCAACGCCGTCTTGCACGGCAACGCCTACGACCCGCATAAAAAGGTCGGGCTTGATTTTGAGAGCAGCGGCCAGAATCTGGTGATAACAATCCGCGACCAGGGCAGCGGCCTGGATTTGAGCAAGATTCCCGACCCTCTGGCGCCAGAAAACCTGCTGAAAACGTCAGGGCGGGGCATTTTTCTGATTCGCTCGTTCATGGACGAGGTGCAAATTCGCCCCTCGCCGGCGGGCACCGAGATTAAATTGATCAAACACGTCCACGGACCTTCCGCGGGCGGCAAGGAGGCTTCGCGTGAGCATGAAGATTAGCACCCGTCAGGTGGATGGTGTTACGGTGGTGGATTGCAGCGGCCGCATCACTTTGGGCGAAGGCAGTATCACCTTGCGGGAGACCGTAAGCGGATTGCTCGCCAAGGGCCAAAAGAAAATCCTGCTGAACCTGGGCGACGTTAACTACATTGACAGCTCTGGAATCGGCGAATTGGTGAGCGCTTTCACCACCGTCCGCAAGCAGGGCGGCGACCTGAAGCTGCTCAACCTGACCAAGAAGGTGCATGACCTGCTGCAGATTACCAAGCTCTACACTGTTTTCGACGTGAAGGACGACGAGGCGGCCGCAGTCAAATCCTTCAGCTAGGCCCCTACGCCATCCAAGAAAATCTGCCATTCCTTGCGCCCGGTGCGGGCGCAAGGAATCTGCATTTTGGGAACCTCAGGCCCATTGCAGATTCCCGGTTGCACTCAGAATGACAGATCTAGTTTTTCTATATTGGGAATCACCCGCGAATTTTGTTTATCCGTCACATCTTTTGTTTCCCCCGCCTCCTAGAATGCCCCACAGTTCACCGGAGGCTCAAGAATGTCTTTGCCTACAGCCCGCTGCCTGATCTGCCTGACCGTGATCTTCCCGGTCATTTCGCACGCCAGCTGCATCCCCGTCAACGAAGCGGTTCAACACATCGGAGAAACGAAATGCGTCACCGGTAAAGTGGTGCGGGTCGACAAAGGCGCCGACGGCGCGCACTACCTGAGCTTTTGCAAGCAAGCCAAAGGCTGTCCGTTTACCGCGGTGATTCTTCCGGAAGACCTAAAGCACATTGGCGACGTGCGCGCTTTGCAGGGCAAGTCCGTTGAAGTTCACGGAGATGTGAAGGAACACGACGGCCAGGCGGAAATCGTGGTGA
Source organism: uncultured Acidobacteriaceae bacterium (assembly GCA_963776125.1). Lineage (GTDB taxonomy): Bacteria > Acidobacteriota > Terriglobia > Terriglobales > Acidobacteriaceae > PALSA-270. Next base: position 22,564 of record CAVZMC010000036.1, on the reverse strand, counting down.
GCGAGCCTCGGCAGCTCAAGGGCGAAGAGGCCAAGCTTCCGCCCATGCCCAAGGGCTACGATGTCGAACAGCGGGGACACTACAGCGCGGGAAACTCGAGCCATCCTTATCCCACAAGCACCTCGACCAAGCGCCAGCCCGCCACCATTCCGGTCAATATTCCCGAGGATCCAGAGCAGTAGGACAGAGTGGCAAGGCCTGCGTGGGGACAGTCGAGGGCGGCTGTCAGCACGCAATCGCCTCCTTTCGGCCCTACACCATTCCTTTTCTTAGCTCCTCCAGCGGGTAGAACGTCCCGCGCCAGACCACGCCACCGCGGCTCAGCGTTAGCGTCATCGATCGCAGCGTGACGTAAATGAACAGCGCCGTGCTCACGGGGTGTAAGAAGAAATAGTACGGCGGCACCGCCGACTTGAGCGACATGCCCACGTAAATCGAAAACATGCAGAACAGCGCAACGGCAAAGGGCAGGCGAGCCCAGCCGTGCGCCAGCCAGATTCCAAGAAATGGACCGAGGTTCAGGTAAGCAAGACCCGCCGACGAGATCCAGGCCCGCCACCACTGGAAGGAAAGGACGGCGAAAAAATTCTTCGTCAGATTGTCCACCACCCCCAGCGATCCTTTGGCCCAACGCACCGAGATCAAGTCCTGGCCAAACACCACGCGCTGTTTGTAACCGGCATTCTTCACCACCTTGCCCAGTTTCATGTCATCGAGAACCTCGAAGCGCAGGGCTTGATATGTGCCGACGGCGTCGTAGACGCTACGGCGAATCAGATTGAACGCGCCCACGCCCATGTGATCTTTGCTCCTGGGGTCGGCCACTTTCCAGGGGCGATGCCCGAAAACGAACAGTGACTGAAAGAAAGCGATCATCATTTTCTCGCCGACGGTCCGCATGACGATGCGGGGAAATAGCACCAGATGATCGGCAGCCGCCGATTCGGCGTACGCGAGAGCGCGGCGAATGGCATCGGGCTTGAATAGCACATCGGCGTCCGTGAACAGCAGCCAGTCGCCGTTGCTTTCCCGAGACGCGGACCACATGGCATGAGTCTTCCCCAACCAGCCGGGGGGCAATTCGCCGACGTGAATGATCTTTAGCCGTCCATGCGCCGCGGGGCTGGCGGCAATCTTGTCCATGATCTCGCCGGTGCGGTCGGTTGACCGGTCGTTCACGGCGATAACTTCAAAGTTGTCGTAGTCGAGGGCCAAGAGCTGGGCGAGGGTCGGCTCGATGTTTTCTTCCTCATTGCGGGCGGGAACCACGATGCTCACGCGAGGATTGGCCGCGGGCCTGCGATCCCACGCAGAGCGCGAAATATCGGCGATCGTCGGCATACCCAAGGCCGCATCCACAATGCGCGAAAGCCAGGCCAAGCCCAGGATGCAGCCTGCAATCCAGTAGAGATAATTCATCCCGCGGAGGCCTCTGCGGGGCCGGAGTTTTGGATTCGAGGGTTCACCCGTTCGGGTGGAGCAAATCTCATGCCGTAGAACAGTATGGCAGAGGACGCGGCCATGGCGATGACCGGGCACACGAACGATAGTTGCAACGAACGCTTGTCAGCAATGTAGCCCATCAAGGTCGGCGAGGGAACATCTCCCAGGATGTGAATCACGAAAACATTGATCGCAATCGCGGTGGCGCGAATGTGGGCGCCCACCGAGTTGATGAGCGCGGCATTCAGCGGCGAAGTATTCAACAGGAGCAGGAAAGCGGCGACCCAGATTCCCGGCAACATCATTCGCCCATGGGAAAAAAGTGCAACGATCATCACCGGCACCCCGAGGGCCATGCTGACCGCGGAGACCGAGTAATAAGCGCTGCGACTGCGGCGCAACAGGTAGTCGCCCAGCCAACCGCCGGCCAGGGAAGCCACGGTTCCATCCACCACGATGATGGCGCCAAAAGTCAGGTTGGCGGACTGCAGCGAGTAGCCGCGCACGCGCGAGAGGAAGGTCGGCATCCAGACCTGCAGCCCTCCGAGGGCAAAGGTCATCATGGCCATGCCAATGGTCGCGGTCCAGAAAGCGGGATTTGTGATGAGCCCTTCGAGACTGCGGCGCTGCGGCGTTTCCACCAGCGAATCGAATTGGCCGCGCTCCGGCTCAGGAATGAACAACATTGCCAGCGCAAGCAGAAAACCGGGAACGGCCGCAATGTAGAAAGGAAATCGCCAGCCATAGCTCGGGGCGAGCCTGCCACCCAGAAGATAGCCAGCCGCAGTGCCCACTGGAATGGCCAAATAGAAGACGCCCAGAATACGGCCGCGCTGCTCCTCGGGAAAAAGATCCGCCACAAAAGTCGGCGCGATCGTCACAAAGGTGGCTTCTCCCACGCCGACGAGGGTATGGCGGATGAGCAGCGCCCGGTAGGTGTGAGTGACGGCCGTCAGCAGAGTCAGCCCGCTCCAAAAGATTGCGCCCAGCACAATCATGAGTTTGCGGGAGTAGCGATCCGCGAGCGGTCCGGTAAAGGGCGCCGCGACCATATAGAACAGGAGGAATGCACTGGTGAGGTATCCAATCTGAGTGTTGCTAACGTGGAATTCGGTTTGTACCAACGGCTGCACCGCAAACAGCACCGACCGGTCGATGTAATTGAGCAGATTGAGCGCGGTAAGAATCAGCAGGGCGGTGCGGGGATAGAGTTTGGGCGGGGTCACGCTGGGGGAATATAGCATGATCCGAAGGCATAACAGGTAACGTTATTAACGCCTTGTGTTAGAATAACGCGGTGATCCGGAGTTTCGCCAATCGCGCCACCGAGGACATATGGCGGACCGGCAAGAGCAGACGAGGCCCTCCGGCGGCGGTCACAAAACGCAAGCTTGCCATGTTAGACGGAGCTGGGCAGTTGAGCGATCTGCGTTCTCCGCCCGGGAACCGGCTGGAGAAACTGAGCGGGGACCGAGCGGGGCAGTACAGCATACGCATCAACCGCCAATATCGCATCCGCTTCGAATGGCGGGGCCAGGACGCCTGCGAGGTTGGAATTACGGACTATCACTGAATCGGGAGGTGGAGCGCGCTAGGGATCGACGATGTGCGTTCGGATTCACGGTCAAGGATGACCGACACGCAAGGAGCACTATGAGCATTCCCCGCAAAGGGACACCGAACTGGAGAGTCCATCCCGGTGAGATATTGCGCGAAGAGTTCCTGAAGCCGATGGGAATTTCACCTTACGCGCTGGCCAAGCGGCTCCATGTGCCGCCTCCACGCATCAACGACGTCGTTCTGGAGCGGCGCGGCATCTCGGTGGATACCGCAGTTAGGCTGTCTCGATTCTTCAAGACGAGCGAGCAGTTCTGGCTGAATCTGCAAAATGCCTATGAGGTGAGCCGCGTCAAGGCGGAGCGATCAGCGGAGTTGCAACGGATCGAGCCGATGAGGACGGCGGAAGCGAGATCGTAAGCCCGGCGGCTTCGTCCGAATTTTCCCAGATGCCGTTTTCTCGACGTCGCGCGGTCCGAGGGCGAGACGCCGGCGCTAGGAACGCTTCCGTTTCCCTGGCCGCGGCCACTTCGCGACAATCACCGTGGAAATCCCGCCCCGCGGCCGGAAATCTCCCTTTACCTCAGCCCACCGCGGCTTGGCCCAGCGGACTACATCTTCGAGCACGCGGTTCACGATGTTTTCCTGAAAGATTCCAAGATTCCGGTACGATTGCAGGTATTCTTTCAGCGATTTCAGCTCCAAGCAGCGCTGGTCCGGCATATAGCGGATCGTAAGCTGGCCAAAATCCGGCAGCCCCGTCTTCGGGCAAACCGAAGTGAATTCGGGATCCTCCACCAGAATTTCGTAGCCGGGAAACTGGTTGGGCCAGGTTTCGATCTCCGGAAAATCGTGGCGCAGGCCGGCGGCGGCGTGCTCCATCGTGTAGCGGGGCGGCTTAGGCATGATCCATTGTAACCAGACAAGCCGTGGAAACATCCAACCACCAAGGAAATTGCGTTCTTCTCAAAGAAGCTGCATCTAATTGGTTAGGATGTGTTTGCGCCCGTCCGTCCGCCGAGTGGTACATTAATTTTTCTGGTTCTTTCATGGCCTTGCAAGGGAATCATACCGGCTTTCTCGGCCGCCATCACTGGCTGCTCTGGACCGCCGGAATTGTCGCGGCGGTGATTGTGCTGGCGTCTTTCATGTCGCGCGGGGACGTGGTGTGGGTGGAGGCCGCCACGGCGCAGCGTGGCACTATTCGCAGCGTGATTTCCACCAACGGCAAAGTCGAGCCGCTGAACAATTTCGAGGCGCACGCACCCATTGGCACCACCGTCAAAGCAATCTTGGTTAAGGAAGGGGCCCACGTCAAAATGGGCCAACTTCTGCTTCAACTGGATGATGCGGAGGCGCAAAACCAGGCCGCGCGGGCTCTGGCCCAGGTGCGCGCATCGCAGGCCGAGAGCAGCGCCGTCGAGAGCGGCGGCAATCGTGAAGAAGTTCTAACCCTGCAGGCGCAACTGGTGACCGCGCGCGCCGCCAGAGATACGGCACAGCGCAATGCCGACGCATTGCAACGCCTGCAGCAGCAAGGCGCGGCTTCCGCCGGCGAGGTGAAGGAGGCCCAGGCTCAACTGGCGCGCGCCGATGCCGATCTAAAGCTGATCGAGCAAAAACAAAAAGAACGCTATTCCCCGCCGGAAATCGCGCGGGTGGAAGCGCAGCAGGTGGAAGCCCAAGCCGCCTACGCCGCGGCGGAGGACGTTCTGCGGCAATTGAATATTCGCGCTCCGTTTGACGGGGTGGTCTATTCGCTGTCCGTCCATCAGGGGGCTTACGTCAACCCCGGCGATCTGGTTTTGCAGGAAGCCGATTTTTCGAAGATGCTGGTGCGCGCTTTTGTCGATGAGCCCGATGTGGGGCGTCTGTCACCCGGCCAACCCATCGAAGTGACCTGGGACGCCATGCCCGGCAACGTGTGGCGGGGCACGGTGAGCAATATTCCGGCTACCGTCAAGCTGCGGGGAACGCGTAACGTGGGAGAGACCACCTGTGTTGTGGAGAACCACGATTCCAAACTGCTGCCCAACATCAACGTTGGCATCACGATTGTCACCGCCGAGCATTCCAATGTTCTTACGGTCCCCCGCGAAGCGGTTCGCACCGACGATCAGAACTACGTATACCAGATCGTGAACGACCAATTGCGGCGTCGCGAGGTGCGAACCTCGATCGAGAACCTGACGCAGGTGGAAGTAACTGGCGGGATCGAGGAAAACGACGTGGTCGCGCTCGCTTCGGCGAATTCCAAGCCGCTCCATGACGGCTTGGCGGTTAGGGTGATGCATTAATTAATGGTTGGCATGCGAAAACTCGCCATCCTTGTTCTCACGGCGTTGCTGGCGTGCGTCGTGGCGGAAGCGCAAGCCGCCAAGGATTTGCTGGCGGCGGGCCGCGTCGATGACGCCATCGCCTCTCTCGAGGCCAGCATCCGAACCGCCCCCAACCAGGCGGAATCCTACAACCTGCTTGGCCGCAGCTATTTTGTGCTGGCGGATTGGGACCAGGCCGTGACCGACTGCGAGAAGGCGGTTGCGCTCGATCCCGGCAACAGCCGTTATCATCTTTGGCTCGGGCGGGCTCTTGGCGAAAAGGCTGCCCACTCGAATTTCTTGTCTGCGGCCATTTTGGCCAAGAGAGTCCGCTCGGAATTTGAAACTGCGGTGCAATTGAGTTCCAACAGCGTGGATGCGCGCACCGATCTGGCGGAGTTCTATCTGGAAGCGCCGGGCATTGTCGGCGGCGGACGGGATAAAGCCGAAGCTGAGGCGCAAACGTTGTCGCGGCTCGATCCCGCCAAGGCGCACTGGGTGATCGCCCGGATCGCGGAGAAGCAACGCGACCCGGCCGCCGCGGAGAAGGAATACCGGGCTGCCGTCGAAGCCAGCCATGGCGGCGCCAACGCCTGGATCAACCTAGCGTTCTTTTACCGCCGCCAGGAGCGCTTCGACGACATGGAAGACGCCATCAGCCACGCCACGTCCGCCCAGATGAATGCGCCGGAAGTGCTGATGGAAGCAGCCGAGACCCTGATCGAAACCGGGCGTGATTTTCCCTTTGCCGTGCAGCTGCTCGAGCGCTACCTGGGGAACTCCACCGTGGAACAAGCTCCCGCTTTCAAGGCTCACTACCTGCTGGGCTCGGTGCTTGAAAAGCTAGGCGACAAGCAGCGAGCGGCGCAGGAATACCGCGCGTCTCTTTCCCTGGCCAGGGACTTCTCGCGCGCGCAGGAAGCGCTGGATCGGTTGAATCGCTGATCGATCCACCACCGGCTCCGGTTATTCGGCAGTCTCTCGCGGGTGCGGAAACTAAACCTCAAGCATCCCTCCACTCATTTAGAATCGCCGCTGTCACGCTCTTTCTAACTTCGTTGAAGGTGAGCACTATGAATCGTGTCACGCGTCGTGCCTTGTGCCTGTCGGTTGCGCGGCTGCTGCTTGCGTCTTTGGTTTGCGCTCTGCCTCTGGCGGCTGAGCCGTTGCCGCTGCAGCGCGCCGTTGAGCTGGCGCTTAGCCACAGTCCGGCGGCAGCCGCCGCCAGCGCCGACGAGCAACGAGTTCTCGCCTCCTACATCGAGGCCCGCGAATCCTATCTGCCGCAGATGGCAGTGGGCTCAGGATTGGGCGCGACCTGGGGTTACCCGCTCAGCCTGGAGGGTTCGGCGCCTTCGATCGTGAATGTCAACGCTCAGTCTCCACTCCTGAATCTGTCTCTGCGGGAATTCGTGCGCGCCGCTCGAACGGAATACCAAGGCGCGACCGCCCAAACCAAAGATCAGCGCAACCAGGTGATCCAAGATACAGTCCTGAGCTACGCGGAACTCTGCAAGTGGCAGTCTCTGCTGGGCCGCCTTCAGCAGGAAGAAACAGATTCGGTCAAGGCGGAGCAGGCGATTGACTTGCGCGTCAAGGAGGGGGTGGACAATGAACTGGCCCGCACGCAATCCCGCCTGACCACGGCGCGCGCGCGACTACGACTGGCTCAGGCGCAGTCGGCCATCGATGCGCTGCGCGACCGGCTCGCGCACTTGACCGGCCTGCCGGCTGGCGGCATTGAGGCCGTACCCGAATCCATTCCGCCCTTGCCTGAGCTGAAGCCAACCGATGCGGCGGCCGACCAGATCGCGCAGGCCGACCCTGCGGTGCAGGCGGCGCAAGATCACGCTCTGGCGCTCGATTTTCGCGCGCGCGGCGAACACAAAGCGCTCTGGCCGACGATCGATTTCGCCGCTCAGTATGCCTTGCTGGCCACCTTCAACAACTATCAGCAATTCTTTCGTGCGGGAAGTTTTCAGCCGAACAACGCAACCGTCGGGGTCGTCATTCGCCTTCCCTTTCTGAACCTTTCCCAGCGCGCCCACGCCCGCGCCGCCGACGCGGAAGCCCTGCACGCTCACAAACAGGCCGAGACCACGAGGAACGCAGTCTCGGAAGAAACTCTAAAGCTGCAACGCTCGGTCGAGGAGCTGGCGGCGGCGCAGAATGTGGCGGACCTCGAATATCAGATTGCCCAATCGACGATGCAAGCCGTCGAGACTCGCATGGATGCGGGCACCGCAACTCTGCACGACCGGGAAGATGCCCGCAACCAGGCTGATGAACGTTACAGCTCCCTGCAGGACTCCAATTTCGAGCTCGAGAGAGCGCGCATCACGCTGCTGCGCTCGACCGGCGAACTGGAGAAGTGGGCGCTGGGAAAGAACTGACCCAGGTCGACCCTAATCCAATGATAAGGATACACTTAGCGTTAGTCCAAGGATCATTTCAGCGTCCCAGCGAACCCCGGAATACATGGGCGTGGACCCGAAAAATTTCCCAACGGGATGGTATGATAATTCAGACAAACCCTTATGCCCCTGAAGACCCTGTTTTTGAACCCGCCGTCGTTTGAGAATTTCGATGGTGGAGCGGGCTCACGCTGGCCCGCCACCCGCGAAATCGAGTCCTACTGGTACCCGGTCTGGCTCGCCTATCCCACGGGAATGCTCGAAGGCGCGCGCCTGCTGGACGCGCCGTCCCACCATGTTTCGGCGGAAGAGACCATTAAGATCGCCGGCGATTATGAGTTCCTGGTGCTATTCACCAGCACGCCCGGCTTTCCCGGCGACATCCGGTTGGTGCAAAAGATCAAAGAATTGAACCCGAAGATCAAGATTGCCTTCGTCGGCCCGCACGTGACCGTGCTACCCGACAAGTCCTTGAAAGACTGTCGCGCCATTGATTTCGTCTGCCGCAAGGAATTTGATTATTCGGTTGTGGAGTTTGCGCAGGGCAAGCCCCTGGATGAGATTCTCGGCATCTCTTATCTAAAAAATGGCGCGGTGGTGCACACTCCCGACCGCCCGGTCGTCGACAACCTCGATTCCCTGCCCCACGTCACCGAGATCTATCGCCGCGACTTGGATGTGCGGCGCTACAACGTGCCGTTTCTGTTGAATCCCTATGTTTCGCTGTACACCACGCGTGGCTGCCCGGCGCAATGCACCTTCTGCCTGTGGCCGCAGACGCTCAGCGGACATCCCTGGCGCAAGCGTTCAACCGACGATGTGGCCAATGAGATGGCCAAAGCGAAAGAATACTGGCCGTACGTCAAGGAATTCTTTTTCGACGACGATACCTTCAACATTCAGAAGGCGCGCACCATTGAACTCTGCGCCAAGCTGAAGCCGCTGAAGCTGACCTGGTCTTGCACGTCGCGCGTGACCACCGACTTCGAAACCCTGAAAGCGATGAAGGATAGCGGCTGCCGGCTTATTGATCGTCGGCTACGAATCCGGCGATCAGCAAATTCTGAAGAACATTAAGAAGGGCGCCACCATCGAGCGCGCCCGCCAGTTCACCAAGGATTGCCACAAGCTCGGCCTGGTGATTCACGGCGATTTCATCATGGGCTACCCGGCGAGACCCGCGAAACCATCAAGAACACCATCGCTTTTGCCAAGGAATTGGACGTCGAGACCATTCAAGTTTCCGTGGCCCACGCGTACCCTGGAACCGAGCTTTACGACCACGCCATCAAGAACGGCTTCATGGTCGCGGACACCAAAATGGTGGACGACCTGGGCCACCAGATGGTTCAGGTCGAATATCCGGGCCTGCCTGCCGATGAGATTCTCGACTCGGTGCACCGCTTTTACGATGAATATTACTTCCGGCCCAAGGCCGCTTTCCGCATCCTGAAGAAAGCTGTATTCGACAGCAACGATCGCAAGCGGCTCTACAAAGAAGCCAAGAGCTTTCTGAAGCTGCGGGCGCAGCGCAACCACTGGATCAAGGAAAAGCGCGAGAAGTCCACCTCGGCTGCTACCGAACCCGCTGGGGCCTAGCAAAAAGGTCGAAGGTAAGAGGTAGAAGAAAGAACGGCTGTGAGCCTCCGTAAGAACCTGTTGCTGGTTGGCGTGGCCGTGTTCGCCGCGACCGGCGATTCCCTCATCTCGCGCGGCATGAAACAAGCTGGCGGCGTATCGCTGCAACATTTGCCCAGCATCGTTTTGGCAGTGCTTAATCCCTGGGTCGCCCTGGGAATTCTTTTTCTGCTGGCCTTCTTCGCGTCCTACGCCACGGCCCTGTCTTGGGCCGATTTGACTTACGTGCTTCCCGCCACTTCCGTCGGGTACGTGCTGATCGCGCTGATCGCGAAATTTTTCCTGCATGAGCAAGTGACAGCTACACGCTGGCTCGGAATTTTTCTCATCTCCGCCGGCGTGGCCTTCGCGGCCAGCGGACCGTCATCGACTCACGTTCCCCAAAAGGCGGACCCAGAACAGTCGCCCGCCGACGTCGTCTCCATGAAGGTGGACGCGTGAAATCTCTCTACGCGTGGGGTGCGATTGCGGCCATTGTGACCACTTCGACCATCGGCGACGTATTCCTAGCGCGCGCCATGAAGCAGGTAGGAGACGTCAGCGCACTGTGGCGCCGTACTGGCCTCTTGACGGTCCTCGGGCGGATTCTGCGCAACCCCTATTTCACGCTGGGCGTGCTCTCCATGACGGTGGCTTTCTATAGCTTGCTGTTCGGGCTCTCCTGGGGCGATGTCAGCCTGGTAGCGCCAGCCTCGGCTTCCCTGACGTTCATTGCCAATGCCGTGGGAGCTAAGATTTTCCTGCACGAGCGTGTAGACCGCCGCCGCTGGATGGCCGCCCTGTGCGTCGCGGCGGGCGTAGCGCTGCTGGCGGGGTAGATCTCGGCTTGCCTTCTCAGCGGACTCGGCTGCATCGTTTTCCTTCGTGGGGTGAAAATCTTTTCATCCTCGACAAGCAACGAGGGTCCTAGTAGCATGTGTCTCGCTTTGGCGAAGGCACTTCCCCGCCTTCCTGAAAGCACAATTAAAACAACGCTGCGATTGGCGAGAGTCGTGCGGATAACAATTCCCACTTATTCTTCTCGCATTCAGAAGAGAATTCTGGAATAGGTATGCGCAGCGCGGGATTCCTGTCCCAAGAAGGAGAGTCCAATGTGCGCGCGTATTATTAGCCCAGCCATGACGTTGGCGCTCGCGTCGGTTCTAGCCGCGCTGTCGCCAGTTACGATGAATGCACAGGTTTACCGTGAGAAGATCCTCCATACCTTTAGCGGTGCCCCCGACGGCGCAGGGCCACAGGGCGGATTGGTGCGTGACGCACAAGGCAACCTTTACGGCGTAACTCAGAGCGGCGGCACGGGCACGGCTCAATTGCATATCGTCCAGCTGCGGCACAGTCTTCAAGATCGATTCATCAGGCGCCGAAACCATCCTGTACAACTTTCCCGGGGGAACCGACGGGGCTAACCCCGGCCAAGAGACCCTAGTGATGGACGCACAAAGCAATCTTTTTGGAACGACCTTAAATGGGGGAGAAACGGAGGCAGGCAGCGGTGGGGCTGGAATTGTTTTCAAAATGGATTCGGCGGGCGATGAGACCGTTTTGTTTCGCTTTGCAGCCGGCTTAGGCGGGGGACCGGGTCGCAGGCGTGATCCTCGATTCGCAGGGAAACCTGTACGGGGACACACTAAGCGGGGGCAGCAATGCATGCCCGATTAACGGCTTCCAGTACCAATGCGGGATAGTTTTCGAGTTGGATGCCAACGGCAATGAAACCCTACTTCATAACTTCACCGGGATTAACGGAGACGGCAGTCTCCCCTATGCCCCACTACTGCGCGACGACCAGGGGAACCTCTATGGCACGGCAAGCAGCGGCGCCAATGTCTGCCCCGGGGCCGTCGCCCCGAACCAGTTTTTCTGCGGGGTCGTTTTCAAACTGGGTGCAGCCGGCAATGAAACCGTGCTTTATGACTTCACCGGAAGTGCCAATGGGGACGGAGCGATCCCAGAGTCGGGCTTGATCATGGATTCCCAAGGCAATCTTTACGGAACCACCAATGAGGGGGGAACGGGGGTGTGCACAGGCCCGGTTCCCGGCTGTGGGACAGTTTTTAAACTCGACCCAAGTGGCCAGGAGACTGTGCTCTACAGTTTCACCGGGAAAAACGGAGACGGAGTGGCCCCTACCGCAGGTCTGCTGATGGACGCACAGGGAAATCTTTATGGCACCACTTTGGCGGGCGGAGTCGGTTCCTGCCACTCCAGCGAAACGAACGGTTGCGGAACGGTATTCAAGCTAGATCCCAACGGAAAGGAAACCGTTCTTTATTCCTTCACCGGAAACAACGGCGATGGCGCCTACCCCAATGGGGTGCAACTCGTCACAGACGCTTCGGGCAATCTGTACGGCTCCACGCTGTCAGGAGGTAATTCAACTGGTCCGGCGAATGTGAATGCTGGGGCGGGAATAATTTTTGAGCTGCAGCCTGTTTCGCTCACAGTCACCGTTACGCCTGCATCCTCGAGCATCACGACGGCGCAGGCGTTGAGCGTAACCGTCACCGTCAGCGCGGGCAGTGGCGACCCGGTTCCAACTGGAACCGTAACTCTGAGCAGCGGTTCTTACACCTCCGCCGCGACAGCGCTGAGCAACGGGAGCGCGACGATCAACATCCCCGCCGCTTCACTCGCCACCGGCGCGGATGCGCTGACTGCCGGTTATTCGGGCGACAGCAACTATCCGGCCACCACTGGGAGCAGCTCCGTCACGGTCACTGTGGCGCCCGGCTTCTCGCTCGGCGGCGGGGGTTCCACTAAGTCCATTTCGCTGAACCCTGGGGCAACCGCCAATAACACGGCATCCATTACCGTGAGCCCCACCGGAGGGTTTACCGGCAGCGTGGCGCTGACCGCCGCTATCACGTCCAGCCCAAATGGCGCGCAAGACCTGCCCACGTTGAGCTTCGGTTCGACCAGCCCGGTTACCATCAATGGCACGACGGCTGAGACGGCCACACTCACTATTTTCACCACCGCTCCGGCGATCGCCGGTCTCGCCGATCCCGCTCGTTCGGGAATCCGCTGGTACAACGCCGGCGGCGTAGCCGTGATGGCGTTCGCTTTGTTCTTCGGCATCCCGGAGCGTGGCCGGCGCTGGCGAGCGAAGCTGGTTCTGCTTCTAGTCCTCGTTACGCTTGTTGGCGGACTACCCGCATGCGGCGGCTCGGGCGGCGGGGGAGGAGGCGGGGTCGGCAATCCCGGCACTACGCCGGGCGCGTACACGGTGACCGTGACCGCCACCTCGGGAAACACCAGGACAACCAGCACGATTACTCTTACCGTACAGTAATCCTTGTGCGAATCAAACGGGCCGCTACTCCTCTGAGGAGTGCGGCCCTTTGACGCAATTGGCAAAACATCTACCCCGGCCTTGCCAGGTGTACGGGCGACGCCATCTTTTTGGTTTATGGTTTATCCTGTTCAATCCATGCTTCGGACTGTCCCGGCAATCTTGTTGTTCCTGTTGTTTGCGCGCGAAGCCCTGGCCCAGCGCGCGCAAACGCCCATGGCATTCCCACCGGAGATGCAGCGCGATCTGCAAGCTCTGCAATCGGCGGCCCACGGGTCCGACTACGCCTATGACCAGGTTCGCCACCTGTGCGACAACATTGGGCCGCGGCTGACCGGTTCCGCCCAGGCTGCGGCCGCCGTGCAATATGTAGCTCAACAATTGCGCGACCTTGGCCTGGATGTTCGGCTCGAACCAGTCACGGTTCGGCATTGGGTGCGCGGGCGCGAAGAGGCCCAGCTTGTCCGCTATCCCGGGCAGGTCGCAGGCACGCAACAGAAGATTGTTGTGACTTCTATCGGCAACGCAGTCGCTACGCCCGACGAAGGGATCACCGCGCCCGTCATCGCGGTCAACAGCTTTGAGGAATTCGACCGCCTCTCCGATTCTGACGTCAAGGGTAAGATCGTGCTGTTCAACTACGCTTTTGACGAAGACCTGGCGCTGGCCGGGAATGCTGACCAAGCCTACGAAAATGCGGTGCAGTATCGCGCGCTTGGCGCCTCGCGCGGGGCGCAGAAAGGCGCGCTCGCGGTACTGGTTCGCTCCGTCGGCGCCCCTGGGTTTCGCTTGGCGCATACCGGAGCGCTTCGCTACACGGACGGCATCCCGCAAATTCCCGCGGGCGCGGTTACCACGGAAGACGCCGATCTCATCGCAACCTTGGCGGCGGAAGGTGAAGTTCAAATACATCTGCTGCTCACGCCGCGCGATCTGCCCGAGGAGCAAAGTTACAACGTAGTGGCGGACTTGAAAGGCACGGAGCACCCTGAGCAGGTCGTCATCGTCTCCGGCCACATTGATTCGTGGGATCTGGGTACCGGCGCCATCGACGACGCTTCCGGCGTGGGCATCGCCATGGATGTGATTCGCGTCATCCGCTCGGTGAATCCCAAGCCGAAGCGGACCATCCGCTTCGTGGGTTGGATGAATGAGGAAAATGGTCTGGCTGGCGGGAAAGCCTACGCCGAGCAGCATAAAGCTGAATTGGCCAATCATATCGCTGCGATTGAGATCGACAGCGGCGACGGGCGACCCATTGGCATCGAGGTTCACGCCACGGAAGCCCGGCTCGCACCTCTGGCAAAAGCCCTGCACATCATTGGCGACCCCATTGGTGGTGTGGCAAACGTCGACGACAGCCCCGGCGCCGACATTGATTCCATGAACCAGGCCGGCGTGCCATCGATTTCGCCGCGGCAAGACGTTCGCCACTACTTCGACTACCACCACACCGCCGCTGACACTTTCGACAAGGTCCGGCCCGAAGAATTGCGGCGTAACGTGGAGGTTCTATCGGACCTGGTGTACGCCCTGGCGCAGCAAGATGCGCAGGAAACCGCCGCAACGCAAACAAAGTAAGTGGGTGCCCCATCCTTTTTTCGCGTTCTTTGCGAAAAAGGGTGGGGGTTTTGATTCTCAGGTCCTGGAGATTGTTCCACCCCTAGCCGAAAGCGTCCTCGTTTCAGCCGCGGCAGGCCTACCCAAATAGCCGCATGAATCCCGCCGCCGGCAGGTCCGGCACCAGAAACGCCGCGTCGCGGATTCCGCCCACGCGAGCTACGCACTGCGCCGCAGAGTAGCCGCTGCGCACCGCGCTCTCCATGGTCGCGGGCCAGCCGGTCGCGGTCCAGTCTCCGGCCAGGAAGACGCGCGGCCACACCGTTTCCGGCTTGGGGCGATGCGCTTCCACTCCCGGACCCGGCGAATACGTCGCGTGAATTTCTTTAATTACCGTGGACTTGACCAGGTTCGCATCGCGGGCTCCGGGAAAGAATTCGCGCAGTTCGGCCAGCGCCAGATCGATGATCTCCGCGCGGGATCTGTCGACCAGGGATTTCGAGGCGCTCACCACCAGCTCCACGTAACTGCCATCCCCGTTTACATCGCGCCCCAAGAGTTTCGATTTGTGAAACATCCACTGTATGGTGCGGTCGAGCAGCACCGCGTGGTCGAGATCGGTGATCTGCCGGTCGAACCACAAGTGAATGCCGGTAATCGGCGAAGTGCCGAAGCGGTCGAGGGTCTGCCGCAACGGCTCCGCCGCGGAGGTCTGCGGCAACATGCGCGACAGGCCGTCAAAGGGCACGGCAAAGATTGCGAAGTCGAAATTCGCCTCTCCTTCCGGCAGCAGCAGCTTGACGCCGGAAAAGTCCGCGCGAAACGACTCCACGCTAGTGCGAAACTGCACCTTGCCGCCGCGTTCCTCAATGTAGTTTCCCGCCGAGTTATATAGCTCGGTCAGCGGAACCGTAGGCACGCCCATGCGTCCCGCGGCAGCCGATTTGAGGAACGATTCGCGCACCACCTGCGCCGCATAGGGAACTGATACGCGGTCAAGGTCTTCGTTCAGCGCACTGACCAGAATCGTTTTCCAGAAACGGTGGATGGCCCGCTCGGTCTGGCCATGCCGTCGCAGCCACGCCAAGAAATGACGCTCCCGGCGTCGATGGGCGTACTAGGGGCCAGAATGGCCATGGCATGGGCAATCGCCAGTTTGTCGGAAAAACCGAGGCACGCGGCGCGCAAGAAAGCGGGAACGGTATGCAGCGGCGCGGGAAAAAACGAGGGCCCAATGATCGAGGCGCGCCCGCCCGGCTCCAGAAAGGTCAGCCGGTCATACCAGCGAATTTTCTCCTCCACGCCGATGTGCCGGTAAAACTGCACGAGGTTGGTGCAGCAGCCGAGCAGCACGTGCTGGCAGTTGTCCACCACCTCGCCGGTGCCAGGATGTTGGTAGGAAGATGCGCGTCCGCCGAGATAGGGGCGGCGTTCAAACAGAGTCACGCGAAAACCGCTATCGGCGAGCGCGCAAGCTCCCGCCAAACCCGCTAATCCGCCCCCGACAATCGCCACGCTGGGAGTTTGTGTCCATCTTTCGGTCATTAAGCCAGGCGCTTGAGGAAGCCCTTTCCCAGAATCACGAGTTTTTCGCGCGCGGTCAGGCTGATTTTGCCTTGGAAGACGTCGAACCCGCGCTGCGCGATTTTTTCCAGTAGCCGGCGATAGATCGTCACCAGCACCCAGAGCGCAGGCTGGCTGTCTTCGTCAATGAGCGGAATCAGATCGTCGGCGGCGCGGTAGAATTCGCGCGCCCGATCCGCCTCGCGCGCCAGCAGCGGGCGAATGCGCTCCAGATCCTTGCCCGCGCGCAGCTCGGAAGCCGCGATGTCGAACTTAGTCAGATCTTCCTGCGGAATGTAGACGCGTCCCATGCCGGCGTCTTCCTGCACGTCACGAACGATGTTGGTGAGTTGGAAGGCCAGCCCGCAACGCTCCGCCAGCGGCTCGGCGGCGGGATCGCGATAGCCAAAAACGCGGATGCAAACCAGCCCCACCACCGAGGCGACCCGGTAGCAGTACAAATACAGATCGTCAAACGCTTTGTAGAGGACGGCCGGCGGGGCAACCACCTCGGTAGCGCCGGCCGCGGCAGAAGGCGCAACCGAACCTGGCCGGTTATTCCCATCCGTTTCTTCGATATCCATGGCAGTGCCGTAAGCCAGCTGGTCGAGCAACACGGAAGGAATCTGATGGCGGCGCAACGCATCGCTCAGAGCCAGCAACACGGGATCGTCGGTCGGCTGACCCGCTTGGGAAGAATGGAATGCCTCCACCCAGGCTCCAAGCTTCTGCCGCCGCTGGTGCGCGCTCAGGTTGGCATCGTCCGCCACATCGTCACAGCGCCGCATGAAGGCGTAGATCGCGTACAAGGCCTGGCGCTTCGGCCGCGGCAACACCAGAAAAGCGTAGTAGAAATTCTTGGCCGTGGCACGCGTGATGGCCCGGCAAACCGAGTAGGCCACGGCGAGCTGCGACTTGGTGGGAGAAGACTGCACCGGCATTTGTTGCACCGCCGCGCTCATGACCGTTTCCCCAGCAACTTCCCCAGCGCGGCCCGGACGACGAGAGTCAACTTTCGCGATTTCGAGATCGCCGGCCGCCGCCCCAGCACCGCGTATTCCTGGCGCTCGATGGCACACAGAATTTCCTGTCCGCCGCGGCTGAACAGCTCAATATCAATGGCCAACTCGCGATCGACTCGCTTTACCAGCGGAAGTCCTTGCCGGAACCAGTCACGTGCGCGCTCGACCTGGAAGGTCATCATCTGGCGGAAGGCTATGGTGTTTCGCGCGTGGGCAATGTCTTCCTCACTCACACCATAGCGGCCCAGGTCTTCCAGCGGAAGGTAAATGCGGCCCCGAGCGTAATCCGAAGTCACATCCTGCCAGAAATTGGCCAACTGCAGCGCGGTACAAGTGAAATCGGAAAGTGCCTGTCGTTCCGCGTCGCGATAGCCACACAGGTATAGAACTAGGTGCCCCACAGGGTTCGCGGAATATCGGCAATAGCCGAGCACATCGTCAAACCTGGGATAGCGAGTGACCCGTTGGTCCTGGCGAAAGGCGGTGAGCAAATCCAGAAAAGGCTGCTTAGGAATGTCGAAGGCTCGGGCAGTTTCCGCCAGCGCCACAAACACAGGATGCCGCGGAATGCCCGCATAGCAGGCGTCGAGTTCCGCTTCCCACTGGCCCAGCATCTGCAATGACGCCTCCGGATCGCCGACTTCGTCTCCCAGATCGTCTGAAATTCTGCAATAAGCGTAGACGTTAAAGAAATGTTGCCGCAGGCGTTGCGGCAGAAACCACGACGCGACCGAAAAGTTCTCATAGTGCGAGCGCGCCAGCCGGCGGCAATAGGCTTGTGCCTCCAGCAAGGAAGGCGCCTGCTCCGGAATGGCGTACTCCGCGGGCAGACTACTCCAGCCCGGCAAAATAGCCGCCGCCCGAGATTCGGTGCTGGTAGTGGATGACATTCGCCTGTCCCGTTCCTGGGGCTAGCCCAAAAAAGTCAATACCCAAACCCTATCCGGGACGTCCGCCTCTCGTCTGTCAGTGCCCAGGAATGATCGCCGTTTTGATATCGCCGTTGCGATTGAGCATGTGGCGCAGGACTTGTTGCAACCGGGAGAGCGGCGCCTCTCCGGTAATGTAGTCGGTCGAGCGAATCTTCTTCTCGGCGATCAGCGCGAAGGCCTTGCGCACGGTTTCTGGCGTGTGGTGGAAGGTCGCTTTCAGCGTGACTTCCGAATAGTGCAGACGGTCGGTATCGAGTTGCACCTTGGTGCCGCTGGCGCACCCGCCGAAGAAGTTTACCGTGCCGCCCTTGCGGACCATATTGATGGCCCACTCCCAAGCTTCCGGACGGCCCACTGCCTCAATCACCACGTCGCTGCCCCGCTTTTCGGGGGAAAGCGCGTGCACGGCGCGCACCGGATCCTTCACGTGCGTAATCTGCACCACCTCGTGCGCCCCCATGCGTTTCGCCGCGGTAGCCTGCGAATCGCGCTTGACCACCGAGATCACGTTGCAGCCCGTGGCCTTCGCCACCTGCATGAACATCAGCCCAATCGGCCCGCCTCCGATCACGGTGACGGTGTCTCCGATTTCCACGCCGGTTTCGTGCAAGCCGCGCAGCACGCAAGCCAAAGGCTCGACCATGGCAGCTTCTTCAAAGCTCACGTCCGGCGGCATGGCCAGCATGTTGGTTTCCACGATGCGGCGCGGAATGCGAATGTACTCGGCGTAGGCGCCGTTATTGAACAGCAGGTCTTCGCAAAGATTCTCCTGGTGCTTCGAGCAGTAGAAGCACATCTGGCAGGGCGCAGAGTTCAGCGCCACCACCCGCATTCCCCTCTTGAAACCGCGAACCCCGGGCCCCACTTCCTCAATCACTCCGGCCAGTTCGTGTCCAAAGAGAGCCGGCGGCACAATCATGCGCGCGTGGTAGCCGCGCTGGTACACCTTAAGATCCGTCCCACAGGTCAGCGCAACCTGAACCTTGACCAGCACCTCGCCGTCGCCGACGCGCGGGATGGGCACTCGTTCGATCTTCACGTCCTCTTTGCCATAAAGGACCGCAGCCGTCATCTTTCCGTTCACTTGCGACTTCCTTCCCAGGAGCTGCCCGGCTGAATCACAATCTTCATCGAATCCGGTTGCGGATGGGCAGCCAAGTTCAATGCCTCCACGCTGCTGGCCAGAGAGAAGCGGTGGCTAATAAGGCGTTCCAGGTCGACTTCCCGGCTCATAACAAACTGCACCGATTCCTCTTGCAGCTCGACGGAAGCGCTATACGATCCCAACAATGTTTTCTCGTCCACGCATATGGAGGCGGGATCGATTATCGCCTCCCCGCGCACGGTTTGCGCAAATAGCAAAATCCGGCCTCCAGGACGTACGGCGTCCATCGCGGTCCGGATTAATCCGTTGCCACCTACGGCCAAGATCGCGGCATCGGCGCCCCGGCCTTCCGTCAGCTCGCGCGCCGCACTCACCACATCGCTGCGCGAGGCATCGATGACATTGTCGAAGCCGAAGCTTGTAGATATTGTAAGCCTCCGCGCATGCAAATCGGAAGTAATTAACCGGGCCCCTGCACGTTTGGCCAATATACTCAACAAGATACCGATTGGCCCTTGCCCGATGACCAGCACCGTCTCGTTAGATTCCAAGCCCAGCCGTTGGACTCCTTTCATGCAAGTATTTACCGGCTCGACAAAGCAGGCCTGCTCAAAGGAGATGCCGGGAGGAATTCGGACTGTTCCTTTTTGCACAATCCAGTCCATGACGCGGACATATTCCGCAAACCCGCCCCCCGAAGGCTCAAATCCCGCGGTGCAGCCCACTCGCTTATACGTTTCACACTGGGCAAAGGTTTTGTGCCGGCAGTAGTAGCACTGGCCGCAAGGGATGTGATGGAACACCACCACCCGGTCGCCCGGCTCGAACTCACGCACGCCCAGGCCAACGGCAGCTATCACCCCCGAAGTCTCGTGCCCAAAAATACGCGGAGCGGAGTGGGAGCCGGTGGCAATCTTCTTCAGATCCGTCCCGCAGACCCCACAGGTGTGCACCCGTACCAGCAGTTCCCCCGGGCCAATCGTCGGGACAGGGACGGTTTCCAGCCGAACGTCGTTCACCCCGCGATAAACAGCCGCTTGCATGGTCGCGGGGATCACCGGCGTCCGGGCTTCGACCGCGAGATTTCCTGCCATTGCCATCACTAGGATTTCACCGCAGAAGATGCCCGAAAAACAGGTTCCGGTTCTTCCGTTCGGATTTCGCCGGTTCCTGCTTTGCCCATTCCGGCTCCGGCGCGGTTCGTTTCGATGATCGTCGTCAACTGCTCACACAGCCTCTTCGAAGCGAGCGAGCTATCCCGAGCCAACTGCAGCACGCTGCTCCAAAGCCAGGGCCGGAGCGCGGCGTGAAATGCAAACCTCGCCGTCCGGAATTGCCCATCCTCTCCTACGAATCCCGTGGTCGGAGGCAGCGAGAAATCGCTGGCATCAGAAATGACTTTGCACGCCATGAAGCTCAATCCGTGAGCCACCGCTCCGCGAGAAACGGCCGCCGCTTCCATGTCCACGGCTTGTCCGCCATAGGCTTGGGCCAGCTTGGCCTTCTGTGCAGCGTCGGCGACGGAATTAAAGCTGACCAGAATGCCCTCGCCCGTTTCCGTAGAGGCCCGGCTGCCGTCGCCGGCATCGATCACGACGCTCAGGGTGAGGACCCTTCCCACCGGCAGGTCCGGCTGCAGCGCTCCAGCGAATCCCGCCGATATAACCAGCGCAGGCCGATGCAGCTCGATGACTGCCTCGGTCGCCCGGCGGGCGTGTGCGCCCCCAATTCCACCGCAGACCACGACGGCGGCGCCATTTTCATAGAACGCGAACTCGCGGCCGCCAAACTGCTTCCGGCTCACCGGCCAGTGCTTCACCAGCGGCCAAACCTCACGGCGTAGTGCCGCTACAATCGCGATTTTAGGCGCTGACATATCCGTTTGCCTGAAACCACGCCACCGCGCGCCGCAGCGCGTCATCCACCCCAGTCGCTTTCCACCCCAACTCCCGTTCGGCCTTGGCCGACGACACGAACATTTTCTTGCGCCCCATGCGTACCGCGTCAATGGTGGCCCGCGGCTCGTGGCCAAAAATATGCCCCGTGACCACTTCATCTACCACGCCTGTGGCCAGAGCCACAACGTAGGGAACTCTCAGTTTGGGCGAAGGCAGCCCCGTGATTGCTGCCAGCTTATCGAGAATTTGCTTGAGCGTTAGGTTTTCGCCGCCAAGGATGTAACGCTCGCCGCTTCTTCCCTTCTCCAACGCCGCGACATGCCCGCGCGCGCATTCGTCCACATCCACTAGGTTCAGCCCGGTATCGACGTATGCGGGAAACTTCCTCTTTAGAAAATCCACGACGATGCGCCCCGTTGGCGTAGGCTTGATGTCCTGTTCCCCCACCGGCGTGCTGGGATTCACCACCACCACATCCATTCCCGTCCGCCCAGCTTCAAGCGCCACTTGCTCGGCCATGAACTTAGAACGTTTGTAAGGCCCAATCATGTTCCCTAGCGAAACCGGAGAATCCTCATCGGCCGGGTGGCCGTTCGAACTGAAGCCCATGGTCGCGACGCTCGAGGTGTAAACCACTCGCCGCACCCTGTTCTTGCGCGCCGCCTCGAGGACCGCCCGCGTCCCGTCGACGTTCGAACGATACATCTGCTCCGGATCGCGCACCCACAGTCGGTAGTCGGCGGCGACGTGAAAAACGACGTCGCATCCCGCCATCGCCGCTTCCAGCGACGCCGGATCGCGCAAATCGCCCACCACCCGATCTGCCTGGAGCGCCTCGATGTTCTTGGGGTTGCTGCTGGCGCGGACCAGCAGCCGCAGATCGGCGCCCCGCTCGGCCAGAACCCGGGCTACATGGCTGCCCACGAACCCGGTCGCGCCTGTGACGAAAGCTAGCATTTAGCCGTCAGCTCTCAGCCATCAGCCATCAGCTTAAAACCCGATAGCAGTTCAACGCTGGTCATATACTTCCTAACCCGATCACTCATACCATTGTCATTCCGAGCCGGGTTCATCGGCGAGGAATCTGCTTCTTGCCGACGCAAAAGCAGATTCCTCGCGCGATACTGCCGCGCTTCGGAATGACAAACGCGGTTGCCGAGAGCTAAATGCTGCTACTCCAGCTTCTCCGGCTCTAGCGAAATACCCTTTTCTCCCGCCGCCTTGCGCTCCCAATAATTCCGCACCCAGTTTTCCCAGCTCTTGCCCGCGGCCATGTCGCGCCCGGTGAAAGCCAGGGCGGCAATCTCGGCGTAGGAAATCTTTATCTTGGGAGATCCGTCTTTCGGCAGCACGCGCACGAAGCTGGCCGCCAGGCCGGTTCTGCTCTTATGATCGACTCCGCGATCAAAAACGTAGCCTTCGATTTTGCCGCCATCTTTGCGGGTGATCGAAACGTCACCGCGATAGTCGAACGCCTGCTCCAGGGCTCTGCGCAGGTCTTCTTCGTTCGCCAACGACGGAACCGAGCCTTCCAGCTTCTCGTGAGCCGCCCCCGGCGCAACTTCCAGCGAGTCCGGGTCCAGGGAAGGTGCGGGTACGTGCCCAGATTCCCGTCCGCTCAAACCCGTGTCTCCTCAGCCACTGGCGCGGCAATCTGAATTAGCGGACTGAACGCGTTGACCGGCTTATCGGGCTCATCCAGCAAGCGCAGCGCAGAAGCATCTTCATATCCGCCAAACATGCGCGCCTTCACCTCCTGCCACATGCCGCCCAGGGAACCAAACAGATCGTTGACTGCGGAAGCCTCATACCCGCTATGCAC
>CAVZMC010000035.1:0-9172 GCA_963776125.1 uncultured Acidobacteriaceae bacterium | reverse complement strand
TGAAGATCATCAACCTGGACGATGTTTGGGTGGTTGCGGATTTCAAGGAAACCCAGCTTCGGAAAATGAAGGTCGGGCAGACTGCCACCATCCATGTCGACGGCACCGGCAAGGACTACAAAGGGCACGTGCAGAGCATCGCTGGCGCCAGCGGCGCGATATTCAGCTTACTGCCGCCCGAAAACGCGACCGGCAACTACGTGAAAGTGGTGCAACGGGTTCCGGTGAAGATTCTGTTTGATGCCGGAGAGACTCGGGAGCACGATCTGCGGCCGGGAATGTCGGTCGAGCCCAAAGTGTGGACGCGATGACAAAAGGGGCAGGAAAGGTAGCGCTAGTCACCGGAGCCGACGGCGGTTTGGGAACTCACGTGACTCGCGCTCGGCGGCGGACTCTCGTCGTGATTTTCTCAGCGGCAGGCGGAGGCCCGAAAACCGTCTCACTTCACGCCAGCAAGCGCTTTCGCAACTTCCTGGATATCGGGCACAACCGGGATATCATAATTCTTATGCCAGGCGAGCTTGCCGTCGCGGTCGATAATCGAGATTGCCCGTCCCGTGATTCCCTTGTCTTCCAGATAGACGCCGTACTTGGCCGCTACCGCGCCTCGAGGATGGAAATCGGCTAGCAGCGGGTAGTGGATGCCCATCTTTTCGGCGTAGGCTTTGTGCGACCAGACGCTGTCCACGCTCAGGCCCAAGACCTGCGCGTCGAGCTGCTCGAACCGCTTCATATCGTTGACGAAGCAAGCGTGTTCGTTGGTGCAGACCGGGCTCCAATCGAGCGGGTAGAAGACCAGTACCACTCGCTTCTTGCCGCGGAAGTCGCTTAGCTTCACTTCCTGCTGGCTTTGGTCTTTCAGGGAGAACTCGGGGGCGGGACTGCCTACCGTCAATGCCATGATTCCTCGCGGACATTCCCAGTTCCCTAACCTCGGAACTGGAGTCTTATAGAGGATATCTTACCGAGGGTCATCAACCAAAGACTAACGGCCCGGCGGCCGGATTCATCTAAACTAGAACGCGTCTCTGGATAGCGGCACGGCTGAAAGCCGTGCCCTTCCCAAAGGCATTCGTGAGATAGCGAGGCAACTTGCGCGTATTTTTCACATTGATTTTGCTTGCGGTTCTCGCCGCGGGCGGATGGCTGGCGTGGGCGCTGCTCGTGCCCGTTACGCCGGACGGGCAGAAGTTTGTCTTGCTGCGTCAGGGATATTCAACGCGGCATATCGCAAGCGAATTGAAGTCGGCGGGCGTGATTCGCAGCGCCGACGCCTTTGTCCTATGGCACTCCTTCCATCGCAAACGTTCGCTCAAGGCCGGCGAATACCTGTTCGAGAATACTGCGGACACGCGGCAAGTCCACGATCGCCTGGCGAAAGGCGACGTTTATTTCCGCGAAGTCGTCATCCCCGAGGGTTTCACCATGTTCGACATCGCGCAGGCGGTGCAGGACGCGGGCTTGGGGTCGAGCCAGGATTTCTTGAAGGCGGCGACATCAGATACGGCGCTGATTGCCGATCTGGCGCCCGACGCCAAGAGCCTGGAGGGTTATCTCTTTCCCGCGACCTACGAGTTCACGCGCACCCAGAGTGCGGATGACATGGTGGCGGCCATGGTCAAGGAATTTCGCCGCCAGGCGCGTGAGATTGGGTTGACCGGGGAAGCGCAGGGAAATGAGGTAGCACGGATCGTCGACCCTGGCCTCCATTATCGAGAAGGAGACGGCAGCGCCGGAAGAGCGGCCGGTCGTGGCCAGCGTCTACTACAACCGCGAGGCGCGAAACATCGCGTTGCAGGCCGATCCCAGCGTGATTTACGCGGAGATGTTGCAAGGAACGTACCAGGGCGCATTGCATCACGCCGACATGCGCGACGATTCTCCGTATAACACGTACCGGCATCCCGGGCTTCCGCCGGGACCGATTGGCAATCCGGGAAAAAGTTCTCTGGAAGCCGCGCTGCATCCGGCTTCTACCGACTATTACTATTTCGTCGCCGACGGCAACGGCCATCACCGCTTCGCGCATGACTTGGAAGAGCACAACCGCAACGTCGCGGCCTACCGCAAGGTCATGCGAGGAAAATAGGCTCTGCGGTGACCTTGCGTCTCTCGACTGCTCGCCGCCAAAGAGACGCGGGCCAATCCGGAATAATGGGAGGGCGTAACAGGATGCAACCGGCGAGACGGCTACTCTCTACGGGGCGCTCTACCCGGATCCTTGAACTATGCCATCGATCAAGGTGTTGCCGCGATAGAATCCTCTGCACCCTGCGAGCACTCTCATCCTATAAGCTGTATATACTGAAGGTTTAGGACTGAGACAGATATTCATGACCTATGTACGCAGCTATCGGACGCTGGCTTTTTTTCTCGCTGTCCTGCCGCTGGCCGGCTGCCTTTTCCGAACGCGCACCGTGGACCGGCCCATGAGCACGACGCCGCTGAAGACGGCGACGCAGCATGAGCTGATCGACTACGTCAATTCCAGGCCGCCAGAGTTCACTCCATGCAGGCGACGGTGGATATTGACACTTCGGTGGGCGGCGCCCAGAAGGGGACCATCACCGACTACAAGGAGATCAGCGGCTATGTGCTGGTGCGCAAACCGGCCATGTTGCGGATGATCGGTCTGCTGCCGATTGTGCGCACCACCGCCTTCGATATGGTGAGCGACGGCCAGGACTTCAAGCTGTGGATCCCGCCCAAAAACCGATTCGTTGAGGGCCGCAACGACGTCGAAACCGCCAATCCCAAGCAGCCGCTGGAGAACCTGCGGCCGCAGCATATCTACGATGCGCTGCTGCTGCGGGAGATCAGCCCCGATCCGGCAAGAAATTGCGATCATGGAAAACGGTATTGAAAGCGGTCGACCGCCACGGCCACAAAGTGGAACAGCCCGACTATGAGTTGGATGTAATCCGAAAGGGCGAGCACGGGCCGTTTTTGGCCCGCAAGATCGTATTCAGCCGGACCGACCTGCTGCCGCATCGCCAGTTGATGTACGACGAAAATGGGCAAAGGTGGCGACCAGTTCCCGCTACGAGGTGTACAAGGAGTACGACGGGGTGAATTTCCCCACTCAAATCGAAATCGAACGGCCGCAGGAGGAGTACGACATTACCCTGACCATCGTGAAGCTGCAGCTCAACGGGCCGTTGACCGACGATCAGTTCGTGCTGGCGCAGCCGCGCGGCGCGGAAGTGATCCACCTGGACCGGCCGCCAGCCAGCCAGGCGCGGGCAGGCAACGGAGTCGAGAGGTAAGCAGGGAACTGATGCCTGGCGCTACGTTCCGCCGGCTGCGATAACCGACCGACCATGATGAATCGCATGATTGCCGCCAACCTGATGCACCGGCCGATCCGGTCTCTGATCAGCATCAGTGCCGTTGCCCTTGAAGTCACCTTGATCCTGCTGATTGTGGCGCTGTTTTACGGGCAGCTGAACGGCTCCAAGGAGAGTCAGCGCGGCGTCGGCGCGGACGTGATGGTCCAGCCGCCGGGTCTTCCGCGTTGATTGGGGTAACCGGCGCGCCCATTCCGGTCAAGGTGGGCGATATTTTGCGCAAGCTGCCCCATGTCGCAGTCGCCGCCCCCGTGATCTGGGAACTGATCACCAATCCCAGCATCGAAATCATTTACGGCATCGACCTGGCCAGCTACGACGGTCTTGCGCCTCCCTTTCGTACATCTGCCGGGGGGCCGTTCCAAGGCGCTATGACGTGATCATCGACGATTATTTCGCGGGAATGAATCGCGTGAAGGTCGGCGATTCGATCACCATCCTCAATCATCATTTTCAAGTTTGCGGGATTGTGGCCCACGGCAAAGGCGCGCGTAAGTTCCTGCCGCTCACACACTACAGGATTTAATTGGGGCCGAAAACCGGTCTCGGTCTTCTTACCTCAAACTTGACGATCCAAGAAATGCCCCAGCGGTTGTGCAGGAAATAAAACAGGTGCCTGGCATGGAGAAATACGCCGTTCGGTCGATGCAGGAATATTTGTCGATGATGACGCCCGACAATCTTCCTGGGTTCGAAACTGCCATCCGGATTGTGATTGGCGTTGCGGTGACCATCGGATTCCTGGTTATTTTTCAATCCATGTATACAGCGGTAGCGGAACGCACACGCGAGATCGGAATATTGAAATCCTTGGGTGCATCGAAGTTTTATATCGTGGACGCGGTGTTGCGGGAGACAGCCCTGCTCGCGGTGCTTGGGGTCGTTGCGGGTGTGATCATCAGCCTGGTTACCCGGCGGGTGATTCTGTTTGAAAAACCCGTGCAACACCTCTTCTGGAGCAGTGAGTGGGTTCTGCGCGCCACCGTGATTGCCATTGTGGGAGCCCTTGCGGGGGCGGCGTATCCGGCTTATAAAGCAGCGCGTAAGGATCCCATCGACGCGCTAGCATACGAATAGTACGCATGTGGCCCCTTGGGGATAGCAGACTATTGATTGACAATAGTTTGCGCCCTACGTTATCTTTAAATCTTTGGTAGTCCTGCTGTTGCCCGCCTGATCGCCCCGCGCCTTCGGCGCACGATGATGGGACTCAGCGGTCTTCTTAGCTTTTTATTTTCTGGGAGATTTGCAATGTCAACCTATTTCCCCAAAGCGGGGAAATTGTGCGCAAGTGGTACGTCGTGGATGCCTCGGGGAAGACTCTGGGGCGGCTGGCGTCGCAGGTCGCACGCATTCTGATGGGCAAAGAGAGCCCTAAGTACACGCCTTTTCTGGACACCGGCGACCACGTGGTCATCATCAACGCGGAGAAGGTGAAAACTACAGGCTTGAAAGCTGAGCAGAAGAGAGTCTCAACATTACACCGGCTATCCCAGCGGGTCGCGCGCTGAAACTGGCGAAAGCGTTTCGCGCGCAAACCAAAGTGGTGATTGAGAACGCATCTCGCGCATGCTGCCCAAAACAAAAATGGGCAAGCAGATGATGACCAAGCTAAATGTGTACCGCGGCGACAAGCAACCGCACCAGGCGCAGAAGCCGGAAGCGCTGTTGTTGGCATAGCGCAGCGGCTCAGGCTGGACGGCTGCGCAAGCTGAACGACGCCGTTGGGAAAGCGGCGGCGAGTGAAAGACGAGAAAATTTTGGAAAGGTTGGAAGCGCGGCGTTTGGCCAAGTGCCAAAGGCCAAGTGCTAAGGGCTGAAATGACAGAGCTCAGTTCAGTATTACGGTACGGGACGGCGCAAGTCGGCAATCGCGCGCGTCTATTTGCGTCCGGGCAGCGGCGAAGTCAGTCAACGGGCGTGCGTTTGAACAGTATTTTGTCACCGAATCGCAGCGCGCGAGCGCGCGGCAGCCCTTGACTCGACCGAAACGGCGAGCACGTTCAATGTGGTCGCGAGAGTCACCGGCGGAGGCGTTAACCGGCCCGCCGATGCGGTGAAGCTGGGCATCGCCCGCGCCCTTATGCTGTTCAACGCCGAACTGCGCAAGAAGCTCAAGGCCGAGGGCATGGTCAGCCGTGACTCCCGCGCCAAGGAACGCAAAAAGTATGGGCAGAAAGGCGCCCGGAAGCGCTTCCAGTATTCGAAGCGGTAACTGTAGATTCCTCGCACTTCCTCGCCGCGCACGCGCGGTTCGGGACGGCTCGGAATGGCAAGATTTTGGGGTGTAGCTGAAAGCTAGAAGCTGATAGCTAGTAGCTGAATTCAGTTGTTCAATTCTTTTCGCCGCTCGCGGATGCGAGGGCGGAAATGGCAATCCGGAGCGGCTTTCACGAGTACGCGACGGATGCAGACCAAATGAGGAGGTTGATTGGCTAACATCACCATGAAGGAGCTGCTCGAAGCAGGAGTCCACTTCGGGCACCAGACCAAGCGCTGGAATCCCAAGATGAAGGAATACATCAACGGAGAGCGCAACGGGATTTATATCATCGACCTGCAGAAGACGCTGAAGATGTTCAAGGAAGCGTCCAAGTTCGTGCAGGAACTGGCCTCGCAAGGGAAGATCGTGCTGTTTGTCGGGCACCAAGCGGCAGGCGCAGGACGCGATCGCCGAAAACGCAGCGCTGCGGCATGTTCTACGTGAACCAGCGCTGGCTGGCGCTCTATGACCAATTCGGTCACGGTACAGAAGTCGGTGAAGCGGCGTCAGAGCTCGACGAGATGGCCACGGATGGCCGCACGAGCTGCTGCCCGAGAAGGAAGTCATCAAGCTGGAGCGCGAGCGCAAGCACCTGCAGGCCAATCTGGCGGCATCGAGAATATGAGCCGGTTGCCGGATGCGATTTTCGTCATGGATTCGAGATAAAAAACGGTGCCGTGCGCGAGGCGCGCAAGCTCGGGCATTCCGGTGTGGTCGCGGTGGTGGACACCAACTGCGATCCCAGCGAAGTGGATTACGTGATTCCGGGCAACGACGATGCTCTCATCCGTCTCTTTGCCTCTAAGATTTCTGATTCCGCTGCCGAAGGTTCGCAACTCATGAGCAACCACACAAGGTAATCGCCCGCGGTCTACCGTGAGCCGGTGGCCAGTGCTCCGGTGGAGATGGCTGCGGTCGAGGCCTCCGTCGGCGAGGAAGCCGGGGAACCAGGCCGCGGACATCAGCATGGAGGACGTGCTGGGCGGTGGCGAGCGCAAACAGCATGCCGCCGCGAAAGAGATCGCTGCAGGAACGCCGGAAGTTGAGACGCGTACCTATTGAGGCCGTCGCCCGTCTTCAATCTTCGGTCTTTCTGTCGCGTCCGGCCGCCGAGGGATCCGGGCTTTAGCCCCTGAGGCACGTAAGACCCGCGCGGGTCGTCCGGCGCGGGTCGAGTTTTGTCAGGAGTGAAAAGGACTTAATTTTACGATATGGCAACCACTGCGAGTCCCGAACCCAATGACAAAGGCGGCGTGAATATTTTCCGCTGCACAAGTAAAAGCGCTTCGCGAGAAGACCGGGGCGCCGATGATGGATTGCAAGAAGGCCCTGACCGAAGCCAAGGGCAACATGGATCAGGCGGAAGTCGTCTTGCGAAAAAGGGGTATCTCCGTAGTTGCTACCAAGGCGGCGCGCGTGACCAGCGAAGGGTCGGTTGCACACTACATCCATGCCGGGGGCAAGATCGGCGTGCTGGTCGAAGTCAATTGCGAGAGCGATTTCGTTGCCCGTACCGAGGACTTCAAGGAATTGGTCCACGATATTGCCATGCACATCGCGGCCACCGATCCGAAGTTTATCCGCAAGGAGGACGTCACGCCGGAGGCCTTCGAGCGTGAAAAGGACATTTATCGCGCTCAGGCTGCGGCGACCGGCAAGCCGCCGAACGTCGTGGACAAGATTGTGGAAGGCAAGATGAGCAAGTTCTATGAGGAGGTCTGCTTGCTGGAGCAGCCTTTTATCAAGGACCAGACCATCTCAATCGCACAGCTGATTGCTTCCAAAATCGGCAAACTGGGCGAGAACCTCGCGGTGCGCCGCTTCGCCCGCTTCAAGGTGGGTGACGCGGGCGAGACTGTCGCCACTACGAGGCCGGGCGAGACCAAGAGCGAGTAATGCAGGGGCTGCTTCGGCAGCCCCTTTTAGTGCTCAACTTTCATGTTGAGCCAGGAAACGGCAACTTCAATGACACGTCCTGTCTTCAAACGCATCTTGCTCAAGTTGTCCGGTGAGGCCTTGGCGGCAAAGCAGGGCTTCGGAGTGGATCCTCTGCGGATCCATGAGATCGCGGCCGAACTGGCCGACGTGAAATCCCTCGATATTGAGATCGCGATCGTCGTGGGCGGGGGGAATTTCTTTCGCGGAGTGGCCGAGCAGGCCAAGGACATGGACCGCGTCTCGGCGGATCAGATGGGCATGCTGGCCACCGTGATCAACGCCCTGGCCTTACAGGACGCGCTCGAGAAGCAGAGCGTCTACACCCGTGTGATGTCCGCCATCGAGATGAACCAGGTGGCCGAGCCCTTTATCCGCCGGCGCGCCATGCGGCACTTGGAGAAGGGGCGGGTGGTGATCTTTGCCGGGGGCACCGGGAATCCGTATTTTTCAACCGATACCGCCGCCTCGCTTCGCGCCATGGAGATCAAGGCCGATGCCATCCTGAAAGCCACCAAGGTGGATGGCATCTACGACGCCGATCCCCTGCTGGTGAAAGATGCCAAGAAGTTTACCGAGATCAGCTACATGGAAGTGCTGAAGCAGGGGCTGCGGGTGATGGACGCAACCGCCATTTCGTTGTGCAAGGAAAACAACCTGCCCATCATCATCTTCAATCTGAATCAGCGCGGAAATATCCGCAAGGTGGTGAGCGGGGAGAAGGTCGGGTCGTTGGTCAGCGCGTAAGCATCTGAGCCACGGATTTTCACGGATTCGCCGCGGATCCTTTGATTCTCCGAAGTCAGTAGCTATGGCAGTCCTTCATCTCTATCTGATCGGTGCGAATCTGTGGCCCGCGTTGGTTTTGCGGGTTTATAATGCAGCCTTTTGAAGCCGAAGTTCTTAGGAGCTCACGATGGCTCAAGCGACGATGGCCGCGGTTCCGGGCCTTAAAGACACATACATTCAGCTCAAGACGCGGATGGACAAGGCGGTGGAGGATTTCCGCAAAGCAATGGCGTCCACTCGCACCGGACGCGCTTCGGTGCATATGCTCGACACCGTCAGTGTCGACTATTACGGCTCCCAGATGCCGCTGAATCAGATTGCGCAGGTGCACGCGCCGGAGGCGCAGCTCATCACGGTACAACCGTTTGATCCCACCTCGCTGGCCGCCATTGAAAAAGCGATCCGAACCGCCGACCTCGGGCTCAATCCCATGAATGACGGCAAGATCATTCGCGTGCCCGTGCCCGCGCTGACCGAGGATCGCCGCAAGGAAATGGTCAAACATTTGCACAAGATGCTGGAAGATCATCGCACCGCGATACGCAACATCCGCCGCGATGGCAACGACGCCATTAAGAAAGCGATGAAGGACAAGAAGATTACTGAAGACGAAGAGAAACGGGCCATGGATGAGATCCAGAAGCTTACCGACGACGAAATCAAGAAGATGGAAGACATGAGCAAGGCGAAAGAAAAGGAAGTCATGGAGATTTGATCAACACCGGGCCTCAGTCTTCGGCCTGCAGTCATCTGGCATCCGGCCTTGTTTGGCATTCGTTGATTCGAAGCGTCATTTCCCACCAATCCCACCCCGTCAAAAGCCTTGCCCAGAGGGGAA
>CAVZMC010000034.1:0-136897 GCA_963776125.1 uncultured Acidobacteriaceae bacterium | reverse complement strand
CGACTGCAAGACTCCCCCGGCAAGATCCAGAATCTCTGCCAGATCTTTTTCGCCGTTGAGTTCGTAAATGGCGGGCCGCCGGACCATGCCTTCCACGGTCACTTCCGGTCCCAGCGGCGGGACCAACAGTGTGTCCCCGGGCTGCAAGCCCTGCAGATCCGAGCGGACGCCGTGCAGCAGCAGATCGTAAACATCGGTCTGTTGCACCAGTTGTTGACCGCGATAGTGGCGGATGATGCGTAGAGAACCGTTTGCCGTCGGCCCTCCAGCGGTGTAGACAGCATTCAGAGGAGTGGAAAGCGCGCTGATATCATAGGGACCCGGGCGCTGCACGTCGCCGACGACGTACACCCGCACGCTACGCAGGCGCGATAGCGAGACGTCGGCCTGCACGTCGCGGAATTGCGAGCGCAACGCCGCTTGCACGATGCGCTGCACATCGCCCAAGCTCTTGCCGGAGACTTCAATGTTGCCGACTTCGGGCAGCGCCACCCGTCCCTCGCGATCGACAATCCTCACCAGGCGATTTGAAACTCCGCCCCAGAGTTCGATGTTCAAGCCGTCCCCTGGCCCGAGAACGTACTCCGGGCCGGCCGGAATATCCATGGGGAGCTGGTCAAAGTTTCCTGTGCCAGTACGGAATATGTCGGCGCCGAAGCGATTCAATTTCGCCGGCTGGCCGGAGTACTGCGAGTAGAGGTCGTACAGCGAGGGCACGTCGGCATAAGGGTTGGGATGATGGCGAAGCGCGGTCTGCGCCGGCGGCTGCTCGAAGGAACGCAGTGGAATCCGCCATGGCTGCGGCATTTGCTGGTTCGCTTCCTGCGGGTATTGCCCCGAAGAAGAATATCCGGAAGAAGCAGACCCAGAAGGAAGACCCGAGCCACTGGAAAGTGGGCTGTTGGGTGAGAAAGGAATATTGGGCGAGTTCGGGCCGGAGGTATCCGGCAACCTATCGTCCACCCGACTGGCCGCCAGTAATTGCGGCAATTCATCCGGACTCACCCGCGGCATCTGACCGGAACCACCTCCCAAGGATTCCGAATAGTTGCCCTCCGGCTGAAGGTCCGTCATTTCCAGCTGGCGATGCGAATTTCCCGCGCCCGGGGTCTGCGGCTGAGGTTGCTGTCCGGGATACGTCCCGGGATTTTCCTGCGGCGGTGGTGCCGGGCCATCCGAAGGAGCCGGGTCGCTGGGTGGTTCGATCTGGTTTTGTTGCAGATTGCGCAGAGGAACAGCTTCTTCGATTCCCTGGTGGGTTGCCCAGTACTTGTCCTCCTGGCTTTGGTTGCGCGGCGCCTGGTCGACGGTCTGACCCTCTTTCGGAAGAGGATTCCCGGAGGGCACGGCGAACCCATGTGCGACTTCTTCGCGCGTCGGCTTAGCCCGAATGTAGGAGCGGTCCTCGATTTCGCGGGTGATGAGCACGCGGACGCTCTCGTCTTCTCTCACCAGCCGGAATAGCGCTTCATCGGTGAGATCTTGCGGATCGAGCAGCCTTCCCTGTTCGTAAGCCTTGCGAACCAGAACCTTTTTTACCTGCAGAAGCAAACCCGTTTCCTGACTCAGCAGCTGGATAATTTTGTCGGCGGATAGGGACACCATTTCATCGGCCGCCATTTCGGCGCGGGACTGCGCAGTATCAACGGCTCGCGAACGATCCCGCTGCGTCCCGGTTTGCGCGGACGAAATCAGTCCGCCAAACAGCAACGCCACTCCGCCAGCCAACCAAACCGCGGAACGCGATTTACGCTTACGCATCTTCATAACCGCCTCATGTTCGCAAGCTCACCGAATAGACTTTCTATACGAGTTCAGTCCTAGGTCAGCGGTTCGACGTCCGCCTCGTCGACTTCGATGGCGATTGAACGCTGAATCAACGCCACCGAAAGCACGACTCGGAACTTTTGCTTGCGCCGCACCAGGATGCCTTCCAGGCCCGCCACCGAGCCACCGCGGATGCGCACCCGCCGTCCCACGGCGAGATAAGGGTGCGGCTCAGCGCGCACATTCCCCTCCAGCCCGTTGCGCAGCGCTTCGATCTCGGCGTCGGGGAGAGCGGCCGGTTTGCCGCAGAAGCTCACCAGTTGCACCACGCCTGGCAATTGCAGCACCCGCAAGCGGTCGCGTAGCGCCAAGTGCACAAATACGTAGCCAGGAAACAGCGGGAGATCGAGTTGTTTGCGCCGATCCTTCCAGCGCCGCACGGATCGGTATAAGGGCAGGAAGCAATGAATCTGCCGCTCATCCATTTGCTGGGTGACGCGCTTCTCGTGCCGAGGCGCGGTATAAGCGGCATACCAGCGCGCCTGCAGAAATTCCGGTGCCGAGGCCAACTCGCCCACCGGGATTGCGTCGGGTTCGTTTTCCAACTCTTTCGTTACCGGTGGCATGACACAGCTCCGCGCCCTGACTTACAGGTCATTTATGGCCTAACACAAACATTTAGAACTACTTAGAAGCTTTTCGACTCCGGCCAATGCCACTTTGAAGGCCGCCAACCAACCCGCGCGCCGGCTTCAAGGGTCACGTCCGCGCCATTTCCGGATTGCGCAGGGCGCTCAGCATGCCCTGCTCGGAGGTCTCCACGACTTTGGAACGGATGTCGATGAACGCCCAATAAAACACGCTGCGGTTGCGTTCCGTGCCTACAGCGAGGATTTTCATTTGGGGATAGCGGCCCAGCAGGAAACCGCACAGAGCGGGGCGGGCTTCCGGCTCGTCAAAGCCTACGATCAGATAGTCTGGGCGCATGCGTTCGACCAACTCAGTGATTTCCGCCTCGTCCTCGGTTTCGCCCACAACCTCGATATCAGGCTGGTCGCGGATGGTTCCGAGGACCAAATCCCTCATCAAACGCGGCCGGTTTGCCACCAGCACTCTTTGTTTTTGCACAGTTGACTCCGCGTCGCTGCTGCGTCGACCCCGGGAGCTTGAAGTATCGGCGGCTTGGAAGGAAAAGGTAAGGTTCAAATGAGGTCTAGCCGAACGGACGAGATGAAAGTACCGAAGAGCGGGTTAGTCGGCCTTGCGAGAGGTCACCTGTTCGAACGCGGCGGTACCCAGAAAGTACCAATTCTCCGCGGACGAGCTCCTGCGAGCCTCAGGCCACAATCCCCGGCAGGCGGCACAATTCGACCGCTGCCATCCGGTCCTCCGCGCCCAGCTTGCGCAACATCCGGTGCACATGATTCTTCACCGTCTGCTCCGATAGATTGAGCTGTGAGGCGATTTCTTTGTTGGTGAGCCCCCGGCCAATGAGTTGTACTAATTGCTGTTCACGGCGGGTCAATCCGAGATTGTGCTTGAGACGGAAACTCAGGGGATGCGAACGTTCGGAAGCCACATACTGAAACAAGGCGAGGCAAAGATCTGGTGGGCATACCGCCTGGTCGTTGGCCACGGCGCGCACCGCGCAAGCCACTTCCATGGCGGAGGCATCCTTCAACATGTAGCCGGAGACGCCGTCCCGCACCGCTTGCATAAAAGCATCGCGGCGGGCGTCCATGCCAATGACGACAACTTTGAGACCGGGAACCGCAGCTCGCACTTCTGGGATGAGGCGCAACTCAGGCAGTCCCGCTGACATGGAATCGCACAGCAGAACTTCAGGGGCCGCGGCACTAATCTGCCCAACCACTTGCGGCGAGAAGGCGCACGCACCGACCACGAAGATGTCACTCTTCTTGCTAAGAAGACGAGCTAAAGCCTCGCGAAGGAGCCGATTCTCCGCCAGTATAAAGACAGGAGTCACAATTTCCGACATCGTTACCTCGCACCTCTACGACGCTCATGTATTCCCCCCTCGGAAACATGGAAGACGTTTCTGACGAAGAATAATACCCCACTTTTCGGTCCATAGATGCGGTTTTCACTGGTTTTATGTTAAAGGGCGTTTAAAAAAACGTCGAAGCGGGAAAGGTTTTTCCCGCTTTCTCGGAGAGGCTCGCACTGGGATGCCCACCTCTGCGACCGGTTCTAGTAACATACGAGAGAAATACCAGCCCGGGTGGCGAAACTGGCAGACGCACGGGACTTAAAATCCCGAGTTCCGAAAGGAACGTATCGGTTCGATTCCGATCCCGGGCACCAGCTCTCGGGCCGCGCATCGTCTTTACTCAGACTACCGAGGCGCTTTGCGTGGACTCAGGGCGCGGACCGCGCTGCTGGCGCAGTTCGGAAAGGAATGCTTCGACCGGCAGGGTGGACTTGTTGCGGAAAAGGTCAAGCAGAGGATCGTCCACGGCCTCAACCGCGACCTCGGAACCGCTTCGCGCTTCGTCCCCCTCCAGGCCTTCGGGCTGCACCAGAATTTCCGGAGTCACTCCTGGGTTATTCATCAAGCCCTGGATGAACTTATCCAGTTGTTCGCGTTGCGCAGCGGTTCGTTGCAGGAATTCCACTCCCATCCCGCGCTCCGGATGGGCCACGCGCACGACCGCTTCGATTTCCACTTCAACCTCCGCGATGCTGATGGCGAGAGCGACGTTGGCCCGGACCGGGAAAGGCGCAGCCGTCTCCAAATAACCTCCGCCCGCGCTCAGGTCGGTGAGCTTGCAGGGAACCGGGGGATCGTCTTTTTCGAGTTCCGGAGCGTGGCTATCCAGCCAAGCCTTGAGCTTATGGCGGCCCTCAGCCGACAGGTCGACAAAGCGCAGCCCGGCTTGACGGCTGGAATTCGCCCAAGCTACTTCGGCGATACATTCAAGTTTGTAGCCCGTCCCCGGCAGGGTAAGTGCGATCGTCATGGGACCGGCATGGGTGCCGCTGGGGGCGGGCTGCACCGCAATCCCACCTTCGCCCAGGTCCGCGGTCACGGCACGCTGCTGCCCCTTGACTCCACTGAAAGCCATGGCCACGGGAATCTCCACCGGGACGCGGGTGTTGCGGCGGCGTTCGCATTTCATGAGGGCGCGGGCGGCGCGGAAGCTGGTCTTGGCGCGTTCGTTCGTGAGCGGTTTGTAGAGAACAAAGTGCGCGCCCAAGTCGAAGGCGCTACTCATGGCTCGATCACTCTCCAGGATGGCTACGGCCACCGCGCGCTTGTTGACGGGGGCGGAGCGCGCGCTGCGCAATACCTGGGAGGCAACCCGCTCGTTGGTGCAATCGACAATGACCGCTTCGTAACGCCGCCGGGTCAGCTTGTGGATGGCGGCGTCTGGCTCGGCGCACAGGTCGATCAGGATCTCGAGGTCGCCCAGAACACGACGTAGCACGCGCAGGATCTTCTCGTCGGAACAGAGAACGAGCGATTGCAGCTTCATGGTGTGTGCGCGTCCCTCAAGCTGGGTGAATTGTGAACCATCAACGGGACAAAAGCGTCCTGATTACAATCTAGTTACCAGTCGTCGAAAGCGTCAATTGGTGAGCTATTAGCTCGGATTACGGTAGTAACCACCTCAGTCCGCGGACCCGTTTCCCCCAATAAGGAACTTTGGTTGGTCTGGCAGTGATTTGTCTTCTCACGAGCTTAACGCCAACCACCGGAACAGAGACCTTGAAAAAGCGAGACAATGCGAATGAGGTTGTCCCAATGTGAAACTCGCTCGCATTGGAAATCTCTTGGCTCCGCATCAGGAGCAGATTTAGGTCGTCCCGGCCCGCGGGATGCTATAATGCGTTTGTTTTGTGTGCCTTAGGTTCCTTTGGCCGCGAATTTAGGGGTCCAGTGAGCATTGACTTGGATGCTGGATTCCTATTAGAATCAGTTACTTTGCGTTCCATTGCTTTGCGGTTTATTCAGCTGGTAAATACTGTAAAGTGAATCTTCAGCGGCAATGGGTGAATCCAACCGTGTATCCATAAAGTATTTATCCCTGAGTGCGAGGCGTGACCGGCAATGGCCAAGCGACGTGGAAATCCGAACTGGGGAAAGCCCGAACCGATCGGGCCGATCACCCCGACCATCACTGAGTTCGAACAGGTGGTGCGGGAGTACAAGCTCTCGCCCGACCAATACCTCCGTTCCACCCGGCTGCGCGAATGGGCGCGGCGCAATAAGAACTCCAAATACATTCCGGAACCGTTGTTGGAAGCATGGGGTTTCGAGATCGAATCCACGCTGTAACATCAAGAACCAGAAGGGATAACACTTGGCCGCCGTTTCGGCGGCCTTCGTATTTTGGGAGCAGCCATTTTGCTACAATTTGCCTTGATGGCTCCGCAAACGCCGTTCACGGACGTTCCCACCGTGATCGCGGAAATCCGCGATGGCCGGATGATCGTGGTGGTGGACGATGAAGACCGCGAGAATGAAGGCGATCTCACGCTGGCGGCCGAGAAGGTCACTCCCGAAGCGATCAATTTCATGGCGAAATACGGCCGGGGACTGGTTTGCCTGGCCATGACCGAGGAGCGGCTCGATCACCTCCGCATCGGCCCCATGACGGCGGAGAATACTTCCAATTACGGTACAGCATTCTGCGAGGCGATTGACGCGCGCGATGGGGTCACGACGGGAATCTCCGCTTTTGATCGCGCCCGCACCATCCAGGTCGCGATCGATCCCGCCACACGCCCGGCCGATTTGGCCCGGCCGGGACACGTCTTTCCGCTGCGCGCCCGCAAGGGAGGGGTGCTGGTGCGGGCCGGCCAGACTGAAGCGGCCGTGGATTTGGCCCGCTTGGCTGGATTAATTCCGGCGGGAATCATTTGCGAGATCATGCGTGAAGACGGAACCATGGCGCGGGTTCCCGACTTGATCGAATTCTGCGCCACCCACAATTTGAAGATGCTGACGGTGGCGGAACTGATTCGCTACCGCATGCAGCATGAACGCTATGTGCACCGCGTGGGCGAGGCCTTGGTGGATACTCGCTACGGAGAGTTTCGCCTGATCGCCTACGCCAGCGACATTGACGGCAACCAATCCCATTTGGCGCTGGTGCGGGGAGAGATCGAAGACGGCCATGGGCCGGTGCTGGTGCGGATGCACTCGCACTGCCTGGGCGACTTGTTCTGGTCCACCGCCTGCGACTGCCGGGCGACCCTCGAGGGCTCCATGCAGGCCATTGCCCGCGAGGGCCGCGGAGCGCTGATTTATCTGCACCAGAACTCCAAGGGATTTGCCGCCGAGCAACTGGGAGCGCGCGCGGCGCTCACCTTTCACCGCGATCCGCGATTGCCGTCGTTGCCGGAGAGCGAGCGCAAGACGCAGCGCGAGATCGGCATTGGTGCACAGATTCTTTCCGACTTAAACCTGCGGCGGATTCGGCTGCTGACCAATCATCCTCGGCGGAGGGTGCCCGGGCTGGAGGGATTTGGGATTGAGATTGTGGAGCAGGTGCCGATCTCGGTGCGGGAACCAGTCAGTACAATCCAGCCGAACGCTGTCTAGCCAAGCGATGCCGATGGATAGTTCCAGACCTCACGCTAAAACGGCTTGCGGCTCACAATATCGCTGTCGTTGATGAAGAACTGCGCGGAACAGTGGCCGGAGCCGCAGATTACCGGCAGCAATCCCGCGATCTGCTTGCGTGTAATCAGACCTAGGGTGCCGCAGTTGGGGCAAGACAACACCGCCCAATAGGGATCGTTTTTCTCGCCCACATGGCCGGCGTTCTCCAGCACGAAAATCGTTCCCGGCTGCATCTGCTCGGGGATCCATTCGCTTAAGAGTTCGAGTTCTCCGACCATCCTGCCTCCCTGCGGCCAAACGTACTGGCCGGTTATGAAGCTTTCTTTCGTTTCTGCGAAATGCCTCTGTGCAAGACCGCGGTTGTCGATTTGCTAGCTTTCTTGCCGCTGCGGATCACCGCTCGCACTTGCCGCACGGTGTCGCTGAGGCAAATGGCTAGCATGGGCTGGCGCGAATTCCTCAGGATGTCGACGATCTGGCGGGCGGAGGTTTCCAGATAGAGCGTGTGCCCGTCGGTGAGCAAGTGGTAGCCGGAGGTCCCGCTGACGGTTGCCACCAGGCGTTGTCCAAACTCGCGCTGCAGCAAGCGGATCACTTTGCGCACCCGCTGCAGAGAAAAGCCCTTGTTCAACAATTCGCCGATTAAGGCGATTTCCGTGAGGTGTTCCAACGAATACAGGCGCCGGTGCCCGTCCCTGGCGGGAACGACGATGCCGCGTTCGTCCCACCATTGCAGTTGCCGCGCCGTGACCCCGGTGAGCGCCATCACCTCGCGGGATGTGAACCGATCCGGCATATCGAAGAACAAATGTTTAGAACAACTTCTCACCGAAATGTTTGAAACATTCTAGGCGGGAGCGGGTAAGTGTCAACGGCAGATTTGCGGCGAGGGGTAACCAGAGGAGTTCTGGGCGGAGTCTTCAGTCTTGAGTCTTGAGTCTTGAGTCTTCAGTCGTCGGCCCGTTTTCCTGGCGACCGAAGACCGAGGAGCGGCTTCACCATCCGCCGCCGACGAAATGAACGATTTCTAATTTATCTCCGTCAGAGAGCGCGGTTCCGGCCCACTGCTGGCGGGGCACGATCTCGCGGTTCAGTTCGACCGCGACGCGATCCTGCTTCATGCCCAACTGCTCAAGCAGCGCTGCCAGAGAAAGTGGAGAAGCGAGGTCTCGCGGCTCGCCGTTGAGGTGAACTTTCATGAGGTATGAATCCCGCAAGCTCTACGGGTTAGCGTTGCTATTGTAGCCCGTCATGTCCTTGAGAGCGCTTCCGCGGTCTTCTCCCCCTTTTGCCTGCGCGACGCCGGGACTTGCCTCCCAAAAAAGGACTTGCGTATCGCCTATGTCCGTAGTAGCATCGCCTACGTTTGTAGTTTATACAACCATGAGCGAACCAAAATTGTCCAAGCTGGAATTGAAGATCATGGAGGCTTTTTGGAGCCGCGGCCAAGCCTCCATTCGCGAGATTCAGGAGACTTTCCCCGAAAAAAACCGCCCCGCCTACACGACGATTCAGACCATGGTTTATCGCATGGAGGCCAAGAAGGCCTTGCGGCGAGTGGGAAAAATCGGGAATTTCCACGTCTTTGAGGCTGCGGTTTCGCGCCACGCCGCGCAGCGCAGGCTGATTGACGATTTGCTGGCGCTGTTCGGAGGGCGCACGCAGCCGGTGATGGCGCACTTGATCGAATCCGGCCGGCTAAAGCTCGAGGACGTGAAGGAGGCCGAGAAAACTCTCCGGCGCTTGGAGAAAAAGGAGAAGTCGCAATGATGACTAGAGACTTGGCGGCGATGTGGACGGCCGTGGCGGCGGCGATGGGCAATCACCTGTGGCAATCGACGTTATTCGCTGCCGCCGCGGGATTGCTGACGCTGGCGTTGCACAAGAATCACGCGCGCGTTCGCTATTGGCTTTGGCTGGCGGCTTCATTGAAGTTCTTGATTCCGTTCTCTCTGCTGGTCGGCATGGGAAACCATATGGCATGGTCGCGCGCAGATGCGCCGGCGGATACCGGGCTTTACGTTGCCGTGGAGCAGGTGGGCCAACCCTTCACGCGGACCGACCTGCTGGCTGCGGCAACTCATCCGGCGGCGTCGCCGGGCGCTCATTTCACAGCGATTCTGTTGGTTGCGGCGTGGCTCTGCGGGTTCCTGTGCGTGGTCGCGGTGTGGTTGGTCCGGTGGCGGCGGATCTCCGCGCTGTTGCGGAAAGCGGCGCCTGTTCACGAAGGCCGGGAGGTGGAGATATTGCGCCGCCTGGAGCGCAATGCGAAGCCCAGCCAGAGCATCGAGATGCTACGTGTGCCGGCTTCGCTGGAGCCGGGAATTTTTGGTGTCTTGCGGCCGGTTTTGCTGTGGCCCGAGGGAATTTCCGCGCGGCTGGAGGATGCGCATCTGGAAGCCATTCTGGCGCACGAATTGCGGCATGTGCGTCGCCGCGACAACCTGGCCGCCGCCATCCACAT
Organism: uncultured Acidobacteriaceae bacterium; assembly: GCA_963776125.1. Classification (GTDB taxonomy): domain Bacteria; phylum Acidobacteriota; class Terriglobia; order Terriglobales; family Acidobacteriaceae; genus PALSA-270. The sequence continues at coordinate 127,076 of CAVZMC010000034.1, read as the reverse complement.
GGTGGTGGAAGCCATCTTCTGGTTTCACCCTTTGGTCTGGTGGCTGGGGGCGCGCTTGGTGGAGGAGCGCGAGCGCTCCTGCGATGAAGAAGTGCTGCAACTGGGCAGCGAACGGAAGACTTACGCCGAGAGCATTCTGAAGGTTTGCGAATTCTGTGTGGAGTCGCCGCTGGCTTGCGTGTCCGGAGTCGCCGGCGCAGATCTCAAAAGGAGGATGGTGCATATCATGACCGAAAACGTGACGCGAAAATTGGATTTCACTCGGAGGCTTTTGCTCAGCACGGCTGGGATACTGGCTATCGTTCTGCCGGTCATTTTCGGCTTGTTCCAGGCCACGCCGGGCCGGGCCCAGGCGGAGGCAGGAAACGTGGCGGCTGCAACGCCAGGGTTCCAGGTGACCTCGATCAAGGCGGACCAACAGCAAGGTAAGGTTCTCCCCACCAAGATACTGGTTACGCCAGACGGGATCAACTTGACCGGCATCACCGTGAAAGCGCTTGTTCATTTCGCCTACGGAGTCGACGACCAACAGATTTCTGGCGGACCCGATTGGATGAGCTCCGCCAGGTATGACATCGCTACCAAAACGGACAAATCGGTGGCCGACGAGATTCGCGGCCTAGGCGACGCCCAGAAAAGAGAGGCGAATCAACGCATACTGCAATCGATGTTGGCTGATCAATTCAAATTGAGGCTGCACCCGCAGACCGAGAACCTGCCGATCTACGAACTCACCGTGGCTGCCGGAGGCCCAAAACTTCAGGAATCGAAGGGCATGGGCATGATGCGAATGGGAAGAGGCGAATTGACTTCTCAAGGAACGCCCCTCGCGCTTCTGGTAGAGCAGTTGTCTCTGCGATTGGGGCGCACCGTGGTGGATAAGACGGGCCTCAGCGGCGACTATGCTTTCACTCTCCATTGGACGCCCGATGCGAATGAGGATGCGCGGCTTCCAGTTCCGGCGGGCATGGCTTCACCCGAGGTTTCCGGGCCACCGCTCATCGAGGCGCTGCAGGATCAACTTGGGCTCGCTCTGCAGCCGGCATCCGGTCCAGTGCAGATCCTGGTTATCGACCACGTCGACAAACCGGCAGACGGCCAGTAGCTCAGGACCCTACCTGGTCGCGAAAAATGCGACCAGGTAGGACACCGAGCATGCTGAACGTGTTCCTTACAACCGGGGAGGGGCAGGAGGCGTCCCGCCCCATTGTTTGGCGCTTAAGCTTCCACTTTGCGCAACTGGAATTTGCGCGTTGCGGTTCGTCCCGAGTAGCTAGCCTGCACCAACAAAGAAGAATCCGGCAGCGCGGATTCATCCACATCGATCTTCATCTCCGCAGCGCCGACCGCGTCGGTGAGCGCCTGGGTATAGAAGGGTGCGGCATCGGGACGGGCGAAGCGTACGGTGATGCGCGCTCCGGGAGCGGCGGCGCCGTCGTCGGTGACGCGCAGGCGCATGCTCAGAACTCTTTCGGAATGGGCGGCGTCGGGGTTGAGCCATTGCACGTCCAATTGTTTGATCGCAGCCAAGGTTTCCGGCGAATCCTGCCGATCCAGAACGGTGTCGAGTTGTCCGTCGCGAATGGCATTGAGCACCAGGCGATGCTGGTCGCGCAGAACTTGCTCCTTCTCCGGATCGCCAAAGCCGCCGTCGGCGGCGGCGGAATAAGGACTGGCGCGCTTGCCTACGCAACGCCCGCGCACGAACACCTGCGTCTGGAGTAAACGTTCGTTCTCGCGGGCCTCGCTCTGCACGTGATAGACAGTGTCGCCGCGCTTTATATCCGTGTTAAAGCCGAAAATCATGCGGTTTCGTCCCCGGTTATCGAAATCTCGAGTTTTGTTAACAGGTCCTTAACAAAAGCCGGTCGCGTCGCTTGACACTAACAACTTGCCAACCATAATCTAGAATGTTTAAGCAATAGCAGGAATTATTATATAGGTCCCGAATGCCAGACGATTATTTCGTCCGCTATCTTCCGCTCCTGCTTCATATCGTCATAGCCGGGATCCTGGCTGGGGCTCTCGTTCTCCTGTCCTATTTCATCGGTTACCGCCGACCCACCCGCGCCAAACTCTCGCCCTATGAGTGCGGTGTTGCTCCCATCGGCGACGCCCGGGGGCGCTTCTCGGTGAAATTCTACCTGGTCGCTATGCTCTTTATTCTCTTCGACGTAGAAGCGGTTTTCCTGTACCCCTGGGCGGTGATTTTACGCGATCTTAAGATGTTCGGCTTCTACGAGATGCTCGTGTATATCGTAGTTTTGCTGGTGGGCTTCTTTTATATATGGAAAAAAGGAGTCTTGGACTGGGGCGAACCCTCCCTTCCGCAGCGTGAAGTTCGGCGGGGTGAAGTCTGATGGCTTGGGCCCCTGCCATTACTGATCTGGAATCATTGAAAGACCATCCCGCCATTGCACGGCTTTTGGCGTGGGATCGGGCTTCGGTTACAGGAGCAAAATTTGACCGCGGCGAAACCAGCGTCTATGTCGAGCGGTCGGCGTTACGGGAAGCTTGTGTGCTGCTGCGCGACGATCCCACTTGCGCCTTCAACTTCCTTTCCGATGTGACCTGCGTGGATTTGTATCCTTCGGAGCCGCGCTTTGAAGTGATCTACCAGCTCTTGTCGATCCCGAAAAAAGAACGCGTTCGGCTGAAGGTCCGACTGAACGGCAGCGACCCGGTAGTGGAATCGGTGACCTCCGTCTGGCCCGCCGCGAACTACTTCGAGCGCGAAGTCTTCGATCTGTTCGGCGTACGTTTCAGCGGGCATCCTTATCTGCGCCGTCTGCTGATGCCGGAAGACTGGGAAGGCCATCCGCTGCGCAAGGACTATCCAGTGGAGGGCTACCGCTAAGGTCCATGGCTCACCTTGCACCCACGCCCGTGCTGGAACCCGGCCAGGATCGCACGATGATCCTGAACATGGGGCCGCAGCATCCCTCGACGCACGGGGTGTTGCGCGTCATCCTCGAGATTGACGGCGAAAACATTGTGCGCATCATGCCCGACATCGGCTATCTGCACACTGGCATCGAGAAGACCTGCGAGGCTAAGTTCTATCAGCAAGTGGTGCCCCTGACCGACCGCATCGACTATCTGTGCCCGCTGACCAACAACCTTTGCTATGTGTTGGCGGTGGAGAAGCTGCTGGGGCTGGAGATCCCGCCGAAAGCGCAATGGATGCGGGTGTTGCTGAACGAATTGACCCGCATCAATTCGCATCTGGTTTGGCTGGGAACGCATGCCATGGACATTGGCGCCATGACCGTGTTTCTGTATTGCTTCCGCGAGCGCGAAGATATTCTGCGGCTGTTCGAAGCGGTCAGCGGGCAGCGCATGATGACTTCCTACTTCCGCATCGGCGGCCTGGCGCTGCCGCCGCCTCTGGATTTTTTCCCCCGCGTACGCGACTTCGCGAAACGCTTTCCGGCAAATGTGGATGAGTACGAAAATCTGCTGACCGGCAATCCGATCTGGGGGATGCGCACCAAAGGCGTGGCCCGCATCACCGCCGAAGATGCCATCGCGCTGGGCGCAAGCGGACCGACCTTGCGCGGCAGCGGAGTGGATTTCGACCTGCGCCGCGATATGCCCTACTCCGGTTACGAGAACTTCAAGTTCGACGTGCCGGTCGGCCAGGACGGCGACGTGTTCGCGCGCTACCTATGCCGGGTGCAGGAGCTGCGCGAGTCCATCAAGATTGTGGGGCAGGCGCTGGACGGAATGCCCGAGGGGCCCATCAAAGCCGACGCGCCCAAGGTCGTGCTTCCCGATCGCGAAAAGATGAAAACCCAAATGGAAGCGCTTATCTACCACTTCAAGATCATCACCGAGGGTTTTGCCGTGCCGGAGGGCGAGGTCTATCAGGCGGTGGAATCGCCGCGCGGCGAGATGGGCTACTACGTGGTGAGCGACGGCACCGCGAAGCCGTATCGGGTGCACATGCGCGCGGCTTGTCTGGCGAACATGCAAACTCTGCCGAAAATGTGCGAAGGAAAATTGCTGGCGGATGTGGTGGCGGCGATTGGCAGTATCGATATTGTGTTAGGCGAAATCGACAGGTAGATCAAAAGCATGAACCACGAAGGCCACGAACGTACACGAAGGAAAATCTTTGATTTGTCTTTGCTTCGCTTCGTGAACCTTCGTGGCCTTCGTGGTTAGAGATTTTTTTATGAAGTTTTCGGACCAATTCGAGTCGCGATTCGCGGAGATGCTGACGCATTATCCGACAAAGCGCTCCGTGCTCGTCCCGACGTTGCTCTACGCGCAAGACGAGACGGGTCATCTCAGCGATGAAGTGGTCGCGGAAATCGCCCTCCGCCTGGGATTGACGGAACTCGAAGTGCGCAACGTAATCAGCTACTACTCCCTGTTAACCACCAAGCCGCGCGGCAAATACAACGTGCAGGTCTGCACCAACATTGCCTGCATGCTGCGCGGCGGCGAGGAGTTGCTCACGCACTGCAAGACAAAGCTGGGCATCGGCCACAAAGGAACCACGCCGGACGGATTGTTCTCGCTGGAGGAAGTGGAATGTATTGGCGCCTGCAGTTGGGCGCCGGCCGCGCAGGTGAATTACGACTTCCACGAGAACCTGACCGCAAGCAAGATGGATGAGGTTTTGGACGAATACAAGAGAAAGGGAATGCAGTGAAAACAATTGAGTAATTTTGAAACTGAGTAATTGGGTAACTTGAACCGGTCAGGTTTCAAATTACTCAATCACACAATTACACAATTACCAAATTCCCATGGCTGACTTGGTCTCCCATCCCGACGAAGTAAAGATCGTCTCCAAGCGCTTTGGCAAGGGCGCGAGAGACATTGATCGCTACATCGATCTCGACGGCTACAAAGCCGTGCAGAAAGCTCTGGGCATGGGCGCGGACGCGGTCATCAATGAAGTGAAGAATTCCGGCCTGCGCGGACGCGGCGGCGCCGGGTTCAATACCGGTTTGAAGTGGTCGTTCGTGCCCAAGCAGTCGGCGAAACCGAAATACATTCTGTGCAACGGAGACGAAAGCGAGCCGGGCACGTGCAAAGACCGACTAATCTTCGAGCATGATCCGCATGCGGTCATTGAAGGCGTGATGATTGCCGGCATCGCCACCGGCTCGCACACGGGATACATCTACGTCCGCGGTGAATACCGTTACCTGCTGGAGATTATGCAGAGAGCGATCGCCGATGCCTACGCACGCGGCGTCCTGGGCAAGAATATCTTCGGCAGCGGTTACGATTTCGACGTTTACTGGCATGGCGGGGCCGGCGCGTATGAAGTTGGGGAAGAGTCGGCGTTGATGGAGTCGCTCGAAGGCAAGCGCGGCATTCCGCGCATCCGGCCTCCTTTCCCGGCCGTGGTTGGGCTGTGGGGCGGCCCCACGGTCATCAACAACGCGGAAACACTGGCGAGTGTGCCTCCTATTATTCTTGGCGGCGCGGATTGGTACTCCAAGCTGGGCACGCCGAAAAATGGCGGCACGCGCCTGTTCTGCCTGAGCGGCCATCTGAATAAGCCCGGCGTTTACGAATTGCCCATGGGCTACAGCCTCAAGAAGATGATTTGCGACGTTGGGGGCGGCATTCCGAATGGACGCAAGCTGAAAGCGGTCGTGCCGGGAGGATCAAGTTGCCCGGTGTCTGACCGCTGAGGAAATCGATATCCCCATGGATTTCGATTCGCTGGCGAAAGCCGGGTCGATGTTGGGTTCCGGCGGACTGGTCGCGGTCGACGACACGGTTTGCATGGTGAAATTCGCGCAACGGATCATGAAGTTCTACCAGCACGAAAGCTGCGGCTGGTGCATTCCCTGCCGCGAAGGCACCGACTGGCTGAAGAAAACGTTGAATCGCTTTCACGCCGGCGGCGGAGTGAAGAAGGACATCGACAACATTCAGTACCTGGCGGAAAACATGCTGGGCCGGACATTCTGCCCGCTAGGCGATGCCGCGGCTTTGCCGACAATTTCCATCGTCAAGAAATTTCGCAAAGAGTTTGAAGAGCATCTGGACGGCAAGCCGTGCCCGTTTGAGAAAGTGGGGCTGGGCGAGCCGGTTCTGGCGTAGCGCCACCAAATTATGGCTGACGTTAACATCACGGTCGACGGCAAAAAGGTCACGGCCCCCGCCGGCACGCTTTTAATCGAGGCCTGCAAGACGGTGGGCATCGAAGTCCCTTCGTTCTGCTACTACCCGAACCTGTCGTTGCAGGGCGCCTGCCGCATGTGCCTGGTAAAAATCGAGAAGGCGCCCAAGCTGCAGACTGCCTGCACCACTGTGATCGGCGAAGGCATGATCGTCACCACCGACACTCCTGAGATCCATCAGGCGCGCAAGTCGATGGTCGAGATGCTGCTCGGCAACCATCCACTCGACTGCCCGGTATGCGATGCCGGCGGCGAATGCGAATTGCAGGACATGACTTTTTCCTACGGCGCGGCGGAATCGAAGTACATCGACGCCAAGAACCACAAAGAAGAACAGCAGTGGTCGCCGGTTGTGTTCTTTGACCGGCCGCGCTGCATTCTGTGCTATCGCTGCGTGCGGGTTTGCAACGAGGGTATGGATGTCGCCGCGCTGGGCATCCAGAACCGCGGCGTGAGTTCCATCATCGCGCCCAATGAAGGCGACCATCTCGACTGCGAAGAGTGCGGCATGTGCATCGACATTTGCCCGGTGGGTGCGCTGACCTCGGGCGCTTACCGTTACAAGACGCGCCCCTGGGAAATGAATCACGTGGGCACAACCTGTACGCATTGCGCCGACGGCTGCAAAACGACTTTGGGCGTGCGCCGTTCGGATACCGGCATGGAGATTGTGCGCGGCGACAATCGGGACAAGAGCGGCATCAACGGCGACTTTCTTTGCATCAAGGGCCGATATGCCTTCGACTTCGCCAATCACGAGGATCGGCTGACCCAGCCCTTGATTCGGAAGAACGGCCGCCTGACGCCATCCACCTGGGAAGAAGCCTTCGATTTAATTGGCACGGAGTTCGCCGAAATTCGGGATCGCGACGGCGGCCAGACGATCGGCGTGATCGGCTCCAATCGAACCACGAACGAGGAGAGCTACCTGCTGCAGAAATTCGCCCGCGTCGTATTGCAGACCAACAACATTGATCATCACCGCACTACCGACTTCCCCGCGTTCGCCGCCGCGCTCGCCGGAAAGCCGGAAGCAACCGCCACGATGCGCGATGTCTACCACGCCCCGGCGATTCTCCTGATCGGCAATGATCCGACCGAGCGCCACCCGCTGCTCGCCTGGCAGATTCGTAACAACGTCCGCCTGCACGGAGCGCGGCTGCACGTGGTGAATTCGCAGCCAATCAAACTTCAACGACAAGCGGCTACCTTCACGCAGATCCCGGAAGGCGCGGAGGGCAAGTTCGCGGCGTTCTTGGCGGGGAATGATTCGGCCGGGCAATCGCAGGATTCATGGGGCGTGCTGCGCGACAAACTTCGCGGCGAACAAAACCTGATCGTCGTCTTCGGATCGGAAATAACCGGCGCGGATATCTCCGGGTTGGTGAGATTCGGCTCGGGGATCCCCGGCGCCAAGTTCATCTGCCTGGGCGACTACGCCAACTCCCGCGGCGTTGCCGACATGGGCCTGTATCCCGACCTGCTTCCGGGCTACCATCGCGTGGCCGATAGCACTCCGTTCCACGAAGAATGGGGCGGCGTTCCGTCAACGCTCGGGCTCACGCTTCCGCAGATGGTCGAGAGCGCGAAGGCCGGCGGCCTGAAAGCTCTGTACGCGGTGGGAACCAATCCAATCGGCCGATTCGGCCTTGATCCCTTTGCCTTCGCCCACAGCTTTGTCGTGGTACAGGATATGTTCCTGACCGAAACCGCAACCCTTGCCGATGTGGTTCTGCCCGCGGCGAACGCCTACGAAAAATCGGGCACCTTCACCAACACTTGCGGCGATCTTCAACTGGTTAGAAAAGCCGGAGAAGTGAGCGGCTGCAAGAGCGATTTTGAAATGATCGTGCGCATCGCGGGCGCCATGGGCTTTGACGTTCGCAAGCTGGTTCCATTCGGCGGCGGAACTCGCGCGGACATGGGCCAGTCGCGCGGGGCGCAGTCCGGCGAAGCCGACCGGCATTCGGTTTGGCTGCAAGCCAACGGGCTCGAGCCCAAGATGAGCCCTTTCGATCCGATCGCTATTCTGGATGAGATTCAGCGCCTGGTCCCCGGATATGGAGTTTCCCGGATGAATCTGCTGGCTGGCAACGACCAACACACAACTTTGTCGGGGAGCGGACCAGGCGCGGCGCAGCCGCCTGAACTGATCGCGCCAGCCAACGACGCGCTGTTTACTTCAGGCACTTTGGGCCGCTATTCCCGCACTTTGAATTCGGTCGTCGAGAACCATCGCAAACAACCGGCGGAAGCTGACGTAGCCGCTGATTAATCGCCGTTCGCAGTCTTCGTTCGCCGTTCCATGGAAACTTACAGGTTGCATCGTGGCATGTGGACAGAGCACAAAGTGGCAGGTTAAAGAGAGAAATCATTGAGCATTGGCATCTTCATTATCGTTTCGCTGGTCAAGATTGTGCTCGCGCTCGTCATTCTGCTCACCGCCGTGGCGTACTCGGTGTGGCTGGAGCGAAAAGTGGTCGGCCACATTCAGAACCGCTGGGGACCCACCCGGGTGGGACCGTTCGGGTTGCTGCAACCGCTGGCGGACGGCGTGAAGTTCCTGTTCAAGGAAGACATCACGCCGCCGCATGTGCACAAGTTGCTCTATACCCTAGCGCCGATGCTCGCGGTGGTGTTTGCGTTAACCTCCATCGCGGTCGTGCCCATCGGCAACAACGTCACCATCGGCGGGCTGCAGATCCCGTTGCAGATCGCGGACGTCAACATCGGCCTGCTGGTGGTTCTTGGCATTACGTCTCTGGGCGTTTATGGCGTAGCCTTGGCAGGTTGGTCGTCGAACAGTAAGTATTCTTTGCTGGGCGGCTTGCGCTCCAGTGCGCAGATGGTGAGTTATGAAATTGCGCTCGGTCTGTCGTTGGTGGGAGTGCTGATTTTATCCGGGAGCCTCAGCCTGCGCGAAATTGTGGATGCGCAGGGTGGGCACTTTTGGGGATTCATCCCCAACTGGAATATTTTTCGCGGGGGCCAGATTGTCGCGTTTTTCATTTACTTGACGGCGGCCTATGCGGAAACCAATCGCATCCCCTTTGATTTGCCCGAGGCGGAAACCGAACTGGTGGCCGGCTATCACACCGAATACAGCGCCATGAAGTTCGCCATGTTTTTTATGGCGGAGTACGCGAACATGATCACTGTGGCCTGCCTGGCGACGATCCTGTTCCTGGGCGGATGGCATGGGCCAGTATTTGGTCCGGCGTTTTTGCGGGCGGTTCTACCGGTATTTTGGTTTCTGCTGCGCGTGTTTGGATTTTTGTTTGTCTATATTTGGGTTCGCGGGACGTTGCCGCGGTTTCGCTATGACCAGCTTATGGCGTTTGGCTGGAAGTTTTTGTTGCCCCTGGCCATTGCGAATCTGGTGATTACGGCCTTGGTGGTGGCTTGGCGGGCATAGAGGAAGGGCGGGAGGCGCTCGCGACAGCGGGCGGGGACGCCAGCTCTACGTAAGAACATGGTTCATCTGATCATATTTCTGGTGTTCGGAGCGATCTGCGCGGCGGGTGCAATCAACCTCGTGGCGCAGCATCATCCCATCGACAGCGCGCTGTCTTTGGTGGTGGTGATGGGCTCGCTTGCGGTTGAGTATCTGCTGCTCGGCGCGGAGTTTGTCGCGGCAGTGCAGGTCATCGTTTACGCGGGCGCCATTATGGTGCTGTTTGTTTTCGTCATCATGTTGCTCAACGCCGGGGCGGAAGAACGCACCAAAGGCAGCCGCATCGCTCTTCTGCTTGGCGTTCCCGGCATGCTGATCGGCAGCGTGCTGATTGGCTGGGTTCTGATCGAACGTTCCGGGACTGGGTCGGTACTCGCGGGGGCTCTGCCGGGGTCGCCTCGGATCATCGGCTGGCTCCTGTTTCACGATTTCTTGTTGCCCTTTGAGGTGACATCCATTTTGGTGCTGATCGCGATCATGGGCGCCGTGGTGCTGGCGGCGCGCCCGGAATCGGCTCCGCCGGCGAAGAAGGAGGGCTGATGGTACCGCTGTCATATTACTTGGTGCTGGGTGGCATTCTGTTTGCATGCGGCGTCATCGGATTCCTCATCAAGCGCAACATCATCACGATTTTTATGTCGATTGAGTTGATGCTCAACGGCGTGAATCTCACCTTCGTCGCCTTTGCGGCGCAATGGCATGCGCTCAGCGGGCAGGTTTTCGTTTTCTTCGTGATGGTGGTTGCGGCGGCTGAGGCGGCTGTCGGATTGGCCATCATCATTGCCGTGTACCGCACCCGCGAAACTCTGAACGTGGACCACGTGAACCTGCTCAAACTATGACGCTAAATCTGCATCTCTGGCTGATTCCGGTGCTGCCGCTGGTCGGCGCCGCCATCAATGGCTTGCTCGGCAAGCGCTTTTCCCGGCAGACTGTTGCGGGGATTGCGCTGGCGTTTTGTGGCGCGGCATTTGCCAAGGCGCTGGAGGTCGCGACTCATTTCGCGTCCTTGACCACGCCCTACACGGAAACGGTCGCCGCCTGGATTCGCGCCGGCAACTTCCACGCAGATTTCGCCTTCTACCTCGATCATCTTTCTCTGGTCATGCTGCTGGTCGTGACCGGCGTCGGTCTCCTCATCCATATTTATTCCGTCGGCTACATGTGGGAGGAAGGCGGTTTCTACCGCTTCTTTTCCTATCTAAATCTGTTCATGTTCTTCATGATGACGCTGGTGCTGGCCGGCAACTACCTGCTGATGTTTATCGGCTGGGAAGGCGTGGGCCTTGCGTCCTATCTGCTGATTGGATTCTGGTTCACCAAGGATTCGGCCGCATCGGCGGGGAAAAAGGCGTTCATCGTCAACCGCATCGGCGATTTCGGGTTTCTGATCGCGTTGTTTCTCATGATTCGACATTTCGGATCGTTGGATTTTCGGCAGGTGTTTGGTGCCATCGCACAGAATTCGGCATATTTCCCCGTCGAAACTGCCGGAGCCGGGCTGCTCACCACCATCGGCCTGCTGTTGCTGCTCGGGGCTTGCGGCAAATCAGCCCAGATTCCCCTTTATGTCTGGCTGCCTGACGCGATGGAAGGTCCCACGCCGGTCTCCGCTTTAATCCATGCCGCCACCATGGTGACCGCGGGCGTCTACATGATTGCCCGTTCGCATGTAATTTTCGACCGCGCGCCGTCGGCTTTGACGGCGGTCGCCATTATCGGAACCCTGACCGCTCTATTCGCCGCGACCATCGGCGTGGTGCAAACCGACATCAAGAAAGTGCTCGCCTACTCCACGATCTCGCAACTCGGCTACATGTTCATGGCCTGCGGCGTAGCCGCCTATTCCGCCGGGATCTTCCATCTGATGACTCACGCTTTCTTCAAAGGCTTGCTTTTCCTGGCGGCGGGGTCGGTGATTCACGCGGTGGGCGGCGAGCAGGACATGCGCAAGATGGGCGGCCTGCGTACGAAAATTCCCTGGACGTTCTGGACCATGACCGCCGCCACCTTCGCCATCGCTGGGTTCCCGCCGTTTGCCGGTTTCTTCAGCAAAGACGCAATTCTGTTTGAAGCCTCGAAGGTCAGTCTGGTCTATTGGGGCATCGGCGTCTTCACCGCGTTTCTCACTTCGTTCTACATGTTCCGGCTATGGTTCATGACGTTCTTCGGAGAATATCGGGGAGAAGCCGAATCTGCGAGTCCAGGCCACGGAAACCATGGCCATGACAGCCACGGCGGCATTCATGAGAGCCCCAGAGTCATGCTAGTGCCGCTGGTGATTCTCGCAGTGCTTTCAGTGGCCGGCGGATGGGTGGGGAGCGCTCGTTTCCACCGCTTTCTGTCGCCTGTGTTCCATTCGGGAGTGACGGCTTACAGCTCGCAGGAAGCGGCCGCGGCTACCGTGCCGGTGGAGCACAAAGAGGACGGCAGATCGGAAATGTTGTTCACCAGCATTTCGGTCGGGGCGGCCGCCCTGGGTCTTTATTTCGCGTGGCTGCTGTACTGGCGCCGTCCGCAACTCCCCCAGCAGATTGCCCAGGCATTGGGCGGCTTCTACGGCACCTTGGTCCACAAATACTACGTGGATGAGTTGTACGCGACTCTCTTCGTGAAGCCGTTGGTGGATGGCTCAACTCAGATTTTGTGGCACGGCATGGATCAGGGCGTGATTGACGCTACGCTCGACAACAGCGCCTCCGGCGCGCGCGAAGTATCGGATTCGCTGCGCCATATGCAATCCGGCAACTTGCGCTCTTACGCCGGTTGGATTGCGGCGGGCGCTGCGGTGGTGGTGGTCTACATGGTTTGGATGGGAACCCGATGAGCGCCTTCGACGGCAGCATCCTCTCCCTGGTGACATTCATTCCGCTGGCAGGCGCTCTATTGCTGCTGCTCTTTCCGCGGCGCGACCGCGATATCCGCGTGTTCGCGCTGGTGGTATCGCTGGCGACGTTTGTGGTTTCGTTGCACCTGCCGGCGCACTTCCATCGCGCCGTGACCGACTTCCAGTTTCAAGTGGACCGCGCGTGGATTCCGACGCCCAACATCCACTATCATATGGGAATTGACGGCGTCTCCATGTGGCTGGTGGTGCTCACCACCTTCCTCACGCCACTGTGCGTTCTGATTTCCTGGAAGTCGGTCAACGAGCGGGTGAAGGAATTCTTCATCCTCCTGCTGGTACTGGAGACGGCGCTGATCGGCGTGTTCGTTGCGCTCGATCTTTTCCTTTTCTACTTCTTCTGGGAATCCACCCTGATCCCCATGGCGCTGCTGATCGGCATGTTCGGCCACGGGCGGAAAGTGTATGCGGCGGTGAAGTTCTTCCTCTACACCATGATCGCCTCCATGTTTATGCTGGCGGCGATTCTTTGGCTGTACGCCAAGGTCGGCAGTTTCGATTTTGTCACCATCCAGAATGCAATCCGAAGCGGTCAGGTAGAGGGCTTCACGGGCGCGGCGTTCTGGCTATTTCTGGGATTCTTCATTGCCTTCGCCGTCAAGGTCCCGCTCTTTCCGTTCCACACGTGGTTGCCGGACGCGCACGTCGAAGCGCCCACGGCTGGATCCGTGCTGCTGGCCGGGGTTTTGCTCAAGATGGGCACGTATGGCATGTTGCGCTTTGATCTCGGCCTGTTCCCCGCGCAATCGCGGACAAATGCCTGGTGGGTCATGATCATGGCGCTCATCGGCATTGTTTACGGCGCTCTGGTTGCCATGGTGCAGCCCAACCTGAAAAAACTGATCGCTTACTCTTCGATCAGCCACTTAGGTTTCGTGGTGCTCGGCATCTTCAGCTTTACCCAAATCGGGTTGGACGGCGCCACCTACGTCATGCTGGCGCACGGGGTCTCGACCGGTGCGCTGTTCATGTTGGCCGGCATTCTCTATGAACGGCGGCACACTTACGAGATTTCGGAATTCGGCGGGCTCGCCACGCCCATGCCGGTGTACGCGTCGTTCTTTCTGTTTATCGTTCTCGCGTCCGTGGGCCTGCCGCTGCTGAACGGATTTATTGGTGAATTTCTGGTTCTGAGTGGAGCATTCCAGGCTCGCACCGTCTATGGAGTGGTCGGTGCGACGGGCGTGATCTGGAGCGCCTGTTATCTATTGTGGATGTATCAGAGGGTGTTCTTTGGCGAGGTCACACATGACATCAACCAGACATTGCCGGACTTGAGCGCCAGGGAGCGCACCGCGCTGTGGCCCGCGGCCGTAGCCGCTTTGGTGATGGGCGTGGCCCCGCTGCTCTGGTTGAATGCGATCGATCCCGCTGTGCACGCCGTTCTGGTTCCGGTTGGGCAACTGGCCGCTCGGGTGGTGGGCCAGTGAATTTCACCATTCAGTTTGTGAACAACATTCCGAAGGGCGTCGACTACATTCGCATTCTGCCGGAGATCGTGCTCTCGGTTTTCGGCATTGTCGTCATGCTGCTCGACCCTGTGATGGACGAGCGCCGCAGCCAAAAACTGTTGGGTGGCATTGCCTTGCTGGGCTCGCTCGCAGCCATTGCAGCAACGCTGTATCAGGCCCAATTTCCCTTCGGGCTCGCCTTCTCCGACATGGTGCGGGTGGACACCTTCAGCGTGTTTTTTCATTTCCTGATCGCGGCCATCGCCGCCGTGACCATCCTCTCCTCTTACGAATACATGGAAGTGCAGCAGATTCGCGCCGGCGAGTACTACGCGCTGATTTTGTTCGGCGCGGTGGGCATGAGCCTGATGTCCTCGGCGATGGAGCTGGTACTGATCTTCATCGCGCTGGAGATTTCGTCAATTTCGACATACATCCTGGCCGGATTCCGGCGGCATGCGGCGATAAGCAGTGAATCATCCCTAAAATATTTTATGTTGGGATCGTTCGCCACTGCCTTTTTTCTGTATGGCGTGGCGTTGATGTTTGGGGCGACGGGATCGACCAGCATTGGCGTGATCGGCGACACGCTGCAAACCGAGATGATCCCTCTGCTGGCATACGTCGGAATCGCATTGATGTTTGTGGGACTGGCGTTCAAAGTGGCGGCCGCTCCATTCCACATCTGGACACCCGATGTGTACGAAGGCGCGCCCGCGCCGGTGGTGGGATTCATGTCCACCGCGCCCAAAGCCGCGGTTTTCGCGGTGCTGCTGCGCATCATGTTCGAGGCCCACGCACCGGGGCGACTGCAACTGGTTTGGGTCACGGCCGCGCTCTCCATGACCATCGGCAACATTTCCGCGCTGGTGCAGAATAACGTGAAGCGGCTGCTCGCCTATTCTTCCATTGCCCATGCCGGATATCTGCTGGTCGCTTTCGCCGCACTGCCGGAGAACGGCATTCCCGCGGCCATGTTCTATACGGCATCCTATGCCGCCATGAATGTCGGCGCGTTTGCCGTAGTGAGCCACATCGCTGGAGCGGGCGAGCGCCGCGTTGCGATGGAAGATTATGCGGGCCTGGGACGCCGCGCTCCGCTTTTGGCCGCGACGCTAACCATTTTTCTATTGTCGCTGATCGGCATTCCCATCACCGGAGGATTCTTCGCCAAGTTCTACGTGTTCAGCGCCGCGTTGCAGGCCAATTTGGTTTGGCTCACGATTATTGGCGTGCTGAATGGCGCGATTGGCGCCTACTACTACTTGCGGATTATCGTCGTGATGTACATGCGGGAGCCGAAGGAAGATACGCCGATCGCGCCCATTCCGCTCGGGCTGGGCAGCGCGCTCGCCATTAGTCTAGCGGCTACGATCTACCTTGGCGTTGTTCCTGGACGGGTGCTGGAGATCGCCTCGCGTTCTGCAGCGGACCTTCTGCGTTGAGACTCCCCGGCGGCGAAAGCCCTTTTCTGAAGACAAGCTATTTATCGCAGCGTTGAACCGCTGCTCCACTCAACTCCGCCGCGTTGTCGCTCTCGCCTTCTTCACCAGCTCCACATGGTTCCGTCAAGTTTACGGTTTACCGGCAGGTAGGCGCGCTCATAGGGATATTTGGCCGCCAGCTTCTCGTCGAAGTCCACGCCGTGGCCGGGTTTGTCGCCGGGATAGAAGTGGCCTTTGTTGAACGTGTACGCGTGGGGAAACACGTCATCGGTTTCTTGTGCGTGGCGCATGTATTCCTGAATGCCAAAATTGTTGATCGAGATATCGAAGTGCAAGGCCGCTCCCATGGTGATTGGCGAAAGATCGGTTGCGCCGTGGCAGCCGCTTTGCACGTGATAAAGCGCGGCAAAATCGGCGATCTTCTTCAGCGCGGTGATGCCGCCGCCGTGGACCACGGTCATGCGCAGATAGTCGATCAATTGCTCCGTGATGAGCAGCTTTGTGTCCCACACGGTGTCGAAAATCTCGCCCACGGCCAGCGGGGTAGTGGTGTGCTGGCGAATGATACGGAAGCCCTCCTGCAACTCCGCCGCTACTGCATCTTCCAACCAAAAAAGATGATAGGGCTCGAGTTCTTTTCCCAGGCGCGCCGCTTGGATCGGGGTAAGCCTGTGGTGCGAATCGTGCAGAAGGTGGATATCGTCGCCAAATCTCTCGCGCAGGGTTTTGAACAATTTGGGAACATGATTCAGATACTTTTCGGACGACCACGAGTTCTCCGGTGGCAAGCCTTTTTCGGCGGGCTCGTAGAATGTCTTATCTTTGGAGACGCCGTAGGTGCTGGGCAGGCCTGGAATGCCGGATTGGGCGCGCACCGCCAAGTATCCGTTCTCAATGTACTTGCCAACCTCGTCGGAAGTTTCTTCAATGTCGCGGCCGTTGGCATGGCCGTAGACCATCACGCCGGTGCGGCTCTTGCCTCCCAGCAAGTTGTAGAGGGGCGTGTTCAGGGCTTTGCCTTTGATGTCCCAAAGCGCCATGTCGACCGCGGAAATTGCGCTCATGGTGACCGGGCCTTTGCGCCAATAGGCTCCGCGATACAGGTACTGCCAAATATCCTCGGTCTGGAACGGATCACGGCCAATGATGCAGGGAATCACGTGATCGTTAAGATAGCTGGCCCCCGCTAATTCGCGGCCGTTGAGCGTGCCGTCGCCCAAGCCGTAAATACCTTGGTCGGTATAAATTTTGAGGGTGACAAAATTTCTTGCGGGAGAACAAACAAAAACCTTCGCATCCGTAATCTTCATCCACATTCCTCGCTAGGTCGATCCACTGCGCGACTTCCTCACTCGACAAACCGCTTCAGCGACGCACCGGGCGAATCCGCGAGCCACGGGCACTGCACAGAATACTCCTCTTTTCTGCGAGTTGGGATGGAGACAGGGATGTCACATGGCGTGCGATAAGAGCCGCGGATTAGATGCACCCTCAGCCGAATCGCTGTTTCTGACTTTGGCAGCCTTTCCCCATGCTAGAATCGCCGCCTACGGTGTAACGCGAGTGGACATCCGAGAAATCGCAAGAAGGGCCAAGGTCTCCACTGCGACCGCGTCCCGCGCCATTAACCATGTACCCACCGTCAACCCTCAACTGGCCAAGCGCGTCTGGAGCGTGGTCAACGAACTGGGCTACTACCCGAACACGCAGGCGCGAGCCCTGGTTTCGGGGCGCAGCCGCATTTTTGGCCTGATCATCTCGGAAATCACCAACCCTTTTTTCCCGGAAATTGTTCAGGTCTTCGAACGCATTGCGGTCCAGCATCGCTACGAGATTCTGCTGACCTCCACCGGCAACGATCCGGAACGCATGGAAAGTTCGGTGCGGCGCATGATCGAACGGCGAGTGGAGGGGGTTGCGGTCATGACCTTCGGCATGGAAGAAGTGCTGCTGGAGGGCCTGAAGCTGCGCAATGTGCCGCTGGTGTTTGTGGACGTGGGTCCGCCGCGCTCGCGAGTGAGCAACATCCGTATCGATTATCTGCACGGAATCAGGCAGGCGGTACAGCATCTGGCCACGTTGCGCCACGAGGAGATTGCGTTTATCACCGGGCCCCTGCGCCTCAAGTCGGCGGTGGCACGGCAGAACGCCTTTGTGCGCTCCATGCAAGAGCTCGGCCTGAAGGTCGACCCGGCGTTGATCGTTGAAGGCGATCACACCATGGAGGCCGGCATGAGGGCCTGCGCCCGGCTGCTGGCGAGACCCAAGCGGCCGACCGCAGTCTTGTGCTCCAACGATATGACCGCGATTGGGGTGATGCGCAGGAGTTACGAAGCCCGAGTCAGCATTCCGCGCGATCTATCGTTGGTGGGGTTCGATGACATCCGGCTGGCGCAGTTCGTGCTGCCCCCGCTGACCACGGTACAGATGTCACAGGCCGAACTGGCGCGCCTGGCGTTTCACGCCTTGCTGACCGAGGTCGGGCGCGAGACGCCGGTTCCGCACGGCACCGAATACCCGCTCCAGACCAAACTGGTGTTGCGCGAATCAACGGCCTTGGCCGCTTCGCCCAGCAAGCCTTCCACGGGCAGGCGCCGGAGAACCGCGCCGGTCCGGCTGACCTCCGACTAGGTGTTATGCCTCTTTCCGGTTCACTGCCTCGGCAGTTCGGATCAATCGGGGGAGCACATCCGCAAGTGCACCCTTTTGCGGCTGGCCGAAAGCAAAATAGAGTTTGCTGAATAGCGGGTAGAGATCTTCGTAGACGCGCTGTTCGGGCTTTGCCGGCTGGAAAAACGTGTGTGGCGGGCAGATCTTGTCCTGAGCTTCTTCCACGGTCTTAAAAGTCCCGGCGGCGAGAAATGCAAAAATCGCCGAGCCCAGGCTAACGACGCTCTTGCTTGGAACCAGCACGGGACGCCCCAGCACATTCGCATAAACCTGATTAAGCACGGGATTTTTCTGGGGAATGCCGCCGGCGTTAATCACCCGTTTGATGTGCACTCCGTGTTCGGCCATGCGGTCCAGAATCACGCGGGTGTGGAATGCGGTGCCCTCAATGGCAGCGAACAATTCGTCTTGCGCGGTGCTCTGCAGGTTCCAACCCAGCGTGATGCCGCGCAGGTTGGGGTTCACCAGCACGGTGCGGTCACCATTGTCCCAGGTCATGCGCAGAAGACCCGTCTGCCCAGCTCGATAGTTCTCGAGTCCCTGGCTCAAAGTCTTAACGTCCGTGCCGGCGCGAGTGGCGATGGCATTGAAAATATCTCCGACGGCGGAGAGGCCGGCTTCGATTCCCGTGCGATGGGGATGCACGCTTCCCTGCACCACCCCGCACACGCCCGGCACCAAATTCACCGACGGCGTGATTCCGATGATGCAAGTCGATGTGCCGACCACGTTGACCATATCGTCGGTGCGGCAGCCGGCGCCGATGGCGTCCCAATGCGCGTCAAAAGCGCCGACCGGAATTGGGATGCCGGCTTTCAAACCCAGCTTCTCGGCCCAATGCGGCGAGAGCCTTCCCTCGATTTGATCGGAGGTCGCAAATTCTCCATCCAGCTTTTCGGGAACCCCCGCCAGCAGCGGGTCGACTTTAATCAGGAATTCCTCAGAAGGCAACCCTCCCAGAGCGGGATTCCACAGCCATTTGTGCCCCATGGCGCACACGCTGCGTTTCACTTTTCGGGGATCGGTGATGCCGCACAACGTGGCAGCGACCATGTCGCAGTGTTCGAAAGCGGAGACAAACTGGGAGCGTTTCTCGGGATTGTGCCGGAGCCAGTGCAGCAGTTTGGAAAAACCCCATTCGGAAGAGTAAATACCGCCGCACCATTCGATGGCTTCCAGTCCCTCACGGTGAGCGGCTTCGGTGATCTCCGCGGCCTCGCCTTTGGCGCGGTGATCGCACCACAAATAGTATTCGCCGAGAGGCTGAAGGTTCTTTCCGACTGGAATGACCGAGGAGCCGGTGGTATCGAGAGCGATGGCCTCGACTTGATCGCCAGAGATGCCGGCCTTCTTGACTGCCTCGCGCGTCGCGGCCGCCAGCGCGCGCATGTGGTCTTCATGCGATTGGGTGGCATATTCGGGATCTTCGCGTTTGCGATGCAGCGGATATTCGGCGACCGCGGATTCCAACAGCCCGCGGTCGCTGTCCACCAAAGAGACGCGCACGCTCAGCGTTCCGAAATCCACTCCCGCCACAATGGCCATGCTGTTTTTCCGCTATTGCCTTTCGTGCCAGTACATGTCCCAGCCGAGGTAACGGGCGGAGGCTTCGTAGACCGCATCTGCGACCGTGGATAGATTTGCGGCCACGTGGTGTTCGAAACCCCGCTCGCAGATCAAGCGCAGGAGCTTTTGCAGGTGGGGAATCTCCACCACGCCCGCGCCGCCAAAGGTGTTGAGCGGATCGTCGGTGAACCGGCCTTGGCCCACGTAACCGCGCATGCGGCCAGCGGTATCGTCCGTCGAAAAGCGGGCGAAGCTCATCTTTTCCGGCTTAATCAGGCCCACGCAGGTGCCAAACGTGTTCTCCTTGCCGACCGTGCCGGCAATGATTTCCTGATAGTCCATCTTCACCGAACGGAAAAAATGTTTCGGCAAGTTCGAGCAATGGAAGCAGACCGCCTTGTTGGGATCTGAACCGTAGTTATTGTTCCAATCGAGGAGTGCCGACGGCGTCTCCGAGGCCAGGCGCAGGGCGTGCATTCCGAGGACGCCGCAGATGTCCACCTCGCAGGCGCTCGAAAGCAGGCTGTCGCTCATCATGCTCATGATGGTGCACGGCACCACGCCCAGATTTTCTTCGATCGAAGTCCAGCATTGCACGGCGCTGATGGCCACTTCGGTGGCTGCCATCCATTGGTCAACCACCGCGCCCAGCTTAGCCATCTTCAGCAGCGCCGCAGGTGGCACGCCGCTCGACTCCACATACTTATGAATCGCCGCCAACTTAGCCTGCGCCAAGTCATCGTTGTCCTTCATTCGCTCGATTCGGCCGAGCACTTCGGACAAATCCAAGGTTTCGATCGAGATGCCTTGCGATTCCAGAATCTTCTCGCTGTAGCGAACGGTATTAAAGGCCGTTGGCCGCGCCCCAATCGCGCCTACCCGCAGATTGCGGAACCCGTTCACCACCCGGCAGACCGCCGCGAACCATTGCAAGTCTTTGGCAAACTCCGGAGATTCCGGGCTCTCGGTGTGCAGCGTCGTGATCGAATAGGGAATGCCGTATTGCGTCAGATTGTTGCAGGCCGACATCTTGCCGCAGAAGCTGTCGCGACGATATTTGATCGTCATCTTTTTAGGGTCGTCCGGGGTTGCCTGCACCAGGACTGGAACCTGCAAATTCGCCAGGCGCAGCGTGTCGGCAATCGCGCGTTCCTCGCCGAAGTTAGGCAAAGTGACGATGACGCCGTCGATCCGTTCGCGGTTGCGCTTAAACAGCTCGGCGCAGCGCCGCGATTCCTCGCGAGTTTCCACCGCGCCGTAGTGGGTCTCCTCGGGCGTGGGTGCAACCACGTCAATGCCGGCGGCGGCCAGAACGCGCAACATCTCCTCGCGGCCTTCCTTGGCCAAATGATCGGGAAAGAAACCACGGTTGCCCACGATCAGGCCCATCGTCATTTTTTTCTTCAACGTCATATGACTCCCTTGAATTTCATCTATCTCTGTCCGTAGTACGCGTCTTTCCCGTGTTTTCTCAAGTAGTGTTTGTCAAGCAGGTGCCGGCCAGTTCCCTGCGCGCGCGGATTGATGCCGGTGGTGAAATACGCCATGCGCGCCACGGATTCAAGGATAACCGCATTGTGCGCCGCCGCGGCGATGTCTGGCCCCCAGGTGAAGGGCGCGTGATTGGCCACCAGAACCGCCGGGACCGCCATGTAGTCGAGGCCCTTGAAGGCTTGCACAATGGCGGTTCCGGTGTTTTTCTCATAGTCCGAAGCGATTTCTTTCTTGGTCAAAGCTCGCGTTACTGGAACCGGCCCGTAGAAATAGTCGGCATGAGTGGTTCCGAAACATGGAATGGACTTGCGCGCCTGCGCCCACGAAGTCGCATATTCGGAATGGGTGTGCGCCACACCGCCAATTTTTGGGAAAGCGCGGTACAGTTCGACATGTGTGGGAAGGTCGGAAGATGGGCGCAGAAAACCCTCGACGACTTTTCCGGTGAGGTCCGTCACCACCAAGTGCTCCGGCTTCATCTCCGCGTAGGGCACGCCGCTGGGCTTGATGACGATCAGCTTATCCTGACGGGAAATCCCGCTGGCGTTTCCGAACGTGTAAAGCACCAGCCCTCGCCGCACCAGTTCCAGGTTCGCTTCAAGTACCTCTTGCCGCAGCTTTTGCAAAAGCATGGTTTTGGGATGGTTGCTAAGTAGGAACACCGTTCGGACGCGCCAGTAATCGTTTTCCGAACAACAGAAAAACTAGAGGAATCAGCGGGCTTTGTCAATGGTCGGCATCTCCAAGCGGGCCCTGGCGAGGGGATGATCCGTGTTTGATATTTGTTCACTGCAGACTTTCTCGAAGAGGCCAAGAGTGGACTAGAATAGCGCCAGGAGTGAACCTCTTTGGCGAAATTTGAAGACTGCCTCCAGCGTCTGGAGAAGATTGTGCAAGAACTCGAAAAAGGGGAAGTGCCCCTGGAAAAATCTCTGGCGCTTTTTGAGGAGGGAATGCAGCTTTCCGCCGCCTGCCGCAAAGAGTTGGACGAAGCGGAGGGCAAGGTGGAGATTCTGCTGAAACAGAACGGGAAGCTTCAAGCTGAAGTATTCGAGCCCCTCGCCGGTAAGGCGCCTGGCAAGAAATAGGCGCAAGCCGGTACGTCGTCGCTCGCAGTATCAAACCTACGGTAGCTTTCGCACGGAAAGCTGCCGCCGCCAGCCCGGCCGTAAGACGACGGTCAAAAACCCAGGGGGTGTAATGCAATCTCTCAATGTAGTCCTCCTCCAGAGCGATCCTGGAACCGCTCAATTCCTCATCGCTCCCCTGTGCAACTTTTTCCGTTCGGTTTGTGAAGCGCGGTCGTTCGGCGATTTGCGAAACATCGCCAAAAACGGCGCGGCAGTCGTTATCCTCGACCTGGAGATGGCCTCTGTTCCCGACGTTGGGCAGCTATGCCATGACTTTCCGGGCATTTACATCGTCTGCAACCACCGCTTGGCCGACGAAGAAATGTGGGCGGCGAGTCTGAACGCCGGAGCCGCCGACTGCTACCGATCAGATGATACGCGAGGCATCCTTACGGCGGCACTCTGCAACGCGCCTATGGTGCGCTCGCTGGCCGCCTAACATAACTTTCGCCAACCCACGAGGACGCCGCAGCGGCGTCCTTTTCTCATTGCACCCGAACCGAAAGCCTCGCCTTGTTATACTCAACCCTCATGCTGACCCAGACTTTGCAGCAAGGCCAGGCATTGACGGACGCGGCGTTGGAGCGTCTTCTGCCGCCGGGAACGCAGCATCCCTCGTCCATCCATAGAGCGATGCGGCACAGCGTGTTTGCCGGCGGCAAGCGACTGCGTCCCATTCTGGCCATGGAAGCAGGCCGCATGGTTGCCAGTTCCCTTCCCGCCGCAATCGAGGAATTGGGCGCAGCATTGGAGATGCTGCACACTTATTCGCTCATCCACGACGATTTGCCGGCCTTGGACAACGACGATCTGCGCCGCGGCCGGCCCACTTGCCACAAGGTTTTTGGCGAAGCGATTGCGATTCTGGCCGGCGACGCGCTGCAGACGCAGGCCTATGAGGTGCTAGCCCGGCTGAAGTGCTCGGCGGAAAGCCGAGTGCGGATTATCGAGGAAATTGCCCGCGGCACCGGCACGATCGACGGCATGATCGGCGGCCAAGTCGTAGACTTGGAAGCCGAGCATAGCAAGCCGGACATCCAAATGCTCGAATACATCCATCGTGCGAAAACCGCGGCACTGATCACCGCCAGCGCGGTCAGCGGCGGGATGTACGCCGGAGCCAACGACGATGCAGTCGCGAAACTGCGCTCCTTCGGACTGAAAATTGGCTTAGCGTTCCAGATCGTGGATGACGTGCTCGACGTAACCCAGACTTCCGAGCAGCTAGGCAAGACCGCGGGGAAAGATACCGCGGCGGAAAAGGCGACGTATCCTGCGCTGTTTGGGGTTGAGGAATCGCTGCGCCGCGCTGATGAGTTGGTCGATTCCGCTCTGCTGCAGCTGAGCGGCTTTGGCGGCGGAGCAGAGACGCTGAAATCTCTGGCGCGGTTCTTGGTGGAGCGAAAGAAATAGGCTCGTTGAGCCATTGTGCGCGGCATTAGGCTTTCCGCTGTGCTCTCCGTGCTCCTCTGTGGTAAAAAAGAGCTTACGGCGATGGAGTTCGCCACAACCGCCTGGTTCCAGTTGGCAGCACCACCCGGCTGATGACTCCTACCAACTAACGCAGGAGAACTCCATCGTGCTCGACTTTCTAGCTATATCCCTAGGCGCAATCGTCGGCGCCAACGCCCGCTACTGGCTCAGCCGTTTTTCCGTCCGCGAATGGGGCACGGCGTTTCCTTACGGCACGCTCATTATCAATGTGCTGGGCAGTTTGGTCGTGGGCTTTTTCATGATCTGGACCACCGAGCGGGTATTGGTGAATCCGCGCTGGCGGCTGCTGGTCGTGGTGGGATTTTGCGGCGCGTTCACAACATTTTCCAGCTACGCCTTCGAGAGCATGTCGCTGTTCGAGCGCGGCCAAGCTTTCCTGATGTTCGCGAATATTATCGGCAGCAACCTGCTTTGCTTGGCGGCGGCGGTTGGCGGCATGGCACTGGCGAGGGTGCTGTAGAATGCAAGACGCAATGGCGGTACAAGTCACCATTTACCTCAACGAAGCTGACCAGTGGCATCACAAGCCGCTGCATGTGGAGATTCTCAACTATTTGCGGCGGGAGAATGTTTATGCAGCGACCGCGATTCACGCCGTGGCGGGATTTCTAGGGCGCCATCAGGTCGCGACCGCGCACTTGGTGGATGCCGGCGGCAAACTGCCGGTGATCATTATTTTCGTGGATACCGACGAGCATGTGAACCGCGTGTTGCCCACTCTGAAAGAGATGGCCGCGCATCGGCTGATCGTGCGGGAGAACGTGGTGCTGGAGCAGGGAAATCTGGATTAGGGCTACCCAGTGCGCCAGGTCGAGCGAAGGATCTAACTCACATGCCGTGACCTGCGCCGTCGATCCCGGCAAATAGATCGGTCTCAATTCCCAAAAGCATTTGTGGGCGGGTTGCAGCCGCCAGGTGAAACAACTCCTCCGCATTGCGCAACGTGCGCTCGCCGTAGGTTTCCATTAGAGGCAGTTGGCTCTGGTGGGCTCGAAAAGCCGCGATCTTGGCTTCAATGTATTCGGTGACGTCGATCTTCGTGGTCGCCGGAGAAAGCGAAACCGGCTGGCGCTCGGGCCATGTCCGCAGCGCCGTGGTGTAGTAGAGCTTTTGCGCGCGGTGGGGAGACAGACCCTCGGCGAATTGTTCCGCAAAGCGATCGCTGCGCCCAGCCCAATGATAGGCGGCGGTGGTGAACATCCCAACCGCCGCGTGGTCCAAGTGGGCGGTAACTGTTCCGTCGAGGCCTAGCGTCAGCACGACTTGAGGTTGGATTTGGCGGATTCGGCGGGTCAGATCGGCCACGACATCAATCAGATTCTGTTGCGTCAGGTTTCCATCGGGATAGTCCAGAATTGTCGCGCGGCTCACCTTCAAGATGCGGCAAGCCTCATAGAATTCCTGCGTGCGCGCTTCGGAGAGCTCCTCAGCAGATCGCGTATCGCCGCGGTTGGTGGCGGCCTGGCCGCGAGTCAGGCAGATCACGTGAGTTTCCACGCCCTGCTCGTGGTATTTCAGAAGCGTTCCACCAAAGGCCCAGGTTTCATCGTCAGGATGCGCGGTGGTGCAAAGCAATCTGAGCATAGGGCTATCCCGCGACTACTTTTTCACGGCCACGGCCACGCCATCGCGAATGGGCAGAATCGTAGTGAACAAATCGGGCGAACCATATAGCAGACGATTGAACTCCAGAATTGCCTTGGTCGAAGCCTCCGTGGGACTTTTCTCGGCCACGCGGCCGCTCCAGAGTACGTTGTCCGTAATGAACAACCCGCCTTTGCGCAGGCGGGGTACGGCGAGCTTGAACACGCGCGGATAGTCTTCTTTATCCACGTCATTGAAAATGATGTCGAACTCTTGCTTCTGTTCGGAGAGCAGTTCAAGCGCGTCGCCGGTTCTTATAGTGATTTGTTTGCTGACACCTGCCCGGTCGAAATAGCGACGGGCCTGCTCGGCTTTTTTGGGATCGCCATCGGTGTAGACGACGCGGCCGCCTTCGCCCACCGCGCGCGCCCACCAGATGGTGGAATAGCCGATGGCCGAACCAAGCTCGAACACTGTTTTAGCCTTGGCAAGGGACGCTAGTTGAAACAGCACGCGAGCCACCGCCGGGCCGACGATGGGGATTTTATGTTTGACAGCCTCGGCTTCCATCTCGGCCAAGACCTCATCGCGCGGCGGAAGCATGGCGTAGAGGTATTCGTCGACCTGGTTGTTGGTGATGCCGTGGTCGAACAATTCTGGGCGGGCTTTGCTTAGGGATGACAAATTGTGCTCTCCTAGTTGAGCTGTCGAGCTTCGCTCGACGGACAGCCGAGGCGGCTGCCCCCACGTGGTCGTTGGTTCAGGAAATTGTGACTCCGGGCTTCAGCTCGACGATCTCTACTCCGGGCGCCAATCTATGCAATGCGCTTGGCGTTCCCACCAGCACCGGGAAGGTTCCAAAGTGCATTGGAATGACCGTCTTCGGCTGCAGCAGGTTGCAAGCATAGGCCGCTTCGCGCGGCCCCATGGTGTAATGGTCCCCGATCGGCAGCATGGCGATGTCAGGCGCATACAGCTCGCGAATAATCTTCATATCGCCAAAAACATTAGTGTCGCCGGCATGATAAATCTTGAGCCCGGTGGAAAATTCAATGACGTAGCCACAGGCTTCCCCGCCATAAACCAACTCGTCGCCGTCCTGGATGCCGCAGGAGTGGTCGGCGTGCACCATGGTGACTCTGATGTCTCCCACGACCTGCGTACCACCTTTGTTCATCTCCGCTAGGTTCTTCACGCCTTTTTTCCCCAGCCAGCGGCACAATTCAGGAATGCCGACGACAGTAGGGCTGTGCTTCCTGGCGATTTCGACCGCGTCGCCAATGTGATCGCCGTGGCCGTGAGTGCAGAGCAAAACGTCAACCTTTCGAACGTCCTTCTCGGCTTTCGGACACATGGGATTGCCCATCACCCAGGGGTCGATCAGAACGGTTTTCCCGCCCGGGGTTTCGATGCGAAAGGTGGCGTGGCCTAGCCACGTAAGTTTGATTCCGTTGAGGTTCATAAATCCCTAGCCTTCAGGTCTCAGCAATCAGCTTTCAGCAAAACCGACAGACAAGAAGGATCAACCGGCAATCTCGCGCCGCCGAATGCTGAAAGCTGAGAGCCGACCGCCAATTAGTTTAATATGAACCGCCATGGCGCAGTTGAAGGTTCTGATTTCGCGCGAGCAGATCGCCGGCCGGGTCGCGGAGATCGGCGCCCAAATCACCCGCGATTTTTCCGGTCAGTCGGTGATTCTGGTAGGCGTGCTGAAAGGAGCTGCGATTTTTCTCGGCGATTTGGCGCGCTGCATCGAACTGGATACCACCTTTGATTTCATCGGCGTTTCCAGCTACGGAAACCGGCCCAGCCCGGCGCAAGAACTCAAGAGCGGCTGGGACTCTACCGGCGAGGTGCGCTTGACCAAAGATGCGGATCAGTCCATGCAAGGCAGGAATGTGATTTTGGTGGAAGACATTCTAGACACTGGGCTCACCATCACGTTCCTGAAGCAACTCCTGCTAGCGCGCCAGCCGAAAGCGTTGCGCATCGCCGCCCTGCTCGATAAACCCTCTCGCAGGAAACGGCCTATGCAAGCCGATTATGTGGGATTTGAGATACCCGATGAGTTTGTCGTGGGATACGGACTGGATCACGCCGAAATGTACCGGAACCTTCCCGACATCTGCGTCCTGCCCAGAGAGTAGGTCAGCCTCCGGGCTGGGCTTGCATGACTGTTATCATAAAAGATTGTGGTGACGAGCAATATCCAAACCGACGCCGGTTCCAAAATCGAGCCCCTGCTGCTCGAAGTCGCGGACGTGGTCAATACCACGCTCGACTTGGATACCTCGTTGCGGCGGGTTGCGGAAGTTGTGCGCAAGGTCATCGACTACCAGATTTTCGCCATCCTTTTGCTCAATGAGAAGACGCAAGAACTGAGCTTCCGCTTTCAGGTGGGCTACCCACACGAGGTTGCCGAGCGAATGCGGGTCAAAGTTGGCGAGGGTGTGACCGGACTGGCGGCACAACGACGCGAGGCGGTGCTGGTCGGGGACGTAGCCGACCACGCCGACTACATCGGCGCGGCTCCGGGAGTGCGCTCGGAACTCGCAGTCCCCTTGATCCTGAAGAATCGCGTGATCGGAGTTCTCAATATCGAAGCGCTGCAGCCGAACTATTTCACCGAAGAGCACAAGCGCCTGCTGACCTTGATCGCTTCGCGCATGGCGGTGGGGATTGAGAATGCGCGCCTCTACACCCGCACTACACGGCAAGCCCGCACTTTGGTGCTGCTCAATGAGATTGCCCGCGAGTTGACTTCCATTCTGAATTTGGACGAGTTGCTCAAGCACATTGCCGAATTGTTAACCCGGCTGATCGATTATCAGATGTTCAGCATTCTGCTCTTGGACGCCGCCGGAGAAAAGCTGCAACACCGGTTTTCGCTGCGCTTTGGAGAGAATATTCAGCTTAAAGATGATCGTCCTCTCGGCCTGGGGGTGGTGGGCCACGCCGCGCAGCACCAGCACGCGGTGCTGGTGCCGGATGTGACCAAGGATCCCCGTTACATTCAGGTGAACCCGGAAACCCGCTCCGAGCTGGCCGTGCCGCTGATCTACAAAGACAAGGTCATCGGAGTGCTGGATTTGGAGCACACGCGCCGCGGCTTCTTCACCGAAGATCACAAGCGGACGGTGACTACGCTGGCGGCCCAGGTCGCCATCGCTATCGAAAACGCCCGCTTATACGAAGAGATCGCGCGCCAGGAAAAACGTCTGGAGCGCGATTTGGAATTAGCGCGACAGCTGCAGTCGCGGCTGCTTCCGCAGTCCCGGCCCAAGTTGACGAATCTGGAGATTGCCGCAAAGTTTATTCCCGCGCGCGCCATCGGCGGCGATCTGTATGATTTTGTCAGTTACTCGCTTTCGCGCACCGCGCTTGTCATTGGAGACGTGAGCGGCAAGGGCGCGCCTGCCGCCATTTATGCGGCGTTAGTGAGCGGCATTCTCCGTTCGCACGCTCCCATTGAGCCGGGACCGGCGGAAATGCTCCGCGCCGTCAATTTCTCTCTTGGGGAACGCAGAATTGAGGCGCAGTTTGTGTCGCTTATCTATGCTGTTTGGGACGATCCCAACCACACTCTGCAAGTGGCTAACTCGGGATTGCCGCGCCCAATTTACAGCCATCAGGGGAAAATTGAGACGATCGAAGCGACGGGATTGCCCCTGGGGCTGTTCGACGACGCCGACTATGACGAATTCACTTTCAAGGCCGCGCCCGGCGACTTGTTCGTGTTCTTCAGCGACGGCATTTTGGATGCGAGCAACCGTGCCGGAGAATTGTTCGGCCGCACCCGCGTGGAAAAAATTGTGGCCAAGTGTTCAGGACTGGCGGCGGACTGCGTGGTGGATTCGCTGTTCAAAGCCGTCGCCGAATACGCCGCCGGGGTGGAGACGTTCGACGATCAGACCGTAGTCGCCATCCGAGTCAAGGGCAGTCCAGGAAAGAAGAAGTGAGTCGATCCGCAGCCGAACATGCCGGACGCCCGCCGGCCTTTTCATATCGTAAATTGGGCAAAAACGCGCTCCGCAGTGGCGCCGTCGTTTTACATGGCGACCAATTGCCCTTGTCTCGCCTTGCTGAGCGCTTTGGCACGCCGCTCTATGTTTACTCGGCTTCGAACATTCGCCGGCGCATGCAGGCTTTCGACCGCGCCTTCGGCAAGGCCCCGCATACGGTTTGCTATTCGGTAAAAGCAAATTCGAACCTAAGCATTCTGCGTCTGCTGGCCAAGATAGGATGCGGTTTCGATGTAGTTTCGGGCGGAGAACTGGAGCGCGTGTTGCGCGTCGATCGCCGGGCCGCGCAGAAAGTAGTTTTTTCCGGAGTCGGCAAGACCGCCGACGAGATGCTGCTGGCGCTCAAGGCGGGAATTCTGTTGTTCAACGTGGAAAGTGAAGCGGAACTTTCGGTCTTGGCGGAATGTGCCTCGCGGCTGGAGAAAAACGCGCGCATCGCTTTGCGCGTGAACCCGGACGTTCCGGCTGACACGCATCCGTACATTTCGACCGGCTTGCAGCAGCATAAGTTTGGCATTCCCATCGAGCAAGCCCGCGCGCTTTACCGGTTGGCGGCAAAACATGCCTTCCTGCAAGTCAGCGGCGTGAGCGTGCATATCGGATCGCAGATCACCGACATGGCTCCTTTTGCCGCCAGCATGGATCGCGTGGCCCAATTAGTGCGGGCATTGCGAGCTGACGGCCACAGCATCGGTTACGTGGACGCGGGCGGCGGGCTAGGAATTGCCTACGAGGGAAATGGCGATAATGAATCCGATTTCGCCGCACGCGCCAAAAAATATGCGCACGCGCTGCTGCAGCCTCTGCGCGAGTTGAAACTGCATTTGCTGTTGGAGCCCGGGCGCTCCATCGTTGGTCCAGCGGGCGCGTTGTTGACCCGTGTGGTGTACAAGAAGACCAACGGCCCCAAGACGTTTCTGGTAGTCGATGCGGCCATGAACGACCTCATACGGCCTTCTCTCTACAAGGCGCATCACGAGATCGTTCCGGTTATTCGCAACGCGTCCACCGGCGACGAAATCGTGGACGTGGTCGGCCCGGTTTGTGAAACGGGGGATTTTTTTGCCCGCGACCGGCAGATGCCTGGCGTTGAGCCAGGCGACCTGCTGGCCATTCTGGATGCGGGCGCGTACGGCATGGCGCTCGCCTCCAACTACAATACGCGCCCGCGACCCGCCGAAGTGCTGGTCGATGGGAAGTCTCTCAAAATCGTTCGCCGCCGCGAGACTGTGGCGGACTTGCTGCGCAACGAGCTTCCCAAAAGTTGATTCTTGGGTCCGATTTCTGCCGCCTCTCCCTGCATCTCACCGCTGTCCCCACTTCAGTTTGGTGCGCAGAACATCAAAGAACGTTCCACTGACATGCAAAAGCTTGATTTGCAGCTCAGACTTGCGGCAGCGCAGGCGGTCTCCGTCCTGTAACGGCATCCCAATCTGACCATCAACACTTAGATAAGCTTCATCATCGCCGGTCTTGGCTATGATTTCGATTTCGGCGCTGTCGGGGACCACAAGGCTGCGGTGAGTGAGCGAATGGGCGGAAACCGGCGTAATCACAAACGCGCCGACCGAAGGCATCAGGATTGGACCGCCCGCCGCCAGCGAATAGGCGGTCGAGCCGGTTGGCGTGGAAACAATCAGACTGTCGGCCTGATAGCTGGAAACGAACACGCCATCGACGTACACGTCGCAATGGTTCAAGCGGGCGATGGTGCTCTTCCCGACCACCACGTCATTGACCGCGTCGAAGCTTGCCAGGCTGGCGTTCTTTCGGACTACCTCGCAGCGCACCATGGAACGGGGTTCGACGTGACAGCGGCTCGCTTCAATGCCCTCCAGGGTCGCATACATTTCTTCCAAAGGAACTTCGGTCAGGAATCCCAGCGCCCCCAGGTTCACCCCCAGCACCGGGATGCCGGCTTTCGCGACCGCCCGCGCGGCCGCCAGCAGGGTTCCATCGCCGCCCAGCACCACCACGAAGTTCAAGGCCAGGTCGGCCATGGCCTCACGCGCCAAAACGCGAATTCCGGAAGCGTAGGGAGCGGTTTCAGGATCCACCACCACCTGATACTGATGCTGACGAAACCAATCGAGCAGGCTGGGAACGATTTCCGCCAGCTCCGGCTTGTTGGGCTTGGAAATAATTGCGGCAGACTTGGTCGCGGATGGAAGGTTGTTGGTCGACATGGTCCAACTGGAATTGTACAGAAATCTCACGAGAAGCTTGCAATGGCCAAGCTGGGCGTCCGCTAATACACTCCGTACAGCAGGAATTCCCGGTTTCCTTCCGCCCCCAAGATCGGCGATTCAATGACATCGGTGTGTTTGCAGTGCAGGTTCAACAGCACCTGGCGGACTTTTTCTACGGCAGCCTTTTGCAACGCCTGGTCGCGGACGATTCCACCTTTCCCAACATGCTCGCGGCCAACTTCGAACTGCGGCTTCACTAGCACAACCAGATGCCGCGGCGCATTCTCCGCCGGAATTTCGGGGAAGGCCGCGGCTATCACCGCGGGTAAGATCAGAGTGGCAGAGATGAAAGAAACATCCATCACCACCAGATCGACTGGGACGCCAACCTGCTCGCGGGTTAGGTAGCGTGCGTTGGTCTTCTCCAGCAGGCGAACTCGCAGGTCTTGGCGCAGACGGAAATCAATTTGCCCATGGCCGGTGTCCACCGCAATTACGTTGACTGCTCCGCGCTGCAGCAGGCAGTCGGTGAACCCGCCGGTGGATGTACCCACATCGAGGCAAAGTTTATCGGCCACGTCGATATGCCAATGGTCAAGTGCCCTCTCCAGCTTCAGCCCGCCTCGGCTGACGTACTTCAGATCCTCTCCGAGCACTCGGATTTCGGCTACCGGATCGACACTCGCGCCGGCCTTGTCCATTTTCTGGCCGTTGACCAGCACCCTGCCGCCCAAAATCAAAGCCTGCGCGCGTTCGCGCGAGGCGGCCAGTCCGCGCTCCAGCACCAATTTGTCGAGTCTGGTTTTCAGAGGAGACTCCGGCTATCTGTCCGCACTTCATACAGTGCAAACTGCAGAAACGATTCTCGATGAATCACTTGCGGGCCCACTGTCCCGTTTTTACACAGTGTTTTGCACCGTCATGTTGAAAAAGCGGTAGCAACCCCTCGTCGCACTAACTTCAAAACAAAAGCCGCCCCCAGGGGCGGCTGACTTTCGTCGAATCCGCAATGGTCAGCTGGCCACTTCCTCCAGCAATTTTTGATCGATATCAAAATTGGCGTGCACGTTCTGCACATCATCGTGCTCTTCGAGCGCTTCCATCAGCCGGATCATGGTGGTGGCGTTGGCGCCTTCCAACTTGATGTAGTTTTGCGGAATCATGGTCACGCTGGCCGATACCGGCTCGATTCCGGCCTTCTTTATCGCTTCCAAGACCGCCTCGTAGGCCCCGGTATCGGTCAGCACTTCCCAGTTGTCGCCGTCGTCGCGCAGGTCTTCGGCGCCGGCCTCCAGCACCAGGCCCATCAAGTCATCTTCCTTGGCGGCGGATTTCGCCACTACGACGTCGCCTTTCTTGTGAAACATCCAGGAAACCGCGCCGGCATCGGCCATGTTGCCGCCGTTTTTGCCGAAAACATGGCGGATTTCGCTGACCGTGCGGTTGCGGTTGTCGGTATTGATATCCAACAGGATGGCCACACCGCCGGGACCGTAGCCTTCCAGGGAAAACTCTTCGTAGGTCGCACCCGGCAATTCGCCGGTGCCGCGCTGGATGGCGCGTTTGATGTTGTCCTGCGGCATGTTCTCGGATTTTGCCGCCAAAATGGCGCCGCGCAGGCGCGGGTTGGCGTCCGGATCGCCGCCGCCATTCTTGGCGGCAATGCTGATTTCCTTGATCAGGCGGGTAAAAATCTTGCCCCGCTTGGCGTCCAAAGCGCCCTTCTTATGCTTGATTGTCGCCCATTTTGAATGGCCGGACATGGCGATACCTCGTATTCAATGAACTTTGCTGGAGCAGGATTCGCCCACGCAAGAGATCGCAGAGATCACAGGACTGCCTCGCGGAGCCTCGAAACCATGCAGGCGAATATTGAGTATAGCAGATCGAGGATTGCGGGACGCGGGTTTAGCTTTCGGACTTCTCCCGCCGGTTCAGGTACCCATAAGCCACGGGTAGCAACGGCGGGGGCGGTAGAATTCCCTCATCCAGAACGATTTCGGGACCCTCTGTAAACCCGGACCACGGAAACTCGTCCATACTCATAGCAGAAGATGAGGCGCATGGGAACGACCCTGGCAGCAACCTTCGGTACATCGGCGCGGGCGGCCGCGGAAGCCATCTCGCCGGAGCTTTTCGACGAAATTGTCCGCCGCCACCAGCGGCGCGTCTACCGGGTGATTTTTCTGCTGCTCAAGGATGCCGACGCTGCGGACACTCTCACCCAGGAATGCTTTCTTCGCGCCTTCCAAAAGCGGTCCACTTTCCGCGGGGAATGCGCACTATCGACTTGGCTGCTCAGGATTGCGGTCAACTTGGTTCGCGATCACCAGAAGAGCCGCCGCGTTTCTTTTTGGCGGAAGCTTGTGGGCCTGGAAGAGGAGGGCTCGGGTAACGCTACCGTTCCGCAATTCGCCGCGCCGCAACCTTCCGCGGAACGAACCCTGTTGGCACGCGAAACGCTCCGGGAAGTGTGGAGCGCGGTCGCTTCCCTTTCGCCGCAACAGCAAACCATCTTTCTGCTGCGTTTTGCCGAAGAGATGTCGCTGGCGGAGATTGCCGAGGTACTTCGGCTCAAGGTTGGGACCGTCAAAGCACAGCTATTCCGCGCCACCAGCAAGGTGAGAGAGACGGTGAAGGAGAAATCATGAAGTTCATGCGCCATCTCAACGACGAGGAATTGACGGAATTGCTTTTGGAGAGGGATGAGCAAGAGTTGCAGCATACTCTCGCAAAACTCCCCGAGTGGTTGCGCTCCAATACCCAGCCGCCGGAGTGGTTTTGGCAAAAGCAGCAAGCGGCCATCCGCGAGCGCATCGTTGCCACCCGGCGCTTGGTCTGGCCGGTCCTGGCCGCATCCGCCGGCGCCCTGGGGCTAGTGGCGCTCGCGGCATCCATGTTGCACGGCGGCCGCGCCCCGGCGCCTCCGCCTGCTCCCAGCGCGCAAACCGTGTCCGACCAGGAACTGATGATCGCCGTCGAGCAAGACGTGCAGTCTGATGTCCCGGAGGCGCTCGCGCCGGCTGACTTGCTCGCCGATGAAATCGGCAACTCCCAAGCTGTCTCGACCTCGAGTCACGTCCCAAAGGAGAACAAGCATGAGAACTAGCAAATTGATCTATCTGCTCGCCCTGCTGCTGCCCGTACTCGGGTTGGCGCAGGCTCCGACTGA
The DNA here is from genome assembly GCA_963776125.1 of uncultured Acidobacteriaceae bacterium. Classification (GTDB taxonomy): domain Bacteria; phylum Acidobacteriota; class Terriglobia; order Terriglobales; family Acidobacteriaceae; genus PALSA-270. Next base: position 92,348 of record CAVZMC010000034.1, on the reverse strand, counting down.
CGGCGCTGCTGGCGGCCCTCCCAGCCCCCCTCCCCCAGGCATGGGCCAGATGCATGGCTCAATGGCCATGCATCGTGGCGAGATGCAGATGCAGCATGGCCCGATGCGCGGCGAGATGGGGCGCGGCGGCATGGGCCGTCACGAAATGGGCAAGTGGTGGAAGAATTCCGAACTGGTCAAAAAGCTGCAGCTTACCGACGCTCAGATCAAGCAGCTTGATCAAACCTTCTTCGATCACCGCATGAAGCTCATTGATTACCACGCGGATTTGGAAAAGCAGGACATGAAGCTGCAAAGCCTGCTGGATGAGGATTCGCCCAACGAGGCCCAGGTGGGGGCGCAAGTGGATCAGGAACTCGCCGCCCGCAGCAAGCTGGAGCGCGAGAACACCATGATGAATCTCGATCTGCGCAAGGTGCTCTCCGTCGATCAGTGGCGCAAGCTCAAAGCTATCCGTCAGGATCACGAATCGGGCGGGCATGAGTTTTTCGCCGGCCATCGTGGCCCCAGAGGCCGCGAAGACAGCGGACCACCTCCCCAATAATTCATCTCGCAATACCCTTCGCCAAAGCCGCCTGGCTCACGCAGCAGGCGGCTTTGCCGGCGTGCTAAACTCGATTTACATTCCATTCGCTCAGGAAGCCTCGATGAAATTCGGCGTAATCATCTTTCCCGGATCGAATTGCGATCATGATGCGTACTGGACCCTCCAGAACGTGGCTAAGCAGCCGGTGACGTTCCTGTGGCATGAGTCCCACGACCTGCAGAACTGCGATGCCATTGTGGTTCCGGGCGGTTTCGCGTATGGAGACTACTTGCGCACCGGCGCGATTGCCAAATTTTCTCCAGTGATGGAGTCGGTGCGCAAGTTCGCCGCGGCCGGCGGGCTGGTCCTGGGCATCTGCAATGGCTTCCAGATTCTCTGCGAATCCGGCCTGCTGCCGGGAGCGCTCACTCGCAACGTGGGCCTCAAATACGTCTGCAAGCAGGTCCACGTGCGAGTGGAAACCTCCGACACTCCTTTCACCAACGCTTGCCGCGAAGGCGAGGTTCTTACCATTCCTATTGGCCACATGGAAGGCAACTACTTTTGCGACGATGCGACCCTCGCCGAGCTGCAGCGGGAAAAGCGCGTGGTGTTCCGTTACGCGAGCGCCGCTGGCGAAATTACCGCGGAGGCGAATCCCAATGGGTCGCTTTTCAACATCGCCGGCATTTGCAGTGCTGGCCGCAACGTGCTGGGCATGATGCCTCATCCGGAACGCGCGAGCGAAGCGGAACTGGGTGGCGTCGAAGGCTTCAGGATCTTTGAATCCTTGCTGGGCGTCCTGGCGGAGAAATAAGTCCTCTTAATCCACACCCATTCCACAAGACTTGCACAGTTTTTGACCCAAAGGGATTCGATTGCGCTTCCGGTGAATGTATTGGTTTGTTAGTTTGAGCCATCCCCGTCCGCTTACTTGACTGCTCGCGCTAGGCCCCAAGTCTTCGTGTGTTCATTCTTGGAGAGTCTATCTATGACTACCAGCGAGATCATGAGCAGCCTGTCCGATGCGGTCTTGTGTGACCAACGTATTCTCAGCGCGCCTGAAAGAGAGTTGCTGGCCAACCTCTTGCAACGCGCGCAGAGGAACGCTGGGGATGGCGCCGTAGCCGCCGCCATCGCCAGCAGCGTCGGAGAAATTGTTGCCCAGCGAGCTTACGGAGTTCTAGGCGAAAGCATCATGCGCCGTCTGGCCGAAAGCCTGAGCGAGCCTGACCAGATCCGCAAGCAGCGGTCTAAGACAATAATGGCGGGGCCGCCGGGAGGGCCGGGGCAGGGACCGTTTCCCCCCAGTCCGAATCCTCCTGGACCTCATTTGAGGACGGCCGGCCCGCCGGGAGGACCCGGTCAGGGGCCGTTTCCCCCCAGCCCCAATCCGCCTGGGCCTCATGCCACGGTTCGTGCACTGCAATCCCGGAGCGAAAACGTGGCGGTCGCGGAGATGCCCGAAATTCTGCCGGCGAAGTGCGTCATCCTGGAGGAGTTTCTGGCCCCCGCCGAGCTGAGCGCGTTGCTACGACATACGTTTGACCACGAGGCGGATTTTCAGCTCAGCGAAGTGGTTTCGCCCGGGGTCACTGGCGGAATCGTGGACCATGAGTACCGCCGGTCGCGCGTGCTTATGAATCTAGCCGGCCACCAGGCCGTCGTGGTGAACCGCATCCAGTGTTGTTGGCCGCGCATACTCTCTGGATTGGAGCACGCCGAATTCACGGCCTCCAATGTCGAGGCGCAAATCACCGCCAGCAACGACGGCGACTTCTTCCATTGGCATAGCGACAACTCGCAGGAAGTGAATGCGCCGAGGGAGATCACCTTCGTCTACTTCTTCCATCGCGAGCCCAAGAATTTTCGCGGCGGCGAGCTGCGAATCTACGATTCGCGCCGCGAAAACAACGGCTACACGCCCATGGCGAACTACCGCACGGTGGTTCCCCAACAAAACCAGATAGTGCTGTTCGCCAGTTCGCTGGCGCATGAGATCACTCCGGTGGAATGCCCTTCCCGGGCTTTTGCCGATAGCCGCTTTACGGTGAACGGATGGTTTCACAGATGAACCACGTGGGCAGCCTGGAATGGCTGGAACGGTTGATGCAGATCCCGGCGTCACCGCGTCCGCTGCCCGCGAGTCTTCCCCCGTCTCGTTTTCATTGCCGCTTGGTTCAACAGCCGGATCATTTGGTTCCCCATGGCTTTCGCACGGAAACCTGGGGGGATTCGTCCTATGGCGGGTTGCGAGTGAGTCCGGAGGTCTTTTTCGCACGCGACGGTGAGCTGCCTGCCGCTCTGGTTCACGACGCCGGCCTGGTGGACAATTTCGCGTTGCAGGGGCACGTCGCGTGGGTGACGGCTCCGGGGAGCCGCGCCCTGCAGCCTTTCCATCTGGAAGCGGAGTGGGGAGAAATCCTGGCTGGCGCCCCGCCCGCGGATCCCCTGCCCGCAACTCTCACGCCCAAAGCGCGCCGCACTCTTGCCCTGGCCAACGTGCTGGGTGAACCTGATGCGTTTTTCAAGCGCCGCGAGGACTGGGTGGAAGGCACGACTCGTCTGACCCGCCAGTTCAAAGACAAAGGCTACGCACCCGTAGGGCAGATGATTCACCCTTTCCACATCTCGGCCCTGCGGCGCTACTATCGTTATCTCATCCGCACCGGCGGTCTGCCGCTCGGGGATGCCCAAAGTTCGCGCCGCTACGTCGCCCATAACGAGAGTGTCGCGCGCTTCTTTCACCATCAACTTGCCAGCACAGTGAGCGCCATCGTGGGCGAGCCAGTCAAACCTTCCTATGTTTATCTAGCTTCCTACCAGGGTGGCGCACAGCTGGAGAAACACACGGACCGGGAGCAATGCGAGTTCAGCGTTACGCTCTGCCTTGACTATTCTCCCGAGCCCCGCCGCGAGACTCCCTGGCCCATCCACCTTCATACCACTTCAGGCCGCGTGACCGTATTTCAAGCGATCGGAGATGGCCTAGTCTATCGTGGCCGCGAACTGCCGCACGCTCGCGACCCGCTGCCGCCGGATCACACCTCCACGTCTATCTTCTTTCACTACGTGCGGGAGAACTTCTCCGGCAGTCTGGACTAGCAATCACTTTCCCTCAGACTGGGGCGCCGGTTGCCATTCATAAATGACCGGGAGCTGGAATATACTGGCTTGGTCTCGCTCCCGGCAGACGGGGAGTGCAGGCTTGCACTTAGGTTCAACTCTCAATTCTTGCCGCATTTGGACCTTGGATCGTCGGTACGGTAGCTAACCATAGGGAGGACGACATGCATTCGCAATTTTTGCGAGCCATCGTGTGGCCCGTGTTCGCGCTGACTACTTGTGCGTGGGCTCAGCAGGCAGACTCCTGCGCCAGCCTGATGAACTTCAAAGCTCCGAGCGTCGAGATCACGAAAGCCGCACCGATTCCTTCCGGAAGCACCGTGCCGAATCTCTTTGGGCCGGGCCACAGCGCGCCGCTGCCCGCCTATTGCCGAGTCGAGGGCGTGATCAATCGCCGCACCGGGGTTGGCGGCGAGGAGTTTGGAATTAACTTTGCGCTGGCTATGCCAGAACAATGGAATGGCGATTTCCTGATGCAGGGCGGAGGCGGTAGTAACGGCGTGGTGCAGCCGCCTCTCGGTCTGAATGCCTCAGGGGGCACACCCGGGCTCATGCGCGGATTTGCCGTGGTCAGCACCGATACGGGCCATAAGAGCCGTCGAGGAGGATTCGATTTCGGTTTTATGCAGGATCAGCAGGCATTTCTGGACTTCGCTTATCTCGCCAATGCCGAGGTCGCCACGCTGGCCAAACAACTCATCGCCCAGTACTACGGGAAGCCGGCGGCATTTTCGTATTTCTCCGGATGCTCCACCGGGGGCCGCGAGGGCATGGTTCTTTCGCAACGCTACCCCACGGTTTTTGACGGAATTATTTCGGGCGACCCAGCCATGCGCACCGGCCTCTCGAACCTGGCGATCGGCAGGTGGATCCCCGTCGCGTTCAACCAGATCGCTCCGAAAGATGCCGATGGCAAACCGATCATCGGGCAGGCCATCACCGACGGTGACCGGAAGCTGATCGCAGATGCGCTCCTGCAAAAGTGCGACGCGAAAGACGGATTGGCTGATGGCATGATCTCCGACCCTCTCGGCTGTGATTTTGATCCGGCGATTCTCACCTGCAGCCAAGGGAAGACCGAATCCTGCCTGAGTCCAGAGAAAGTTGCCGCGATTAAAAAGGCTGTCGGCGGACCAAAGACGCCGAACGGCGTCCAGATTTACCCCGGCTTCCTGTACGACACGGGCATCACCGCCAGCGGGCCCATCCGCGGGATTCTCTCTCCGGGAGCGGGCATTTTCGGACCCGCAACCACGGCCATGGAACTCGACGTCGAGAAGGAAGCGCTCGCGGATATCGAGCCGCTCGTGGAATCGATGTCCACCAACCTGACAACTTTTTCCCAACATGGCGGCAAGCTGATCTTTTACCACGGCGACAGCGATCCCTGGTTCTCGCCGCTCGACACTTTCGACTACTACAAGGATATGGCGGCTGCAAACGGCGGCCTCGAAGCCGCTTCCAAGTGGAGTCAGTTTTACTTCGTTCCTGGGATGTCCCACTGCGCCGGCGGTGCCAGCCTCGATCAGTTTGATCTTTTGGGTGCGCTGGTCAATTGGGTCGAGAAGGGATCTGCTCCAGCGTCATTGACTGCCACCGGCCGGGCATTCCCTGGGCGCAGCCGCCCTTTGTGCCCTTACCCCAAACACGCCCAATATAAGGGCCAAGGCGATACCGCAGACGCGAACAATTTCGAATGCCGCTGATGACCGTGAGGGCAGGTGGCCCTCGATAAGAGCGAAGGCGTTGTCAAGGCATAGTAGTTCTGCCCGGTGCGCAGCACCGGTGGAGTTTGCCGGAGAGAGTTGAGGACCAAAGACTCTGGAGATCTCACCCTGAATCACATCGCGGCAGAACTCGTCGTTCCACCAACCATCGATTCGACCTGCTCGTCGGCCATGATTCTTCTATGCGAACATCCCGTCGGTTACGGGATGCGAGAGCGCCCAATCAACGGCTACGGTCTAGCCTCGCGCGACGACCAGGGGCACCGCACGGGCTGCTCTCGATCTGAACGACTGCCGGATACGGCTTGCTGCGTGCGTAGCATCCAGTACAGTCGTATGGCCAACTTGCGCGCCGCTGCCACTTTCGCCACCGCTTTCGGTTTGGAGTGGCAGCGGTGCTGATACTCGTTTGCGGAACTCGGGATCGTAGCGCACCGCACTCTGCGCCGCTTCCACCAGCAACATGCGCAGCATGCGATTGCCTTGCTTGGTGATGGATCCCAGTTTCTGCCGTCCGCCCGAAGAGTGCTCGCGCGGAATCAATCCCAGGTAGCTGGCCACCTGCTTGCCGCGCTGGAAGCGGCTTACATCGCCCATGGTCAGTACGTAGGCTAGCGAGGTGATCGGGCCCACCCCGGGCTGGGTTTGCAGGAGAAGCGCCATTTTGTCTCGCTGCGCTTCTGCCTTGACGGCCTCGTCCAGCGGCAGAATCTGCTGGTCGAGCATGGCCATCAGCCGCAGCAAGTCCTCGCGCCGCCGTGCTGCCCACGGCCGTCAGCGGCAGCTCCCGCAGGATGCGCTGTCCCGCCTGGCTCCACAGCTTGCACTTGCGCTGCACTCCCTGATTCAGGCACAGGTGTTGCAGTTCGTTTTTCACCCGCGCTCGAATGATCACCAGCTTGTAGCGATGCAACAGCAGCTGCCGCAGATCCCGCACTTCACTCGAGGGCATCCAGATGCGCGGAAATCGCCCTTCCGCCAGCAGCTTCAGAATGTGGGCCGCATCCCGTCGGTCCGTCTTTTGCTGCCGCACGTAACTGGCGCGAATCTGCGCCGCATCGCCCATCCATAGCTCGTGCCCAATCTCCGCCAACAGGTCCACCAGCCAGTGACAGTTGCCGGTGGCTTCCATCCCGATCAGCGCCGGCGCCTGGAATCTGCCGATAGAACCGCTCGGCATCCCCCGCCGCCGTTACCAGCTTCCGTTCCCTGGTTTCTCCTGTCTCCATGTCCAGCCAACTCACTTGTTGCCAGCTGGGGTGAAAATCACACCCTATAATCATCATGCTGAAGGCTCCTTCCTCCCCAGAAGCCTTTGGTCCTCAAACCGAAGACTACATCGGGGATTCGATGGAGCCTTCGTTCTTATCCAATCAACTCAAGCCATAAATTGGGTGGGGCCGTTGCGGTGCCCGCGCGCCGAGACCAGGGACACAAGGAACATAGCGCCCTCACGCCACCGGCATACAATACTGTGATGACATCTAAAGCGATTACGCTTGCGCGAGCTGAAAAACGTTGCCCTCCGGGTCGGTTCCGTCGCAGAGCAGGCCCGTGAGTCCAGGGTACGATTTGATTGCGCGCATGGGGACACCCTTGGCGATAAGCTCCACTCGCAACGTCTCCAGGTCCTCATGAACGGCCATGACTAATTTAGCATTGCTGTTTGCCCGCCACGAACTTGTGTCTGAAACTCGAAACGCTTTGCCGACGCGATGAAGCCCCACCTGACAATGCCCTGCCTGCAGCACAGTCCATTCATCTTTGATTTCCTGGACCACCGCTAGCCCCAGCACATCGCGGTAGAATTCTGTCAGCCTCTGAACATCCTGAACGTACAGAACGACGCGGGTAAGAGAGAGTTTCACGGCCGCACCCTCCCCCGCCACTCCAACAGGCGATCGATCAGCGGGCTCACGCGCTTAAAACCCTCCATTGCGACCGAAACCTCAGACAGCAAACTCAAAGACCCCACTCTAGTCCTAAAGAATGTGCGTTGAATGGGACACCCGCCGCTCAGGGTCCGCTTCGATCAGGATGACCGCATTCTTGTGCTGCTCGGAACAGGAATCACTAACTCCGATCCCGCATGACCGAAAGGAACCGAACGCTACTTCTCCTTGAACACCACCCAGCCTCCGGCTTTCCCGGCATAAACCCGCATACTGCACTCTTGCGGCGCAATATGGCCCAAGGCTATCTCGAAGGGTTGGGGTTCGGTCAGAGTGCCCGCTTCCATCGGGGCTCGCACCAGGTCTTGCTGCTGGTCATAGGCAGCACCGGCGGCGACAGACTTGTTGACGATCAGGGTCCACGTTTTCTTCCCCGGAATCAAATACAGACTATAGGCGCCTGGCGCAAGCTCAGAGCCTCCGACCGTGATTTCCGTTTGGGTAAACAAGTACATGGGAGAACCGCTAGCCGGCCAGAGCGCGCCCTGCGGCAGTTCCTTCCCTTTGGCCAGCGTCGGAGGCTCGTAACGCACGCTCATCTGTTTCTCATCCTGGAATGTGCATGCGGTGGTCACTGTAGCCGTTGTAGCCGGGTCCTGCTGGGCAAACGCCATGGGGATGGCACCGCTCAACAATGTCAAAACTATCCAAGGCCAGCGCAGCATAGTCTTTTGCCCCTCCAATTCCGCTCCCATTATCACTCGCCCAAGCGTGCAAGAACAGAGAATTTGACGCTGAATAGGATATTGAGCAGGTGCGCGCCTCACGATTTTCGAGATGCGGATCATGGCAGTGGCACACGCCCTCGCGACCAAGCGCCTAGCTTCCATCCCGAATAAATCGGCAGGACGCGATATCGAAAGTCACCTCGCCGATCGCTAGGTTGGTTTGATCGCAGAAGCTCGCGGCGAACTCACAGAATCGCCAGGCATCGGGGAAATTGGAAGCCAAGCCGAACGACACTCGAATCGAACCGGCGCTCTTGTGGCCACGCTGCTGCATGAGTCGCAGGAAACTTTGCAGAGTGATACCCGGTCCTTGCTCGAAGCCGGCTCGCATATCGTCTTCGGTCAACCCTTCGGCGATCTCGCCGGTTCCGGGATTGCAGAAACAGCCCGTGCGCAGGGAAATATTTTCCTTGCTCGCCAACTCCTCGACACGGCGATAGTCGAGGAGATGGCCGTTGGGATCGTAGAAATTCATGGTCACGGTTCCGCCGCGCGCGTGGGTCGTGACCGGCCCGTAGATGCGGATCATGGCGTTGCCGTTCGCATGGCGCAGGGCGAGCAACTCATCGAGCAGCCATCCTGTGAGGCAGCGCACGCGCTCGCCGATTGCATCGATGCCGATGAATTCCAGGTGGCGCAGCCCGATCTCGACCGCCGGGATGGAAAGATAATTCAGCGTGCCGTCCTCGAACGCCGCTTCATTGGGCGCGAGAACATGCGCCTGGCCTCGCACGGAAGCGAAGTTCACCGTCCCGCCGGCAAACCACGGACGCTTCAATTTGCCAAAAGCGGAGCGGCGGATCAGCAAAGCGCCGACCCCGGTCGGATAACCGAACATTTTGTAGAAAGAAAGGCAAACGAATTCCGGACGCACCGCGCCCAGGTCGAGCCGGTTGGTGGGCACGAAGGCGGCCGCGTCCAGCAGAACGTCCCACCCCTTGCTCTGCGCATGCGCGACCAGTTCCAGGGGATGCTTCACACCCGAGAAGTTCGACTGCGCCGGAAAGGCAAACAAGTTGGCCTGAGAGGGATCGGCCCGATCGAGCAGGGCTTCCAACTGCGATTGATCCACGCGCAGGTCAGGCGCAGTCAGCGGTGCATAGTCGATGGCCGCGCTTGCGGCGCGCGCGAACTCACGAATGCCGTTCACCGAATTGTGATTGTCAAAGGTAAGCAGGAGGCGGCTCGCGCGGCTGAATGGGAAAGATTCGCCAATCAGCTTCAGTGCGGCCGTGGCGTTCTGCGTAAACGCAACGATGTAATCATCCGGCGAGGTTTGGAAATACGTCAGCAGGTAGCGCCGCGTGCGCTCGACGTAGTCGGTCATGGCCACCGAGGTGGGATTGGAGGAATGCGGATTGCCTAGAACTGCGGCGCGCAGGATCTCCGCATGCGCCTGTAGCTGCGATTCGCCATACAGAGAGCCGCCCGTATAGTCGAGGTACACCTGGCGATGCTCATCGAGGCGGCGGTATTCGGTGGAGCGCAGCGCATCGAGTACGGCGGTCGCCGGGTAGGAAGGATACCGCGCCAGAAAGTCCGCGTACGCATCCTCGATTCTCATATTGCGCTACTTCGGCTGGGGAACGATGCGCAGATAAGGCCGCGGCGCTTTCCATCCGCCGGGATACTTCTGCTTGGCTTCCTCTTCCGGAACCGAGGGCAGGATGATTACATCTTCGCCCCGCTTCCAGTTCACCGGCGTGGCCACTTTGTGTTTGGCGGTGAGCTGGATGGAATCGAGGACGCGCAGCACCTCATCGAAGTTGCGGCCGGTGCTCATCGGGTAGCTGAGCATCAATTTGATCTTCTTGTCCGGACCGATCACGAACACCGTACGCACGGTCGCGTTCGTGGCCGCGGTGCGGCCTTCGGAACTGTCTCCCGCGTCGGCGGGCAGCATGTCGTAGAGTTTGGCGATCTTCAATTCCGGGTCGCCGATCATGGGATATTTCACCTTATGTCCCTGCGTCTCTTCAATGTCCGCCGCCCACTTTGTGTGGCTGCTCACAGGGTCCACGCTCAGTCCGATGATCTTGGTGTTGCGCTTCTCAAACTCCGGCTGCAGCCCAGCCATGTAGCCCAGTTCCGTGGTGCACACCGGGGTGAAATCCTTGGGATGCGAGAACAAGACCGCCCAGCCGTTGCCGATCCATTCGTGGAAGTTGATCGGACCCTGCGAGGTTTCCGCGGTGAAATTGGGAGCTTCGTCGTTGATGCGCAACATGGATGGCCCTCCTGACGCTGCGGCATTATACATAGGTTGACTGCATTCCTTCCCATCTCAACTCTGCTTAACATCACCCAGATTTGGCGTCCGCAACGGGAGTTGGATCTGCTTTCGAGGCTGAATTGCCGCAGTCATAACGTTTTTCAGCGTGGATTCCTATTATCTAAAACTTCGATCAATTACCATCAGAAATGCGACTTTTCATTCCAGGTTTCTCAAGCGTACTATGCCGTTTGCCGCAAAGTATCAGCCGCCATTCGCCCTGAGGGTCGACCTATGTTCCGGCAAGAAAACGATTTCTGAAGCGACCAGGACGTTGCTAAGTGCGGCTTGCGGGCAAAGTGGACGCTCTGGCAAATGACCGCGAAAGACTTGACTGCCGCGAACCGGGTCGCCGAGAAGCCGCAGGTTGAGGTGCAAGAAATACCGATCGGCGACGTGCCGCAGACAATTTCGGTGGCGCCGATCAGCGCTAACATTTATCGCTTTCCGGTAGTTCAGGCGCAGTAACGATCCGCGTCCAAGCTACCGCTCTTTATCGGTTAGGATGCCTCATGAAGATGCGCATTTCGTTGTTCGCCGTAACCGCACTGTGGCTTGGGTGCGCGATTGCCGCCGCAGCCCAGCAAGCCGAGCCAAGCGTTCCGGATCGGCTGACAGCAAATATTGATACGCAGCAGACAGCGGAGCCGGTCTCGCAGTACGAGTTCGGCATGTTCATCGAGCATATCGGCTCACTCATCTATCGCAGCCTATGGTCCGAGATGCTGGACGACCGGAAATTCTACTTCCCGATCTCCTCCAAGGAGGCGAAGGCCCCGGCGGGGCCCGGGTTTCCGGGCATGCAGCTTCGCAAATGGCGCCCGGTTGGTCCCGATGAAGTCGTGGTGATGGACAAAGATCATCCCTTCGTCGGCGATCAGAGTCTGCGGATCGAGCTCGATCCCTCTACACCGCACGGCATTCGGCAATCCGGTTTTGCTCTGATCAAGGGCAAGAAATACATGGGTCGAATCTACCTTCGCGGCACTCCCGGGTTCGAAGGTGAAAGTCAGTCTGATCTGGGGAGACGGTGCGAACAACCGGCAGACCGTCTCCTTGGTCGCCGCGTTCCGAGCGCCTACCAGAAGTTCCCGCTCAGCTTACGTGCGAAGGCTGACGCCAGCGACGGCAGCCCTCGAAATCACCGGCACTGGCACGGGCAATTTCCACATCGGGGCCGTCTCGCTGATGCCGGCAGACAATGTGCAGGGCTTCCGGCCCGACACCATCGCGCTCCTGCGCCAGCTCACACTCCGGCTTCTGGCGCCTGCCCGGCGGCAACTTCCTCTCCGACTGGAGCTGGTACGACTCCGTCGGCGACCCGGACAGGCGCCCGCCGAACTTCGACTATGCCTGGAATGCGATGCAGTCCGAACGACGTGGGCATGGACGAATTCATGACCCTCTGCAAGCTCATCGGCGTGGAGCCCTATATCACGGTGAACGCGGGATTCGGCGACGCGCACTCAGCGGCGGAGGAAGTTGAGTACATGAATGGCGCGGTCAACACGCGTCTTGGCGCCATGCGCGCGCGGAACGGGCATCCCGAGCCGTACCACATCAAGTTCTGGGACATCGGCAACGAGCCCTATGGCTCATGGCAGCTTGGCCGCACCGATCTGAAGTATTACGTCCTCAAGCACAATGAATTCGCGAGAGCGATGCGAAGGCCGATCCCGTCCATCACTCTGATCGCTTCCGGCAACATGCTTGAGGCTATGGACCTCACGGGCGAAATGCGCAGCAAGGATCTCGACAATCTCAAGGCCCTCGAAGGCACACCGCAGGACTGGACCGGCGGTCTCCTCGAGCACAGTTGGGGAAACTTCTCCGGCGTCACCCAGCACTGGTATGCGCAGTCGGGACGGCGCTTCGATCTGCAAAAGGCCAAAGGCCTGCTGCCGGATGCGCCCACGGACGCTGGCTATGACCAGGTTGACCAGACGCCGCTCGAGTACGCGCGCTATCCCGCCAACATCGTGCACCTGAAGGCCCAGGAATGGCGACGATACCAGCAGCGGTTCCCGGCCATGCTCGACAAGAAGATCTTCCTGTCCATCGACGAGTACGCTTACTTCGGAGGAAGCTTTAATCGAACCGCGGATCTCAAGCTGGCCCTCGCCTACGGAATGATTTTTAACGAGATGCTCCGGCACACCGATTTCCTTACAATGTCGGCGCACACCATGGGCGTCTCGACGCTCGACTTCAACGGCGCCACTTCAACCCTCAATACCATCGGACTCCTGTTTAAGATGTACGGCCATCATTTCGTCGGTTCCGTTCCGGTCGCTCTTTCGGGAAACTCTCCGCAGCCGGCGCCCAAGTATCCCGTCGGCGGCGATCAGCCGGAGACCAACTCCGGCAGCCCGACTTATCCGCTCGATATGGTGGCTGCGTTCACGGCAGATCGTAAGTACCTCACGATCGCGATCGTGAATGCGACGGAATCGGAACAGAAGTTCGATTTGAACGTCACCGGAACGCGCCTCCAAGGGCCGTCAACGCTTTGGCGGATGACCGGGAAAACTCTGGAAGCTGCCGATCGCGCAGGGCAAAAGCCGGAAGTCGAGGTGCAAGAAATACCGATCGGCGAGGTGCCGCAGACACTCTCGGTGGCGCCGATCAGCGTTAACATTTATCAGTTTCCGGTGGCGCAAGCGGCACAGTGAAGATGTGATTCGCGCTGCCCAGTCACTGCACAATGCTAAGAATTTATGGAGAACAAGATGACTATGCGAGTGAGGATTTTCGCCCCGTTGGCCGCCCTGATTCTGTTTTTGTTTGCGAACCCTGGGTTGAGCGTCGCACAAGTGCAAACCGAAGTGCCTCCGGTGGTGCCCGGGGCAAAGCCCGTGACCGTGGAGCACATCAAGATTCACGGCACATCGCTCGAAGGCAATCTGGAAGGCGATGCCGTCGACCGCGACGTGTTCGTCTTCCTGCCGCCCAGCTACCAGAAGGACAAGCACCGCCGTTATCCCGTGGTGTACGCGCTGCACGGATATTCCATCGGCGCCGAGCAGTGGACGCACGAGATCCATGTGCCGCAGACCATCGAGGGCGCGTTCGCGCCAGGGCGCAAAAGAGATGATCGTGGTGCTGCCCGATTCGAAGACGGTGCACAACGGCTCCATGTATTCGAGTTCGGTCACCACCGGAGACTTTGAGCAGTTCATTGCGCACGATGTGGTTGCGTACATCGACGCTCACTACCGTACGATTCCGGATCGCACGAGCCGCGGCTCTGGTGGGCCACTCCATGGGTGGGTACGGCGCGACCCGCATCGGCATGAAGCACTCCGATGTGTTCGGCAGCCTGTACATCATGAGCCCGTGCTGCCTGTCGGCCCGGCCCGCCGGCCCGCCGAACCCGGAACTTGAAAAGAGCCTGCGAGGCAGTGAAGACTCCCGAAGACTCGGCCAAGCTGCCGTTCTTTGCCCGCGCCCAGCTTGCCACCGCGGCGGCATGGTCGCCCGACCCAAAGAATCCGCCGCTCTACCTTGACCTGCCATCGAAAGACGGCGTAGTCCAGCCTGACATCCTGGCAAAATGGGCGGCCAACGCGCCGCTGGCCTTCATCGACCAGTACATCGATAATTTGCGCGAATACCGCGCCATTTCCATCGACGTGGGCGACCAGGACGGTCTACGTTTCGATACCGGCAAGCTGCACGATGTTCTCGACAAATACGGAATCGCAAACAGCTTCGAAGTTTTTCCGGGCACTCACACCAGCGCCGTGGCGGACCGCTTCCAAAATCATGTGCTGCCGTTTTTCAGCAAGAATCTTTGCTCTAAGGCAGGCTGCCAATAACCGATAACTCAGCGAAGGATTCGATCGGCGCCCATCGAATAACTATTCGATGCTGATTGAAAGCGGACACCCAACCGGCGAATCTCTGTAGACTATCGACTGAGTAACTGAGGTCTTGAGCTCATGGTCAGGAAATGCGTTCTCATCGCTGTCGCTGTGGCTGGATTGCTATTCTCGCCGCACGGTAGTGCCTTTGCCCAAAGTCCCCCCGCAGCACAAGTCAAGCCGCTCCCGTTTGTCAGTCCGATCTTCGGCGACAACATGGTATTGCAGCGCGGCAAGGCCAATACAATCTGGGGCTGGTCAGACCCGGGCGACAAAATCGAAGTCGAGATTGCCGGCAAGAAAGCGTCGGGTGTTGCGGGAACCGATCGCCGCTGGCAGGTGAAGCTTCAGCCGCCGCCCACCGGCGGTCCCTACAAGATGACGATCAAAGGTCATCAATCGGTGGAGCTTCACAACCTGCTGGTTGGAGATGTGTGGCTGTGCGGAGGCCAATCCAACATGGAGGTGGGCCTGCGCATGGCGCGCAATAGCGATGAGGAAATCAAAGCGGCCAATTACCCGGAGATTCGTTTCTTCACGGTTTCGGGTCACCCTGCCTACCACCATACGGATGTGGTGGATGGAACCTGGAAAGTCGTGTCCCCCGAGACGGCCGTCAGGCTCTCGGCAGTCGCGTACTATTTCGCGCGCAAGGTCCAGCAGGAGATCCATGTTCCGATCGGCCTGGTCGTGGATGCCGTCGGCGGAACTCCCGCGGAAGCTTGGACCAGCGCTGACGCGCTTCGCCCGCTCATGGACTTCGATATTCCGCTAGCGGAACTCGACAAGCTCACTGCCGCAGGCGCGCCCGAATATGGGAACTATGTCATGCACTGGTATGACCAGTATGACATCGGTCTCAGAGGCAACTGGGCGGCTCCGGACTTTGACGATTCGGCGTGGAAGCCCGTCGCCATCCCGGGCGGGTTCTCCGAATTAGGCGTGCCGGAAACGCCCGCAGTGGCCTGGTTCCGGAGAGAGATCGTGCTGCCAGACCCGCTGCCGGCAGGGTACGCTTTGTTGTTTCTGGGCTCCATTGAACGCATGGACACCGCCTACATCAATGGAACCGAGGTCGGCGCCAGCGCCTGGGTAGAGAACCCGCGCGTCTATTTCATCCGCGATGGTGTGCTGAAGCCCAGAAAAAATCTGGTGGCGATTCGCGTCTTCAAGACCAAGCCGCAAGGCGGGTTTCTCGCCAAGCCGGAAGACTTGCGGCTCATGCTCGGAGACAAGACGAGCATTCCGCTGGCAGGCCAGTGGAAAGGTCAGCTGAGTGTCGATGTCAGTCCGCCCCATCCCATGCCCATTGGTTTTGAAAATTGGCCTGTGATTCCGTCCGTGCTTTACCAAGGCATGCTGGCGCCCATTGCGCCGCTTTCCATTACGGGGGCGCTGTGGTACCAGGGTGAGCAGAACTCAGATCGCGGGTTCCAGTACCGCAGAATCCTTCCCGTGACGATTGCCGATTGGCGAAAACTCTTCGGACAGGGCGATTTCCCCTTCTACATCGTAAGCCTGCCGGAGTTCGGGCATCGCAGCCCGACCCCGATTGACGACCCATGGGCCGAAACACGCGAGTCGCAGGCGATTACCGCCGCCCAAGTGCGCAACTCCTGTCTGGCAGTGACCATCGACACCGGAGATCCCGACAACTTCCATCCCAAGGACAAACTCCCGGTCGGCGAGCGCCTCGCCTTCTGCGCCTTGGCGAAACACTACCGTAAGCATGTGGCGTATTCGGGCCCAACTCTCGCTTCGGTCAAACGTCTTCCTGGCTCGATCCGGCTGCGCTTCGCTCACACCGATGGCGGCTTGGTTGTGAAAGGATCGAAGTTAGAGGAGTTCTCAATCGCCGGAGCGGACCAGAAATGGTATTGGGCCGATGCACGCATCGAGGGCAATACCGTTGTCGTCTCGTCCCCTTCGGTGCCCAACCCGAAAGAGGTGCGCTATGCGTGGCAGGGCAATCCGGCAGCAACCCTCTTCAACGGCGCCGGATTGCCGGCCGGCCCCTTTAGGACAGATACGTGGCCGGGCATCACCGAGAGCCACCGGCCGTACTGATTCGGCGGAACAGATCGCTGCCACTGCAATGACAATTGCTGGGTTGAGACATTACGCGACACCAAAGAATTTTCTCGTGTTCGTGCTCCTGGCGCTCGGTCTGAGTAGCACAGCGCTTATCGCGCAACAATCGGAACAGCCGCATTCTGGCTGGATCGAGTTCCGTTCTTTTGAATATCGCGGAGAGGACTCCCTGTCGCAGCCAGTCAAGCCCAAAGCGGATGAGTACAGAAGCCCAATCCTCGCCGGCTTTTATCCCGATCCCAGCATTCTGCGAGTCAGCCAAGACTATTACCTGGTCAATTCGAGCTTTGCGTGGTATCCGGGAGTTCCAATCTTCCACAGCCGTGATTTGGTGGATTGGGAACAGATCGGGTTCGTACTCAGCCGGCCCGAGCAGCTGCCGTTGAGCGGCGCCGGCGTTTCCGGTGGGATTTTTGCGCCTAACATCCGCTACCACAATGGCCGCTATTACATGATTACGACCAATGTGAGCGGAGTTGGCAACTTCTACGTAACGGCTGAAAACCCTGCTGGACCATGGTCGAACCCTGTCGCCTTGCCCGAGATTCAAGGGATTGATCCATCCTTCTTTTTCGACGACAACGGTAAAGCATATATCGTTCACAACGGCGTCCCGCCGGACAATAAGCCGCTGTACTCGGGCCATCGCGCACTCTACCTGTTCCCATTCGATGTTGAGTCGGGCAAGGTGAGTGGGCCGGGCAAGATCATCGTGAATGGCGGCACCGATATTGCGAAAAAGCCGGTGTGGATCGAAGGGCCGCACATTTTCAAATGGAAGGGTTTCTATTATTTGATCGCAGCGGAAGGCGGAACCGCGGAACAACACTCCGAGGTTGTATTCCGCAGCCGATCCGTGGATGGTCCTTATGTGTCGTACCCCGGGAATCCAATCCTGACGCAGCGTACTCTGTCTCTGTCGAGACCCGACCCGATCACCTCCACTGGACATGCCGATTTGGTGGAGACACAAAATGGAGAATGGTGGGCCGTGTTTCTAGGCTGCGAGCCCTATGAGGACGATTTCTACAACACCGGACGGGAAACCTTCCTGCTGCCGGTGCGTTGGTCGCACGGATGGCCGGTAATTCTTGATGCCGGCAAGACGGTCCCACGCGTAATCCGCCGGCCCAAACTTCCGGTGCCAGCTGCGCCTGCACAACCAGCGGGACAACCAATGACGGGCCCGTTCCAATGGACGGCGGATTTCACCGGCACACAACTGCCCTATTCGCTGAACACGTTGCGTACGCCGAGCAGCCAGTGGTGGAGTCTGGATGCCAAAGAAGCCGCGTTGTTTCTCGAGCCTCGCGCGGAGGATCTGGACTCCAGGCATGACCCGTCGCTGATTGCCCGCCGCCAACAACACGCCAACTTCTCGTCCAGCTTGCAAGTACACTTCGGAGTAAACGACAAACCATCGGACGCGGGCCTGGTTGCATTTCAGAACGAAACGCATTCCTTTTTCCTGGGCGTACACTTAACCCCGGGCGGACAGCGGGCCTTATTCCTGGAAAGGCGAAACGGTGACGTTTCCCAGGTCGCTGCCGCGAATCTTACCGGCGATGTTCATGATGTGACGCTAAGAATAGAAGGCGCGGGAGCACGCTACCGCTTTTCCTATCAGGCGGGGAGCGGGGGTTGGGTACAGCTGGGCGGCAATCAGGACGGAACGATTCTCAGCACCAAGAAAGCCGGTGGTTTCGTGGGCACATACATTGGCATGTTCACGCGATCATTGCCGGATTCGAAATAGCGCGCAGGGCGCGGCCGCCGTATTGGATGGTAAGTGGGCCGCAGGGTGTGGTTTTTTAGCTTGATGGAGGAGGTCTTACCTTGGAGAAAATCAGTCGCCGTAAGTTCGTCGCCACTGCCGCTGCGGCCGCGGGAGCCGCTGCGATCCTTCCAACTACCACACTTGAACTCCAGGCGCAGATTCCCGGTGTTGCTTCCTCGGCCGCTCTGAAACAGGGCGATCACGAGGCCGTGCGGCTGCGAGCAGTCCCATTTCCGATGAAAGAGGTACGGCTCGGACCGGGAGCTTTTCGCGCGGCGGCGGAAGCCAATTCCCTTTACTTGAAAACGCTGCCTCCCGATCGGTTGCTCCATACATTCCGTTTAACCGCAGGACTGCCTTCCTCGGCGGAACCGCTGGGTGACTGGGAAAAACCCGATTGTGAGCTGCGCGGCCATTTCGCGGGCGGCCACTATTTGTCGGCTTGCGCGCTCGCGTTTGCCAGCTCGGGGGATGAAGGACTTAAGCGCAACGCCGATCTGGTGGTGGGCGAACTCGCCAAATGCCAGTCGCAGAGCGGTTATCTCAGCGCCTTTCCACAGGAGCTCTTCGACCGGCTGCGCGATGGCGTGAACGTATGGGCGCCGTTCTATACCATCCACAAAATTATGGCCGGCCATCTGGATATGTACGTGCTCGCCGGCAATCAGCAGGCCTTGGACACGGTCGAGAAGATGGCGCATTGGGTGCACAGTTGGTCCCACCCATTGAGCGAAGAACAAATGCAGCGCGTGCTCCTGGTGGAATACGGCGGCATGGGCGAAGTACTGGCCAATCTCTACGGCGTCACAGGGAAAGGCCAGTATCTGGAACTGGCGCAGCGCTTCAACAAGAAGTGGTTCTACGATCCGCTAGCCGCGCACCGCGACGAACTGAAGGGGCTGCATGTGAATACGCACGTTCCGCAGGTTATCGCGGCGGCGCGCCTGTACGAGTTCACTGGCAACGAGCGCTATTGGAACATCGCCAGCTACTTCTGGGACGAGGTCACCAGTGAGCGCTGTTACTGCACCGGCGGGACCAGCAACTTCGAGCTGTGGCGGTCGGACCCAGGCGTGCTTTCAACCCAAATCAGCTCTGAAACCACGGAAGACTGCTGTGCATACAACATGATGAAGCTGACGCGGCACTTGTTCGCCTGGTCGCCGCAAGCACGTTACATGGACTACTACGAGCGCACCCTCTTCAATCACCGCATGGGCACGATTGACCCGGAGACGGGCACAACCGTCTACTACCTGCCTTTAGGAAGCGGCTACTCCAAGATTTACGCCCCTGCTTTCGATTCCTTCTGGTGCTGCAACGGCACGGGCGCCGAGGAGTTCGCCAAGTTGACCGACACCATCTATTTTCATGACGACGATTCCATCTTCGTGAATCTCTACATTGCGTCGGAGGTGAACTGGGCGGAAAAAGGCATCCGTGTGACGCAGCAAACCTCATTTCCGGACGAGCAGGGAACCACTCTGTTGATCTCCGCCGACAAACCTGTCAATGTTGATTTGAAGTTGCGCGTGCCCTACTGGGCGAAAAGCGGCAGCGTAAAGGTCAATGGGCGTGTGCTGCCGGTTTTTGCCGATGCATCCAGCTACCTGGTCCTGCGCGGGCCATGGAAGGCCGGCGATCGCGTGGAACTGAGCCTGCCCATGCATCTGCATGCCGCGCCTACGCCCGACAATGCAAATCTGCAGGCGGCGATGTATGGTCCGCTGGTCTTAGCGGCGCGGTTCGAGGAAGAGCCCAAAGAAGACTGGTACAGGCCCTTTCGAGCCGAAGAGAAGATGGCTCCCCGTCCGACGCTGCAATTCGGCGGGAAAGTCGACGATCCGGCTACTTGGCTTGAACCTACCGAAGGGAAGCTGGCCTTCAAGGCCAAGGCTGCAGATCAAAGCGTACCGTTTGTGCCGCTGTCAGGCATCGTCCACGAACGCTATTCCGTGTACAACGAAGTTCATGAGGACGCTTCCTGAGGGAAAAGGCACAGGCTTGCGTCGAAGTCGACGATCTTGCGGATGCCCAGTAACGATTGTTGTCTCCAACGAGATGGCACAACTGGGGCCATTTGGCCCCGCTGCACAGCGAAAGTTAGGTACCGATCCATATTCCGGGAGAAAAACCAATGGCTTTTGCGCTTGCTGTGAAATCAGAACCGAAAGATTCATTCAGAATGCGGGTGCGAAGGTTATCGCTCGCCATCTGGCCGCTTGTGTTTAGTGTCGCCATCATCACCATAGCCCTGACTGCGTCCGCTTTGGCCGCGGACAAGGTCGAATTGTCCGTGGACCTCTCACAACCCGGTCCCACGATCAGCCGCTACATTTTCGGCCAGTTCGCGGAGCATCTGGGCCACGGCATTTACGACGGCATTTGGGTCGGTCCAGATTCCAAAATCCCCAATACCCGCGGCATCCGCAACGACGTAGTCGCGGCGCTAAAAGCCATTAAGGTGCCCGACATTCGCTGGCCCGGAGGCTGCTTCGCTGACGACTATCACTGGCGCGACGGCGTCGGCCCAAAGCGGACGGTCACCCTGAATTCCAACTGGGGCGGAGTGACCGAGCCGAACAGCTTCGGCACGCATGAGTTCATGGACTTCATCGGCCAGATCGGGAGCGAAGCGTACGTTTCGATCAACCTCGGCTCCGGAACCGTCAAGGAAGCCGCGGACTGGCTGGGATATATGACGGCCCCCCTGCCGACGACGCTGGCGCAGGAACGCGCCGCCAATGGGCATCCCGCGCCGTTCAAGGTCGGCTTCCTGGGGATCGGCAACGAAAGTTGGGATTGCGGCGGCAACATGACGCCGGACTACTACGTGGACCAGCTCAAGGATTACAGCCACTTTGTTCGAAACTTCAATCCAGACCAGCAAGGCCAGCAGCCCATGCTGAAAATTGCCGTCGGCCCGGGCGGCGGCGGACCGGAATGGACCGCATGGACAGAGGCTGTGATGAAGGCCTACCAGCACCACCACTGGAGCTGGGACATCAATGGCCTTTCCATGCACAATTACACGGTCGTCAACTGGGATCGAAAGTTCGCATCCACAGGTTTCGGCGAGGCCGAGTACGCAAGGATTCTGAAAGCCACGCTGGGAATGGAGGACCTCATCCGGACGCATTCGGCCATCATGGACGCCTACGACCCGCAAAGGAAAGTCACGCTCGTAGTCGATGAATGGGGAGGATGGTATGCACCATTGCCCGGAAGCAATCCGGGGTTTCTGGCGCAGCAAAACAGTCAGCGTGATGCCATCCTCGCGGCGCTGAACCTGAACATCTTTGCCCGCCACGCCGACCGCGTGCGTATGGCCAATATCGCCCAGATGATCAACGTCCTACAGGCCATGATCATCACGGATAAGGAAAAGATGGTCCTGACTCCGACTTACCACGTCTTTAAGATGTACGTGCCGTTCCAAGACGCGACTTTTGTTCCCGTCACTTTCGACGCCGGCACCTACAAGAACGGCGACATCACCCTGCCCCGCGTGGATGCCATCGCGGCGAAAGACGCGAGTGGCAAACTGTGGTTGGAAATCACCAATCTCGATCCCAATCAGGCGGTCGAAATCGATGCCGGCTTCGCGGGCATAACCGCGAAGTCTGCGGCCGGGGAAACCCTGACCGCGCCTAAGGTTGACAGCGTCAACACATTCGAGGCGCCCAATACGGTCCTGCCGAAACCTATTTCCGCGGAAGTTCAGGACGGAAAGCTGATTCTGCAGCTGGAACCCATGTCGGTGACTGTGGTCGCGGTTGAACAATGAAGGGCGGACAAACTGCTCTCCGCGACGATCTGACAAAAATCGGCTTCCAGGGAGTCTGTGGATGGAAAGAAAGACCTTTTTAGTTCTCCCGCTTCTGCTGCTGGCAGCCGTGGCGCTGCCAGCCCAGCAAAGCGTCACAATCAAGGTTCATCTTTCCCAAGCGGTTGGGTCCTTCCAACCGGTGTGGGCATGGGTGGGGCACGACGAGCCGAACTACACCTACAGCGCGGAAGGGCTCCAACTTCTGACGCAACTGTCCAGCCTCAGTTCTTATCCCATCCACGATCGAACACACAACCTACTCACATCTGGCGATGGCACGCCCCGGCTGAAGTGGGGATCCACCAACGCCTTCACTCGCGATGCCAACGGCAAACCGGATTACAACTGGACCATCATCGACAAGATTTTTGACGCATACAAAGCCAAGGGAGTGAAGCCATTGGTTGAGATCGGGTTCATGCCCGAAGCGCTTTCAACTCATCCTCAACCATACGAGCATCATTGGCCGCAGCCTCCGTTTGGCACCGGCTGGGCCTATCCGCCGACGAATTATCAGGAGTGGTCGGACCTCATCTATAGCTGGGTGCGGCATATGGTGGAGCGCTACGGTAGCGACGAAGTCGCGAAATGGGAGTGGGAGGTCTGGAACGAGCCGGACATCAGTTATTGGCAGGGAACCTTTGACGAATACTGCAAGTTCTACGATTACACCGTCGCCGCAGTGAAGCGCGCTCTGCCTGGCGCGCGGGTTGGAGGTCCCGCGACAACGGGCCCCGCGAATCAACGGGCCGCCGACTTCCTGCGCAATTTCCTGGAGCACTGCGCAAGCGGACAAAACTATGCGACGGGAAAGAAGGGTGCTCCTCTCGATTTCATCTCCTTTCACGCGAAGGGAGTGTCAACCTTTTCCGATGGCCAGGTGGAGTTAAACCTTGGGCACAATCTGCGAGACATCGATCAGGGATTCGCAATCATCGAAAAGTTCCCAGCCGTGCGCCGGCTTCCGGTGATTCTCAGTGAGTCTGACCCGGAGGGTTGTGCCGCTTGCGACGCCACGTCGCACCCGCAGAATGGGTATCGGCTGAGCTCGCAGTATGCTAGTTATGAAGCGGACCTGATGAGCGGCACTCTGGCTCTGGCACAGCGGCACCACATCAACGTGGAAGGCGCGATTAGCTGGGCGTTCGCATTCCCCGGTCAGCCGATCTTCGCCGGGTTGCGAGCACTCACCACCCATGAGATTGACTTGCCGCTGATGAATCTTTTTCGTATGTTCGGCCAGATGAACGGAGAGCGGGTCGCCGCCGAAAGCAATGGTGCACTTGACCTGGATAGCGTCCTGCAGTCCAGTGTCCGCGATCACGCGGACGTTAATGTGATCGCGACCCGCAACGATCACCGCGTAAACGTGCTTGTCTGGAATTACCACGATGATTCCGGTCCCGCGGCTCCAGTCCAAATCGATCTCACGCTGGAAGGTCTTTCGCACGGGATAACGCAGTTATTGCTCGAGCACTGGCGCGTGGATCATGACCACAGCAACGCCTACACCGCCTGGCTGGCCATGGGATCGCCGCAGGCTCCTTCGGCTGATCAAGAAGAGCAACTGAAAGCGGCGGGGCAGCTTGAATTGCTCGAGTCGCCGCGCTGGATTGCAGTGGAAGGGGGCGCGCTTCACCTGACCTTCACTGAACCCAGGCAGGGGGTGTCCCTGCTGGATTTCACCTGGTAGCGCCTTCGTCGGGAAGTAAGCCTTCTAGATCAATTCCAATTCGCGATTGATGCCGAGTAATTGAGCAAGAGCATAAAGTTCCGTGCTGCCTGGGCTCAGATCCTTGCAAACAATATTGAGGCGAACCTCTCGGATGCCGCCAACCGGCATGCGCAGCGGAAGCAATTCGCCGCTGTCCAGGTAGGGCTGGATGCGGTAAGCCGGCAGCCAGCCAAAACAAAGCCCGCTGCGAACCGCGTCAATCGCGGCCTCTATCGTAGTGACCGACAAGAAGCGCTGAGCCGGACTACGGGGCTGGCGCTTAGGAATGCCGGCCGCGACTCCTTCGATGGTCACGACCGTGTGCCGAGTCAGGTCGACCCGAGATAACGGCCGGGGAAGCGCGTGGAGCGGATGATCCCTCCGGGCGACGGCGAGCATCCTGATTTCCAGAATCGGTTTAACGTAATACTCGCGAGTCATCAGGGCCGCCAGGCAAAAGTGGGCGCGATGGGCGGAGAATTCAGATTCCGGAGAGAGAAAAGTCGCTTGCCGGAGTTTCGGGTGAACATAGGGGAATCGCCGGGTGAATTCGGTGAGGACCGCAAAGAGCCGGTCGTTGGGAAAGATGCTGTCCACCGACAATCGAATCTCCGATTCGCCGCCCGAGGCCAGCGAGCGAGCCCTCTGCTCAAGCTGATGAAAACCGGCCAAATGGGGTTCGGCTTCGGCAAGCAGTACACGGCCCTCTTCCGTCAACTGGGCTTTTCTGCCTTTCAACTGCAGCAACTTGATTCCCAGGCGTTCCTGAAGTCGAGCGACAGCGTAGCTGATGGTGGATTGAGAACGATTGAGCTGTTCCGCCGCAGGCGCAAAGCCGCCCAACTGAACCACGGCTTGCAGGATTTCCCATTCGTCGAGAGTGGTGTTCATAAGTAAAATATATCTAACAATTCGATGTATTCGAGCCAAAAATACGACTTTCACTTCGATATTCCCTGAGCGTAGTATCCATTGTTCAAAAACAAAAGGCATGGAGTTGGGTGCTTGTTCAGCGGCGCGAGAAAACGATTTCTCGGTTGCGCGTCCCTTTCTAAGTCAAGTGCGAAGCTCAGTCGTATGGATAAGTGTGGCGAGGTTGAATCCAGAACGGAACGAGGAGGCAAAAAATGAAGCAGGTCGGAATCGCGGTGCTGCTGTTCACGAGTTTTTGTTGGGCGCAGCAACCGGACAGCTTTCAGCCCGCTGCAACCAACGTTTGGGATGCCGCATATCCCCGCGTTGATGGCGCCGGCAAGGCGCAGTTTCGCGTGAAGGCTCCGGACGCCACCAAGGTGCGGCTAAATTTTTGGAGCGGCCCGAAACTGGACATGGAGAAGCAGGCGGACGGATTCTGGACCGTCACCACCCCGCCCCTTGTTCCCGGCTTCCACTATTACACGTTGATCATCGACGGCGCCGAGGTCAGCGACCCCAACAGTCATGCGTTTTTTGGGGGAGGCAAGGATGCAAGTGGAATCGAAATTCCGGAACCAGGAACCACTTTCTATTCGGCTCAGGATGTTCCCCACGGGCAGGTTCGCGAAATTTGGTATGACTCGAAGGTGACGGGCAGCTGGCGGCACGCGCTGGTCTATCTTCCGCCGAATTATGATACCCAGACGAACGTTCGCTATCCGGTGTTCTACTTGCAGCATGGCGGCGGCGAAGACGAGACCGGGTGGATCAAACAAGGTCACGCTAATTTCATTCTCGATAATCTGATCGCGGCCGGAAACTGCAAGCCGATGATCCTCGTGATGGCTTATGGCTACGCGCGGCGCGCCGGCCAACCCGCGCCCGATTTGACGGGAAAGCCGTTTGGCTCGCCGGAGATGATGAAGGCCATGCGGGAGATGAGCGCGGCATTTGAGGATGATCTGACCCAGGCCTTGGTCCCATACGTCGATTCGCAGTTCCGGACCATTGCGGATCGCGATAACCGCGCCATGGCCGGTCTGTCCATGGGCGGGATGCAAACCTTCCAGGTCACCTTCGATCACTTGGAAATGTTCTCCTATATTGGCGGGTTCAGTGGGGCGGGCGGGCCGCAGGTTCTTGGCAACCAGAGCCTGGATGTGAAAACCGACTACAATGGCGCGATGGCTGACCCGGCGGCCTTCGCCAAGAGGGTGCATTTGCTCTGGCTGGGCGTCGGGACCGAGGAGCCGGACATGATGCGTACGGGAATCAAGAAGCTGCACACATCGCTCGATGAAGCGAACATCAAGCATATCTTTTACGAATCGCCGGGCACGTCGCACGAATGGCAGACGTGGCGTCGCGATCTCAAAGATTTCGCACCAAGGCTCTTCTAAACTGAGCGAGCACAGGGCGCCGCTCTCTAACTCTGGTCTTCGGCGAAGTTCATGTGTTGTTAGGCAACG
The DNA here is from genome assembly GCA_963776125.1 of uncultured Acidobacteriaceae bacterium. Lineage (GTDB taxonomy): Bacteria > Acidobacteriota > Terriglobia > Terriglobales > Acidobacteriaceae > PALSA-270. Next base: position 66,359 of record CAVZMC010000034.1, on the reverse strand, counting down.
CGGGGTTATGGCAGGCGGTGACTTGGCTTGCCGACCCGCGCGTGTCCCCGGTCCAAATTAGGAGGCGTCATACCGTGAATTCGAGAGTCCCGAGTTCAAGTCTTACCAAGCAGGTGCTGCTGCTGGCGGTGCTTTTTTCTTCGTCTTTCTCTCTTGCTCAATCTCAACCGGTGCATGCGTCCATTGACGCCTCGAAAACCGGCCCTCCGATCTCGAAATACATTTATGGGCAGTTTCTGGAGCATGGAGGAAACATCGTCAACGAAGGCGTGTGGGCGGAAATGCTGGACGATCGGAAATTTTACTATCCGATTACCTCGAAACCGCCGGAGCAACCTGCAGCCCCAGCTCCAGGGCGGAGGTTCCGCCCGGCTCCGCGGCGCTGGGTGCCGATTGGCGGCGACGAATTCATCACCATGGATGCCAAGAATCCATACACCGGCGAGCACTCTCCGCTGGTCAAACTCGACAAGACGGACCCACACGGATTTAGGCAATCCGGGCTTGCCGTGCGCAAAGGAAAATCGTACGTAGGCCGCGTGGTCCTGGCCGGCAAGCCGGGCGCGGTCGTGAAGGTGAGTCTGGTATGGGGTAAAGATGCAAACGATCACCAGACGGTGGTCATTCGCACCCTTGGGTTTGAGTATCGCAAATTCCCGTTGCGGTTCCAGGCTCAAGCCGACAGTGACGAAGCGGCTGTGGAAATCACCGGTACTGGCACGGGCGAATTTCACGTGGGAGCGGCTTCGCTGATGCCTGCGGATAACGTGCAAGGCTTTCGCGCTGAAGTCGTCGCCGCGCTCAAGCAACTGCACTTTGGCGTCCTGCGATTTCCCGGAGGCAACTTTGTCTCGGCTTACGAATGGCGCAACGGGGTCGGAGAAATCGACAAGCGGCCGCCCATCTATGATCCGGTCTGGCACGCTGTGCAGCCGAATGATGTAGGCACGGACGAATTCATCACGCTCTGCCGGCTGTTGGATGTGGAGCCTTACATCACGGTCAACGCCGGTTTCGGCGACGCATGGTCCGCGAAAGAGCTGGTCGAATACACCAACGGAGCGGCCACCACGCCGATGGGAAAATGGCGCGCGGCCAATGGTCACCCGCAGCCCTACCACGTTAAATTCTGGGGCATCGGCAACGAGCCCTGGGGCGACTACCAGATGGGCGCTATGTCGCTGCCGCAGTTCGAGATTAAGCACAACCTGTTTGCCAAAGCCATGCGGCAGGTCGACCCCTCGATCAAGCTGATTGCCGGCGGCGCCATGCCCGACGTCATGGAGGGAGCAAATCAGGCAAAACGCATCAACGGACAGTATGTTCCCGACTATCTTTCGCCGGCGGACTGGAGCGGAAACCTTCTTCTCCATGATCTCGACAACATCGACATGCTCAGCGAGCACTACTACGCCTCCGGCACGCAGCACACCGATATGAAGCTGGAGAAGAAGGTCCCGATCACCCCCCCGCTAACCTTGATTGAGTGGGAGCGCGAGGCGGCGACGCAGGTCCGCGCCAAATACGAACATTACCAGGAATACTTGAAGCGCATTCCCGCGCTGCGAGCGAAGCCCGTCCCCGTTGCGATCGACGAATGGGCCTACACGGGCGGCGGGCCGGGCTCATACAAAGTTGTGCCTGCATATGCCTGGGCTTTTCACGAGATGTTTCGGCACTCGGATATTTTCCAGCTCGGCGCGTTCACCTTCGCGACCGCGATGATGAGCGAGAACCGTACCGAAGCGGTTCTGAATCCGACAGGCCTTCTGTTCAAGATGTATCGCGACCATTTCGGCACGATTCCCGTGGAGGTTTCCGGCGATTCGCCGCAGCCTAAGCCGGCTTTCCCCGCCGGTGGCGACCAGCCCGCGGTGAATCCGGGCAGCGACACCTATCCTCTGGATGTGAGCGCGGCTCTCAGTGAGGATCGCAAAACGTTGACGTTCGCGGTGCTGAATCCCTCCGATTCCGAGCAGCACATGAATCTTTCGATCAGCGGGACAAAGCTTTCAAGCCAGGGTCATCTCTGGCGCATGGCCCCGTCAAGCGTGGACGCAACCATCGTGGTGGGACAAAAGCCGGGAGTGGAAGTGGAGGAGCAGGAACTGACATCCGTGCCCGACGCGATGTCCGTGCCTCCGTTTAGCGTCAACATCTACTCATTTCCGGTGCAGCAATAGCGGCGCTTTAGGCGGGCAGAGCGTCCAGGCCGCCAAACAACAGGATCGCCGCGTCGGGCGCCCATGTCTCAACATTCAGGAGCCGGGGTTGGTCGTCCAGAGCGCTGGCCATATGCGGTCCTATTCCGGCCGCGCCTACGATCCTGAATTGTTGCCAGCAGGAGTTAGCGCTGACGACATACGGTAGAGCAGGCGCTTGGCAAAGAATGTCGATCCGCTTCCCGTAGCAAGGTCGAGTCTTCTGGTCGGCCGCTTTTAGAGTCCCGCGAACCCATAAGCAGCCCTAGCCCAGGTCTGGAAAACCGCGAGACCGGGGGCACCCGGTTCTCGACCGAGCCCGCCGCGGAAACGATCAGAAGGTGAAACGACCACCGACTGTCGGAGCAAGGTTGTTGTTGGAGTTATAGGGGACTCCGGGGCCATGGGGGATGGCGATGGCCAGACCGCCGCTCACGTAGGAATACGCAATTCCGGCAAAAGCGTCCAAACGCTTGGTGAAGTGATGATCCGCATAGAACGATCCCTCGTTGAGGGTGCCAGCGCAGGAACTGCGGAAACCGGCTGAGGCCGAGCAGGTCGACGGAACACGGAAATCGTTCTGCCGCTGTTGATACCAGGATAACGTGAAGTCGGTTTTGCTGCGGTAGGTGTACTTCACGCCCGTCCACCAGATCTGCACCAACTTTTCAGAATCAAGATTGTCGTCCTCGACCCCGCTCATGATGTAACCGCCCTGGTCCGAGGCGCCCACGCCCAACGGGTCCGAGGGGTTGTTCTGCCAGATGTATTCGTAGCCGGCAAAAAATTTGAACGGGTCCCACATATACTTGGCGGCGACCATGACTGCGTTGTTGTCGGTCACGATGCCATATACGGTGCCGTTCGGGTCGATCAGATTGGCCCCCATGATTTGGTTTGTGTTGATGCTGTCCGTGGTCGACTGAAATGACTGTGTCGGACTCTGAGGCCCCAGCAAGGGATTCAATACGCTGATTGCCTGGTTGTAATGCTGGAAGACGGCGTCGGCGGAGAACTTGCCGTAGTCGCCGCCGACGTCGAATCCATAGGCGTTGTTATGCGCCGATTCCGGCGTACAGTTGACGGCAGTCCAGCCTGCGACGGCCGAGTAGCAACCGCCAGAACCATCGGCGAATTTATACATCGCGCCGAAATGGACCGGGCCATAAGTAAGGCGATACTTCAACGCGTCGTCCCAACGGGTGTCCTCGGTGTCACCGCCGCCGGCCATCGTGCCGTTATACCCGATGTACGAAAAGGCGTAGCTGCCGCCTGCCGGATCGTAACGGAGCATCGCATCGGTGCCGAGAGCGCGCTGACGACCGAAGGTCAGTGTGCCGAAATGCACGGACGATATGCCGGCGTAGAATTCGTCGTTGAAGGGCTGGCCCGCGCGCGCGCCGTCGATGGCCATCGAATAGCTGCTCCGGGGGAGGCCGTTGTTGATGATGTCGGTTTTTGACGCGTTGGCGAGCAGGCCGGACTGCGGATTGATGCCAGTGGAGGCGTTGAACACAACGGACCAGCCAGGCCGAAACTCTTCCTTACCCCTGATGCCCAGACCCGTCTGCGACAGGTTGTTGGGTGCGATGAGGAATCGATGTTGATAGCCGTTTCGGTTCACCAGAGATTCGCCTTCATAGTTATAGCCGTTTTCCGGTAAGCCGTGGCTGACCCAGCCAACGCCGACGTCATAGGCACCGTACACGGTGATGCCATGCCAGGTCAGCGCGCAATCGGTGGTGGCGAACTCGTGGCCGCTCGCGCAGGGGTCGGGGGCCCTCCGCTGCATCTTAATGTCGACTGCGGCGTCCTGGCCAACCGCCAAGCTGATTCCGGCGCGCGTTTCATCGGCGAACCCTTGTTTTGCCGCTCGAACCTCGAAGCGCCCCGGAGTCAGGCCGGGCGCCTGATAGTGCCCCCAGCCGTCGGTTGCGATCGTGCGCGTTGCACCTGTGTCGACGTTTCTGATGGTCACCGCGACATCGCGAAGGGCTGCGCCGGTTTGGTCCGTCACCACGCCGGAAAGGCTGGCTTCCGTTTGCGCCTTAGCAAAGGTCGAAAATGACCAAAGCAACAGACTAATGGCTGCGATAAACAAGTAGGCCCTGCGCATTGCAACCTCGAAAAATCAATGGTTGGGACAGAACCACGAAGCATACATTACATACGATTCGATTGTCCAGGACTGTACTATTTAGTCCGTTTTGCGAGGAGGCTCGTGGACATACTCATGCGGATGCGACTGAGTTGACCGGCAACTTCGTTGTCGCTACGATTGCGTTCCGATGCCAAAGAACCGCAAATCCAAAGGGAACATTGAGGGACTGCTGAAGCTTCCAGATGCAGCTTTGCAACTGGGGATCAGCTTTCCAACGATTAAGCAGTGGATTTACAAGAAGAAGATTCGAAGCAATCGGACTGTGGGAGGACATCATCGTATCCCGCAGAGCGAAGTGGACAGATTGCTTTTCAGAACCCGTGGCAAGACCGAGCCGCAACGCCAAGAAGAAGTTCGGCGCGTGAGTGGTCGTAATCAGCTAGTGGGACGAATTGAGTCGGTGCGGATTAGCGGTTTGATGGCCGAGGTCACGGTTTCAATCGGCGGTCAGCAAATCACATCGATTATCACGGCACGCTCTGCCAGAGAAATGCAGCTAAAGCGGGGACAGACTGCCGCAGCCCTCATAAAGGCTACCGAAGTAATGATCTTGCGGGTTTGATTCATGAAAAAACCGAGCCTTTCCACTGTCCGCCAGCAAGTCGCTGGTTTGTTGGCGTCCCCGACGGGATTTGAACCCGTGTTACCGCCGTGAAAGGGCGATGTCCTAGGCCAGGCTAGACGACGGGGACGGCAAAGGTGGTGGGAGCTTGTTGACTAAGTTTCGATGGTAGCAGCGCCCTCTGGTAGTGTCAAAATCCGCCTGGCACTGACTCATTCCATTCGGACCTCTGGCCCTTTGGTGCGCGGGCGCGCTGGGTTGCGGCGGCGGCTCGACGAACCGCCGACCACTTCCGTTCGCAAAACCAATCGCCGCGCAACGACCTCCTCCTCCGTTACAATCACCCTCGGACTTTTCTACTGCGGATAACCCTATGAAACTTGCACAGCTTGCCGCTGCCCTGGGCGCGCGTTTGGAAAATGGTTCCCCTGAAACTGAAATCACCGGCGTAGCCGGCATCAAGGAAGCAACAGCTGGGCAACTCGCTTTCGTGGCCAATCCTAAGTACACCTCGGCAGCCAAGACCACGCACGCTTCCGCGGTTTTGTTGGACGAGGACGCTCCCGCGATTTCCACGGCCATGCTGCGGAGCAAGAATCCCTATCTGGATTTCGCCCGCGCCACTGCTTTGTTTCATGCGCCGCCGCGCTACGAAGCGGGCGTGCATCCTACGGCCGTCGTGCACGCGTCCGCCCGCATCGGCCCCCGCGCCCACATCGGCCCTTACGTGGTGGTTGAGCGCGACGCCGAAATCGGGGCCGATGCCGTTCTTTTGGCGCATGTAGTGATCTACCACGGAACAAAAATCGGCAACAACTTTTTGGCGCATTCCCACGCCGTAGTCCGGGAGAATTGCCGGATCGGCGACCGCGTGATCCTGCAGAATGGCGTGGTCATCGGCGCCGATGGCTTTGGCTTTGCCAAGGACGATGCCGGCCGCTGGCACAAGATCGTACAGCCCGAGGCGGTCATCATTGGAGACGACGTCGAGATTCAAGCCAACGCCTGCATCGACCGGGCCAGCGTGGGCAAAACTCAGATCGATAGCGGCGTGAAGATCGACAATCTGGTGCAAGTCGGCCATGGTTCGCACGTCGGGGAGAACACGTTGCTATGCGCCCAGGTTGGCTTGGCCGGCTCAACCGACGTTGGCAGGAACGTGATTCTTACCGGGCAAGTGGGAGTTGTCGGCCATTGCAAAATTGGCGACGGCGCGATCGTGACCCCGCAGAGCGGTGTCTCCGGCGATGTGGACGCGGGCGCGATTGTCAGCGGCGCTCCCGCGGTGGATCACAAGCTCTGGCTGAAATATTCCGCCGTACTAACTCGCTTGCCGGAAATTGCGCGCGCGGTGCGAGCCATGACGGGCAAGAGCTGAGAGAAAGCGATCATCATGACGCGGATTGCGCCTGAGTATCTTCGGTCTCGCTTCCCGGGGATTCTTGATACTCCGCCGGCAAGCCGCGGTTAATCGCAGTGCGCACTTTCGCCATCAAGTTCTCGCGGCTGCCAAAATCGTTGGGTTCAATGGGGTCGTGGAAGATCACTTCCACCGTCCCTGGCCGGATGGCGAATCTCCGTTTGGGCATGACGTAGTGCGTGCCGGAGATGGTGACCGGCACCACGGGCACCGAGCATTCTTCCGCGAGGTAAAATGGGCCTTTTTTGAACGGGAGCAGTTTGCCGTCGAACGAGCGGCCGCCTTCGACGTAGATCGTCATGTTGACGCCTTGACGGATGACCTCCGCGGCGGCCCGCACCGCGGCAATTCCGGCGTCCCGGTTTCCACGGTCCACCGGCACCAGCCTGCCCAGGCGCATGGTCTTCCCCAGCAGCGGAATGCTGAACAATTCCTTTTTCGCCATCACCGAAGTCCGGCGCGGAATCAGCGGCAGCAACAGAGGAGGGTCGATGTTCGATACGTGATTGACCATGAAAATATACGTGCGCGCTGGGTCGATACTCTCCAAGCCCTTAGTGCGCACCCGCACGCCGGCGATCCGCACGCCGGCAAAAGCTCCCCACATTCCCAGGCGATAGAGGAAGCGGACATCGCCGGTGAGCAACGTCCAGGGGAAACCCAGCAGGGCGGCGAACGGCAGCAAGGCCGTCCAGAATCCGAGCATGAGCAAGGTGCGAATCACCGCGTTCCTCCTGACGGCAGAGTTTGCGATGGCTGATCTTCGCCGCTCAGCCACGCGGCCCGGCGAGCCTTCTGCTGCGGCGTCACCATGTCCATATCCTTTATTTCGTAATCGACTTGTTCCCGGCTTCCTATTTTCCACGTGACTTCGTGCTCACCGCGGTCATTGCGCACTCGCAGGCGCAGCTTTTCCCCCGCCCGCACCGCCGCCAGTTGCGCACGGTAGTCCGAGCTGGCAACCCGGCCATTGATTTCCAGGACGGAATCCCCCACGGCTAATCCCGAGCGCGCGGCCTCGCTGTCGGGGTCAAGCACGCTGACCGCGGGCGGCGCGCCCGCACTCTGGCTGGTGCCGAAGCCCAGATCCGCGAACCGGTTGCTGCTACGCACAACCCGCAAGCCGACCGTCTGAAAAAAATCATTCCACGGAATCTCGTCAGTTCCGGCAACGTATTTCTGGAAAAACCATTGCAGGTCAGCGTGGCTAACCGCTTCGGCGGCTTGCCGCACTCCATCGGAATCAGGAAAACTGCGGCCTTGGCGCGCGTAATTCTGGTTCATCCACTGCAGAACGTCGCGCAGAGACGCCGCGCCGCGGCTGGCCTGGCGCACCTCCAGATCGAGCATCACGCCCAGCAGATTCCCTTTGTCGTAATACGAAATGCTGCGCCCCGGCTGCCGGTACGCGGGATACTTTTCCAGCCAGGCATCGAGACTCGATTCTTCCGCCGACTGGGTGAGGTGGGCGGGACGGCGTTCGAGGCCTTCAATGTCGCCGGCCAAGCGGTTCAGGTAGCCCTTCTCGTCCATGAATCCAGCGCGCAGCAAAATGTAGTCTTCGACCGTGTTGGTTACGCCCTCGCTGAACCACAAAACGTCGCTGTAATTCTCCTTGGTGTAATCCACGGGTTGCAGCGATTGCGGCCGGATGCGCTTCACGTTCCATAGATGAAAAAACTCGTGCGCGGTCACGTCCGCCAAAGCTTGCGGGTCGGTGGCCAGCACTTGTGCATTCACATCAATCGCCGTGGAAAACGCGTGCTCCATGCCACCGCCACCCGGATCGCGCGGAAAATGATAAATGAATAAATAGGTATCGAAGGGGCGGTCATTCATCCAGGCCGTCTCCGCCTCCACCACGCGCCGCACCATGGCAACAACGCTGTCCATTTTGTAGTCGCCGCGGTCCGCGTCCACTACCACGCGGTAATTGCCTCCCCCTTGCGCGAAATCGCTCTCTTGAAAATCGCTGATCTCTATTGGGGCGTCCACGAGGAGATCGTAGTTGTCGGCGGTAAAGGCAAAGGGAGCGGCTTCAGGAAGAGCTGTCGCGACCCGCCAACCCGGAGGAACATCGTTCCACCTGACCAACATTGGAGAAGCCCGCGCGTTCACGGGATACATCAGAATTTCGGCGAGATTGAAAAAGGCGTGATGCGCATTCAGTTGCGCGCCGTAGGGACCGGGCTCGTTGGCGACGATTTCATATTCCACGGACGCGCCGTTCTGTGCGCTGTTGATATGCCAGCGGCTCTTATCGACTTGCCGCACCGGAATCGGCTTGCCTTCGCCGTCTTTCGCACGCACCCAGTTCACAAATTGCGAAAACTCGCGCACCTGATAGAGCGCATTCCAAACCGGCAGTTGCAACTCCCGCGTTGGGGGTCCCGCCGGCAAGACAACCTCCACGCGAACGATGTGCTGCTCGGGATGCGTTAGCCAGATCGTATAGCTGGTCGCGATCGCCAGACGAACCTGGTCGTAGTCGACGCGCTCAGCCGCGTTCGCAACACAGGAAAGAAGGAGAACTGCACGAACGATTCGTAGAGGAAGACGAAGGCTCACGCTTTTGCCGAAGCTCCAGCCCCGTCTTTGTTTCGAGGCCGCTCGGCCGCTCCCGCCGCCGGCGTCTTCAATTGCTGCGGCAGCTTCTCGTAAATTCCGCCGAATCCGCCGTTGGAGAGAATGGCCACGACATCCCCGGTGCGCATCTCGGGAGCCGCCAATTGGACAATGGCATCGGCGTCCGGCAGGATTCTCGCCGAGCGGCCCAGCCGCAAGACTTGCGCTGCCAGCGCGTTCAGATCGAGACGCTCAGCCTCGGGAATCGACTCGGACTTGAACACGTTGGCGACAATCACTTCATCGGCCAGCGCCAGGCTCTTCGCCAAATCATTTTGCAAAACATTGCGCCGCAGCGTATTCGACCGCGGCTCTAGAATTACCCACAGCCGCGCACCGGAATAACGCGAGCGCAGCGCCGTCAGCGTGCCCGCGATGGCCGTGGGATGATGGGCAAAGTCGTCGATAATAGTGATGCCGTTGACTTCCGCCCGCACTTCGAGCCGCCGCTTCACGCTCTTGAAGGTCTTCAGCGCGCTTGCAATTGCCTCTTTCGAAATCCCATACTCCGCCGCCAATACCGCGGCCGCCGTGGCATTCCAGACGTTGTACTCGCCCGCCAGAGGAAATTCGAACTCAGCCCATGGCTGTTCATTGTGCAGCACCGTCCAGGTAGTGCGGCCGGGACCGAGGCGCAGATCGGCAATCCGCCAGTTCGCGCCGGCGGACGAACCGTAGCGTTCCACGGGACAAAACGCCCGTGCGATGCAACGCTCAACACTGGCGCCGCGATCGAAAGCGAAAATGCGTCCGCGCCGCGGAATCAGATTCACCAGGCGTTTGAACGCCGTTTCCACCGCATCCAAATCTTTATAAATATCGGCATGGTCGAATTCGACCGATGTCAGGATTAGCGCGTCCGGAAAGTAGTGCAGGAACTTCGGGCCTTTGTCGAAAAACGCAGTGTCGTACTCGTCGCCCTCGAGGATGAAATGTTCACCCTGCCCCAGGCGAAAACTGCCGCCAAAATTCTCCGCAATCCCGCCGATCAAGAAGGTCGGCTGCAGACCGGCACTATCAAAAATCCACGCCAGCATGGAAGTAGTCGTCGTCTTGCCGTGCGTTCCGGCAACCACCAATACCTCTTTGCCGACGAGAAACTCGTCGTGCAATATCTGCGGCAGCGAAACGAACGGAATTCGCCTGTCGAGCACGTGTTCCAGCTCGACATTGCCGCGGGAAATCGCGTTGCCAACGACGACCAAGTCCGGACGCGGCTCCAGGTTCTCCACCGCGAACGGCTGGGCTAGCCCGATTCCCAGCGAGGCCAGATAATCCGACATCGGCGGATACGCCGCTGCATCCGAGCCGGTCACGCGAAAACCGCGCTCCCGCAGCATCCCAGCCAGCGACGCCATGGCTGTGCCGCAAATGCCGATCAAGTGAATATGCTTCATAATCCCGCCGAGGCCGTGGGAGCGGCGGTCGCGGATTCCAATATCCGCAAACTCATTTCCCCGCCCACGCTCAACGCCGCACGCACCCCAACGGGCAGCGTAACATTCCGCTGCGATACATGCCCCGAGCGCAGGCCCAATGCGACCGGAATCCCCAGATCGCCCACCACTCGCAATATTACTTCTTCCAAAGTGTAACCTTGGTTTTCGTTCTGCGCGCACTCCAGCATTTCGCCGAAGACAATGCCGCGCACATCGGCCAGCTTGCCGGCCAGCTTTAGCTGCATGAGCATGCGGTCAATCCGGAAAGGCCGTTCGGCGACATCCTCCAGAAAAAGAATCGTGCCCGCGGTCTGGATTTCGTAGGGCGTGCCCAACGACGCCACCAAGAGGGAAAGACAGCCGCCGTAGAGAATCCCTTCGGCGGAACCTTCGACCAGCGGCTTCACGCCGGAACCGGCGCCCAGGTCCAGCGACCATTCCGCATTCCCGCCCAGCGCCGCTTCCCAGGATGCCAGGTCGAGGCCGCCCTCCCGCGCGAAATCTTTCGTGATCATTGGGCCATGAAAAGTCACAAAGCCGGCCACGTCAGAAAAATGCGTCAGCAGCGTCGTGATGTCGCTGTAGCCGCAAAATATCTTGGGATGGCGCTCGATTTTCATGCGGTCGAGCACGCCCAGAAGATAATTCGCTCCATACCCTCCGCGTGCGCAAATGATCGCCCGCACCTCGTCACGCACAAACATTTCTTCCAATTCCCGCGCCCGCCGTTCCACCGAGCCGGCAAAATACAAATCTTGCTCTAGGATGGAATCGAAATAGAAAGACTTGTAGCCCAGGTTGCGCAACCGCTTGCAGCCCGCGTCGAGCAGGTCGCGCTTAATGTTGCTCGCCGGAGCCACAATCCCGACCGTGTCTCCACACTGCAGGGCGGGAGGCTTGATGCGCGAAGTGTCCGGCGTTGGCGGCATTCTGACTCCCTCTGAAACAACATCCCGCATTGTCATTCCGCGAAGCGGCGAACCCGCTTCCGTCTTAACCTCGCGCCAAAAAGCAGATCCCGCACACCGAGAACCGGCGTTCTGAATGACAACGTTCTCGCTAAACCAGGAATTCTCCCCGGCACACCAGCCGCGCCGCGCCCCGCAAGAACACCTGTTGCTCCCAACGCACCACTTGCGATCCGCCGGGCGCACGCACGCACACTGGCGATTCGGCGCGTCGGCTGAAAATCGCGGCCACCGCCGAGGCGCACGACCCTGTGCCCGAGGACTGCGTCTCCCCGACACCGCGCTCGAAAAATCTCACCTCAATATTCTGTTTGTCTCGAACGACAACAAACTCAACATTAATCCCAAGCTTGAAGTGAGAATTGCGCCCGATTTCCGCCGCCTCCGTCTGCCACTCGGACGCAAACTCCGGCACAAAGACCACAAAGTGTGGATTGCCCATCGAAACCGGAATTCCGCGCACCTCGCGCGACGCCAGCCGCAGGCCAAATTCTTCGCTCACTTGTGGCTCACCCATGGCGATCTCGAACTCGTAATGCGTATCGCGATGAGCGGTTAAAGTGCACGTTTTCAACCCGGAGCCAGTGCGGATCGAAAGTTTTTCGCACGCCTTTTCCGCGCACAAGTAAGCCGCCACGCAGCGCGTGCCATTGCCGGAAATCTCCGCTTCCGAACCGTCCGCATTGAACAGCCGCGCGCTCACGTCGGCGTCCGCCGCCGGAAAAAGCCACTCCACCCCGTCCGCGCCCACGCCGTTATGCCGATCGCAAATCCGCCGGCTGAATTCGGCAATGTCCGCGGGCGCACGTGCGCCGTCAACGATCAGAAAGTCGTTCCCGCAAGCGCTGGCCTTCACAAACGGAACCGTCACGGATGGACCATTGGCAAAGGAAGGATTCATTTGTAGGCGTTTGCCATCGAAAGTGACTGGATTTTATCACTGCAGCGTGGCCGAGCCTTCGTGGCCGCGCAGCGGGAAGGTAACATCCATGATTCAGGGAGAAACCGAAAACTCGCCCCAGTCTCAAGGCGCGACCAGCCGGCCCTTCGGACTATAGACTACCGCCCGCGGCTGCCCGGTGGTATGAATAACGACCAGCGGAATTAGCTTTTCCTTGGGCACCGCCAGCGAAGTCGCATCGCCGTCGAAGGCAACCACAAAATCCACATACTGCGCCGGGTCGGCGAGCGCCCGCTCCCACAAGCCTTCAGGATCCGACGGCTGCATCCAGGGGCGATGATTTCCTTCGTTGATAACTCGGCGCAACGGGACCCCCGCCAACTCCAGCGCGCCCACGTGATCGCCCAAATACATAAGGAGCGTCGAGCTCGGCGGAAGCTCTTCGAGAGTGCGGGCCACTTCCCGCTCCAGCGTCTGGCGGGAGCGCGAATTGATCCAGGCTTCGCGGAAGCAGATCGGCTGTTCCCACCAAACCGACGCATAGCTCGCAGCCACAAGAATCGCCAAAGCCGCGGCGGCCGCAGATCTGCTTTTCTCATTCTTCGCCCATGCCGCGGCGAAATAGACCACAACCCCGGCAGAGATCGCAAACGCCGGCAGCAACTGCAACCCATAGCGCGCGTTGTAAATCGAATGCGGCCACCACACCGGCAGAAAAATCGGCACACCGCCATAGGCGATCGAGAGCGTGTAGAAGGGCAGCGGAACCCAAAGCAGCAGCAACGGCCAGAGCCGCCGCGACCCCCGCGCCGCACCTACCGCCAACGCCGCCACTGCCAAGACCAACCAGAACCTCCCCCAATTGCCTTTCGCCAGGTTCAATTCCGCGGACTTCAGAAAGAAACTCGCCGCCACCGCCAAATCCCGCGAGCCCGGATGCGCCGGATAGGCTGGGTTCGCGGTCTTAAGCTCAATCGCCTTGGCGGAGTACGGTCCATTGGCAAATTCCAGCGGATTCCGATAGACAATCGCGTTGTACCCCAGCCAAAGCGCCGGAGCCGCCGCTGCCAGCAAAATAAATTTCGCCCAGCCGAACCATAGTGCCCCAACGTTCGACTTTGCTCTGGCGACCACCAGCAACGCCGCGCCGCAGGCCACCACGGCCAGCAACCAGCCGTCGTAACGAGTGAGGCAAGCGCCCGCCAAACACAATCCGCACTTCAGCAGTGCCGAACCCGCCTGCGCTGGCTTCTCCGCGTCTTCCGTCGCCCGCGCAAACTCGCTGAAATAAACCACCGCCCAAATAAAGAGGCACAGGTAGAGCGATTCCGTCATCGCCGTGGCTTGCAGGTAAATCAGGTTCGGGTTGGCGAGATAAACTACCGCCCCCAGCCAAGCCGCGATGCGCGCCGCAAGCGGCGCCTCTCCCTTCGCGCCGGCAGCGCCGCCTAAGCAGCCACGCAGCAGGCGAAAAATACCCACCGCGCCGAAGATGTATGCTGCCAGCGAAGGAAGAGACCCGCCAGCACCGCTTTGCCACCAAGCGTCCGACAGCAGAAATGGAATCATCAGCAGATGCGGCAGCGGGAGCCACACCGTGCCCAATTGCAGAAGTCCCGGGGTGCGTGAATCGAACACCCGGCGTGCGATATTGATGTGGGCCACGGCGTCGCCGTAAAGCAGCACGGTGCCGTGCCGTAAACAATAGAAAAACGACGCCAGCGAAACTAACGCCGCCAGCCAGACCACGAGCATGGTCTCAGGGTCCCAGTGCCGGCTTACAGGTTGCTTCATTCGAGGTGAGTGAGTTCGCGGAAAATCGCGAAGCGGGCTTCAATCTCCTCGCGGGTTAGCGATTGCAGCCGCTCGGTTCCAAACCGCTCCACGGCAAACGAGCCCATCACGCCGCCGTAAAACAACGCCCGCTTGAGCACTTCGCGGTTCAAAGTCTCCTGGGAAGCAATGTAACCCATGAACCCGCCGGCAAAGGAATCGCCCGCGCCGGTGGGATCCTTCACTTCGTCGATGGGCAAAGTTGGCGCCCGGAAAGGATGCCGGCCAATGCCGAACGCGCCTTCGCGAAAAAATATGGTCGCGCCATATTCGCCATGCTTGATCACCAGCGCCTGCGGCCCCATGGCGAGCACCTTCTGCGCCGCCCGCGGCAAGCTCTTTTCGCCCGCCAGCATTTTCGCTTCGCCGTCGTTGATCAAAAGCACGTTCACCAACTTCAGCGTCTCCAGCAATTCCTTGTGCGCACCCTGAATCCAGAAATTCATGGTGTCGCCGCCAGTCAGGCGCACTCCGTCCATTTCCCGCCGCACCGTGGCCTGTAAGCTGGGATGAATATTGCCCAGAAACAAAACCTTCGAGTCCTTGTATTCCGCGGGAATCCGCGGCTGAAAGCTTTCAAAAACATTCAGCTCGGTAAAATCCGTTTTGGCCTCGTTCAGATTCTCCAGATACTGTCCGCCCCAGCGGAAGGTCTTGCCCTTGGCGTGTTCGATGCCGCGCGTATCCACGCCGCGCCGCTTGAGCACGTTTTCGTGCTCGGCGGTAAAGTCTTCCCCAACCACGGCCACCACGCGCACATCCGTGAAGTAGCTGGCCGAGAGAGAAAAATACGTGGCCGAACCGCCCAGCATGTTGTCCACGCGCCCGGAAGGCGTGGCGATGGAATCAAACGCGATAGAACCAACCGCCAGGATGCTCATGCTTTCTTGTCCTTTAGATATTTGCCGAGAATGAGTTTCAATTTCTGCCGCGTGGCTTCCGGAATCTTCTTCGGATCGGTCAGGATGGCATGGGCCAGCGCCGAGCCGCATTTGCAACTCCGCCCTTTAGGCAGGGACGCTACGGTCTGGCGCAAAACTTTGGTCGCATTCTCCGCGTTCTTCAGCAGCACCGTCACAATCTGATCCACCGTCACCGCATCGTGATCGGGATGCCAGCAGTCGTAGTCAGTTACCATGGAAATGCTCACGTAGCAAAGTTCAGCTTCGCGCGCCAGCTTGGCTTCCTGCAAGTTAGTCATGCCGATCACATCCATGCCCCAGCTGCGATACACGTTCGACTCCGCCTTCGTGGAAAACTGCGGCCCTTCCATGCAAACGTAAGTGCCACCGCGCTTGCCGGTCACTCCCACCTGCTGGCAAGCGCCTTCCACCACCCCTGCCAGTTCCCCGCAGATGGGATCCGCGAAGCTGATGTGGACCACCACGCCGTTTCCAAAAAATGTGTCGATGCGATGCCGTGTGCGGTCGAAGAATTGATCCGGAATCACGAAGTCCAGCGGCTTATGCTCTTGCTTGAGCGACCCAACGGCAGAGACGGAAATAATTCGCTCCACGCCCATTTGTTTGAAGCCGTGAATGTTCGCACGAAAATTCAGTTCACTCGGCAGAATGCGATGCCCGCGCCCGTGGCGGGCGAGAAACGCAACCTTGCGGCCCTCCAACGTGCCCAACACATACGCGTCAGAAGGCGCGCCAAACGGCGTTTTCAGCCGGACTTCTTTCGTCTTGCCAAGCCCGGGCATGGAATACAGCCCGCTGCCTCCAATGATCCCTATTTCCGCTTGCGGCAAACATCCTCCTGACGATTCCCAACGGATGGAATGAACTGCTGATTATACAAAACAGACGATTAGCGCGGGCTGTCGGTAGGTTTATAGCTTGTCATTCCGAGGAGCGCAGCGACGAGGAATCCGTTGCTCGCCGGCAGCGAGAAAGAAGCAGATTTCTCGCGACGCTCGAAACGACAAACGGAGCGACACGAATGCTCAATTCTTATTCGCACCCACCGGCTCTGCAAACAACTCTCCTTCTAGGATCTTCATCGTGTCCCCATCCAAACTCTCCGTGACCATGACCGTGTCCCCTTCCGCATCAATGGTTACATCGCCCTCTTCGGTCAGCCAGCTATGTTTGCCAGGCAGGCTCTGCAGCGTAACCAAATCATCTTCCTCCAGCGTCTTCTGTCCTGCCTCCGCCACTCCATGCACATGCTCGTACCGCTTGGCCAGCGACTTGGCATAGATTGCGGCAAACTCGTCGGCATCCTCCGGCGTGGCCCAGCGCGAGACATACAGCAGGCCGATGGAGGAAAAAGATGCCTGCCCCTTCGGCTGCACCGCGTAGTAATAACCGCCGCGCCAGTGCGGATACAGGTCGTGCGACGCCGTGTCCCCCGCATACTGATCGATCAAGATCGCGACGTCGAACTCGCCCATGGCGCCGATGTCGAACTTATCGTAGTTCTTGAAGTCTTGCTTGAAGTCCGGCAGGGCCATGGGCTGGATGCGCTCGCCCGAAAGATACGTTTGCGGCTCCATGATTTGCCGCGAGCTGTGCGGCGAGTCGGTAAACGCTCCCGCGTAAGCCTTCGCCTTGCCGCCGTGCTTCAGCAGGGCGATCTCAAAATCCAAGCCGTAGCGATAGGGGAACGTCAGCTCTTCCTTGATGAAAATGGGCGCATCGCGAAATTTCGGCGAGTCGTCACCGCCGGCGATCATGCCCTTCTTAAGCTCCTCGACCACGGCCGGCGAATCCAGCACGCTGTGCCCAGCCGGCGCCAAGACGTAGTCCAGCAAAACCGCCATCGCCTGGCCTTCCACCACAGCCTGGCGCGCGGTGCTGATTTCGTCGTTCTCGATATCCGCGGGCGTTGGTTCCGCGCGCCGTTCGACCAAATCGCCGGCGCCCGCCTTCATCCATTTCTCCAGTCCGAAGGATTGATCCTGCAGCGCGTGCGTCAACTCGTGCGCCAATACCGGACGCTGCTGCTCGATCCCAACCCAGTCGAGCAGATTCACCGTCTTGGTCTTAGGATCGTAATAGCCCGCGACCTGCTCCCTCAGCAGAGCCACCAGAAAGCTGGAAAGATCGAAATCATGCGGCAGCAGGCCGAACTTCTTCAGCACCAGCTCCGAGCGCCGCAGCCGCTTGGCGTCTTCGTCGTCGGACATGTGCTTGGTCATGTAAGCCACCAGCTCGTCGCGGCTGGTGAGCCGCCGCTTCACTTCGCGCTTGATGGGAAGGTCCGTATCCTGGCTGGAAAACTTCAGAATCTCATCAACTTCGTGGAAAAGCTCTTGCGCTTCCTCCGGCGAAATCTTCTTTTCGACGTTTGCCGGTGTGGCACCCGCGCCCTCGCCCGCGTTCTTTTGGTCGGTTGCCTGCGTTGGTGCCGCGTTGGGAGCTTGCTGACCGGTTGGGGCAGGCGTTTGTCCCCACATCAGCCCAGCCAACAGCAATCCCAGCCAAGCCGTGCCCAGCCCACGCCTAAGTTTCCGGTAAACTTTCTTAAGTGGTGTCATTAGGTCCGTTCATGTCCGAGGACGATCCCCGCCAATCCGCCGCCGAGTTCTTCCAAAAAGCCTATGAACTGCAAATGGCCGGCGACTTTCAGCAGGCCATTGAACTCTACACCCGCTCTATCGCCGCCTTCCCCACCGCCGAGGCCTACACCTTCCGCGGCTGGACGTACTCTTTTCTCGGCGACTACGACCGCGCCATCGCCGAATGCCTGGAGGCTATCAAGGTCGATCCCGAATTCGGCAATCCTTACAACGATATCGGGGCTTACCTGATTGAACAAGAGAAATGGGACGAGTCCATCCCCTGGTTCGAAAAAGCCATAATCGCCCCGCGCTACGAGGCCCGCTGCTATCCGCACTTTAATCTGGGCCGCGTCTACGAACACCAGCACAAGTGGCAGAAGGCGAAAGAGTGCTATGCGCAGGCATTCGAGCTGAATAAGCAATACATCGCCGCGCTGACAGGCTTGCACCGGCTGAGAGCGATGTTCAATTAGAACCTTCTTCGCCACGGATGAACGCGAACTAAGCGCAGTAGAGCATCTCAGCTAAGCGCAAATGTGCAGAATGCTAGCCCGAGTATGAAAAGCGCCATAAGTATGTAACAGGATTTGAGCACACCTACCCGGCGGGTTCCTGGGAACTTGCTGCGATGCTCAACCATGACCTCGCGCCAGAATTTGAAATCCCACGGAAAAGGATGTTGGAAGTGGAGCAAGTAATACTCTTTGTCGCCGGGCAACAATCCCTTGACCTCATTCAATAGGTCGGAAAACACCAGACTGCCTATCAGACCCGTAACCGCGACACCCGCGATACACACGATCATCAAAGCTTCGCGCGTGGTCATCTAGCTCCATCCTGAGCGCTCGACACAGAAGTCATCAGATTGCCACCCTCCCCGCCACCCACTCCCCCGCTTCCACGGTTCCTAGGCTCCCGCCCACATCGACCGTGATCTTTTTCTGCCGCACGGCTTCCAACACCGCGGCCTCGATTCGAGCTGCCTCATCCGCCAATCCCAAATGCGCCAGCATCATCGCCGCCGTCAAAATCGCACCGCAGGGATTGGCGATGTTTCTCCCTGCAATCGGCGGAGCCGAGCCGTGCACCGGCTCGAACATCGACGTCTTCCCAGGATGAATGTTGCCGCTTGCCGCCATGCCCAGACCGCCCTGCAGCCCTGCGGCGAGGTCAGTGATGATGTCGCCAAACATGTTGTTGGTAACGATCACGTCAAACTGCCGCGGATCGCGCACCATCTGCAGGCAAAGCGCGTCCACGTACATGTGTTCGGCGGCGATCTGCGGATACTCCCTGCTCACTTCCTTGAACACGCGTTGCCACAGGCCGTGCGCGTACGTGAGCACGTTCGATTTGTCGCACATCAAGACGCGCTGCCGCGCGCTACCGTCCTGCTTTTTGTGACGCTCGCAAAACTCGAATGCATAGCGAATGATGCGCTCGACCCCTTTGCGGGTGTTGATGTCTTCCTGCACCGCTACCTCGTCGGGCGTGCCTTGCTTGAAACATCCGCCGGCATCCACGTAAACGCCTTCGGTGTTTTCGCGGATCACCACGAAGTCAACGTCTTTCGGTTCAACGCCTTTCAGCGGGCACAGCGCCGCATCGAGCAGCCGCACTGGGCGGACGTTGGCGTAGAGGTCCATTTGGAAGCGCATGCCGAGCAGAATCTCTTTGGCGTGAATGTTCGAAGGCACGCGCGGATCGCCGAAAGCGCCAAGCAGAATCGCGTCGAACTCGCGCTCTAGCATGGAGAAACCGTCGGGCGGCACGGTCATGCCATCGGCCAGGTAGCGGTCCGCGCTCCAGTCGAAGTAGGCGAAGTCGACGGGCGCGCCTGAGGCGGTGAGGACTTTGACGGCTTCGGGGATGACTTCCCTCCCGATGCCATCGCCGGGGATGACGGCAATCCGCTTTTTCTGGCTCATTTTTGAAAAAGGTATCATAAGCGCCGCGAAATGAGTACGGTAGCTTCGTTGTATTATCTTTTAGCTATATATTCGAAGACCAACAACAAACAAGGCGCACGCCCGAAGCCGCCCGAGATGCTCGCGTAGAATGCCCCGCAAAGGCCCCTAGGAGGCCCGTGGTGGTCTTCTCTCGGCTCAGAACAGCGCTGGAGGCCATCCGGAGCCGAGGCGAGCTCCTAGGGCATTGTGGAGGCAAAGTTAATTAACTTCTGGCTAATCATGCACTTGCAGCATAGCACACCGCGCGAGCCGAAGCGATCCGTTGCAGCCGCTGGACTTATCGGCGGGTTCGAGCAAGTCGACGCCTGGGCCGAGGCTCTTCGCTATAATCAACTGTTCCGCCATGTCCACTACCTTGGATGACAAACTCGCCAGCGGGCTCGATAGTCTCGCGTCTCAGTTTGCGGCGCTGGTTTCGGGCTGCGCGGTCTACGACTTGAGCAGCCGGGGCCACATAGTCCTTACCGGCGGCGACCGGGTACGCTGGCTCAATGGCATGGTGACCAACAACATCCGCGACTTGGCGGTGGGCCAAGGGGTCTATGCATTCCTGCTCAACCCCCAGGGACGCATCCTCGCCGATTTCTACGCGTACAATCGCGGGGAGTCGCTGATGGTGGATGTCGACCAGGCCCTCGCAGAAAAAGTGGCCGCGACCTTTGATCACTACATCATCATGGACGACGTTGACGTCTCGAACCTTAGCGGACAGGTCACCGCCATGGGCTTGGCGGGAGGGAAGTCACGGGATATATTGCGGGCGGCCGGACTCGATCTGCCCGCACTGATGCCGCTCCAATTCGCCGAGATGTCCTGGCAAGGTGCCGGTTTGACGATCGTCCGTTGCGATCATCCGGGTGTCGAGCGTTTCGAAATCTGGCTTGCGCCCGCGAACGCCGCGGCCTTGCGGGGAGCGCTGCTGGAGGCCGGAGCCCAACCGGTGAGCGCGGACGCACTCGATTTGTTGCGGGTTGCGTCTGGCATTCCGCGCTACGGGCAAGATATTCGCGAGCGCGATCTGCCCCAGGAAACCGGCCAGCAGCCACGGGCACTGAATTTCACCAAGGGCTGCTACGTCGGGCAGGAGATCGTAGAGCGCATCCGCTCGCGTGGCAACGTTCATCGCAGGTTCACGGGTTTCCTGGTCGATGGGCCATTGCCACTGCCGGCTACAAAGGTCACGACCGAGGGAAAAGACGTGGGTGAGATAACCAGCGCCGCATCCTTGCCGCTGGTTAGAGGAGAGCAACGCGTGGCCCTGGGATATATTCGGCGCGAGGCCGAGAAAAAAGCGTTGCAGGCCGGTGAGTCGAAGCTGGTGGTTGCGGAAACGCCCTTTGCGGGAGTCTTTCACGAGGAAACTCTATGACGCTGTATGCCGCGATTCTGTTTCTCCACCTTCTGGGCGTCGTGCTGCTATTCGTGGCGCAGGGGTTGGAATGGATCTGTCTGCGCAATCTGCAACGCGCCGCGAGTTTGGAGCAATTTCGTTCGTGGGCGGGAGCCGTGAAGGTGATTCCGCGCTTTAGTCCGTTCTCGGGGCCGCTGATTGTTTTTCCCGGCGCTTACCTGGCGACGAAAATGAAGGCTTGGCCGCAAGGCTGGATTAGCATGGCTCTGCTGGCGGTAGTGGTGATCCTGGCGCTGGGCTTGGGAGTTTCCAGCCCGCGCATGCGAGCCATGGTGAAGGCCAGCATGCAGGATGGCGCCGCGCTGCGGGACTTGGTGGCTCGGGCTCACGCACCCGCGCTGCGCTATTCGTTCTGGCTGCGACTGGCGCTGGGCTTGGGCGTGGTTTACTTGATGGGCAGCAAGTCGCCGATGGGCATGTCGCTGGCGGTGATGGGGGTGGCGACGGCGCTGGGGTTGATTGCCTCGGCAAAGGGTTCGCAGGCGGACCGCCAGGAGCTAAAACCCAAAGCTTAGCGGTCGTGATCGGCACGACTGAAATCGCGCTTCCCAAACAAGAAGGTAACTTATGGCTGAAAAAAAACAGGAAAGCTTCACCGTAAACGACCGGCGGCTGTTCACTTCGGATGGCGAGCTGCGCAAAGACGTCACGGAGGAACAGGTTTCCGTCTCCGCCCCGGCGGCGGCTCCGCCGCGCGCGCCGCAGCCGGCTCCGGCTGCGGCCACCGAGGGCCCGGTCATGCCTCCGTCGCCCACGGCGGCGGAACAGCGGTTGCAGGCGGATGCCTATCACAAGTCGTCGAAAGAACTGGACGCGCGAGTCGAGCTGAGCGGGCACTCGGCGAAAGAATTGGAGATGACTTTCGAGCGATTTCTGGCTTCGCTCTATATGACGGCGATGCTGCAGCTGGGCCTGATGCACGAGGAAGGCGCCCAGCCGCAGGTGGACTTGATCGGCGCACGCCAGACCATTGACACGCTCAGCCTGCTGGCCGACAAGACGAAAGGCAACCTCTTGCCGGCGGAAGAAAACTTTCTGCAAAACTCTCTTTATGAAGTGCGCATGGCTTACGTCGAAGTGACCAACGCGCTGGCCCGCCCGCCCAAGGTGCCGGCGCAGAGCTCGGGGATTTAGCCGGCCATGAAAGCCAGGCTCACGGTGCTGGGCAGCGGCACATCCATGGGCGTGCCCACCATTGGCTGCGATTGCGCTGTGTGCCATTCTTCCGATCCGCATGACCGCCGCACCCGGCCCTCCGTTCTGGTGGAATTCGCCGACAAGGTGGTCATCATCGACACCACGCCGGACTTCCGTGAACAGGCCATCCGCGAGGGCATTCGCAAACTCGATGCGGTGTTCTACACGCACGCGCACGCGGATCATATTCTCGGCCTCGACGATGTACGGCCGCTCAGCTATCTCCCCAAGGACAAGATTCCTCTCTACGCGCAGCCGGAGGCAGCCGCGGTGCTGCGCCGGACGTTCAAATACATGTTTGACGGGGATTACAAGTATGGAGGATTGGCGCGCGTGGAGCTACAGTTACTCGACGGGCCGGTGGATTGTTTTGGAGCGCGCTTTGAGCCGGTCAAGGTCATGCACGGCGATGCCGCGATCATCGGCTACCGCTTCGGGAAGGCCGCCTATCTAACCGACTTTAGCGAAGTTCCGGAAGAGTCTTTCGCGCAGTTGCAAGGTTTGGACATTTTGTTCTTGGATGCGCTGCGGCATAAGCCGCATCCCACGCATTCGACGGTGGAGAATTCGCTGCGCATCGTGGAGCGAGTCCAGCCGCGGCGGGCGTTCTTTACCCATATTGCGCATGAATTGCCGCACGAGACGACCAATGCGACGCTGCCGCCAGAGGTGCGGCTCTCCTATGACGGGATGAAGCTGGAGTTTGAAATTTAGGGAGGGTGCGGCTTTGAGTGATTGAATTCCTGGACATTGTCATTCCGAGCCAGTTTTATCGGCGAGGAATCTGCTTCCCTGCCAGCATGAGAACAGCAGATTCCTCGCGCGATGAAAGCCGGATTTCGGAATGACAAATCCGAATGCATGTTCGCTAGGCAGTGATGCAAGTCTTCCACAAACTCGAAGAGGTTCCCGCGGGATTCGGGCCGGCGCTGGTCAGTGTGGGGAACTTTGACGGAGTGCATCGCGCTCACACGCACGTGTTGAACCAGATTGTGCGGCGCGCGCGGGAACAAGCAGTAAAAGCGATTGCGGTTGCCTTCGAACCGCATCCCATTCGCATCTTGCGGCCCGATGTCGGGCTGAAGCTGCTCACGCCCACGCCGGAAAAACTGCGCCTGCTGGAACTGTGCGGCCTTGACGCGGTTCTGCTGCTTCCCTTCTCTCGCGATCTTTCATTGTTGACCCCGCGGCAATTTGCCGAACGCATCTTGAGGAAAGGGCTGCACGCCCGCGAAGTGCATGAAGGCTACAACTTTCATTTCGGGCACAAAGCGGCCGGGGACGTGGGGCTACTTGGCGAACTGGGCCGCGAAATGGGGTTTGCAGTGAAGGCGTATGACGAGATGAAGCTACGCGGCGAGCCGGTTTCGAGCAGCCACATTCGCAAGCTACTGAATGAGGGGCGGGTGAGCCGGGCGCGGCATCTGCTGGGGCGCCCGTTCGCCATTCTTTCCACGGCGGGCCGCGGCCGCGGCTATGGCTCGAAATACACCGTGCCCACCATCAATTTGAGCCGCTACGAAGAGCTTGTCCCAAAAGACGGCGTTTACATCACCTGCACCCGCGTGGGCAAAGAAAATTTCGATTCGGTGACGAACGTTGGCAATCGTCCGACGTTTGGCGCGGATTCATTCGCGGTGGAATCGCATTTGTTGAATTTCCATCCGGTGGAGCTTACGCCGGAAACGGAAGTTGAGATTCATTTTCTTAGCCGGGTGCGGGATGAAATCAAGTTTGCATCGGTGGAGGCGCTGCGCGAACAGATTGGGAAGGACGTGAAGAAGGCGCGGCGCTATTTCCGGCTGCGGCACGGCGGCTGAAGCCGCTCACTCTGGCAGGTTCTGTTCACCCGGCTGGAAGCCGGATGCTTCCACGGTGCTCCTGCATTGAGGCCTGTGCAGGGTGTTTCGACAAAGAGAGCGCGGATCGCGCCTAGCACGCGATTCATCTTCGATTATCCGTGCGCGGCTCGGGGTGAATCAGGACGCGAAACAAATCGGGCGCTTCCTGTTTGAAATGAGTTTCCAGCTCGGTGGAAACATCGTGTACCCGGGCGAGCGACAGATCGTCCGACAAGGTGCAGTGGCAGGAAACGTACAAGCGTCCGCGCACCCGCTTGATTTGCACGTCGTGCATATCGAGAATTTCCGGAAACGCGGCGGCGATGGCCTTCAACCGCTTTTCCAGCGCGGCGTCGCTCACCATTTCGTTCCCGCTCTCGATGGTGGCCGGTTCGCTCTCGATGTGGGTGAGGATGGAGGAAATTTCCGGGACCTCGTGGCGCATCTCCGCCTCCAGCCGGGTGACGCGATCATGGGCTTCTTTCAGGCTTAGCAACTCATCCATTTCCAGATGCTGTTCCACGTGCAGATGCCCGGCGAGGTCCTGCACGCTGACATCGTGCAGGTTGAGGTTGTGGCGTGTGGCCACGGCGCGCACCCGGTCGAAAATGTTTTCGGTGTGGCCGGCGCGGGGCACGGAATGGACAACCACGTCGGCCTCGGGCAACACGTTGCGCACCGCTTCGGTGACCGCATCGGCCACCTGGCCGGAACGTTGGAAGGTTACGTTGCGAGCCAAGCCGATGGAAAGATCGGCGAAGTAGCGGTTGCCGGCGCGGCGAATGCGGACGTGGTCCACTTCCAGCAGGCCATCGACTTTTGAAACCGCGGCTATAATCTGGCTGCGCACTTCCACGGGGGCGGCATCGAGCAAAGCGTCGATGGTTTTGCGGGCCAAACGTCCGCTCACGTAGACCACAACCCCGGCGACAAAAAGCGCCGCAATGGGATCGGCATCGCGCAGCCATGCGATGCCGTAGGCGCGGCCGGCGAGCACCAAAACCAAACCTAAAATGACGACGCCGCTCGACCAGATGTCGGTGGAGAAGTGAAGAGCGTCGGCTTCGAGGGCCTGGCTGTCATACTTCGCGGCGATCTTGCCGAGCGCTCGCGAGCGCCAAAAATCCACGCCCATCGAAAAGAGCATGACGGCAAAGGCGGCGAGGCTGGGCTCGATGGTCACGTGCCGGAAGAACAGGCGCAGCACGGCCTCGTAGACGATCCAAATACAAGTCACCAGCAGCAAGCCGGTTTCGATGAAGGCAGAGAAGTTTTCGACTTTGCCATGGCCGTACTGATGGTCGGCGTCGGCGGGTTTGTCGGAGACGCCCACCGAAAACAGGGTGATGCAGGCGGCAATCAAGTCGAGCGCCGAGTGGGCCGCTTCCGAAAGGATTCCCAAACTGCCGGTGGTCACACCCACCACGATCTTCGCGGTGGTAATGGCGATCGCCGCCACGACCGAGTTGCCGGCCACGGCGCGCTTTTCCACGCGCATGGAATCAGGGCTGTAGATGGCTGGGCCTCCCGCCCTGCATTATCGCTGGAGCGCGAGTTTCCCGCCAATCGGGGAGTGACCGGCGTCGGTCTTCAGTCTTCAGTCGTCTGGCCTAACCTCGTTGGCCGCATGTGCCACGAATGAGCTCGGGCCTGACGACCGACGACTAACAACCGTCATGTGCTAGGATTTTGCTGCGTATGCCTATCCGTATGCCTGTCAATGAGTAGCCCGAAGCCAACCATTGTGGTCACGGGAATCAGCGGCAATCTGGGGCTCCGTCTGCTGCCCATGCTCGGCGAGTACGAGGTCATTGGAGTAGACCTCGCTCCGCCCAACACCGGCTTGCCGCTGCGTTTTGAGCGCTTGGATTTGGGGGAGGAAGAATCCTGCCGCGATCTCATGGTGCTGCTGCGGGATTATCGCGCCGCGGTGGTGGCGCATCTGGCGTTCGTGCTGGACCCGGTACGCAACGGCATTCTCGATCTCGACCGCATGTGGCGGATCAACGTAGCGGGCGTGGCCCGCATGATGGAGGCGATCGGTGAGACCAACCGCTACGAAACGGTGGTGCAGAAGTTCATTGTGCCCAGCAGCGTGGCGGTTTACGGATCGGATATTCCGGGCGCGGCCGGGGAAGACTATCCGATGCGGGCGCATTCGCTGACCTACGCCATTCATAAGAAAGAAGCGGAAAACGTGATTCAGCGGCGGGCCCCGGGGTTGCGGGGCTGCAGCGCGTACGTGCTGCGGCCGCACATTTTTGCCGGAGCCACGGTGGAAAACTATATGGTGGGGGTTTTTCGCGGCACCCCCAATGGCCGTTCGCGGCGGGCGGAAGCGATGCGCAGCCGCGGCCGGCGGCTGCCCTGCCTGTTGCCGCTGGGAAAGAAGTACATGGCGCATCGCATGCAGTTCGTGCACGTGGACGACATGGCCCGGCTCATTTTGCACATTGCGCAAAGAACCGAGCCGGAAACGCAGCGCCTCACGGTGTTGAATGTGGCGGGACGGGGCGAACCGCTCACCATCGCGCGCTGCCTGGAAATCGCGCACGCCAAATGCCTGCGCGTGCCGGGAAAAATTTCCTTGCGGATGATGTTGCGCCTGTTGTGGGGGTTGGGAATTTCCGCGATCCCCCCGGAAGCGACTCCTTATCTGACCGGCCAATACATCATGAATACACAACGCCTGAAGGAATTCCTGGGGAAGGACTACGAAAAAGTCATCCAGCATACGGTGGAAACGGCGTTTGCGGATTGCTTTGCCTAGGGGCCGATTCCCGGCGGGAGTCAAGACTCAAGAAATGATTGAGAATTGCGGCTTTACAATGCTTGCGTGCGAATTCTGATCTCGGCCGGCGAGGCCTCGGGCGAAATGTACGGGGCGCAGCTGATCGCGGCCTTGCGCCACCGTGACCCGTCGCTGGAGTTTTTCGGGGTGGGCGGGGATCGCATGCGGTCCGCGGGTTGTGACACCGTGGTGGACTCCAAAGACCTGGCGGTGGTCGGAATTTCGGAAATCCTCGGGCAACTGCCGAAAATTTGGGGGCTTTTTCGCAAGCTCATCGCGGAAGCGGACAAGCGGCGGCCCGATCTGGCGGTTGTGATTGATTCTCCCGCGTTCAATTGGCGGGTGGCGCGGCAGATGCGCAAGCGCGGCGTTCCGGTCGTGTACTACGTGTGCCCGCAATTCTGGGCGTGGCGGCAAGGGCGGGTTCGCCTGCTGCGCAAATATGTTCACAAGGCGCTGGTGATTTTTCCCTTTGAGGAGCAGTTCTACCGCGAGCGCGGCGTGGACGCTTCTTTTGTCGGACATCCTCTGGCCGATCTTCGCCGGCCTGCGATTGAGCGCGAGGATTACGCGCACGAACATGACCTCGACCCGGCCAAACAATGGATCACGCTCATGCCCGGGAGCCGTGTGAAAGAAGTTCGCATGAACTTGCCGGCGATTCTGCAATCGGCTGAGAAGCTCGGCGCGGGCTACGAATTTCTATTGCCGATAGCGCCGACGCTGGACCGCAGTTTTTTCGAAGGGCTCGTCGGATCGGCCGCCATCCGCCTGGTTCCAGAGTCGCTGCCCGCGCTCTACCATTCGCGGGCGGGCATCGTGGCCAGCGGAACGGCCACCGTGGAAGCGGCGATGATGGGCACGCCGTTTGTCATGGTCTACCGCGTCTCCTCGCTCACTTACCTGCTGGGCAAGCCGCGGGTGAAGGTGCCGCGGTTTGCCATGGTGAACCTGATTGCGGGGGAAGAGGTCGTTCCCGAGCTGGTGCAGCGGGATTTCACCGCCGAAAAAGTCGTGGCCCGGATCAATGAGATTCTGCCGGACGGACCTGCTCGCGACACGATGCTGAACGGTTTGGCGGCGGTGAAGGCGCGGCTGCGCCCTCCGGACCAGCACAACGTGCATCCAGCCGACCGGGCCGCCGAAGCGGTATTGCATCTGCTGGCGCTGAGTTAAGCGGGGCGAGGGCGCCCGCTCCATACACCCCAAACTATCCTAAGCGCTTGTCGCACGGCATCTTTTGGGTCACAATCTTCATCTAACCGCTCGCCAGGAGATTTCGCTTGATGCCCTTTTCACGTCGGCCGTCCGGTCGAAGGTTGGTTTACTGCCTTGCAGCCCTGTTCTTGTTGATAGCGCCCTCCTGGGCGGCCGAGAAGACGCGACTGCGGGTGGACGATTATCAGATCGACGCCGAACTGACGCCCCACACGCATAAGATCTCGGCTCGCGCCAAAGTGAAATTCACGGCCCTGGAAGACTTGAACCTGGCGGTTTTTGAGCTGCACAACGATTTGCGGGTCACCAAGGTAACGGATGCGGCGGGCAAACCGCTCTCCGCCGAGCGTTCGACGCAAGATTCAACGGTGCGGGTGGCATTGACGGATATGCTGCCGAAAGACTCCTCGACCACTTTGACGTTTGAGTATGAGGGCGAGTTGAGTTCCGCCGACGATAGTCCGGTCGAGGGATTAAAGCTGGCCTCGATCGATGACGACACCACCTACCTGCTCTACGTCGGACGCTGGTTCCCGGTGAGTGGTTTTGGGATTAACCGCTTTACTTCCACCATCAGCATCACTTTGCCGGCGCACATGACGGTGATCGGCAGCGGGCAGGAGACGGTGACCAGCAATCCGCCGCCGAAGAAAGCAGTCGCCGGGGTGTTGCCGACTAAGACCTATACCTTTGTCTCCACCAAGCCGAGCTTTCCGGGCACCATCGTGGCCGGGCAGTTTCTGGAATTCAAAAGCAATGAAGCCGGCGTGGACCTGCACGTTTTCTTCAAGCCCATTCACAAAGATCTTGGGGCCCTGTACGCGGAAACCGCGGTCAAAGAGTTCACTTACTACATCACCCTCTACGGCCCACTGCCTTCGCCTTTACTGCGGGTGGTGGAATTGCCGGATGACACCGTGCCCGCGGCGTGGGCGCCGGAGATCGCCGCGATCGCCAGCCGAGCCGTTTCCGACAAGGTGAACTACCGGCTGCTGGCCAACACAATCGCGTACCAGTGGTGGGGAACTTCGGTCAGCCCGTCATCGCGCGACGACTTGTGGCTGGAAAATGGCTTTGCGCGCTACTCCGAAGCGCGCTATGTGGAGGAGGCGGCTGGCAGGGGCGGCCTGGAGGAAGCGGTGAAGGACATGTCGGTGGGTGCGCTGGCCTATGACACTGTGCCCCTAGCCACGGTGGGCAAGCTCGACCAGTTCTCTCCCGAGTGCCAATCGCTGGTCACGGACAAAGGCGGAATGGTCCTGCACATGCTGCGCTGGGTGGTGGGCGATGCGAAATACGATTTGACCATGCGGCAGTTTTTCACCCAGTATGCCGGCAAGTCGGCGTCGACCGACGATTTCAAAGCGATTGCGGAGAAGAACTACGGCGACCAGCTGACTTGGTTCTTCTCCCAGTGGTTCGATTCCACCGGCGCCCCGGAATTCAAGACCAAGTACACCATTTATCGCCTGGGTACCAACAAGGGATTCCGCATCGTGGGGCAAATTTCGCAGGATCTCGACCTGTTCCGCATGCCGGTGCTGTTGAAGATTGACACCGACGGCAAGACGGAAGAAAAACGCATCGAGGTGGTGGGCACGGAGTCGCCCTTTACGGTGGAAACGTTCGGCCGGCCGCGCCGCATTGTCGTCGATCCCGACGACCGCGTGTTGAAGAACTCAGCCGAGGTGCGGCTGCGCGCGTCGATCCAGCGCGGGCAGGCCCTGGTGCAGCAAGGGGATCTGGCGGGCGCGCTCGGCGAATTCAACAAGGCCCTGGATAGCAACAAGAACAGCTCGCTCGCGCACTATCGCATTGCCGAGGTGTTCTTCTTGCAGCACAATTACCAGTCCGCGGCCAACGCCTACCGGGAATCGCTCGATGGCGACGGCGATCCGCGCTGGACCGAGGTCTGGAGCCACGTTCAACTGGGCAAGATTTTCGATGTAACCGGCCAGCGCGAACGCGCGGTGAACGAATACCGCCAAGCGGTGCAGACCAACGACAACACGCAAGGCGCGTTGGACGAAGCTCGCCGCTATTTGCAGAAGGCTTACGAACAGCCGAAAAATTCCCCGGCACCCGGGAACTAGAGGGATGTAGCGGGCCCCGCGATCCTACGTAAGGTCTTGGGCGACGAATTCAATACGCCCAGCGCAGCAGCGTGGCACCCGCGGTAAAGCCAGCGCCCACCGACGCTAACAAAACCAAGTCACCCTTCTTCAGCTTGCCCTGCTCAAGCGCCGTTTCCATTCCTAGCGGAATGGTCGCGGCGGTGGTGTTGCCGTAGCGGCAGATGTTGACGATCACGCTCTCCGGCCGGAAGTTCAGGCGCTCGGCGGTCGCCTGGATGATGCGCAGGTTGGCCTGGTGCGGAATGAAGGCATCGACATCGCTGCCGGTGAAGCCATTCCGCTCCAGAATCTTGCCGCAAATTTCCTCCATCTTGCGCACGGCGTATTTGAACACCGCTTGTCCCTCCTGATGGACAAAATGCATCTTCTCGTCGACGGTCTGGTGGGTCGAGGGATGGAGGCTGCCGCCGCCGGGCATATAGAGCGAGCAGCCGCCCGAACCGTCCACCTCGTGGATGTAGTCGATCAAACCCACGGAATCGTCGTCCGACGATTCGAGGATAACGGCGCCGGCGCCATCGCCAAACAGGATGCAGGTGGCGCGATCGGTGTAGTCGATGATCGAAGACATCACGTCGGCGCCGATCACCAGAACTCGTTTGTGCGCACCGGTCGAGACAAACTGCGCTCCCGCTTGCAAGGCGTAGACAAAAGCCGAACAGGCCCCGGAGAGATCGAATCCCCACGCGCCTTTGGCTCCCAGCTTGTCCTGCACCAGGCAGGCGGTGGAAGGAAAGAACATGTCGGGGGTGACGGTGCCGACGACGATGGCTTCGATGTCGGTGGGCGCGAGACCGCGCGCAGCCAGCGCATTCCGCGCCGCCGCGGCGGCCAGATCGCTGGTGGCGACGCCCTTATCGACGATGTGCCGCTCGCGAATGCCGGTGCGCGTGGTGATCCACTCGTCGGTGGTGTCGACCATCTTTTCCAGAGCGGCGTTGGTGAGCAGGCGTGGCGGCACGTAGGTGCCGAGGGCGGTGATCTTTACTCCAAGTCCTATTCGCGTGCGCGCGGGTTGGCTCAATCGAATGGGTTCTCCCGGATCAGTAAGCTCATGAATACGAACCCGCTATTTTGACTGAGAGGTCAAGGAATGTCCAACCTTGGTTTTCCTTTCAGATGGGCGACGAACCAGATTTGCAGACAGCAGGCTCAAGTCAGTTAAGCCAGGCACCGGCGGCCCACTGCACACGCAAGAGCTCGTTACCGTTGCTTCCTTCCGGACCTGGCGGGGTTGGCGAGAGTACGTTGCGCGGGACCGATGCCTGACCGGGTTTCATTCTAGCATTCACTAACGCTCCCCCATGGTCGCCGTCCCTGTCGGGCGGGCGTCGTCGCACGACCAACCGGGGGCGAGACGCCCTCGGCACAGCCGGCGAGACGCCGGCGCTACGGGAAACGCAGTTGTGTGGCACACTAGCTAGTCTACCTTCCCATGAACGTCATCGAGTTCACTGCTCTGGTCTGGATCGGGTCGTTCGTCGCCGGGCTTTTGGGCGCGTTGACCGGCCTCGGCGGCGGAGTGGTGCTGGTTCCTTTGCTGACCTTGTTCTTTCACGTGGACCTGCGCTATGCCATTGGAGCGTCGCTGGTTTCGGTGATTGCTACTTCCTCGGGCGCGGCTGCCGCCTATGTGAAAGAGGGATTCTCCAACATCCGCATCGGCATGTTTCTGGAGATTGCCACCACCATCGGGGCGTTGCTGGGAGCGTATCTGGCGGTGGTGGTCCCGACCAGCGCCATCGCCATAATCTTTGGAGTGGTGCTGGTCTACTCCGCGTATCTTTCCCGCAGGCCGCGCCCTAAGCACGAACGCAATCTCCCGCCGGACCGGCTGGCCACACGCCTGAAAATGAACGGCAGCTTTCCCGATGCGGAAGAAAAAGACGGCATACGCAGCTACAACGTGCAGCATGTTCCCGCTGGATTCAGTCTGATGTTCGGCGCGGGAGCGCTCTCCGGGCTGCTCGGTATCGGCTCGGGCGCGGTGAAAGTGCTGGCCATGGACCAGGCGATGAAAATTCCGTTTAAGGTCTCGACGACGACCAGCAACTTCATGATCGGAGTCACCGCGGCGGCCAGCGCCGGAGTCTACCTGAGCCGTGGCTTCATTGATCCTGGCCTGGCGATGCCAGTGATGCTCGGCGTGCTCGCCGGATCGTTGCTGGGCTCGCGCATCCTGATTCAAACCGAAACCAAAGTGCTCCGGATCGTTTTCAGCGCGGTCATCGCGTTGCTCGGCCTGGAAATGCTGTACAAGGGACTTGCCGGGAGGATTTGAAATGGCGGTTGCCAAGCCCAGGGCCGGCAAGCCCTGGACGGACAAAAAAATCGAGGATATTGTCGGCAACCTGCTGCGCGTGGGCGTGCTGGTTTCGGCGTTCGTGGTGTTGCTGGGCGGGGCCATTTACCTGGCCCGGCACGGTCGATCGCCGGCCAACTACCGCGTGTTTCAAGGGGAGCCCGCGGATTTTCGCAGGATTGGGGGCATCCTCAAACAAGCTTTCGCGCTCTCGGGACGCGGCATTATTCAGCTCGGATTGTTATTGCTAATTGCTACGCCGGTGGCGCGAGTCGCATTCGCGGTGTGGGGATTCGCCGAGGAAGGCGACCGGATGTATGTGACTTTCACCGTGATTGTGCTGGTCATCCTGCTCTACAGCCTGGTCGGGTCGGGGATGATGTTCTAGTTCTTGTCATCCTGGGCGGAGGTGGTTGATTCGCGCAGCCAATGAACCAGCGCAGGCGAAGGATCTAATCGCGGGTAGGAATCCTTCGACTGCGTTTGATCTTCATCGCACGAAGATCAAATTCCGCTCAGGATGACAAAATGCGTTCCCCAACGTACTCTTTCCTCGCCCGCCAAAATAGCGAACAATATCCGTTACGATGAGTGCGCCCGCGCCGACATCCCGGAATGCTTCTCCAACCGTCCCGTTGCCGGCAGGCCTAGAGCGCGCCTTTGAGATCACGCTCTATCTGATGGTGCTCACGGGCTTCGGCACGCTGGCGTCCACCGGCGCGCTCGATATCGCCACCCTGTTGCTGGTCAGCTGCGCGCTTGTATTTCGCGGATACTTGGTCGCAACGCGGCGCCAGTGGCTGATTCCGGACGTGTGGACGAATTTGCTGACCCTGGCGTATCTGGCGTTTTACCTGACGGACTATCTACTGCTGTCGGGCCTGTTCCTCAATGCCACGGTGCATCTGGTTCTTTTTGTGATGCTGCTGCGGCTGTACTCCGCCAAGCGCGATCGCGACTACTATTTTCTGGCGGTGCTCGCTTTCCTCATGGTGCTGGCGGCGGCGGTATTGACCGTGGACAGCTTGTTCCTGGCGGCTTTCGCGGTATTCATGCTGATGGCGGTCTCGACTTTCATCTTGATGGAGATGCGGCACGCGGCGGGCAAGGCAGCGATTCAATCGGAGAGCCCGGCTGACGGCAAAGCGGCTCAGGGCATGGTGATTTCGCTGGCTGGCGCGGCGCCGCTGATTGTGTTGATGATCCTGCTGGGAGCGGCCGCGATCTTCTTTGTCCTGCCGCGAGTTTCGGCCGGTTATTTGAGTGCGTATGCCAGCAGGAATGAGCTGGCCACGGGATTCAGCGACCGCGTGGAGCTGGGACAAATCGGCCAGATCCAGCAGTCCCGCTCGGTCGCCATGCACGTCCAGATTGAAGGTGACCGGAGCGGTGGGTTCAACCTGAAGCTGCGCGGCGTCGCCCTGAGTTTGTTCGACGGCCGGGTGTGGTCCAACCCCGGGGAGCCGTTCGGCGTACCACGTTTGCCCGATGGCCGTTTTGTTCTGCCCCCGATGAGGGTTGCGCCGGCGTCCCCCGGGCGGCCAACGGAAGTTCGTTCCATTCACTACACGGTGCTGATGGAGCCGGTAGGGAGCAACGTCTTTTTCGTCGCGCTCAGCCCTCTGTCGCTCCAGGGCAGCTATCGCGCGGTGGCCACCGATCGCGGGGGCGCCATCTTTGACCTGGATAGCGACCACCCGGTGGGCCGCTATGAAGCCTGGTCGAACATTGCCCAGCCCGGCGCGGCTGAGCTCCGCGCGGCGTCGGGAGCCTATCCTCCCGGGATTCCGCTGAACTACCTGCAACTGCCGGCGCTCGACTCTCGAATTCCCCGGCTGGCCGAGCAGATCACCGCGTCCTCGAAAAGCAATTATGACAAGGCCGCCGCGATTGAAACCTACCTGCTTACGCACTTTGGCTACACGTTGCAGCTTTCGCGTACTCCGCCGCGCGACCCGCTGGCGGAGTTTCTGTTCGTTCGCAAGGCTGGGCACTGCGAATATTTTGCCTCTTCGATGGCCGTCATGCTGCGCACTTTGGCCATTCCGGCGCGCGTGGTCAACGGCTTTCGTATGAGTGAATTCAACGATTTGACGTCCCAATACGTAGTGCGCGATAGCGATGCGCATTCCTGGGTGGAAGCCTACTTTCAGGGATATGGCTGGGTGAGCTTCGATCCCACGCCCGCGGGTCCGGCGCCGGCACAGACGGGCTTTAGCCGGATGCTGCTCTATGTCGACGCCATGGAGTCGTTTTGGCGCGAGTGGGTAGTTAACTACGACGCCAGTCATCAATTGGCTTTGGGCGAAAGCACGCTTCGCTCCAGCCGCCGCTGGCTCTTTCAAATGCGGAATCAGCAGACGAACCGCTACCAGAGGCTGCTTGCCCTCGCCCGCCGGACGCAAATGTTCCTGGCTAACCTGCCCAAGCGCTGGGAGTTGGCTGCCGGGTTGGCCGCGATCCTGCTTCTGTGTTTGGCCAACGCGGGAAGCATCGCGCGCTCCCTGCGCCGGCGGCGGCTAGCCAGCCATCCTGAAAAATCGCCGCGACTGGCGGCGGAGATTTGGTATGAACGGATGCTTGATGTCCTCGCGCGGAGTGGTTGGCGCAAGTCCGGCACACAGACTCCAGAAGAGTTCGTCGGCAATATCGATGACGAAACGGTGCGCGAAGGGGTGGCGCGGTTTACCCGGCACTACGAGTGGGCGCGTTTCGGAGGTTCGGCTGACCACGCCCGGCAACTTCCAGAACTCTACCGCAGTATTGCCACATCGGCGCGACGCTGAGGCGGAATCCAATCGCGCTTAGAAGCTGTATACCAGCCCGATGCCGGCAAAGAAATGGCTGTAACGGCTACCCGCGTTCAGATTGATGGGCGGCTCGCCGGAATTGAAGTCCCGGACCTCGCCGCGAACCCTGAAATGATCGGCAAAACGCACATCCACGCCGCCGCCGATCTCGAACACTCCGGTCGTGCTGCTCGCACTCGGATTCTGCCCACCAAACTCCAAGCTACTATTTGGCATAAAGCGGCCGAAACCCCCTCCCACGCTCACCCAGGGCGAAAAGGCAGTGGTGGGGAAGATGTTTACGCGGGCTGCGGGAGTGAGGAAGTAGGCGCTGAAATCCTTGGGCACAACGTTCTCCCCAAATTGCAACTTGGTTTGAGGATTGTAAACAAACGGGACCTCCACGGAGACTGAAGCGATTCCGAAATTGAAGAACCGATGACCGTAATTCGCTACGTAGGTCAGCCCTTGCCCGAAGTGAATGTTGGGGTTGG
The DNA here is from genome assembly GCA_963776125.1 of uncultured Acidobacteriaceae bacterium. Lineage (GTDB taxonomy): Bacteria > Acidobacteriota > Terriglobia > Terriglobales > Acidobacteriaceae > PALSA-270. The sequence goes on along the minus strand of CAVZMC010000034.1, from coordinate 30,593 downwards.
CCAAGCCGGTTCCGCTCACCGCTTGATCGCTGATGAAGCTCCGGCCCAGCGAGAAAGAGACTTCATTGCTCTGCTGAGCGACGGCACTCGCTACCAGGACCGTAACGGCCAACAACAGCGAGATCCCAAATCTTTTCCGCGCCATCCTTGCCTCCCTTACCAAAGAAAACTTTGACTGAGATGTTTCTAAGATTAGCACGTCCATATGCAAGAAAGTGCACACATTGGGATTACTCGATCTGGTGCACTTCCGTGTCGTAACTGGGCAGGTTCCCGCCCTCGCGAGGGGCATTTTGGAGCGCTGCCTGGAATCCCTCGTTTGGGATGTTAGAATCAAAGGATTGTATGCCTGACCGGATCCCAGCTGTGCCGCCTCCGGCGCCGACCAACGCCCTGGAATCCGCCCCCCAAAAAGTCGGCTTTGTGAGCCTGGGATGTCCGAAAAACCTGGTGGATACCGAGGTGATGATGGGCATGTTGCAACAAGCCGGCGCGGAGCTGATTAGCCGGGCGGAGGATGCCGACATCATTGTGGTTAACACCTGCTCGTTTATCGCCAGCGCGCAGCAGGAATCGGTGAATACCATCCTCGAAATGGCGCGGCACAAGACGGCCGGCCGGGCCAGGAAGTTGGTGGTCGCGGGTTGCCTGGTAGAGCGCTTTCGTGACGAAATTCGCAAGAACATCCCGGAAGTCGATGCCGTCGTGGGGACGGGCGAACTGGAAGCGATTCTGCAGGCTGCGGGCGTGGCTCCCGCACCGGTGGCGGCGTCTCCGTTCAACATCTTGCGGTCGCGGCCGGAAGGCGATGCCCGCGCCGCCCAAGGGCGATTTTCGCGCGAGAACTGGGATGGTGCCGTTGCGGACCTGCCCAACTACTTGTATGACGAAGCGACGCCACGGGTTCTGGCTACGGCACGCTACACGGCTTACATCAAGATTGCGGAAGGATGCGACCACCCTTGCAGTTTTTGCATTATTCCGCAATTGCGCGGCAAGTTCCGGTCGCGGCGCTTCGAATCGGTGATCGCCGAAGCGGAGCGCCTGGCGGCGTCCGGGGCGCGCGAGATCACGCTGATCGGCCAGGACACCACGTGCTACGGAGAGGATTTCGGCTTGGCCGACGGGCTGGCCCTTCTGCTGGAAAAACTCGCCGGGATCGAGCCATTGCGCTGGATTCGCTTCCTCTATGCCTATCCCAACAAGATTACCGGACGGCTACTCGAAACCATCGCCGCCCACGACAAGATCTGTTCTTACATGGATGTGCCCTTGCAACACGCCTCGTCAACGGTTCTGCAGCGCATGAAGCGCGGCGGCGGGGCGGAGATTTTCTTGCGCTCGATTGAGAAGATGCGGCGCGTAATTCCGGGTGTGACCCTGCGAACGTCTTTCGTCGTCGGCTTTCCTGGAGAAACGGAAAAAGAATTCGAGGAACTGTGCAGCTTCGTGCGCGAGGCGGAATTCGACTGGATGGGCACGTTCGGCTATTCGGACCAGGAGGGCGCCACGGCGTTTTCGCTGGACGAAAAGCTCAGCCTGCGGGAAATCGAGCGCCGCCGCAAGCATTTGATGAAGATCCAACGGGCAATCAGCAAGCGCAAGAAGAAAGCCCAAGTCGGCACGGAAGTTGAGTTGTTGATGGAGGGCATGTCGGGAGAAAGCGATCTTCTGCTGGAAGGCCGCACCGGCATGCACGCTCCGGAGATCGACGGCAAAGTTTTCGTGACCGACGTTCGCGAAGGACTTGAGCCGCTGCCCGGCGAATTCTATCGCTGCCAGATTACCGACGCCCACGATTACGATCTAGTGGCGAGAATCGTATAGGAAGTCAAAATCCATGCCTCGCAAGCGCGTGCTTGAGCTGCACTGCCCGACCTGCAAAAAGCGGGTGCGGAAGAGCGACGCGGACTTCCCATTCTGCAGCGACCGCTGCCGCTTGATCGACCTGGGAAAGTGGGCCAGCGGCGCCTACGTGGTTTCGTCGCCGCTGCGGGATACGGACGAAGGCGTTGGCGGAGATTCGGATCCGGAGGACTCCTAGCCGCGTGTGCGTGGGACGCCACACGACAGACGGCGCTACGCGGAACCGCGCGAGGCAACAACGCGTTATGAGGAAGACACCAAATAATCTCGATAAAGCTCCGACTTGCGGAGCTTCCGACCGTAGCGCCGGCGTCCCGCCGGCTGTCTCGGGGGCGTCCCGCACCTGTTTCGGCGAGGTCACGATTCGCGACCGAGGCAGATTGCCTCACTGGGAAATGGAAGGTGGCACTTACTTCATCACGTTTCGTCTGGCGGATTCCCTCCCCAAATCGGTGCTGGACAAGACTACCTGGGAGCGCGAGGACACTATTCGAACCGCCCGGCAAATGAATCGGGACTTGTCTCCGTCCGAACAGGCCAAGATCAAGCGTCTTTCGACGAAGACTGTGGAGCAATACTTGGACCGCGGAGCGGGCGCTTGCCATTTAGGAAATGCGCAGCTCGCCACCATGGTCGCGGACGCACTACGACGTTTCGACGGCCAGCGCTATCGCCTTTTCGCGTGGTGCGTCATGCCGAATCACCTTCATGTGGTAGCCCGCACACTTCCGGGTTCCAAGCTCGCTTCCGTGGTTCATTCCTGGAAATCGTTCACCTCAAAAGAAGCGAACAAGATACTCAACACAAGCGGCGTGGTTTGGGAGCGTGAATACTACGACCATCTGGTTCGCGATGGAAGCGAGTTTGCCCGGGCGGTTCAGTATGTTGCCGACAATCCGTCCAAAGCGGGGTTGAGAGATTGGCCCTGGGTATGGGTCCGTGGGCGAGACGCCCACGGCACAGCCGGCGAGACGCCGGCGCTACAGGACGACGTGCACCGTGGATAAGAGAGACGAAGCCGATCCTGGCACCGTTCCCGGCCGTCCGCATGCTCCCCTTTGGGCGACCCTAACCGCCACTTTTTTCGGCACCGGGTTGCTGCGGCCAGGCCCTGGCAGCTGGGCCTCGGCTGCCACGGTGCTGCTTTGGTGGTTGCTGACGCGCTGGATTGCGCCCAGTATGCAGCCCTGGGCCGCGATCGTGCTGGCCGGGCTGGCGATCGCCGTTGGCATTCCCGCAGCCACGCAAATCGCGCGCGCCACCGGCTTGGATGACCCGCAGTTCGTGGTCATTGACGAGGTGGCCGGCCAGCTTATCACCCTGATCTTTATTCCCGTGTCTTGGAAATCTCTGTTGCTGGGCTTTATACTTTTTCGAGGCTTCGATATCGTGAAACCGCCGCCGGTACGCAGCCTGGAACGCCTTCCGGAAGGCGCCGGGATTGTGATCGATGACGTAGGGGCTGGTTTGTACGCTTTGGCGGTGATGCATATCCTGCTGCACTTCGGTCTTTTGCCGCGTTAGTATTTCAACGGTTGCACGCCGCCAGGAAGTTGGGACCCGATGGGAATTTCCGAACGCCTGCTGGGCAGGAAGAACGTCAACGGCCATCCGCACATCGAGGCCGTGGTTCCGGACGCCGCCTTGCCTGGCGGTGAAGTTCGCATCATCGGAAGTGGGCTGCGTCCCGCGGATTTGCGCCAGCCGAAGGTGCGCTTCGGCGAGGTGCAAGGCGCGGTGGTGATCAGTGCGGACGAATTCCTGGTCGCTCGCGTGCCTCCCGGTGCGGCTTCCGGGCCCGTGGTGGTTTCCACCAACGGGCACTCCAGCAACGGCCATCCGATTCGAGTGGCGGCGCCCATCGCCGAGAACCTGCATCCCGTCACCAATCCCGCCCTGGATGCGGAAGGCAACGTCTACGTGACATTCTCCGGATCGCGCGGGGAAAAAGTGCCGGTGGCGATCTACAAGATTGATACCAGCTACACCGCCATCCCGTTCGTCTCTGACATGATGAATCCCACCGCCATCGCCTTCGATCGCGCCGGGCAGATGTACGTTTCGTCACGCTTTGACGGCGCGGTTTACCGGGTCGCGCCGAACGGAACCATGACGTCCTACGCCGAAGGCATGGGCGTGGCCACCGGCATTGCCTTCGACCGGGCGGGCGATCTCTACGTTGGCGATCGCAGTGGCACGATTTTCAAAATCGCCGCCGCGGACCGCCAGACTTTTGTCTTTGCCACGCTCGAGCCCAGCGTCTCCGCCTACCACCTGGCTTTTAGTCCGCGCGGCGATTTGTTCGTCACCGGCCCCACGACTTCGAGCTACGATTGCGTTTACAAGATCGATGCCCACGGCACGCTTTCGACCTTCTACCGCGGCCTGGGAAGGCCGCAGGGCCTGGCTTTCGATGTCGATGGCAATCTCTACACCGCAGCTTCCATCTCCGGCAAGCGAGGCATCGTCAAAATTACGCCCGACGGCAAAGCCACGTTGCAGGTTGCAGGCCCGGGCTTGGTGGGACTTGCCTTTGCCCCAGGGCGTTCGGTCATTCTGGCCACTACTAACGCGGTGCATCACCTCTCGTGGAACATTCAGGGGCTGCCGTTGCTGCCGGAGTAGGCTCACGGTCATCCTGCCCGTCTCCCTCGCGGTTTTCGTTTAGACTGCTGACGTGAACGCCGAGATTATCGCCGTCGGCTCGGAGCTGTTAACCCCCTTCCGGCAGGACACCAACTCGCTTTACCTGACGGAAAAGTTGAACCAGTTGGGCGTGGATGTCGATTTCAAGTCCATTGTGGGCGATAACCACGAGCACCTCACCCGCGCCGCAATCCTCGCCTTGTCGCGCTCGGATATTGTTATTTTCACGGGTGGCCTGGGCCCAACCGAAGACGACCTCACGCGCGAAGCGGTCGCCGATGCGCTGGGACTTGCCTTGCGCCGCGACCCGGAACTCGTGGCCCAGCTGGAGCGCCGTTTCGCGGCGCGCGGCTGGAAAATGACCGCTAACAACACCAAGCAGGGGGATGTGATCGCGGGCGCCATGGTGCTGCCCAATCCCGCCGGCACCGCGCCCGGCCAATGGATCAGCGGCAAGTACGAGAGTCAGGACCGGATCATTCTTCTGCTGCCCGGCCCTCCGCACGAAATGAGAACGGTTTTCGACGAGCAGTGCTTCGACCAGCTGCGCGCCAAGCTGCCGGCTCGCTTTATCGCAACCCGCGTGCTGCGAATCGCCATGATGGGCGAATCGTCTTGCGACGCGCGCGTCTCGCCGATTTATAAACGCTACACCGATGTGCAAACCACGATTCTGGCGGGCAGAGGCGAAGTGCAACTGCATTTGCAGACTCATTCCGCTTCCCTGGACACCGCTCAAGAGCGGGTTGATCAGTTGGTCGGAGAGATCGAAGACGAACTGGGCGACTTTGTTTTTTCGGACAACGGGGATTCCCTGGAGCAGATCGCCGGCTATTTTCTGCAAATGCGCGGGGCCACTCTGGCCGTGGCGGAATCCTGCACCGGCGGGTTGCTGGCCGAGCGGCTCACTTCCGTCAGTGGTAGCTCCCGCTATTTTCTAGGCGGAGCCGTGGTCTACTCCAACGCATTGAAGACCGCTTTCGCCGGCGTGCCCGCCGAGTTGATCAAGACCCACGGCGCCGTCAGCCGCGAGGTTGCCGCGGCGCTGGCAGAGGGAATTCGCCGGCGCTGCGGCTCGACTTTGGGAATTGGCGTCACCGGCATAGCCGGGCCAACCGGCGGAACTCCGGACAAGCCGGTGGGCTTGGTGTTTCATGCGTTGGCCGGCGAGCAAGGGACCGAAGTCGTCGAGAAGCAATTCCCCGGCAACCGTGAACTCGTGCGCTGGCTCGCTTCGCAACAAGCTCTGGATATGGTGAGAAGGAAGCTGATGTGAGGAAAACCGCTACTAGCTCCTAGCTGCTAGTTCTTAGCTAAGAGCTAGCGGCTAGCAGCTTTTTATGCGCCTTTTCGTTGCACTCGACATTGCCGACGACATCCGCGAACGGATTGCGCGCTTCATGGATGGTGTGCGCGAGTTCGCGCCGGATGCGCGCTGGGTTTGGCCGGAGTCGTTGCACGTCACCTTGAAATTCATTGGCGAAAAACCTGAGGATAAAGCGGAGCAGATCAGGCAAGCCTTGCTTTCCGTCCGGTTCGAGCCGATGGAAATTGTTTTTGCCGGATTCGGCTTCTTCCCCACACCAAAAGCGGCACGGGTATTCTGGGCTGGCATCGCGTGCGGGCCACAACTTGGCGCTCTGGCGGCGACCGTGGATGATGTAACCGCGAGGCTCGGGGTTGCGCGGGAGGCGCATCCCTTCAGTCCGCATCTGACTCTGGCACGCGGCGGAGGAAGGTCAGGCGCGCCCGGCCGGCAAAAAGGCGACCGGGCCAATCGCGACTTCCAGCACTTGCTGGAGAAATTGGCCGCCTTACCCAAGCCGGAGTTTGGTACCATGACGGCCCGCGAGTTTTTTCTTTATCAGAGCCAGCTCTTGCGAGGGGGCGCGCGCTACACCAAGATTGCGAGGTTCGCGGCAGCGTAGCGCCGGCGTCTCGTCGGGATGGACCGCCGAATCCCATGAAAGTTTCCGTCTTCACGACCGCATTCAGCCAGATGCTCTTCGTTGGCGCATTCAGCTACCTGCTGGGCTCGATTCCTTTTGGTTATATCCTGGTGCGCGTCTTTCGTGGGCAGGACGTTCGCGAAAGCGGCAGCGGCAACATCGGCGCCACCAACGTTGCCCGGTCGTCGCCCGCGCTCGGTGTAGTAACGCTGCTGCTCGATGCATCGAAAGGCGTCGCCGCCGTGGCAATAACACGAGCTATGTTTCCCGGCCAGAACATTCTGGGTGGCTTGGCCGCGCTTGCCGCCATCCTGGGCCACATGTTTCCGCTCTGGCTGAAGTTTCGCGGCGGCAAGGGAGTGGCCACCGGCCTGGGATCCTTCGTGATTCTCGCTCCAAAAACAATTCTGGTAGTGATTGGCATCTTTCTCGCGGTGGTGGTCGCTCTGCGCTATGTCTCGCTGGCGTCGATCATCGCGGTAGCCTCGCTTCCGTTCTTAGCCTGGGCGCTGCACGACTATCACAACACGCCGCTGTTGCTCGGGTCGATGGCGGCATCCGCGATTCTCATCATCGCTAAACATCATGGCAACATCCGGCGCCTGCTGAGCGGCACCGAAAACCGCCTCCAATGGAGGCCACGACAGAGATGAGCCGGATTGCCATCATCGGCGCGGGTGCTTGGGGAACCGGTCTTTCCATTGTGCTGGGACGCAAAGGCACGCACAACATCCGCCTGTGGGCGCTTGAACCAGAGGTGCGCGATTCCATCGCCGCCCGCCACGTTAACGAGCGCTTTCTCCCCGGCCAGACCATCCCCGAATGCGTCCTGGCAACCTGCGATTTGAAAGAAGCTCTAAAAGACGCGGAAATCCTGGTCAGCGTGATGCCCTCGCAACACACTCGCAGCCTGTTCCTCAACATGCGTGCTCACCTGCACCCAGATGTCGCAATCGTGAGTGCGACGAAAGGCCTGGAGGAGACCACTCTGCTACGCATGAGCGAGGTTATCCGGCAGGTTCTGGAATCCGGCGGCGGATTTCCAGCTCGCATCGCGGCGCTGAGCGGGCCATCGTTTGCCCTGGAAGCGGCGCGCGGCGATCCCACGGCCCTCACCATCGCCTCGCCCGATGCCGAGCTGGCCGCGGCCGTGCAACGCGAGTTCAGCGATCCCCGCTTCCGCCTCTATACCAACGACGACGTCATCGGCGTGGAACTGGGCGGAGCGCTTAAAAATATTATCGCTATCGCCGCCGGCGTCTGCCATGGCCTGGGACTCGGCCACAACTCCATCGCCGCGCTGATTACGCGCGGCCTGGCCGAAATCACGCGCCTGGTGGTGGCCTGCGGCGGCCGCCAGGAAACTCTTTCCGGGCTCGCCGGCCTCGGCGATCTGGTGCTCACTTGCACCGGCGGACTTTCCCGCAACCGAGGCGTCGGCGTCGAACTCGGCCACGGCCGAAAACTTCCGGAAATTATCGCCGGCATGCACGGCAGCGTCGCGGAAGGCGTATTTACCACCCACGCGGCGGTGGGCCTTTCCCGCGCTCGCGCGGTCGAAATGCCCATCACCGAGCAGATGTACGCCATCCTGCACAATGGCAAGCCGCCGCGAGATGCCATTCACGATTTGATGACGCGATCCGCCAAACGCGAAATCTAGCGGTAGAGAGACGTCAGCCAGCTAGGTTGCAGGCGATTACCCACGACTTCACTCGCGGAGTACTTCCGTAACCGCCGCGACCCGTAATCCCACGCTGCTACCAGCCACAATCCAAGTAAACTTTTAAAGATCTCTAAGTCGGGCCGTGCGCAGACACGGTGCTGCAGGACCACTTTGTCGCCAAAATTCAAGATTCCATCCCGCGTTCCCGTGCTCTACGTCATCCTCGGGGTGCTTATCCTGGTCAGCGTAGTACCCATGTATTTCTATTCGGCCAAGGTGGAATCCATCAACCGCGACCGGCTGATCACCAATGAGAGGTTGCTGCAGAACACGGTAACCCGCTCCTTGGCGGACGACATTTCGCAGCGCCAGGAATCCCTGCGCATGATGCTGGCCAATCTGTCGTCGGCTTTGCAGGTCGCCAGCGGTGGCGACATTACCAGCGACAACGTGGAAGCGCCCGAATTGCGCGCCCTGCTGGAGACGTTCGTTTCCTCCTCCGACGATCTGGCCTATGTCACGCTGCTGAACTCCGAAGCCAAAGGCATTTCGGCGGGACGCATTGCTCCCGACGCTTTTCTGCGCCGCGAACTGCAACGCAGTTTTGCCGCCGCCAGCGAAGGCCGCGCCTACAACGGCCCCGCGCTGGTGGTGGGCAACGGCAAGTCGGCGCGCACGGTCATGCTGGTAAGCACGCCGGTCATGTACAGCGGGCGGTTTCTGGGAATGATCGGCACGGTCGTGGATTTGCAGTTCCTGATCCGCCGCCTGCAGGAAGTGCAGCGCAGCGGCCTGACTCCGTACGTGGTGGATAGCGACGGCCGCCTGGTGGCTGCCGCCACTCCCGACTTCGTCACCGGCCAGGACATGACGAATCTGGAAATCGTCAAGAACTTCGTGGACCAGGGCAGCAAAGCGCAAATGGTTGCGGCCACCCGCGAATTCACCATGCACACCGGCAAGTCGGACGTCGGGATGCTCGGCACCTACAGCCCGGTGCTCAATCTGGATTGGGCCGTGGTGGTGCAGAAGCCCCGCGATGAGGCCTACAGCGGCGTCTTTGAAATGGAGCACACCGCCCGCCTGCTGGCCTTGCTCGCGGTCTTGCTCAGCATCGGCATCAGCGTCTACGCGGCGCAGCGAATCACCCATCCCCTGGAAGTGCTCACCCTTTCCAGCCGCGCCATTGCGCGCGGAGATTTCTCCCACCGGGTGCACCTGAAGAGCCGCACCGAAATCGGCGAACTGGCGGACACCTTCAACACCATGTCCGAGGAACTCGAACACTTCGTTCTCGATCTCAAGAATGCCGCCCAGCAGAATCGCGAGCTGTTCATGGGTTCCATCCAAATGCTGGCGGGCGCGGTCGACGAAAAGGATCCCTACACGCGCGGCCATTCCGACCGTGTGACCCGCTATTCGATGCTGATCGCCAAAGAAATGGGCTTATCGGCGGAGGCCACCGAAGTGGTGCGCGTCTCCGCCCAGTTGCATGACGTGGGCAAGATCGGCATCGAAGACCGCATCCTGAAAAAACCCGGCGCGCTCACCACCGAAGAGTTCGCCATCATGAAAACCCACACCACTAAGGGCGCCAACATCCTGCGCCCGGTGGCGCAGCTGAAGGAAATGATTCCCGGCATCGAACTGCACCACGAATCGCTCGATGGACGCGGCTATCCGCATGGCTTGGCGGGCGACCAGATTCCGCTGCTGGCGCGCATCATCGCGGTGGCTGACACTTTCGACGCCCTCACCACCAACCGCCCTTATCAACAAGCCTTCGATCCGCAAGAGGCGCTACGCATCATCCACAATCTTTCCGGCAAGCGGCTCGATCCAGCCGCGGTGGCCGCCTTGGCCGCGATTTACAAGCGCGGCGAAATCCGTATCCAACGCTCTACCGCGCCAGCCCCGGTCAGTTCGGCCCCGCCGCAATCCGCGCAGCCTGCGGCGCCCGACGCCGAGCTTGCCGCCATCGCCGCCGCTAGCCCGCAAGCCTGACTTCCCTTCATGCCGGCAAGAAAGCCAGCTTCCTTGCCCGGATGGATGCGGATAAGAAGCTGATTGCCCGCACTTTCCTTCCTGCGCGAACCTGGCCGCTATAATTGAATGCGACCCCATGATCCAGACCCTATTCGGCAGCACCGAACAAAAGCCCAGCTTCCTTGAGCGCATGAAAGAGGCGGTCACGCGCACGCGGGAGAACCTCGCCGGGCGCATTGAAGACGTGGTTTCCTTGGGCAAGGAAATCGACCGCGGCACGCTCGATGACCTGGAAGGCACGCTGCTCGGCGCTGATCTGGGCACCGTCACCACGCAGGAAGTCCTGGCGAAACTGCGCGAGAAGGCCGACCGCAAACAAATAAAGAACGTGGATGAGTTAAAGCGCCTGCTCAAGGAGGAACTCCTCGCGATTCTGATGACCCCCAACCGCCGCCCGGTAAAGAAGGTTGACGGGACTCCGGAAGTAATTCTCGTGGTCGGAGTCAACGGCACGGGTAAGACCACGACCATTGGAAAACTGGCGCAGGTGTTGCGTTCGAGCGGCAAAACGGTGCTGCTGTGCGCGGCGGACACCTTCCGCGCCGCCGCTATCGAACAGTTGGAAGTGTGGGGCAGCCGCACCGGCACCGAAGTGATTCGCACCAAGCCGGGAGGCGATCCCGCCGCCGTGCTCTTCGACGCGTTGCAAGCTGCCACCGCCCGCAAAACCGACTACGTCATTGTCGACACCGCCGGCCGTTTGCATACCAAGACCAACCTGATGACCGAACTGGAGAAAATGCACCGCACCGCGCAACGCATTATTCCCGGCGCTCCGCATGAGACCTTGCTGGTCATGGACGCCACCACCGGCCAAAATGGCCTGCAGCAGGCGCGGTTGTTCACTCAGTCCGCTGGCGTAACCGGCATTGTGCTCACCAAGCTCGATGGCACCGCCAAAGGCGGGGTCGTGGTCGCCATCTCGCGTGAACTCGGATTGCCTGTGCGCTATGTGGGAGTCGGTGAGAAGGTGGGAGACCTGCTACCCTTCGATCCCAAGGAATTTGTGGAATCGCTGTTCGCGTAATCGTCATCGTGAGTACACTGTCATGCTGAGCGGAGCTGGGACGTAGTGAAGTCCCGGCGCAGTCGAAGCATCCCTACGCGGGTCTTGCTGCCTCTGTGTAGGGATTCTGCTTCGCTCGGAATGACAAGGAAATGACCACATCCCCCTCCACCGACGAGCATTTTCTCAGCCGCGCCTTGGAACTGGCGCGCCAGGGCATCGCGCTCACTTCGCCCAATCCCTGCGTAGGCGCGGTCATCGTCAACGGCGACGGCGAAGTCGTTGGACAAGGCTTCCACACCTATGACGGCGTGAAGCACGCGGAGGTTCTCGCCCTCGAGCAGGCCGGCGCGCAGGCTCGCGGCGCGACGCTGTACGTCAACCTGGAGCCCTGCTCGCATCAAGGCCGCACCGGCCCTTGCGCCGACGCCATCATCGCCGCCGGCATCAGCCGCGTCGTGGCCTGCATGACCGACCCAAATCCGCTGGTCAGCGGACAAGGGCTGGCGCGACTTCGCGAGGCCGGAATCGCGGTGACTTCCGGCGTTCTGGAAGAAGAAGCCAAGGCCCTGAACGAGTCTTTTGCCAAATACATCCGCCAACACACTCCGCTGATCACGCTGAAAGCGGCCATGACCCTCGACGGAAAAATCGCGCCCCCGCCCCGCGCGCACGCCAATGTCGCTGTGCTCGGCGCGGGCGGAACTGCCGGGGGAGTAGCCGCGGAAAGCGCGCCGACTGCTGGCGAAGCCACGGGAGGCGGCATCAACCGGGGATGGATCACCAGCGAGCAGGCGCGCGCCCACGTACAGGAACTTCGCCACCAGCAAGACGCCATCCTGGTTGGCGTGGGCACCATCGTGGCGGATGATCCTCTGCTCACCGACCGCACCGGCAAACCGCGCCGCCGCCCGCTGCTGCGGGTCATCGTGGACTCCAAGTTGCGTTTGCCCATGGAATCGCGGGTGGTGCAAACCGCGCAGGACGATGTGCTGGTGCTCTGCTCGTTCGCGGAAGAAAAAGGAAGAACCAGCTCAGGCGTCACGGCATCCGCGTCGAGCAGATTCCCAAGGCGACCGCCGACGGACGCCCCGCTATGGCTGGCATTGCCCAACTCCTGGGAGAAATGGAAATTGCCAGCTTGCTCATCGAAGGCGGTGCCATGATCAATTGGACGGCGCTGGCTTCGGGCTTGGTCGACAAAGTTTTCCTCTACTACGCGCCCAAAATTCTCGCGGGCACAGGATCGGTGCCGTTCGCCGCTGGGGACGGATTCCCCCACATGAGCGACGCCGCCCATCTAAAATCGCTCCGCCTACATCGCTTCGGCGAAGATTTCGCGGTGGAAGGGTATTTGCGAGATCCGTACAAGGATTGAGCGATCCGTACGGCGCCGTTTGGTGAATGCTTCGAACGTTTGTCATTCCGCGCCAGCCTTATCGACGAGGAATTTGCTTCTTGCGCGCCCGCGCTTTGCGGTGGGTTTATGATAGACGTTCTTCCGGGGCCCCCATGTTCACTGGCATCATCGAAGAAGTTGGACGCGTCGAAACCGTCGTCAACCGGCAAGGTCAACGCCGAATTACCATTTCCACTTCGCAATTGGGAAAAGAACTCAAGGAAGGCGCGAGCATCGCGGTGAGCGGGATTTGCTTGACTGCGGTCGCCCTCGCCCCAGGTTCATTCTCCGCCGACCTCGCCGAAGAAACCTGGAAGCGCACTTCCCTCTCGCGCATCCAAAAAGGCGCGCTGGTCAACCTCGAACTCCCCATGCGCGCCGATGGCCGCTTCGGCGGCCACATCGTGCAAGGCCACGTCGATGGCACCGGCAAATTCCTCGCTCTCGACCCGATAGCCGACGCCGCCGACTTCTGGCTGCGCATCGAAATTCCGCCAGAACTGGCGCGCTATGTGATTTTCAAAGGCTCGTTGTCGATTGAAGGCATCAGCCTGACGGTCGCGAAAATTGAAGGCACGCAAGTGACGGTAGCCATCATCCCGCACACGGTGGAGATGACCAATTTGCAGTCGCTAAAGCCCGGCGATCCCGTCAACCTGGAAGTGGACGTGATCGCAAAATACATCGAGAAGATGATTCGGGGCGATTCGGCGGGGGAAACGATTACGGTGGAACGGCTGGTGAGCGAAGGATTTTGAGCCCTTGTCATTCTGAGCGGCGTAGCCCTGCGCTTCGCGCAGGGCTACGCAGTCGAAGAATCCCTACCCAAACTGAATTCCGCCAGCCTGGGGATGCTTCGACTCCGCCATCCGCTCGCGAGCGAGCGGATGGACTTCGCTCAGCATGACCTCACGCCCCCAAATCCAACTCATCCAACGTCAAGAACTCCTGCACGATGGGCTCCTGGCACTTTTCCATATCCGCATAGGTGCCGAAGAAAAGCACTTTGGCTTCGTAGAGAAAAACCACGCGATCGGCGAGCTTCTTGGCGAGGCGCATATCGTGCGTCACCACCACGCTGGTTAGATGCAGCTGGATCTTGACCCGTTTGATCAAGTCGCCCAGCAATTGCGCCATCAAGGGATCGACCATGGTCGTCGGCTCATCATAGAGAATGCATTCCGGCCGCGCCGCTAATGCGCGGGCAATCGCCACAGAGCGCTTCATTCCGGTGGACAAATCCGAGGGTAGTTGATCGCGCATATCCCTAACGCCGACCATTTCCAGCAATCCATCCACGATTTGATAGATCTGTTCTTCGTCCATGTCGCGGCGCTCGCGCAACGGGAACGCCACGTTCTCGCCCACGGTCAAAGAATCGAACAACGCCCCGTTCTGGAAAACGATGGTCACCTTCTTGCGAATGTGCTCCATCTGCTCCTCGGAGTAGTCGGTAATGTCCTCGTGGTCCACGATCACTCGGCCTAAGTCAGGCTTAAGGAATCCCATGATGTGCTGCAGCGCCACCGACTTGCCCACACCGCTGCGTCCCAAGATGCAGACGGTTTCTCCCGGCATGACGTCAAAGCTGACATCCTCGAGCACACGGTTGTCCCCGAAGGCTTTGGAAACATGCTGGAAATCGATGTACGGCTCGGATTGTTGGTTGGAGCCCATGGTTTTAGTCGTCACCCTTGCCGTGGTTCATGATAACTTGCCGGCGCTTTCGTTTCTTTCCATTTCCGTCACCGCGCTTTCGAACTCCTGCGGGGTGTTTAGGTTGCGAAACATGGCGGTTGAAAAACCAAGGCGAATCAACTCTTCTTCCGCAATCACGCGAGTCTCCACCCCGGAAAACAGGGCGTCAATTCTGTTTCTCCCCGCGCGCAGCGAAGCTTCGGCAACGGTGGCGAATCCTTTGCGGTAAACCGCGCACAGAGGCTGCCAGCCTTCGGCCATGCGCGGCACCGTGACCAAGGCGCCGCTTTCGCGCGCGGCGGATAGCAAATAGGCCAGAAATCGGGAATCCAGGAAAGGCATGTCCACCGGCAGCATCAAATTCAGTTCCGCTCGGGTGCGCGTGAGCGCGGCATGAATCCCACCCAGCGGCCCGCGACTGGGATAGACATCCTCGACTACCGGAGCGAATTGACCAAACTTGACCGAGCTGCCGACGATGCCCGCCTCCGCCGTCACCGAACTTGCCAGTGCCAGTGCACGCGCCAACAACGTCTTGCCTGCCAGGCACAGGAAGGCTTTGTCTTTGTTCTGGCCAGTCTGCCCGTCGCCCATGCGGGAACTCGTGCCGCCCGCCAAAACAAAAGCCGCAACATCGTTCACGCGTTGATAATACACGGGGTTGCGCGGCCACTCCACGAGTAGACGAAGGTAACCTAGTCAATTTGACGAGGCCGTTGCATGATGTTGAGTCGGGTACTAAAACCGCGAAAAACAGCTATGTCACAGACGTTAATGAATGTTCTCACCCTGGGGCACTGCTCACACCAGTTTTCTTGGCCTCGACGCTCTTCCGACGGGCACTATTACCAGGTTTGCCTGTTGTGCGCCACGGAGTACAAGTACGACTGGAAAGCCATGCGCCGCACCGAGCGTGTGGACCGGGCGGCGATGGCGCAATCCGCCGCCACGCGCCGGAACCCGAGCCACGCCCGCAAGGCTACCTGGGTTCCACGCGCCCGGCGATTGAAATTGAATACGCCGGTACGCTATCGCGCCAAACATCAGACGATCTGGTGTGAAGGCGTGATTGAAAATCTCAGCCAGTCCGGCGTGCTCATTCGCGGCGCACAATCGTTGCCCCAAAATGCCCTGGTGGAAATGATTTTCGAAATGCCGGAGGAAATTTCCGGGCAGAAAAACAGCAGTGTGCTGTGTCAAGGACGGGTGAACCGGGCGCAGGAAAAGCGGTCGGGCGAGAAGACCGTCCCCATGGCCGCCTCCGTGCTCGACTACAAATTTCTTCGCTCCAATTGAGGGTGATCGGGGACTGGATCTGCCCCCTCGCAACCTGAACTAACTGTTTTCCTACCAATACAGGCTGGCCCGTACCAGAACGGTTTCCAGGCACATTTTTCCTCGCGCCGACCTGCGATTTGGCATCTAAAGTAATAAGCACCCAAAATTCAGGGATAGGAGTAGCTGCGATGAAGGCGAATGTGCGCTTCCCGTTGGTTGCGTTTGCGCTGCTGGTGGCCTTAGGCGCCGCAGTGAGCTGCGCCAGGAAGCCGGATGACGCGAAAATCACCAGCGCGATCCAGGCCAGCTTCAACGGCGATTCCGGATTGCAGGGCAAGCAGATCGACATCCAATCGGCGAACGGAACGGTGACCCTCTCCGGCGCCGTGGATAACGAAACTGAGCGCACCGCGGCGGCACGCTATGCGGCGGCCGCTCCTGGGGTTACGCAGGTGGTGAACAATCTGCAAGTGGCCGGTGAGCAAGCCTCGGTGCGGCCGGCCCATGCACGGAATCAATCGCAGGCGCCGCCCGCCATGGCTCCGATGGCCTCGGCGAAGCCGAGTCCCAGCCGGCAGCATAAGCACACGATGTCCGCCACTGGGATGGATGATTCGTCGAATGCGCCAACGCCTCCGCCGGTGGCTCAGATCGAACCGCCCCAGAATCAACCGGCTCAGCCCGCGCAGGCGGCGCCGGCGCCTCCACCACCCCCGCCGGCTCCGCAGAAAGTCACCATTCCCTCCGGAACCTCTCTGGCGATTCGCTTGGTCGACACAATTGATTCGGAGACCAGCACGCAAGGGCAGACCTTCCATGCCACGCTGGACTCGCCAGTAGCGGTGGATGGGGATGTCGCGATTCCCGCCGGGTACGAAGTGGAAGGCCACATCGTCGAAGTTCACAGCGCGGGCAAGTTCGCAGGAAAATCTTTGCTGACGTTGCAGCTCGACCGCATTTCGGTGGGCGGCAAGGTCTACAACCTGGAGACCGACACTTATCACCGGGAAGGTTCTTCGCGCGGCAAGAACACGGCGGAGAAAGTCGGAGCGGGAGGCGTAATCGGGGCGGTTCTGGGCGGTATCCTCGGAGGTGGCAAAGGCGCGGCGGTGGGTGCGGCGGCCGGCGGCGGAGTTGGCGGCGGCGTGCAGGCCGCCACCAAAGGCCAGCAGATCAAGTTGCCCTCGGAAACGGTGCTGACCTTCACATTGCAGTCGTCGCTGACGATCGTCCCCACCAAACAGGGGCCAAACTCCGGACGGCGGACGCTAGAAGCGAATCCTTAGTAGGCCGAACTCGTTTCGATACGGATGAGGAGGAATCTTCCGCGTGCAAGTCCTCGAACCGTTCTTCCAAGATGTTCGCCACAGCCTGCGAACCTTGCGCAAGTCTCCCGGTTTCACGATGGTCGCGGTTCTCACGCTTGCCCTCGGAATCGGGGCCAACACTGCCATCTTTAGCGTGGTGGAGGGGGTCGTCCTAGCCCCGCTGCCGTTCCGCCAGCCAGATCGTCTGGTAGCGGTGTATGAAAACAATCTGACGCTAAAGCATTTGATCGATGGCTCATACCCTGACTTCCTGGATTGGCAGCGCAATGCCCGCTCATTCCAGCAAATGGCAGCCGTTAGCTTTGCGGGCTTTGATCTCAGCAGTCCAGGACCACCCGAGCACGTCAACGGCAAGGAGGTGTCATCAGGCTTCTTCAGCACGCTGGGCGTAAAGCTGCGCCTGGGGCGCGACTTCTTGCCGGAAGAGGACAAATACGGCGGCGCGCCGGGCGTAATCATCAGCGATCGTTTGTGGCGCAACCGGTTCGCTCGCAGCCCTGACGTGCTTAGCAAGTCCATGACTCTGGACGGAGTGGACCACACGATTGTCGGAGTTCTCGCGCCGGGTTTTCACTTCGCCGGACCGGACGCCGACGTTTATACGCCGCTCGGGCAAGGCGATCCGTTGATCTACAGCGATCGCACCGTCCATCCGATTCTTTGTATCAGCCGCTTAAGGCCTGGCGTGAGTATGGCTCAGGCTCAGGGCGAGATGACTAGCGTGCAGGAGGCTTTGGATGGGCTTTACCCCACCGCCGATCGAGGCTTAGGCGCTGCAGTCGTGCCGCTGAAGCAGGATTTCGTTGGCGATGTGGGCGGAACTTTGCTTCTCCTACTAGGAGCCGTGGGAATTGTTCTGCTCATCGCCTGCGCGAACGTTGCGAACCTCTTGCTCGCAAAGTCCGCCGCGCGCACTCGCGAGTTTGCCATTCGCTCGGCCCTGGGCGCGACTCGTGGACGCATCGTGCGGCAATTGGTCACGGAAAGCGTGCTGCTTTCGCTCGCGGGCGGATCGCTGGGGCTGGCGATTGCGGGATGGGGGCTCAAGGCGGTACTGGCGGCTGTTCCGGGGAGTTTGCCGCGTAGCGAGGACATTAGGGTGGATGTTTCTGTCCTGCTTTTCGCGTTTGGGATTTCGATTGCGGTGGGGGTGCTGTTTGGTCTTGCGCCCGCGCTGAAGAGTTCGAGCGTTGAGCTGCAAACCTCGCTGAAGGAGGGCGAGCGCGGCTCTACGCGCGCCCACCATCGCGCGCAAAGTGGCCTGGTGATTTTCCAGATGGCGCTGACGCTGGTATTGCTGACCGGGGCTGGCCTGCTGTTTCGTACGATTCGCAACTTGTGGGCGGCCGATCCCGGCTTCGACGCGCAGCACGTCATTACTTTCAAAGTTGGGCTTTCGCCTTCCGTGACCAAGACAGGCTCAAGCATGAGGATTGCTTACAAACAGTTGCTCGATCGCGTCCGCCAAATTCCGGGCGTGCAATCGGCGGACCTTACCGTGCTGGTTCCAGTCAGCAATCAGAGCAATATCGGGCCGTTCTGGGCGGGCTCACAGACACCGGCATCCATGGCGGAGGCACCACGCGCGCTCTTCTACTGGACGGGGCCGGATTACCTCCAGACCATGAAAGTGCCTCTGCTTCGAGGGCGTTATGTCACGCCGGAGGACAACACCAACTCCGAGCGGGTAGTGGTGATCGACAGCATCCTGGCGAACACCTATTTTCCTGGCAAGGACCCCGTGGGCCAGTCCATGACAATCCCGCACTGGGGGACGGTGCGCGTGGTCGGTGTGGTGGGGCACGTCAAGCAGTGGGGTTTGGACGATCAAAATCGCTATACCGTAAACGAGATCTACGCTTCGCTGTACCAGCTTCCAGACGACTGGGCGGCGTTGTTTTACCGGATGATTACGGTAGCTGTCCGCACGCCACTCGATACCGAGGCGATTATGCCCGCCATCAAAGCGGCGGTTTATGGCGCGGGTAGCGACCAGCCGGTTTATGACGTCCAAACCATGCAGGAATTCGTTTCGCAGTCCATGTCTGCGCAGCGATTTCCTATGATCCTGTTGGGGACATTTGCAGGGTTGGCATTGCTGCTGGCTTCGATTGGAATCTACGGCGTGATTTCTTATTCGGTGGCGCAGCGAGTGCACGAGATTGGCATTCGCATGGCGCTGGGCGCGGAGAGAGCGAACGTTTTTCGCATGATCATTGGACATGGGCTTCGGCTGGCTGTTATCGGTCTGGCAATCGGGGCAGCGATCGCGCTCCTGCTTGCCCGGCTGCTGTCTAGCTTCTCACACCTGCTTTATGGGGTGAGTGTGAGCGATCCGGTAACCTTCGTCGGCGTTTCGGCTGTATTGACTGCAGTGGCCACCTTGGCGTGCTACTTCCCAGCGCGTCGGGCAACCAGAGTAGACCCGTTGATGGCGTTGCGCTACGAATGATTTAGGGCGATGCAAGCTTTGGGCGGTCCGAGAGGCACGCGCTGCTCCTACAAGTCCGGCGGTTTGCCCTTTCGTGTCTAGCACTTTGGTACCTACGGGCCCGTCCCGCACGGGCCGTATAATCGAGCAAACTGGACGGAGAACTCTGCCCGGGTGGCGCCACAAGGAGACGGTGGATCCTGTGTTTGCAGTTGCGATTTTGGTGACGGGGCTGGCTTTCGGCAGCTTCCTGAATGTGTGTATCTACCGTATGCCGCTGGATTTATCGGTGGTGCGACCGGGGTCGGCTTGTCCCCACTGCAAACGGGCTATCGCCTTCTATGACAACGTGCCCGTGCTGAGCTGGGTGATGCTGGGCGGCAAATGCCGCAACTGCAAGGCACGCATTACTCCGCGGTACATGGTAGTGGAGCTGCTTACCGGCGGCCTCTTCCTGGCTTGCTATTCGCATTTTGGACTCACCCTGGCCACGCTGAAATATTGTACGTTCGGCTTTTTGCTGCTGGGCTTGATCTTTACCGATGCCGAGACGCAGTTGCTGCCGGACAAATTGACCTTGTCGGGGCTGGCGCTGGGCTTGGCTTTCAGCCTGTTCGTTCCGGTAAATGATTTGGCTTCGCAGTTGCTGCCGGGACTGATTTCTCTACCTGGCAACGCTCAGATTTCATCGCATCTGCTCTCGCTGGTGGACGCGCTGTTGGGGGCCGCGGTTGGAGCGTCGTTCATCTACGGCGCGGGGGCGATTTATTTGCGGGCGCGTGGTGTTGAAGGGATGGGCTTTGGCGACGTCAAATTGATGGCGATGGTGGGCGCGTTTCTGGGGCTGAAGCTGACAATTTTCACGCTGTTCGCCGGCTCCATTGCGGGATCGCTGTTTGGACTGTGGACGGTGCTGGCGGTGTGGGTGAAGCGCACGCGGCGGCGCATGGCGCGTCATCATGAGTCGGGCCGCGAGGCGCGGCGTAAGGGGTGGGAGTCGGCCGCCATTGCATTACGCCGGCACCAGATGCCGTTCGGCGTCTTTCTCGGGAGCATGGCGATGGTCGCGCTGTTTTTCGGCGACAGTTTCTTGCGCTGGTACTGGGGGTTGCTGTGAGGCTGCTGGCCAACCCCATTGTGCTGCGCATGTTGCTGGTGTTTGTGGCCACGGCTTCGGCCTTCGCGGTGGGAGCATTCCTCATACGGCGGATGCGGCGCAGCCTGGGCATGGACGCGTCCCTTGAGCCAGACGCGCCCGCGGCGGAAACTCTGCCGATGCACACTTACAACGCCGTGATCCAGCAGCTCAAGCAGCAGAAGCATGAACTGGAAAGCGAGCATCAGGTGGAACGGCGGCGGGCCAAGACTTCGGAAAACATCAGCGCGGCCATACTGTCAAACCTGTCGAGCGGCGTGATGTTCCTGAGCCCGGACGGGCTGGTGCGGCAAGCCAATGCTTCGGCCAAGCGGATTTTGGGGTTCGCGTCGCCAGTGGGAATCCGGGTTTCCCAGATTTTCCGGGAAGCGGCGGGAACCGTGGCCCCGGGAAGCGCGAGCCAGAATGTGGCGGCGGCCATCGAGAGCGGTTTGCGGGAACGAGCGCCGTTTCTGCGACTCACGGCGCAATACGTCACGCCGGTGGGAGGCCAGCGCACTCTGGATATTACGGTGACCGCAGTGCACGCGCCCGGCGGCGAGGCTTTGGGAGCGGCGTGTTTGATCAACGACCAAAGCGAGATGGCGCAGATTCGGCGGCGGCAGGAATTGCAACGCGAGATGGCGGCGGAAATGGCGCTGGGGCTGCGTAATTCGTTGACCACGATTACTCGATATGCGCAGCAGATTGAGGGCGGCCACGACCAGCAATTGGCACGGCAATTGGCCGCCGACATTGCCGCGGAAGCGGCGCAGCTGGACCGGACGATTGGCGGATTTCTCACCACCGATCGGGCCATGAGCGCCGCAGCGGGAACCTAAGTCTTGGAATTCTGGCCGGCGCCGCTCGCGAATAGGCGAACGGAGCGGGCCATAAGGATGGAGAAACGTATGAAGCGCATGGCGTACATTTGGCTTGCTGGAGTGGTGGTGGCGGGCATGCTGGCCGTCCCGTCGGGGGCGCAGACCGATTCGCTCGGCGACTATGCCCGTTCGATTCGCAAAGCGAAGGATGACGGGAAACCGCCCGCGGCCAACAAGAAGTATGACAACGACAATCTGCCCAAGAACGACGGCCTGAGCGTGGTGGGCAATGCGCCGGACGAGGACAAGTCCGCGGACAACACGGCGCAAAAGACCGAGGACTCGGCCGATGCCAAGGACACAGACGAGAAAAGCAAGGAGAAGCAGAAGACCGAGGACGAGTGGAAGAAAAAACTTGACGCGCAGAAAGATCAAATTGACTTGCTGGCGCGCGAGCTGGATGTGACCCAACGCGAATACCGGCTGCGCGCCGCCACATTCTACGCCGACGCCGGCGATCGCCTGCGCAACTCCGCCGCGTGGGACAAGGAAGATGCACAGTACAAGCAACAGATTGCCGACAAGCAGAAGGCGCTGGACGACGCTCAGAAGCAGCTCGACGACATGAAGGAAGAAGCTCGCAAAGCGGGAGAGAAATCCTCAGACCAGAAATAACCTTGCGCGCGACGCCCACGGGAGAGCCGGCGAGGACGCCGGCAACTCCGCTCAAGGGCAGTCCTTGGCGGTGCGGCGGCAGGTCACGACTTCGACACCCGCAACCGCTCAATTTGACGAATGTGATGGCAGCCATGCACCCAGTGGAACTTTCGCCACTGCTTACCGGTTAGCGGCCCCAATATTTGATGATCGAGCAGTTTCACCCGTTTCCCATAGCGGTCTTCGCATTGCGAAATGATTGCGTCCATAGCGGCAATCTGACCTTCAATCTCCGCCAAGAGCTTTTCCACCGGCATGCCTTGCGGGCGGGTATAGGCCGGCGCCTCGCGTTTGCCGGGCCTAATCCCGAGGCCCGTGGTTACGGCGGCCGCGATCCGCTGCTTCAGCGTGGGAGGCGTCACCAGCGGATGGCCGGCTTGCAAGCAGCGCGTGAAAACTTTGGCCGTGCTGGTGTAGGTGCGATAAAGATGTTCCAGCACCTCGGCCGCGCTCCATTTGCCCGCGGGATGGCGCGCCAGATCCGCGGCGCTCATGCAGCGAGTGACTGCGGCGATTGCATCAGTCAATCGTTTGAGGGGTGGTTCCACAGCGCACCTCGCAGGAATATATTTAGTAGGATGATCGGTTGTTTCCGCGATTGCAATCATTTCCGCATACGAAAGGCAAAACGATGAGGAAGCTGGGCGCAGTGACGACGATGCTGGCGATTGCGTTTTTGGCGGGATGTTCGTCGCCGCCGTCGCAACCCGCGGAGAAGCCGCAGCCCAAGCCGGCGGAGTTCATCACCGGGCGCATGGCTTTCCAGAGGCTTTACGGCGCCGCGCGCGGTTGGGCGCCGGACGCACAACCTTTCCGACTGGAATCGCAACTTACGGCGGATGGCAAAGGCCAGGGCGGCAAATCGGCGGTGTGGCGCGGTTCGTTTGCTTCGGCGGCGCAGCAACACGCCAAGCCCTACGATTGGTCCGGGGAAGATACCTCCGATGCGCCGGCGCGGGGCGTCACTCCGGGCGTGGAAGACAGTTATTCGGCGAACAATTCGTCGACGCAAGTTTTTCAGATCGCATTCATCAAAGTGGACTCCGACCAGGCATTCGAAGTCGCGCAAAAACACGGCGGCGACAAGCTGTTGGAAAAGAATCCCGATACGCCAGTGCTCTACCTGCTCGATTGGAGCCGGCCGACCGGTCAATTGATCTGGCACGTGTTCTATGGCCGCAGCCGCGACGATGCGAGCCTGAAAGTCGACGTCGATGGGACGACGGGGGAGTTTATCCGGGTGGAGAAGTAGGCGGAACTTGCAAGTTGTCGCACCGCTGAGTTCACGCCGATACGAAGGCGTTACCGTTAGCAATGGATCGTGGGGGCGGGACGCCCCACGACAGCCGGCGAGACGCCGGCGCTACGAAGAGGTCGTAAACTCTGAGCGCATCGACGAGGAATCCGCTGTTTGCCGGGCCGCGCGAAAACGCAGATTTCTCGCTCCGCTCGAAATGACAACCTCAGGACTTCACTGATTCTTTTCGGACGAACTTACCGTCCGGATTAGTTGGATAAAGCCCGCGGCAATCCCCAAGAGCAGTCCCACCAGATAGAGCCACCGGGTTTTCAGCCAGTGGTCGAGCGCCGTTCCGATCAGCCAGCCTACGACGGTGGCGGCAGGGAATATGACGGCCAACTCGCTGTACCTGGCCATCTGCACCCAGGGGCTCGGTTTCTTATTGGAAGGGTCTTCAGGCATTGCCGCTTGTCGTTGGTCGTCGATCGAGCCTTACCGCATCAAACTCGCCACAGATGTAGTCTGCACGATTCCCAAAGACCAATTCACGGCGCGGATGAACTGCTCGGGCAGGATGCCGATGTAAACCGTGGCGAAGGCGGTGATGCCCAGAGCCAGGCGCATGCCGGGACTGACCGGCAAGGGGGTCTTGTCCTCGGCCTCGCGCATGAACATGGCATTGGCGATTCGCATGTAGTAGTAGAGGCCAAAGACCGCATACAACACGGCCAGCGAAGCCAATACGTAGTGCCCGGTTTCGATCAGGCTCAGGAAAATGAAATATTTTCCATAGAAGCCCGCGAGCGGCGGAATGCCGGCCAGCGAGAGCAGGAAGATGAGCATCAGCACGGCTTCGGTAGGAGCGCGGGAGAACAGGCCGGCGATGTCGTCGATCTCGTCGCCAATCACATTGCGCTGGCGCAGCGAGGCAATCACGGCAAACGCGCCCAGGTTCATGAAGGTGTAGACGAGCAGGTAGAGCAGGATACCTTTCACGCCATCGGCGGAGGGGGCCAGGGTGTTTCCAGCGATCAGGCCGAGCAGCATGTAGCCGACGTGGGCGATGGAAGAATAAGCCAGAAGGCGCTTGAGGTTGTTCTGCGTCAGCGCCGCCAGGTTGGCGCCGGTCATGGTGGCGATGGAGACGAAGATCAGCAAGGGAACGTAAACCGAGCGCAGCGCGTAAAAACCGAAAAGGAAAATGCGCAGCAGCATGGCCCAGGCGGCGGCTTTGACGGCCACCGACATAAATCCGGCGACACTTGTGGGCGCACCTTCGTAGGCATCCGGCGCCCACTGATGGAAAGGGATGGCGGCAATCTTGAATAGCAAACCGACTGAGGTCGTGAGCACCGCGAGGATGGTCACGGGGTCAGCCTGGTTGCCATGAGAGGCGAAATCGTGCGCCATTCGTGGGCCGATGACCAGCAGATTGGTGCTGCCGGTGAGACCGTAGATCAGCGAGAGGCCGTAGGCGAATATGCCGGAGGAGAACGCGCCGAGCAGCAGATACTTCAGCGCGGCCTCGTTGGAGCGGCGATCGGTGCGCAGGAAGCCGACCAGGACATAGGTGGAAATCGCCATGACTTCCAGGCCGATGAAGATGAGCACGATGTCGTAGCCCGAGGCCATGCACATCATGCCGACGACCGAGAACAGGATCAGAGCGTAGAACTCGCCGTGGTGCTCGCGCTCGATCTCCATGTAGCGCACCGAAACCAGAATGGTGATGGCGGCGCCAGCGAGGAAGAGATAGAAGAAATAAATTGCGAAGTGGTCCATGATCACGGAGTTCATGAAGGCCCACTTCAGTGACCGGCCGCTGGCCTCGGCCGCGGCCTGGGCTGGCCGGATCTTGAGTACGGCTCGCCGCCGAAAAACCCACTCCCACCAATGCTGTGAGCGCGTCCATCCACTTCCACTCCGGCGGCAACAGCAGATCGATCAGCAGGATGCCCAGCGCGAAGAGCGACAGCATGATGATGGGCAGTGATAACAAGTAGTCCGGCCTGCCGAACATGGATGTCATGTTGCCGATCACTTATCTCTTCCCTTTCGCGCTGTCAGAGGTTAGCGGCGCTGTAGCCGCAAGGGCCACAGGAGCGGGCGTTAGTTGGTACGCAGGCTGTACCATGGCATTGACGCCGCCTTCCCGCGGATACCCGGGGCGCACGGTTTGCACGATTTGATTCACCGGCTGCTCCAGAATTTCGAAGAACGGCTTGGGGTACAGGCCGATCCAGAAAGCCATGATGAGCAGTGGGGCAAAGGTCAGCACTTCGCGCGGCGTCAGGTCGAGCAGCTTTTCATTCTTGGGATTGGTGACCGTGCCGAAGAAGACTCGCTGATAGAGCCAGAGCAAGTAGGCTGCGGCCAAGACGACGCCGGGCACAGCCCATGCCACCCAGAAGTAGCCGGGATGCCCGGCAATCTGCCTCTCCATGAAGGTGCCTTGCAAAATGGTGAATTCGCCGACGAAACCGTTGAGCAACGGCAATCCCATGGATGAGAGGAACATGATCATGGTGATGGTGGCGTACAACGGCATGACGTTCGAAATACCGCCGTATTCGGAAATCTCACGGGTGTGCCGGCGTTCGTACAGAATGCCGACGATCAAGAACAGCGCTCCGGTGGAGATACCGTGATTGATTTGCTGCAGCACCGATCCGCTCAGTCCCAGGGGAGTGAGGGCAAAAATTCCCAGCGTGCAGAAGCCAAGATGGCTGACGGAGGAGTATGCCACCAGCTTCTTCATGTCCTTCTGCATCAACGAGACCAGCGCGCCGTAGATGATTCCGACAATAGAAAGGAACATCATCCAGCCGCGAACTTTGGGATGCATGACGACGTCTGGAAAGAAGGGGAGGGCGAAGCGGATAAAGCCATACGTCCCCATCTTCAACAAGACTCCGGCCAGGATGACCGAGCCCGCGGTGGGCGCTTCCACGTGCGCATCCGGCAGCCAGGTGTGGAAGGGGAACATCGGGACTTTGATGGCGAAGGCGGCGAAGAAAGCCAGGAACAGGAAGATCGCAAATTTTGGGCCATAGGCCGGGTCGTGGAAAATTTTCGGCGCGGTTTGATAGAAGGCCTGGATGCTGAAGGTGTAAACCCCGGTCTGGCGGAAATTGTAGAAGTACAGGAAGAGCACCGAGAGCAGCATCAGCACGGAGCCGAGCAGCGTATACAAGAAAAACTTAATCGCGGCGTACAGCTTGCGCGGCCCGCCCCAGATGCCGATTAACAGGTACATCGGCACCAGCATGGCTTCCCAGAAAACGAAGAAGAGGAAGAAATCCAGCGCCATGAAGACGCCCAACATGCCGGTCTGCAGAACGAGAAACCAAATGTAGTATTCCTTGACGCGATTCTCGATGGCGCTCCACGAGGAGAGGATGGAGATCCAGCCCAGCAGCGTGGTCAGCATGATGAGCAGGAAGGAAATGCCGTCGATACCCAGGAAGTACCCCGCGCCGATGGAGGGAATCCAGTTGTTGGGAGCGCCTTCCAGGAACTTGAAGCCGGGCTGGAAGCGCTGCTCCCAAAACATGGGCACCAGCGGGATGGACACCAGCAGGCCGGCGAGAGCGAAGATGTTCGCGATCCAGCGGATGGCGTTCTTGTTGCCGCTTGGCACAAAAAGCAGCAGCAGGGCGCCAACCAGCGGCGTGAAAAGAATGATGGAGAGAATGTGATCTTGCATAATGTCTCGGCTGTAGAGACGTAGCTGGCTACGTCTCTACGGTGCTTCCTCGTTTCAATGCCACGCGTAGTAAAAAACGAACCCTAACAATCCTGCGACCATGACCAGCGCGTACCACTGCACCAGGCCCCACTGCAATGCACGCGCAGGGATCGCCAGCAGTCGCGCCAGAGTCGCCGGTCCGTTGACGCCGATGCCGTCAATGATCCACTTGTCCCACCAGCTGGAGAAGCTGCCGGTCGCACGCGTGATCCATCCCGCGTCGTTGACAATCGCATCAATTACATGGGAATCAAACCAAGAAGAGGCTTCGCCCAATCCCAGTACACCCAGGCGAACCTTGCCCAACTTACGGCGGCCGGTGAAAACGTGGTCGTAGCCTTCATCCACGTAGTACTTGTGCAAGAGAACGTCGTAGAGCGGCGGCGCCTTGGCGGCGATGGGCTCGACATAGCCGCGGCCGGCATCGCGATAAGCCTGCCACGCCATACCCCACCCCGTAATACCTGCCGCCAAGGAAAGCCCCATTAGAAGATATTCGGTCGGGCTGGTATGCTCCTGTTCTTTCTCGCCGGCGGCCAGCTGTTTGGCTTTGCCCTCTTCCACAAAAACTTGCGCTTCGTTGGCGAATACCGGTTCGAGGAACTTCTCGAAGCGCGCGGAACCACCCAGGCTATGCGGCCAACTGAGCCAGCCCGCGGAGAGCGAGCAAATCGCCAAGATGACCAGTGGAATCGTCATTGATTTCGGCGACTCGTGCACGTGATGCTCAACCTCGGAACTCATGCGCGAGCTGCCATGAAAGGTCAGAAACATTAGCCGGAACATGTAGAAGGAAGTCATCAGCGCGGTGGCGAAGCCGATCAGCCACAAAATGCGATAGGCGTCCCATTCCTTGGTCCAGGTCTGCCAGAGGATTTCGTCCTTGGAAAAGAATCCGGCGAACGGAAAGATTCCCGCGATGGCCAGAGTTGCGATGAACATCGTCCAATGGGTTGTAGGGATGCGGCGGTAGAGGTCGCCCATATTGCGCATGTCCTGCTCGCCGCTCATGGCGTGAATGACCGAGCCCGAGCCAAGGAATAGCAGCGCCTTGAAAAAGGCATGGGTGAAGACGTGGAACACGCCAGCGGTGAATGCGCCCACGCCTAGCGCCAGAAACATATATCCCAATTGCGAAACCGTAGAGTAGGCGAGCACGCGCTTGATATCGTTTTGCACCAGGCCAATCGACGCGGCAAACAGCGCAGTCAGCGCGCCAATAATCGCAACCGTTTTCATCGCCGTGGGCGCCAGCACGAACAACGCGTTCGATCGGGCAACCATATAAACCCCAGCCGTGACCATCGTCGCGGCGTGGATCAGGGCGGACACGGGGGTGGGACCTTCCATGGCGTCGGGCAGCCAGACGTAGAGCGGCAGTTGCGCCGATTTTCCGCAAGCGCCAACGAAAAGAAGCAAGGCGGCGGCGGTAATGATGGGATCGCCGATCGCGAAGCTCCCGCTGCGCGCCATGTGGGTGACCGTTGTGAATTGAATCGAGCCGAAATACCAGGCAATGGCGAACAGGCCGAGCAGGAATCCAGCGTCGCCGATGCGGTTGACGATGAATGCCTTGTTGGCCGCGTCGCTGGCGGATTTGCGATGGAAATAGAATCCGATAAGCAGATACGAGCACAGGCCTACGCCTTCCCACCCAACAAAAAGCAAGGCGTAATTATTCGCCAGGATGAGGGTGAGCATGGAAAACATGAAGAGATTCAGGTATCCGAAAAAGCGGTAGTAGCCGCCTTCGTGCGCCATGTAGCCGATCGAATAGATGTGGATGAGCAGCCCTACGCCGGTGACGAACAGCAGCCAGATGCTGGAAAGTTGATCGAGCAAGACGCCGACATCGGCATGGAAAGGCGCGAGCGATCCATCTTGTTTGACGTAGTTCAGATGGCCGGTGTCGGTGCCCAGCCAGGTGTAGAAGATCTTTTCGTAAGGCTGACGAGCGCTGGCGCCGGTCAAGTGCGTGTATTGCCAGACGGCGCCGCAGGCGAACACGAAAGCCAACGCGACCGCGCCTACGCAAACCGCACTGACCGTCGCCTTCTGCAGCCTGCGGCCGAAGAAAAACATAATGGCCGCGCCGAAGGCGGGAAGCAGCGGGATTAGATAAATGTGGTCTAGAAAGAGCATTTCAGTCGTCGGTCGTCAGTCATTGCTAAAGGCCGCTTCCTACCACTTCATCAGGTTCACTTCGTCCACGTTGACCGTCTCTTTGTTGCGGAAGAAGGCGATCAGGATACCCAAGCCGACGGCGGCTTCGGCGGCGGCATCGGTAATCACAAAAACCGCGAACACCTGGCCGTGCAGGCCCCATAAGCGCGAGAACGCCACCAGGTTCAGGTTCACGGCGTTCAGGATCAATTCGATCGACATCAGCACGATGACCACGTTGCGCCGGGTCAACACGCCGATCACGCCCAGGATGAAGAGCGCGGCCGCGACAACCAAGTAATGGATTGTGCCGATAGGAGCCATAAGCATTCCCCGCAGAGACGTAGCTAGCTAAGTCTCTGCGGCTGTAATTCAATCAAATACGTTTCTTCGCCATCACGACCGCTCCAATGATTGCCACCAGCAACAATAAAGAGGCGATTTCGAAGCTGAACATATAGTTTCCGTATAACAGCACGGCCACCTGCTGGGTATTCGATTCCTCGGGCATCTGCAGAATTCTCTGCGGAAACAGCTTCTGACCCTTCACGTAGATTGCGATGAACAGAGCGCCCAGCGCGGCCGCCGCGAGCAGGCCCGCGATCCACTGCTGGTTGAACTGTTCTTCTTTTTGCGAACGCTCGAGGTTGACCAACATGATCACGAATAGGAACAACACCATGATTCCGCCGGCATAGAGAATGATTTGGACGCCAGCGACAAATGGGGCATAAAGCATGAGATAGAGGCCGGCCAATGCGAGCAGGGAGAGAATCAGGGCGAGCGCGGAGTGCACCGCGTTCTTGCGCGTGATCACCAGGACGCCGCCCAGAATGGCCAGCCCCGACAGCATATAGAAGAAAAACGTTGTGGCTACGGGCTGCATAGTTTAGAAGAACACTCCCGCAATGGCGGTCAACACTAGAACGCCAATTCCAATCGGCAGCAGTATCTTCCAACCGACCTTCATCAGCTGGTCAAAGCGGTAGCGCGGGAATGTTCCGCGATACCAGATGTACAGGTACATAAAAACCGCGACTTTGGCCGAGAACCAAAAGATATCCTGGACCCAGGCGCGGACCGGCGGCACGAACAGTAACACGCCGGCCGCCGCCAGGACCACGCCAAATCCCGCGAGGCCGGCGGTCTGAATGCGGAAGGATGGATGCTTCGGCATGCGCGTCGTGCTGTAGAAACACATTCCCGCCAGGAATAGCAAGCTGAGCCCGGGGATGAGAGCGAATACCATGTCCCAGGTGTCCCCGCTCAGCCAATCCGTGAAAGGACGCAGCCAGCCGCCCAGCCACAACGTCACCGCGATGGAGGAGACCGCAATCATTGCCGAATACTCAGCCAGGAAGAACAATGACCAGCGAAAGCCGCTGTATTCGGTATGGAAGCCGGCGGTCAGCTCCGATTCCGCCTCCGGCAGGTCAAACGGAGCGCGGTTGGT